>NZ_CP083451.1:2032500-2710000 GCF_020080045.1 Comamonas odontotermitis
CGCCGCGGCAAGGGCGTGGGTGTGCGCCTGGGCGTCAAGACCACCGGCTGCTCGGGCCTGGCCTACAAGCTGGAGTACGTGGACGAGGCCGCGCCTGAAGACGTGGTGTTCGAGGAACACGGCGTCAAGATACTGGTCGACCCCAAGAGCATGGCCTATATCGATGGCACCGAGCTGGATTTTGTGCGCGAAGGCCTGAATGAAGGCTTCAAGTTCCACAACCCCAACGAGCGTGACCGTTGCGGCTGCGGCGAGAGCTTTCGCGTGTAAGCTATTGAAAACAGAGCTGTCGGCGCTCGTGATACGGGGTTTCAAGCTGAAATATGCTGAAGTTTCGTACAGAAGGCCGCAGACAGCTCTTTTTGATCACCGGCAACTTATGACCGCCTTCGCACACCGCCAGGCGGTTTTTTAACGCCATGCCGAGCGAGGACAATGGCGATTTTGTTGGCGAAAAGGCCGCCGTGTGTGGCGAGCGAGCCGAGGCGACTTGAAGAACGATGAACCTGCAATCCAATGATTTTGAGCTGTTCGGCGTGGCCGAGCAGTTTGCGCAAGACGCAGGCCAACTGGCCGAGCGCTGGAAGCTGCTGCAGAAAGAGGCGCACCCCGACCGGTTTGCGGCCCAGGGTGCGGCGGCGCAGCGCGTGGCCATGCAATGGTCGGTGCGCATCAACGAGGCTTACCAGCGCCTCAAGGACCCGCTCAAGCGCGCCGCCTACCTGTGCGAGCTGCATGGCGCGCCCATTCGTGCCGAAGACAACACAGCCATGCCCGCAGCGTTCCTGATGCAGCAGATGGAGTGGCGCGAGGCCCTCGAAGACGCGCAGAGCGCCGCCGCAGTTGACGCGTTGGAGGACGAAGTGCAGGCTTCGCGCCGAACCATGCTCGCGCGCTGCGAGCAACTGCTTGATGCCGAGCGCAACTACGCGGAAGCCGCCCAGCAGGTGAGAGCCCTCATGTTTGTTGCGCGATTTAGCGCAGATATCGACCGCCGCCGCGAGCAACTGGGACAATAAGCCCTGTACCGCGACTTGCGGGATCCAGCCGCTGGGCACTGGGGCGCTGCTTGGCAGTGGTTTGCATGAAGCAGATCGCCAGCGCCCATCCTGCAAGCGATAGAACTCATAAAAGAATAGCATCCATGGCATTGCTCCAAATTTCCGAACCCGGCCAGTCTCCCGATCCGCACCAACGTCGCATCGCTGTGGGTATTGACCTGGGCACCACGCATTCGCTGGTGGCCGCCGTGCGCAACGGCGTAGCCGAATGCCTGCCTGATGACGATGGCCGCGTGCTGCTGCCGTCCGTCGTGCACTACCATGAGGGCGGCAAGCGCGACATTGGCTACGCGGCGCTCACCACGCCGGGGCTGGACGCTGCCAACACCATTGCATCTGCCAAGCGGCTGATGGGCCGCACCCTGACCGATGTGCAGCACCCCGAGCAACTGCCGTACCAGCTGGTGCAGCCCGAAGATGCTGGCATGGTGGCCATCGAGACCGTGGCGGGCCGCAAGTCTCCGGTGGAGATCAGTGCCGAGATCCTGGCTACCTTGCGTTACCGCGCAGAAGACACGTTTGACAACGACCTGTATGGCGCCGTCATCACCGTGCCCGCGTATTTTGACGATGCACAGCGCCAGGCCACCAAGGATGCGGCGCAGCTGGCCGGCATCAGGCTGCTGCGCCTCATCAATGAACCTACAGCCGCTGCCATTGCCTATGGGCTCGACAACGCCGCAGAAGGCATCTACGCCGTCTACGACCTGGGCGGCGGCACGTTCGACATCTCCATCCTGCGCCTGGCACGCGGCGTGTTCGAGGTGATTGCCACCGGCGGTGATTCGGCCCTGGGCGGTGATGACTACGATGCGGCGCTGGCCCAATGGGCGCTTGCCAAGACCGGCGCCGTGGCGCAGAGTGCGCAGGACAAGGCCGTGCTGCGCCTGGCCGCCAAGGCGGCGAAGGAAGGATTGACTGCTTCTGAATCGATAGCATTCAGCGCACAGCTGGCGGGCGCCAACATTCATTTTGATCTGAATCGCGCAGATTTTGACGCAGCCACCCGTCATTTGACCGACCGCACACTCACCGCCGTACGCCGCGCGCTGCGCGATGCGCAACTGGACAAGGACGAGGTGCAGGGCGTCGTCATGGTGGGCGGCTCCACCCGCATGCCGCAGGTGCGGCAGGCCGTGGCCGGTTATTTTGGCCGCGAACCATTGACCAACCTCAACCCGGACGAAGTCGTGGCCCTGGGGGCGTCGATCCAGGCCAACCAGTTGGCGGGCAACGACACCAATGGCGACCTGCTGCTGCTCGATGTGATTCCGCTGTCGCTGGGCATCGAAACCATGGGTGGCTTGGTCGAGCGCATCGTCAGCCGCAACGAAACCATTCCGACCGCGCGCGCGCAGGATTTCACCACCTACAAGGACGGCCAGACCGCGCTGGCGATCCATGTAGTGCAAGGCGAGCGCGACCTAGTGGCCGACTGCCGCAGCCTGGCGCGCTTCGAGCTGCGCGGCATCCCTCCGATGGCAGCGGGCGCCGCACGCATTCGCGTCACCTTCACCATCGATGCGGATGGCCTGCTTTCGGTGGGCGCGCAGGAGCAGATGAGTGGCGTGCAGGCGCAGATCGACGTCAAGCCGTCGTACGGCCTGTCGGACGACCAGATCGCCCGCATGCTGCAGGACAGCTTCAGCACCGCGCAGGCCGACATGCAGGCGCGCGCGCTGGTGGAGGCGCGCGTGGACGGCGACCGCCTGCTGATTGCCGCGCAAAGCGCGCTGGATGCCGACGGCGACGTGCTGAGCGACGCCGAGCGCGAGCAGATCGACGCGCTGATGAATGCACTGCGCGCCACCTTGACGGGCGACAACGCTGCCGCCATCGAGGCTGCCAGCGAAGCCCTGGGCAAGGGCACCGAGACCTTTGCCGCAGAGCGCATGAACCGCGGCATCCGCCAGGCGCTTGCCGGCAAGAACGTGCAATCCATTTAAAAAATTACCAGAAAACGACCCCATGCCAGTTATCAAGATCCTCCCGCACGCCGAATACTGCCCCAATGGCGCTGAAATCAAGGCGCCCACCGGAACATCGGTCTGTGAAGCCCTGCTGGAAAACGGCATCAACATCGAACATGCCTGCGACATGAGCCGCGCCTGCACCACCTGCCACGTCATCGTGCGCAAGGGCTTTGATTCGATGGAGCCCTCGGAAGAGGAAGAAGACGATCTGCTGGACAAGGCCTGGGGCCTGGAGCCGCAGTCCCGCCTCTCGTGCCAGGCCATTGTGGCGCGCGAAGACCTGACGGTGGAAATCCCCAAATACTCGATCAACCACGCCAAAGAAAACCACTGAGCGCCTGCACCCGCAGGGCGTTGCTGCGGCGCCCAGGCTCTTCGCTCAGGAGCGAGAAAGGGCGGGGCGCAGCGGCTGAGGTAGCATGCACGGGCATATGATTGAGAGGATGTAGGGATGGCTCGCCAAATTGTTCTGGATACGGAAACCACCGGCCTGTCGGCCGCCGAAGGCGATCGCGTGATCGAGCTGGGCTGCGTGGAACTGGTAGACCGCAAGCTCAGCGGCAACAACCTGCACCTGTACTTCAACCCCGACCGTGAAAGCCACGAAGATGCGCTGCGCGTGCACGGCATCACGACGGCGTTTCTGGCCGACAAACCGCGCTTTCATGAAATGGCGGCGCAGATTCAGGAATACCTGCAGGGCGCGGAGCTGATCATCCACAACGCGCCGTTCGACATGGGCTTCCTGAACAAGGAGTTCGAGCGTGTGGGCATGCCCAGCCTGACCAGCATGGTCAGCGGCGTGATCGACAGCCTGGTGATGGCCAAGGAGCTGTTCCCCGGCAAACGCAACTCGCTCGATGCCCTGTGTGATCGCCTGGAAGTGGACAACTCGGGCCGCGACCTGCACGGCGCCTTGCTGGACGCAGAGCTGCTGGCAGACGTCTACATCAACATGACGCGCGGGCAGGAGCAATTGCTGTCCATGGATGCTGCACCCGGTGCGCTCGGTTCGTCTGCTGGCAAGGCCGGAATTGTGGTGCAGCGCCAGGATTTGAGCCACTTTGACCTGCCCGTGATCGTACCTTCGGACGCAGAATTGGCCGCGCACGAAGAAGTGCTTGCGCAGATCGACAAATCAAGCGGCGACAAAACAATTTGGCGAAAAATAGCCTGATTTACCGGGCACGCAACAAATTGCTGCCATAATAGCGGTCTTGACGGAAACGTCATCCGGGGTGATTAGCTCAGCGGTAGAGCACTGCCTTCACACGGCAGGGGTCACATGTTCGATCCATGTATCACCCACCAGTTTTTCGGAAAGATGTCTGCAAAGGCGGCTTTCTTTGGGTGATTAGCTCAGCGGTAGAGCACTGCCTTCACACGGCAGGGGTCACATGTTCGATCCATGTATCACCCACCAGTTTTTCGGAAAGATGCCTGCAAAGGCGGCTTTCTTCGGGTGATTAGCTCAGCGGTAGAGCACTGCCTTCACACGGCAGGGGTCACATGTTCGATCCATGTATCACCCACCAATGCGGACAAAAGGCCTGGTGCATGCACCCGGCCTTTTTTGCTTTTTCCTTTTCATTTGGGATGCGTTGCTGTGATTGCAGCACGCCAAGACGAGGCTATACGGGGCTCTGGCGGTTTTTGCTGCTGGTTCAGGCTCAGGGCTTGGCGGTGGTTTGTGGCTTGGCCAGCAGCAGATCGACGGCGCGAACGTCGTCCAGCGTCAGATTGCCGCTCGCCTGCTTGAGCTTGAATTGGCCCAGCAGGGTGTTGTAGCGCGCCTGTGCCAGGTCGCGCTTGGTCTGGAACAGCTGGCTCTGGGCATTGAGCACATCGATGTTGATGCGCACGCCAACTTCGTAGCCCGTGCGGTTGGCGTCCAGCGCAAGCTGGCTGCTGGCCTCTGCGGCTTCCAAGGCCTTGACCTGGCTGGCACTCGACTGCACGCCGAAAAAGGCGTTGCGCACGCTTTGCGTCACCGTGCGGCGCGCGTTGTCCAGCTCTGCCTCTGCCTTGGTCTCCAGCGCCACGGTTTCCTTGACCCGGTTTTGCACGGCAAAGCCGGAGAAGAGCGGCACATTCAGGACGACGCCCACCGTGCCCTGGTTGGCGTTGTAGCCATTGGTGGGCATGGTGATGCTGCCCTTGGGGTAGAACTGCCGGCCTACGCTTGCTTGCAGGTCCACTGTGGGGAGGTGGCCGGTTTCGGCCTTTTTCGTGTCGAGCCGGGCATTGTCGACCGCCAGTTGCGCAATGCGGATCTGTAGCTGATCGGCCTGCGCCTGGTCGACCCAGGGCAGCACGCTGTCGGGCATGAGCGCAGGCAGCCTGGCGGGCTGCTGCAGTGGCCAGGGCTGGTTGCCGGGCATGCCGACCACATTGTCGAGCGCGAGCCGCTTGACGGTCAGATCGTTGTCGGCGGCAATTTCCTGGGCGCGCACGAGGTCGAAGCGGGCCTCGGCCTCGCGAGAATCGGTGATGGTGGCGGTACCCACATCAAAATTGCGCCTGGCAGCGGCCAGCTGCTCCTGCACCGCCGCTTTCTGTGCCTGCACGAAGCGCATGGTGTCTTCGGCGGCCAGTACATCAAAATAGGCCTGGGCCACCCGCACCAGCAAGTCCTGGGCCGCGGCGTCGAGCTGAAGTCTGGCGATGTTGGCGCCGAGCTTTCCCTGCTCCAGTGCAATGCGGTTGGCGGGCCGGTACAGTGGCTGGCTGGCAACCAGGCCCAACTGGTGGTTGGGGCCGGTGATCGTCAGCTCCGGCTTGCTGACTTCGGTGCGGCTGTATTGCGACTGCGCCTGCAGGGCGACCTGTGGCAGCAGCCCCGCACGGGCCTGCTCTGCGCGGCTGATGGCGGCGTCCACATTGGCGCGTGCGGCCAGCCATGCTGCGTCGTAGCCGCTGGCCTGCTCGGCCATCTGCGACAGGCTCTGGCTGTGGGCGGCAGTGCCGCCCCAAGCGAGCAATGTGCCTGCAATGCAGGTGTGGAGCCACAAGAGACGGGGCAGGGCAGGTGCTGGGCGCATGGTAGGTCTGGAGATGGGGCGCAAGCGCTTGTTCATCCAGCGCAGGCGGCTCTGAGTTGACGGGTCTTGCGTGTCTTAGTAGCGAGGAACGCGGGGGTCGCGCTCTGCGCTCCACAGGTCGATGCCGCCGGTGATGTTGGACACCTCGGTAAAGCCGTTCTGCGTGAGGAAATGCGCCACCTGCAGGCTGCGCATGCCATGGTGGCACAAGCAGGCAATCGGGCGGTCTTCATCCAGCTGCGAGAGGGCTGCCGGAATCTGCTGCATGGGGATGTTCAGCAGCTCGAAGCCTTCGGGGCTGACCGAGGCGGTCTGCACTTCCCAGGGCTCGCGCACATCCAGCACCAGGGGTTGTGCCCCGGCGTGGCGGGCCAGCCATTCTTGCAGTTGTGCAGGGCGGATTTGCTCCATAGCTTTCTTTCCGCCATGCAGCTGCGCCAAGGGCCGCTGCATGGCAATGGGAGGGCGGGTTCAGAACTTGAAGCGTGGCGCTTCCGGGAAACCCTTGAGGCGTGCCACGACGATATCCCAAGGCTGGCTCACATCGATCTTGCCCTTGGTGCGGGTGTACAGCGTGGTGCGCATCATCGGCTCGTTGCCGACAAAGGCGATCAGGCGACCGCCTTCGTTGAGCTTGTCGAAGAAGGCTGCCGGCACTTCGTGCACCGAGCCGCTCAGCACGATCACGTCGTAGGTGCCGCCGATGGCCTTGACGTTGGAGCCGTCATCGAGAACCACGTCCACATTCCTGATCTGCGCGCGGTGCAGGTTGGCGCGGGCCAGCTCGACCAGAGCAGGCTCGATCTCGATGGTGGTGACCTGCTTGGCCAGGCGCGACATCAGCGCAGCCATGTACCCCGATCCGGTACCGATCTCGAGCACGTTGTCATTGGGCTGCAGCTTCAGATCCTGCAGCACGCGGGCTTCGACGCGCGGAGGCATCATGCAGTGACCGTTGGCGATGGCCTCTTCGCCGTCGTCGCCGAGCAGCGGCAACTGGATGTCCATGAAAGCCATGTCCTGCAGGCCATCGGGTACGAACTCTTCGCGGCGCAGGGTGCCGATGAGTTCGAGCACCTGCTCGTCACCCAGGCTCCAGGGGCGCACCTGCTGCTCCACCATGTTGTAGCGTGCGAGCTGGTACTTATCACTTCCATTCGTGACCATGTTCAAGGGCAAACTCATTCCAGACTCCAGTTGACTTGTGGGGTGAGATAAAACGATGACAAACCCCTGATTTTAGGCTGCTTACGCAGCTTGCGCGGGTTGGCACCGCTTTTGCACCAACCATTGCGCAAAATCATTGGCTTGGCAGCGTTGAAGTGCAGCAGGGTGGGGCAAGGCGAGGTCTTCATGGCAGGGCACCTCTGGCGTCGGGAGCGAGGCCGCGTACCAGGGTGTCAGCCTGCAGCCGCAAGAACGCCGGTACGTCAAACTGCGGGTTGGGCAGGCACAGCCCGCCGGAGCTCTGGGCAATGGCGCAGAAGATCAGCGGGGCCAGTACCAGGGTGGTGCCGTACCCCACATCCATGGCGCGCAACTCGCCCCGGTCGATGCCGCGCTGCAAAATGCGCTCAACCAGGCGGTTGCCCGGCACGACCACTTCCTGCCGGTAGAACGCGGCGATCTCGGGGAAATTGTTGGCCTCGGCCATTACCAGGTGCGGCAGGCCGCAGGCCTTGGTGGCGCCGATGCGCGTCCACCAGACCTCGTAGCAATAGTGGATCAGGCTGGCGGTGTCGTCCTGGTAGTTGTCCAGCTCCAGGCTCCATTCGGCAAAACGGTCGGCCAGCACATGGCGAACGACAGCCTTGAACAGATCCTGCTTGCTGGGAAAGTACAGGAACAGGGTGCCCTTGGATACGCCCGCAAGCCGCGCGACTTCTTCCACCTTGGTGGCGGCGTACCCCTTGCTGACAAACAGATCCAGCGCGGCGTCCAGCAACTCACCCGGGCGCGCCTGCTTGCGCCTGCTTCTTCGAGCAGGTGCAGAGCTGGTGCCCGGGGGAAGGTCGGAGGTGAGGGTGCCCATGCGAACAGAAGGAAATCAGTGCCAGGAGTGGAGGTGGCGTGCAAGCAGAAGGCCAGGAAAAATTACTGACCCGTTGGTTATTAATGTAGTGGCGCAGTTCCTTGCCGTCAAGCCCGAGTGGCTCTTGAATGGCCTGGAGGCCGCCCGCAAATAAAGCCATGCGCTGACGAAATGGGCCACATTTTCTCTGGTACAACAGTCAGCCATACCGTCACTTGTTGCATATGTCTCCTGGAGCACGCATGGCCATCGATGAACGTTCCACTACCGAAAAAATCTATCTGGCGGGAGGGTGCTTCTGGTGCACCGAAGCCGTGTTCTCACGGGTGCGCGGCGTCCAGAGTGTGACCAGCGGCTATGCCAATGGCCATGTGGCCCAGCCCAGCTATGAAGCGGTCTGCAGCGGCACCACCGGCCACGCCGAATGCATTGAGCTGGTGTTTGACCCGGGCGTGCTGCCGCTTGCGCAGGTGCTGCAGATATTCTTTGCCACGCACGACCCGACCACCCCCAATCGCCAGGGCAATGATGTGGGCACGCAGTACCGCAGCGGCATCTACACCACCAGTGCCGAGCAGTTGGCAGCGGTGCGTGCGTTTGTGCAGCAATTGGCAGACAGTGGCCAGTTCGGTGCGCCGGTGGTCACGGAGGTGGCACTGCTCACTCAGTTCTGGCCAGCTGAGATCTACCACCAGGAATACTTCGAGAACAATCCGCGTCAGCCGTACTGCCAGTACGTGGTCAGCCCCAAGGTGGACAAGTTGGAAACCCGCTTTGCCAACTGGCTGAAATAGGTGGCAATGCCTGGACATGCATTTGGACAGGCATAATGCAACACAATTGCATCAGCATTGGTTCACTCGCCCCATGTCCGCACGTACCCCATCCACCACGACTGCTGCCTTGCGCGTAGACGCGCTGCCCGCCGGCATGCGCGCAACGCGTGCCACCAAAGCCTTGCTGGCCCTGGTGGCCGCGCAGCCGGACATGCAGTGGTCTGCCGCCGATGTACAGGCGCGCCTGCAGAAAATGGGCGTGGACGTGAACCGGGTCACAACCTACCGCTTGCTCGACAGGCTGGCAGCCGCCGGAAGGCTGGTCAAGAGCGTGGACAGCGAACGCCTGACCCGCTATTCGGTGCCCACCCATGCCGAGGCATTGCACGTGCGCTACGAATGCACCGATTGCCACCAGGTACAGGCGCTCGACGAGAGTGCCGATGCCCAGATTGCCCACGCCATGGCGCAGTACCTGCAGACCCTGCAGGGCCAGGGCCTGGCGCCTTCACAGAGCGAGCTGCGCCTGCAGGGGCTGTGCGCTGACTGCAAATCAGGCCATCGCTAAGGCATTGAAAGAAGCCCTTGCTGGGCGGCGCTCAGGCCTTCTTGGCCCCGATGAGCCCTGTCGAGAGCATGGTGCCTCCGATGATGATCGCGCCGCAGCCCACCATCCAGGCCGTGATCGGCTCGGCCAGGAACCAGTTGCCGTAGAGCAGGGCAAACACCGGCGCCAGAAAGGTCACCGCAATGGCGCGACTGGGCCCGGCCGTCTGGATGATGCGGAAATACAGAATGTAGGCGATGCTGGTGCACAGCAGGGCCAGCGCTGCCACTGCCAGCCATGACGAAAGTGGCGGCATCTGCGCGGGCCACAGCGCAATGGTGGGCAGCAGCAGGCCAAGCGCCGCGCCAATCATGCTGCCGGTGGCTGTGGCCAAGGGCGGCACGCCCACCAGGTAGCGCTTGGCAAAACTGGCCGCAATGCCGTAGCTGAGTGATGCACACAGGCAGGCGCCTATGGCGGTATAGGCGGCCCAGCCGCCGTCGGTGCTTGCCGGCCGGTCATGCAGGGCCAGCAGGGCCACACCAGCAAAACCCATCAGAAGGCCGATGGCGCGCAGCGGCGTGATGCGGTCGCCCAGCCACAGCCAGGCTACCAGTGCGCCAAACAGCGGTGCCGCTGCATTGAGCACCGAAGCCATGCCGGTGGGCATGTGCACCACGGCATAGGAAAACAGGGCAAACGGAATGGCCGAGTTGATGAGGCCCGAGAACAGCACCGGGCGCCAGTGCGCGCGCAGCGCAGGCCACTCGCCGCGCACCAACATCACCGGCAGCAGAAACAGCGCGGCCAGCGCCACGCGCAGGCCTGCCGTGGGCACGGGGCCGAACTGCGATGCGCCCAGGCGCATGAACAGAAACGATGCTCCCCACAGAACGGCGAGCACGACAAATTCCGGCAACCAGCGCATCACGGGGATGGATGCGGCTGAGGGCAGGGCGGCTGGCGGAGAGACGGTCTGTGCCGGGGCTTGGGGCGTGGTGGTGCTGGGCATGGTGGGGGCGGGTCAGCGCAAAGCGGTTGTCACGGCCGGAAAAGGCCGTGGACAGATGCTGGTAACAGATGCTCCATGCTAGCGGGAGCGGGGGCCGTGATTGGTGACATTCTTGCGCCGAATTGATGCGCTGTGTTGATTGCTACTTATTTTATAGCTTATAGCGCAAGCCCGTTGGGCGGTTGCAGTCCATTTTGCCCCCCTACTCCTCTTGTTGACAGGCAGGGGCCGTGTGCCTTCTGGCCGGAAGCGGCTCACACAGTGCCTACAATAGCCTGCTCCCGGCATTGCGGCTTCCGAGCGAAGCCGTTTTTGTGTGCGCCGGGCCAACCAAAGGGTTTCGTACTGTGCCGATTTCTCCATCGATCTTCAAAGCCTATGACATTCGCGGCATTGTGCCCAGCACGCTGAACGAAAGCGTTGCGCTGAAACTCGGCCGCGCCTTTGGCCAGCAGGCCCTGGCCGCAGGCGAGATGGTGGTGGCCGTGGGCCGCGATGGCCGGCTCTCGGGCGATGAGCTCGGCCGCGCGCTGATCCAGGGTCTTGTGGAGGCGGGCGTCGAAGTGATCGACGTTGGCCGCGTCACGACGCCGATGCTGTACTTTGCAGCCAGTACCCTGTGCCACAGCGGTATTCAGATCACTGGCAGCCACAACCCCAAGGATTACAACGGTTTCAAGATGGTGCTGAGTGGCCGCGCCATCTACGGCGACGAGATCCAGAAGCTGCGCCAGATTATGGAAAAGGAAGCCTGGCGCATGCAGGGCGGCGGCAAGGTGCGCGAGGCCGATGTGACGCAGGCCTACCAGGAGCGCATCGTGTCCGATGTGAAGCTGGCCCGCCCGATGAAGATTGTGGTGGACAGCGGCAACGGCATTGCCGGGGCCACGGCGCCGGGCATTTTCCGCGCGCTGGGTTGCGAGGTGACCGAATTGTTTTCCGAGGTGGATGGCAATTTCCCCAACCACCACCCGGATCCGAGCAAGCCCGAGAACCTGAAGGATCTGATCGAAGCGCTGCAGAACTCCGATGCCGAGTTGGGCCTGGCCTTTGATGGCGACGGCGACCGCCTGGGCATCGTCACCAAGGACGGCCAGAACATTTTCCCCGACCGCCAGATGATGCTGTTTGCGCAGGACGTGCTCTCGCGCGTGCCAGGGGGGGAGATCGTCTACGACGTGAAATGCTCCCAGCGCCTCGCGCCCGCCATCGCGGCGGCAGGTGGCAAGCCGGTGATGTTCAAGACCGGCCACTCACTCATCAAGGCGCGCATGCGCGAAACCAATGCACCGCTGGGCGGCGAGATGAGCGGACACATCTTCTTCAAAGAGCGCTGGTACGGCTTTGACGATGGCACCTACGCCGGCTGCCGCCTGCTGGAGATTCTGAGTCGCGCGCAAAACCCCAGCGCCGTGCTCAATGCCCTGCCCACCAGCTACAGCACGCCCGAGCTGAACGTTGCCTGCGAAGAGGGCGAGCCGCACAAGCTCACCGCCCAGTTGCAGGAAATGGCGCCTGCCGCCTTTGCAGCGCCCGCCGTCATCAACACCATTGACGGCCTGCGCGTCGACTGGCCCGATGGTTTTGGCCTCATTCGCGCAAGCAACACCACCCCCGTGCTGGTGCTGCGCTTCGAGGGCCACAACCAGGCCGCGCTGCACCGCATCGAGCAGGACATGAAAGCCCTGCTGTTGAAGGTCAAGCCGGACGCCGTGGTTGGCAGCGCTGCGCACTGACACCCCCGCCACGAACGCCAACGCCGCCAGGAAAGCGCCATGGGACTGAGCCTGATTCTCTACCGCTGTGCGGCGCGCATGGCGCGGCCGCTGGTGCGGCGCAAGCTGGCCCGCCGCGCGGTGGCCGAGCCCGGCTACGCCGAAGCGGTGGAGCAGCGCTTTGGTGATTACGGCGATATACCCGCCTACCAGGCATTGCCCGATATGCCGCTGGTGTGGATTCACGCCGTCTCGCTGGGGGAGACGCGAGCCGCCGCCATTCTGCTGCGCGAGCTGCGCCTGCAGATCCCTTCGTTGCGCCTGCTGCTCACCAACGGCACGGCCACTGGCCGGGAAGAGGGCAGAAAACTGCTCTTGCCTGGAGACATCCAGGTCTGGCAGCCGTGGGATGACAAGGCTTCCGTGCGGTCGTTTCTGCGCCGCTTTCGGCCCGCCATCGGCATTCTGATGGAGACCGAGATGTGGCCGGGGCTCGTTGCCGAATGCCAGAAGGCCCATGTGCCGCTGGTGCTTGCCAATGCGCGGCTCAATGAAAAATCGTGGCGCGGTGCCAAACGGCTTGCATGGCTCTCGCGCCCCGCCTACCAGGGACTGTCTGCCGTCATTGCCCAAAGCTACGCTGATGCGGCGCGCCTGCGCGAGGTGGGTGCGCCGGTGCAGGCCGTGCTGGGCAATCTGAAGTTCGACGTGCAGCCCGATGCCGAGCAGCTGGGCCAGGGCCAGGCGTGGCGGCAAGGCGCCCAAAAGCCGGTGGTCCTTCTGGCCAGCAGCCGAGAAGGTGAGGAACAGCTGTGGCTGGACGTGGTGTTGCAAAGCAAGGCGCTTGCGCCCGCTCAGCAAGCGCCAGATGCTATCGATAGCGAAGCATCTCATGCCTCTGAGACGCCTTCTCAAAGCCTGTGCTCTGTACAGTGGCTGATCGTGCCCCGGCATCCGCAGCGCTTTGACGAAGTGGAAAAGCTGCTCACCGGCGCGGGCCTGAGCGTATCGCGCCGCAGCCAGTGGCAGGGTGGCCCGGAGGCTGCCGATGTGTGGCTGGGCGACAGCATGGGCGAGATGCAGCTGTACTATGGCCTTGCCGATGCAGCCCTGCTGGGCGGCAGCTTTGCGCCCCTGGGCGGCCAGAACCTGATCGAGGCAGCCGCCTGCGGCTGCCCGGTGGTGATGGGGCCGCACACCTTCAACTTTACGCAGGCCGCTGCCAGCAGTGCAGAGGCCGGTGCTGCGCTGCGCGTTGACGGCATGGCACAGGGCATTGCACAGGCCGTGCTGATTGCCACCCAGCCTGCGCTGCGCAGCAGGATGCAGCAGGCCGCCTTGCATTTTGCGCACCACCACCGGGGGGCCGCCAAAGCCAGCGCGCAGATGATCGCCGCGTTGCTGGAGTCGACCGAAGGCTTTGTGAACACCGGTTTTGAAGCGTCGATCTTCGACGAAGAGTCGCGCGGCTGAAGGCTTCTGCCTCTACGAGGCGCCGCCGTGATTGCGGATAGCTGGAGGCTTGGGATGCGATAGCCAGAATTGGCATTGACTTCAAGTGCGCTTCAATTTTTAGACTGCAGGCCATTTCCTGTTCTTCTTGATCTGGCGGATATGCAAGCACAACCCCATCACACCTCCTGGCGCACCATTGCACTGGCGATCTTTGCGGCACTCAATGCCGCCTTCCAGATTGGCAAGGCCATCATTGCGCTGCCACTCCTGCAAGGCGCGCCGCTGCACCTGAGCCTGCGGGAAACCGGCCTGGTCATCTCGTCGCTCGCCATTGTGGGCGCCGTGCTGGCCATGCCGCTGGGCCTGATGGTTTCGCGCTTCGATGCGCGCAAGGTGCTGTGCGCCGGGGTGGCGGCGCTGGCATTGACCAACTTTGCCGGCAGCTTTGCCACGGGGATCGGGTTATTGATCGCGTCGCGCGTGGTGGAAGGCATTGCGGTGGTCGTGTTGTTGATCTGCGCGTCGAGCGTGGTAGGGCGCCAGGCCGCGCCCCGCGAGCGCGACCTGGCCATGGCGTTGTCAAGCACGGCGGTGCCCAGCGGCATTGCCCTCATGATGCTGGGCGCCACCGTGGCGGCGTCGCTGGGTTACCCCGTGTCCTGGCAGCTGCTGTGGCAGCTCAATGGCTGGCTGGCCGTGGCCAGTGGCGTGGTGCTGTGGCTGTGCCTGCCTGCCATGCCGGCGCTGGCGTCAACCGCTGTGGGCAGCGGCGCATGGAGCGCCATTCGCAGCGTGGCGCAGGCGCGAGGGGCGCAGCTCATCGCCCTCTGTTTTGCAACGTACGCGATGATCTATTTCGCGTTTTCCGGCTTCCTGCCCCTGCTGCTGCGCGATCTGCTGGGCCTGTCGGCCCGGCAGGCGGGCTATGTGAGCGCCGCCATCGTGGCGGTCAATGTGCTGGGCAATATCAGTGCAGGTGCCCTGATGCGGCGTGGCGTGCCGCCGCGCTGGGTGGTGGGGGCAGGTTTTACCATCGGTGCGGTGTGCATTTCGCTGCTGTTCTGGGTTCCACTGCCCATGCAGGCGTCGGTGGCCGTTGCCATGCTGATGACCGGGTGCATGGGCTCCATCCCGGGCGCCCTGACTGCAGGCGCGCCCAAGGCCGCGCCCAGCGCGGCGCTGGTGCCGCCCACCATTGGTTTCATGCTGCAGGGCAGCTATGTGGGGCAGTTGCTCGGGCCGCTGGCGGCCGGCGTGCTGGCCCAGGCGGGAGGGTGGACGACGGTGGCCTGGATGCTGCTGGCTCTGGCCGCCTGCGGCGTGTGGCTGGCCCGCAAGCTGTAAGAACGTGTTTACGATCTCCTCGCGCCGCGACAGTGGCTTTGCGGGGCGCCCCTGACCGAGCGCCCCTAACTGGGCGTCCCCAAACCCACTGTCCCTACGGGTTGGAGTGAAATCGGGCGATTTCTTCGCGCTCGCCCTTGCTTGCACCCCGGTGCAAACTGCGGCCCAGCGCTTCGAACTCATCCCGATTGCACTCCAACGCGGCTGCGTAGAGATCGTAAACACGTTCTAAGGAGCGCCGCGCTGCGGGCGCGAGCAACACGCCCGGCCATGGTCTGATCGCGGTCTGAACACCGTCTGGCGCGAGCCGCTGCGCTGTCTTCTTCGCCAGTGGCGACAGCGATTGCCTTCAACAGGCGCCTTGCGGTGTATCCCGACCCGTGTCCAGCCCATGTGGTGAGGGCCCTGCAGCGCATCCGTGGCAGCTTTCGTCCTGCGCGGGCACCAGCCGGTCGCCAAGCCAGACCCGGGGGCCGGCGCCATTTTCTGCAATGCAGTCGGCGCGGTTGAAGACGTTGCACACCTTCATCGACAGGCAACCGCAGCCAATGCAGTCTTCCAGGCTTCTACGCAGGTGCATCAGCTCCTGGATGCGCTCATCGACGCGGTTGATCCAGGTTTTCGAGATGCTGCTCCACTCATCGCCCGTGGGCGCATGGTGCTTGGGCAGCCCATCGAGCTGCGCGGCAATTTCTTCGAGCTGAAAACCCAGGCGCTGGGCAAACACGATGTAGGCCACCCGCCGCAGGCTGGAGCGCCGGTAGCGGCGGTGGCCCGCGCCGCTGCGCACGGATTCGATCAGACCCAGCGATTCGTAGTACCGCAATGCGGAGGCGTTGACCCCGCTGCGCTGCGCAATCATGCCGATGGGCAGCAGCTCATCATCCCCAGGATTCATGGTGGTAATCCATTTTTTCATTGACTTAAAGCTTACTTTAACTTGAAAAATGCTGCGCAGCAACGGGCAAAAGCAGGGTTTGTCTCTGTGTGGTCATTGCGGCCACGCTCGTGCTTTGCCTTCATGTCTGCCAGCACTCCGGTCTGGCAGGCCAACGGATGGGGCTCCCGGTCGCGCCTGCGGTTCGGGTTTGCCGTCCACTCATGGAATTGAACAATGACATCAGCAATCAGCGCGCACTGGTTTGTGCGCACCGGCCTGGCAACTGCGGCCAGCATGGCGCTAGTCGGTTTAACCGCCTGCAAGCAGGCCAGCGGAGGGAGTGAATCTGCTGCCGCAGGCGAGCCGCCGCCAGCACAGGTCAGTACAGCGCAGGTGCAGTTGCATCCGGTGCAGCAATGGGACAGCTTCAATGGCCGCATTGCCGCCAAGGAGAGCGTGGAAATCCGCCCCCGCGTGGGCGGCTACATCGACAGCGTGAACTTCAGCGAAGGGCAGGCTGTGCGCAAGGGGCAGGTGCTGTTCACCATCGACGCAAGGCCCTACAAGGCAACGCTGGCAAGCGCCCAGGCCCAGCTGCAGCGCGCCAAGGCGGCGCAGGCCTTGGCCAGAACGCAGGACCGGCGGGCCCGCGACCTGCTGGCAGACCGCGCCATCTCTGCCGAAGAAGCCGACAACCGCGCAGGCACCCTGGCGCAGACATCGGCAGAAGTGATGGCGGCCGAGGCCGCCGTGGCTGCTGCGCAGCTGGATCTGGGTTTTACCGAGGTGCGCTCGCCCATCAGCGGTGTGGCGGGGCGCGCCGTGCTCACGGCAGGCAACCTGGCCCAGGCCAACCAGAGCGTGCTCTCCACCGTGGTGTCGCAAAACCCCGTGTATGTGTACTTTGATGCCGACGAGCAAAGCCTGCTGCGCAGCAGGCAGCAGGCGGTAGCGAGCAAGGCTGAGGGCAAGGGTACGGGGGGGAGCGGGGGCGCAGGAGCCGCGCAGGTGCGCATTGGCCTTGCCAACGAAGACGGCTTTCCGCACACCGGCCAGGTGGGTTTTACCGACAACCGGCTTGATCCGCAGACGGGCACGCTCACCGTGCGCGCCACGCTTGCCAACGATCAGGGCCTGTTCACGCCCGGCATGTTTGCCCGCGTGCAGATGCAGGGGCGCAGCGATTTTCAGGCGGTATTGATCGACGACAAGGCGGTGCTGACCGACCAGGACCGCAAATACGCCTACGTGGTGGGCGAGGGCGGCCGCGCCGAGCGGCGCGAGCTGAAGCTCGGCCGCATGTTCGAGGGCCGGCGGATTGTGGAAGCGGGCCTGCAGCCGGGCGACCAGCTGGTGGTGGCAGGCATGCAGCGCATCTACTACCCAGGCATGCCGCTGGCCCCCAAGCCACAGGCCGAGGCGGGCAAGCCCCAGGCGGCTCTGTCAGAAGAAAAACTGGCCACAGCGCCCGGCCAATAAGCGGAGGGTGCTATGGATTTTTCAAAATTCTTTATTGACAGGCCGATCTTTGCCATCGTGCTGTCGGTGATCATGTTCGCCGTCGGTCTGATCGCCATTCCGCAGCTGCCTTCGGGCGAATACCCTGAAGTGGTGCCCCCGAGCGTGGTGGTGCGCGCCACCTACCCGGGCGCCAACCCCAAGGAGATTGCCGAATCGGTGGCCGTGCCGCTGGAGGAGGCCATCAATGGCGTCGAAGGGCTGATGTACATGAAATCGGTGGCCGCGTCGGACGGCAGCCTGCAGGTTGTCTCCACCTTCCGCCCCGGCACCGATCCCGATGCTGCCGCCGTGCGCGTGCAGAACCGCGTGAGCCAGGCGCAAAGCCGCCTGCCCGAGGAAGTGCGGCAATACGGCATCACCACGCAAAAGCAATCGGCCACGCCGCTCATGTACGTGGGCCTTGCATCGAACGATGGCAAGCTCGACACGCTCTACCTGCGCAACTACGTCACCTTGAAGGTCAAGGACGAGCTCGCGCGCCTGCCCGGCATTGGCGATGTGGGCGTGTATGGCTCGGGCGACTACGCCATGCGCATCTGGCTCGACCCGGACAAGGTGGCGGCCCGGCAGTTGACGGCCAACCAGGTGATTGCCGCCATACGCGAGCAGAACGTGCAGGTCTCCGCAGGCCAGCTGGGCGCCGAGCCCAGCACCAAGGGCACGGAGAAACTGCTGTCGATCAATGTGCAAGGCCGTCTCAAGACCGAACAGGAGTTTGGCGACATCGTTCTGAAAACCGGCGCTGACGGCCAGATCGTGCGCCTTGCCGATGTGGCCCGCATCGAGCTGGGCGCCAGCGACTACACCCTGCGCGCCGCGCTGGACAACCAGAACATGGCGGCCATCGGCATCTTTCTGACGCCTGGCGCCAATGCGCTGGGTGTGGCTGACGAGGTATACAAAACGCTCGATCGCCTCTCGGCCACCCTGCCGCAGGGCGCTTCGTTCGAGTACCTGTGGGACCCTACGGTGTTCGTGCGCGACTCCATCCAGGCGGTGCAGCGCACCCTGATCGAGGCGGTGATTCTGGTGGTGCTGGTCGTCATCGTCTTTTTGCAGACCTGGCGCGCCTCCATCATTCCGCTGCTGGCCGTGCCGGTGTCCATCGTCGGCACCTTCGCCTGGCTCTACCTGCTGGGGTACTCGATCAACACCCTGACCTTGTTCGGGCTGGTGCTGGCCATCGGCATCGTGGTGGACGACGCCATCGTGGTGGTGGAGAACGTGGAGCGCTTCATCGAAAAAGGCCATAGCCCGCGAGAGGCTGCGCACCTGGCGATGAAGGAAGTGTCCGGCCCCATCATCGCCATTGCACTGGTGCTGTGTGCGGTGTTCGTGCCCATGGCTTTCCTCGACGGCATCACGGGCCAGTTCTACAAACAGTTTGCGGTGACGATTGCGATCTCCACCGTCATCTCGGCGATCAACTCCCTCACGCTCTCGCCAGCGCTGGCCGCCAAGCTGCTGCAAGGCCACGGCGCGCGCAAGGATTGGCTGGCACGCGGCATGGATGCGGGCCTGGGCTGGTTCTTCCAACGGTTCAACCGCATGTTCAACCGCAGCGCAAGCGGCTATGAGAAGGTTGTGGGGCGCTCGTTCAAGATGCGCGGGGTGGTATTTGTGGTGTACGTGGCGCTGCTGGGCGGCACGGCCTGGCTGTTCAACACTGTGCCCGGCGGCTTCATCCCCATGCAGGACAAGCTCTACCTCTTTGCCGGTGCCAAGCTGCCCGAAGGCGCATCGCTCAGCCGCACCGACGAGGTGACGCGCGAGCTCACCAAACATGCGCTGTCGGTGGAGGGCGTGCACTCCGTGCCCGCGTTCGCTGGCCTCAACGCCTTGCAGGGCACCAACACCCCCAACCTGACGAGCGCCTACGTCATCCTCAAACCCTTTGGCGAGCGCCAGCGCAGCGCCGCTGACATCAGCGCAGAGCTGAACGGCAAGCTCTCGGGCATGGATGGCGGCTTTGGCTACGCGCTCATGCCGCCGCCCATCCAGGGGCTGGGCAATGGCTCGGGCTACTCGCTGTTTCTGGAAGACCGGGCGGGCCTTGGCTATGCTGCGCTGCAGCAGGCGCTGGGCGCCTTCCAGGCCGAAATCGCCAAGACGCCGGGCATGCATTACCCGGTGAGCGCCTACCAGTCAAACATTCCGCAGCTGGAAGTCAAGGTGGACCGCACCAAGGCAAAGGCCCAGGGCGTGGCGCTGAACGACCTGTTCCAGACGCTGCAGGCCTACCTGGGCTCGGTGTATGTCAACGACTTCAACGCCTTTGGCCGCGTGTACCGCGTCATGCTGCAGGCCGATGCAGATTACCGCCAGACCGCAGAAGACATTGGCAGACTGCAGACCCGCAACAGCCGCGGCGACATGGTGCCGCTTGCATCCATGGTGAGCGTGGAGCCCAGCTACGGGCCCGACCCGGTGCTGCGCTACAACGGCTTTCCGGCAGCCGACCTGATTGGCGATGCCGACCCGCATGTGCTCTCGTCTGCCGAAACGCTGGCCAAGCTGCGCGAAATTGCCGACCGGGTGCTGCCACCGGGCATCGATCTGGCCTGGACGGAGATGAGCTACCAGCAGGTGGAGCAAAGCCATGCGGCAGCCATCGTCTTTGCGCTGGCCGTGATGCTCGTGTTCCTGGTGCTGGCGGCGCTGTATGAGAGCTGGACCATGCCGCTCGCCGTCATCCTGATCGTGCCCGTGTGTATCTGCGCGGCGCTCTTTGGCGTGTGGCTCTCGGGCGGAGACAACAACGTCTTCGTGCAGGTGGGGCTGGTGGTGCTGATGGGCCTGGCCTGCAAGAACGCGATCCTGATCGTCGAATTTGCCCGCGAGCTGGAAATGCAGGGCGCCAGCATCTGGGATGCCGCGCGCGAGGCCTGCCGCCTGCGCCTGCGCCCCATCGTGATGACCTCGATTGCCTTCATCGCCGGGGCCGTGCCGCTGCTCATCGGCCATGGCGCAGGCGCCGAGGTGCGCGCCGCCACCGGCATCACCGTGTTCTCGGGCATGCTGGGCGTCACCATCTTCGGCCTGTTCCTCACGCCCGTGTTCTACGTAACGCTGCGCAAGCTCAGCGGCACGCAACTGCGGCAGCATCCGCAAACCCCTTCTTCTGCAATTCCCCC
Organism: Comamonas odontotermitis; assembly: GCF_020080045.1. Classification (NCBI taxonomy): domain Bacteria; kingdom Pseudomonadati; phylum Pseudomonadota; class Betaproteobacteria; order Burkholderiales; family Comamonadaceae; genus Comamonas; species Comamonas odontotermitis. The sequence continues at coordinate 2,052,992 of NZ_CP083451.1, forward strand.
TTCGGAGCATGTCCATGGCTAAACCCCTTCTGTTGAGCAGCATGACCCTGGCATGCAGCATGGCGCTGTCCGGCTGCGCCGTGGGGCCGGATTTCAAAAGCGCAGCACCCACCGTGCAAACGCCCGCACAGTTTGCCCGGCAGGAGGCGAGGGCGGGGACAGACGCGGCCCCGCTGCCATCGGTCGACGTGCGCGACGCCGCCTTCTGGCGCGAATTTGGCGACGACACCCTCACAGCCCTGGTGCGCCAGGCACTGGGCGGCAACCACGACCTGGGCGCAGCCCTGGCACGCCTGCAGGCAGCCGATGCAGTGCTGAACGAGACGCAGATGGACCGCTTCCCCACCGTCACCATGAATGCGGGCGCCACCCAGCAAAAGCAGAGCCAGGATCAGTTGAGCCCCGGCCAGCCGCGCTCCACCCGCAGCTACAACGCAGGCATTGCCGCGCAGTGGGAGGTAGACCTGTTTGGCCGCGTGCGCCGCGCCGTGGAAGCGCAACACGCGCAAAGACTGGCCACAGAGGCCGATCTGGCCGCGCTGCAGGTGGTGATTGCCGCGCAGGTGGCCGACAGCTACGCACAGTTGCGCGGCACCCAGTTGCGGCTGCAGATCGCCCAGGCCAATGCCCGCAACCAGCGCGACACCCTGCAACTGGTAGAGCGGCGCCTGCAGGCAGGCATGGCGACAGACCTAGACGCCAGCCGCGCCCGCGCTCTGCTGCTGGGCACCGAGGCGCGCCTTCCCAACCTGCAGGCGCAAGCCGCCGTGCTGCAGCACCGCCTGGCCGTGCTGGCAGGCCTGCCGCCCGGCGATCTGATCGCCATGCTCGACAGCGCCCAGGAACTGCCCCGCCTGCCCGCAGTGCCGCGCGCAGACACGCCTGGCGAACTGCTGCGCCGCCGCCCCGACATTGCGGCTGCCGAAGCGCGCCTGCACGTCGCCACGGCGCGTGTGGGCGTGGCCACGGCCGACCTGTTTCCGCGGCTGTCCATCGGCGGGCTCCTGGGCAGCTTTGCGCTCGGCGGCAACGACCTCTTCAAGGGCAGCACCGCCACCAGCAGCGTCTTCCTGGGCGTGGACTGGTCGTTTCTGGACATAGGCCGCGTGCGCGCACGCATTGCGGCCAGCGAAGCGGGCGCCGCCGAATCCCTGGCGCAATACCAGCAGAGCGTGCTGCAGGCCCTGGAGGAAACCGAAAACGCCCTGGTGCGCGCCAACCGCAGCCGCGAAGAGTTGCTGGTGCTGACTACCGCCACGCAGCAGCGCGACAGAGCATCCAAACTCGCACAGCGCATGTACCAGGGAGGCACCATCGGCCTGTACGAAGTGCTCGACGCCCAACGCGAGCAACTCGCCGCCCAGGACGCCAGCTCACAAAGCCAGGTGGAGGCCCTGCGCAACAGCATTGCCGTCTACAAGGCGCTGGCGGGAGGGTGGCAGGATGGTGGTGAGGTGCGCGGGGCAGGGGACGGCGAAGGCTGAGAGACACCTGTGCATGAAACCCAAAGCCGCCTGAGGGGATCACCTCAGGCGGTTTTTTTGATTGCGGGACGCAGGTTGTTTGTGGATGTCTATTGCTTAGCGTTTGGTGCAAGGCGTGTAACCAGCCAAAAGCTGCAGATCGTCACACCCGTTTGATCGGCCCCTCCAGGCAGATTGCAGTCCTAAGCTGTAAACCTGTGACCGCTGCCGCCGATACCAGGTGTTGACCTACTATTTGCTCAGAGGTTCGCTGCGCGCCTCCAACCGAAAACTTGCTGAATCGCAGTGCGCCAGACAAGCTGAACGGCAACTCTTGTAAGCTTGGAGCTGCCGACCCAAAGCGGAACTAATCTCCTAGTACTCCAAATATTTGCGAGAGTCCCCGCGAACTTTCTCGGCGGGGTACTTTGTTTGGTTATGTGCAAGCTTTTTTGAGGCAGCATCCAACAAATCAATGTTAAGCTTGTCCGCAAGACGTACGAGATAAATCAGCACGTCAGCCAATTCATTTCGAATTGCTTCCTGCTTACGGGTATCTAACTCGCGTAGCTCACCCGTTTTTAGCCATTGGAATGGCTCTAGTAGCTCCGCAGCTTCAACACTCAAGGCTGAAGCTAGGTTTTTTGGGGTGTGAAACTGGTCCCAATCACGTTCAGCAGCAAAGACCCGGAGTTCATCGCGTAGTTCAACCAAATTTATTGCTGATGATTTAGCCACGATAGTGTTCTTTCTTGAATTGGTTGATGTCGTCGACAAATCCTGAGCGATGAATCATACGGTGACAGTTTGCGCAAAGCACCGCAAAATCCATTGCAGGGTCCATGGCAACCTTCTTTCCTTTGAGCGAGGCCAGCGGCTTGAGGTGATGGGCTTCAATGTATTCCTTGCCAATCACCCCATAAAGAGCTTCAAAATTTGTATTGCATACTTGGCAGCAATAGCCATGATGCTTTTTTACAGCCTTTGCCAGGCCGGCGTTACGTTCAATACGTTTGTGCATGCGGAAACGAGTGGCATCCTCATATGCCATTTCTGGGGGCTCGTCACCCTCAATGGTTGTATTGCTCACTTCACTATTGGTTTCGCCTTTAAAAAGTACATCATATAGCTGGACCATATTGGTCAGGTCCCGACTCAGTTGCACCTCGTTCGGAAGGTTCCCCAGGGCGTAGAACTTGGCGCATATGTTTCCGGCTTCGTAAAATGCGGTGTCGTTAGTTGGGTCCGATGGGCGCAAATCAATGCTTATCTCTGGATAACCAGAAATCTCTTTTCCAAGCATGGCACGGTAGTTAGCTGCACGCGATTTCAACGCAGTCTTGGCGTCCGACTTGTATAGCTTTTTGGCCTCCGTCATCCCCTGATTGAGGCTAAGGTAGAGCCCTGTCATATCCTCGCGAAATAAATAGACTGGGTAATAACCACTTTGGGCACTAGCCGTTACGAGTTTGTCAAAAACAGCAACCCAAGGACCGCGCGCCCAGTTACCTTGGCCAGCACTACCCTTGAAAAGCAAACGCTCGTCTTTTCCGGCTGCGATGGCAACAGCATCGCGCAACCCGCCTCGGATGAAATTGGCTAATGTATGCTGCGTAAAGACTTCTTGGCTTGCTATGGGATACTCTGTTAGCACTCGTTCAAATCCATCGCGTAATCCCATAGACGTATCCTTCATCAGCGGACCCAACCCCAATAAATGCAGACAGCATACCCGTTGTACATGAGGCAGACGGATTTGGAGAAGATCAATTAGCCAATCCTGGACGGTAGCTCCAGTTCGTGGACCTCGCTGACAACTGACTTTTCCCCTTGGGCTTGTGTCTCGGGGGGGCCGCTCCCCAGTACATCGGTGCATTTGCGCTGCGGGCCAAGAGCCTCCACTAGTGGCACATGTAAGCGGATGTTCAGCGCCGGCGTTAGGCGGGCGACAGCGATAGCTCCAAGCCCGAGCGGGTAAAAATGTGCTGTGTACAAGCATAGCGGGCCCGATGATCTGCCATTGGCGCACCGCTTAGCGAGAGGTTAGACCGTACTGCGTGCCGCTCGCGGATGCACCACACGGAATCGCTCGCATGCGAGCAGCATTTCGTGGCTGAAAGAGCGGCCTGATCTTTCGCATTCTCTTGTGAAGTATTCGAAATGCGCTTTGCGCCAGTAGTCGAGAGAGCCATCACCTTCTCCCTCGGTTGCTGCAAACTCCTCCGAAACGGCATGAAACGGAACAATATCAACTTGAACTGTTTCGATAATGCACAGGGGGGTGTCATTGGAGTCGGTTACCACGCTCAAGTCACCGGGCTTGGGTATACCTTTGCCGCTCGACTCGTACGACCAGACGGATCCGGCAGTTGCGCGCTTGATGCCAGCCAGCACCAGCTTTCCGAGTTCATCAGCCATAGACGGTGAGTCCCCGAAGCCGAATGCTTCGTAGAATCTTCCGTCTTCGATTCCGCCTTCCTCCAGACAGAATGCGGACCACATAGTCAGAACGTGAGATGGGATGGTCATGGTGCTATCTGTTGTGCAGCCCGGCGTAACTCAGACCTCAATGAAAGACTATCAGCAGTTTTTGGTGGTGCGCCGCATGGTTTGGCAGTTTACCCTGCCGATTGCGATCGCTGGCGTAGAAACCGCACGCGCAGAAGATAGCCTGGCGCTCACAATGCGTCGACTTTGGGGTCGATTCAATTCAATCCGGCCTTGTCCAGCCCGAACATCCGATCTTTCGAGCCTGGCGGGCTGCGGAAGGCAACGTTGAGGCGGTTCCAGCCGTTGATGGCAACAACACGGAAGGTGAGCTCGGAGAGTTCGATTTCATTGAAGTGCTCACGGGCGGCGGCATAGAGTTCGTCCGAGACACCTTCGCCTTCAATCTTCGTCAGCGCTTCGGTCCAGGCCAAGGCCATGCGCTCCTTCGGTGTGAACAGATGGGACTCACGCCAGATGACAAGGTGGTGCAGGCGCAGTTCACGTTCGCCATGGAGCTTGGCCTGTTTGACGTGCATGTCCAGGCAGAAAGCGCAACCGTTCAGTTGTGAAGCACGGATATCAACGAGCAGGGCGAGGCTTTCGTCCAGTTTGCCGGCCATGCCGAACGCAACGTACTTCTTGAACAGGTCGGGCGAAATTTGCATGTAGTCGAGGCGCGGCGAATTTGCAGTCATGGTCATTTCCTTAAGGTGGGTTTGCGTATGGGGCTTGTAGAAAGCGCAATACATGAACAAGACGACATAGCCGGGTGCTTTGTGACATGCGCACCGAATTTCTCTATTCCTTCGCCGCCAGCATCTGCATGATGCCTGCCAGTTTTTCCGGGTTGCGCTGTATGTAAATTGCGCCGATGCCACCTCCGGCATCGGTGGCTGGGGCCAGGGCGATGGTCTGCACCAGTTCGCCGTGGTTGCAATCGTCGATGATCAGGCAGCCAGGCAGGCCATTGACGACGGTTGGCACAATGCGCCAGCCACGGTTGTCGTCCAGCCGTGCCCAGCCAATCAGGGCTTTGGCAATGCCGACATTGCCTCGCAGCGGCTTTGTGATTGCGCTGACCTTGCCGCCTCCATCGGCGAGCATCACCGCATCCTCGGCCAGTACCTGTGCCAAAGCACTGATGTCCTGGGTGCGTATGGCCTCTGCGAAGGCCTCAGAGAGGCGTTGGCGCTCTTCCTCGGCGACTTCGCGGCGTGCATAGTCAGCCTTGACATTGCGGCGTGCTCGGCTGGCCAACTGGCGGCAGGTGTCGGTATTGCGGCCCAGATGGCGAGCGATCTCGTCGTACTCCAGATCGAACACGTCGTGCAACAGGAAGGCAGCACGTTCCAGCGGTGACAGACGTTCCAATGCCAGCATGAATGCCACCGATACGTCCTGAGCAAACTCTGCCTGTCGTTCAGGATTGGGTGCCCAGCCAAACAGAATCTCGTCTTCCAGCAAAGGCTCGGGCAGCCAAATACCCACATACTGCTCGCGTCGTGCGGCGGCAGATCCCAGCTTGTCAAGACACAGATGGGTGGCGAGGCGTGACAGATAGGCTCCCGGATTGTCGATGGTGCTTTCATCCACCTCGACCCAGCGCAACCAGGTGTCCTGCACGATGTCCTCCGCTTCGGCGCGCGAACCGAGCATGCGATAGGCCAGGGCCCGCAGCCTGCGTGCGTGCTCGGTGTCATAACGGCGAGCGCGTTCGTCGGGTGAGAATAGGTTTTTCTGGATCATGAATGCAGTCTCGTGCCTGCCCCCAAGCGAGGCATGCCAGTATGACGAAATAGCCGTCAAGGATGTGACATGAATGACCAGGCACCTTTGAAGCCCGACGCGCTGCAAAGTGCAGGGGAAGACCGTTGAACGCGCCTATACCTCTGGCACTTGCGTCAGGTTTGATTTGCCAGGTTGAAAGGCTGTATGGGCCTTGCATGGCGGATGTCTATTGGCAGGTCAGGGACGGCTGCAAGCAATCAGTCCAGCTTGTCTCACCCCTTCGCCCGCGTAGCAAACGCCACCACAAACGTCACCACCAGCGTAGGAATCGCGGAACCAGCGACCGGCGCCCAGGCTGCCAGTGCGTGGTAGAGGGCAATACCGCACAGCCAGATGCATACCGGCAGCCAGTGGATCGGTGCCTGCACGGCAGTGCGCTGGTAGCCGCCAAACGACAGGCGGCCCAGAATCACGCCGAAGAGGGGCACAAATACCGAGCTGAGCAGCAGCAGGAAGGGCTCCAGGCTGTGCATGGGCAGCACCAGGGCGAGCAGGGTGCAGGCAGCGGCCACCACCAAGCCCCAGGCGCGCACGCTCCAGGCGGGCAGCACGCTGTGGGCCGATACGGCGCCGGAGTAGGCGTCGCCATAGGCGTTGTCCACCTCGTCCAGCAGCACCAGCGACAGGGCGATCAGGCCGCCCTGGGCCAGCAGCAGGGCGGCGACGAGGTCCTTGCTGGGCAGCACCAGGGCCACGAGCACGCCCAGGGCGTAGCACCATACGTTAGCAATGCCAAAACCGAGCCAGGTGCCGGCCATGGCCGAGCGGCCGTTTTTGCCGTAGCGCGAGTAATCAGCCACCAGTGGCAGCCACGAGATGGGCATGGCCACCACCAGGTCCAGTGCGGGCATCACGCCCATGCCGCCTGCGCCGGGGCGGCTCCACAGTGCAGAAAAGCCCTGTGCGCTCGCCATATGGGTGAACTGCCAGGTCAGCCACAGCAGCGACAGCACCACCAGCGGCAGCGCAATGCGTGAGATGAGCCGGCGCACCAGGTGCACCATCGAGCCCAGCATCAGCGCCATCAGCAGGCCGCCCCACAGCAGGGTGGCGGCCCAGGGCCAGTAATCGGCCTGCATGCTGTCCGCCTGGCGGCCGATGGCGACGGTGGAGTCGCGCATCACCACCAGTTCGAAAGCGCCCCAGCCCAGCAGTTGAACGATGTTGAGCAGCACCGGCAGCTTGGCAAAGTGGCGGCCATACACATGGTGGATGAGGCCTGCGCTCGACAGCCCGGTGTCGCACCCCAGCTTGCCCACCCAGGCAAGCAGGCCCGCGCCGACAATGGAGCCTCCCACAATGGCCAGCATGGCCTGCTGGGGCGACAGGGCGGGCATCAGGTAGGCACCCACCTGCATGACCAGAAGGCCAACGCCCAGGCTGAACCACAGTGAGGCCAGATGCATGCCGCTGAACACGCGCTCGCCAGCCTGAACCGGCGTGAGCGCTGCATTGGAGGGGGAGGAGGTGTTGCTGCTCATGGTTGTTGTGTCTTGTCTTGCTTCGCCCGAGGTTCGAGTCTGGCCCTGCCTGGGTGCGACGGAGGCGCTATTGTGCCTTGCCGCCAATCCCCTGCTGCAGCAGCGCCATACCGGCGCAGCGCGCTCCGAGGGATGACAACACAGGCCTACAATCGCCAGCGTCATGACGCGTGCAATGAATGAATCTGTAACCCCTTCGCCCGAAGATGCAGCCCTTGGCCCTCCGCACACCTGGATGCGCGATGGCGTGAGCCCTAGCTGCGTGGTGCTGCCTTCGCAGGGCGACGGCTGGCTGCTGGATTACCTTGCCGAGCGGCTGCCGCTGGTGGCGCGGCAGGAGTGGCAGGCGCGCATGCAGGCGGGCGACGTTGTGGATGCCCAAGGCCAACCCTTGCGTGCCGACCAGCGTTTTGTGCCGGGTCAGCGGGTGTACTACTGGCGCGCCTGGGCGCAGGAGACCCCGATTCCCTTTGAAGCGGCGATTCTGTACGAGGACGAGCGCATTCTGCTGGTGGACAAGCCGCACTTTCTGCCTGTGCTGCCCACTGGCAAGTATGTGCAGAACTCGCTTTTGGTGCGGCTGAAGCGGGCCACCGGCAATGCCGGGCTGTCGCCGCTGCACCGTATCGACCGCGACACCGCAGGGCTGGTGCTGCTGTCCAAGGATGCAGCCACGCGCGGCGCCTACCAGGCGCTGTTCCGCGACCGGGCCATGCACAAGAGCTACGAGGCGGTGGCTCCGGTGCGTGCCGATCTGGCTTTTCCGCGCGAACACCACAGCCGCATGGAAGAGAGCCAGCGCTTTTTTCTGATGCACGAGGTGCCGGGCACGCCCAACAGCCACACCCGGATGGCCATCATCGAATCGAACGGCGCCTGGGCGCGCTATGCGCTGGAGCCCATCAGCGGCAAGCGGCACCAGTTGCGGGTACACATGGCGGCACTGGGCATTCCCATCCGCAACGATGCGTTCTACCCCGAGGTGAACGACCCGCCCGAAGGTGACTTTTCAAGCCCGCTGCAGCTGCTGGCCAAGGAGCTGGCCTTTACCGATCCGGTGAGCGGGCAGGTGCACCGCTTTCGCAGCCGTCTGCAACTGCTTGAAATTCCAAAATGATAGCATTGGGCGCTTTATGGATAAGCGCAAGAGGTAAAAAAGGCTGAAAATCAGGCGGTAAAGCTGCCCATGGTTTCGCCCAGTTGCACGGGCTTGGTCGCAGCCCAGTCGGCGGCAAAGCCGGTTTTGCCGGGTGGCAGCAGCAGCACGACCGTGGAGCCCAGCAGGAAGCGGCCCATTTCATCGCCTTGCTCCAGCACGATGGGCTGGGTCTGGTAATCCCAGCTGCGTACCTTGCTAGAGCGCGGCGGGTTCACCTGGCCGTGCCAGGTCGTGTACATGCTGCCCACGATGGTGGCACCCACCAGCACCATCACCACGGGGCCGATGCGCGTCTCGAACACGCAGACCACGCGCTCGTTGCGCGCAAAGAGGCCCGGCACGCCGCGTGCGGTGAGGGGGTTCACCGAAAACAGATCGCCCGGCACATAGATCATCTTCTGCAGCTTGCCGCGCAGCGGCATGTGAATGCGGTGGTAATCGCGCGGGCTCAGGTAGATGGTGGCGAACTGGCCGTTGTTGAACTGCGCGGCCAGCTCGGCATCGCCGCCCACCAGGGCCGTGGTGCTGTAGTGGTGGCCCTTGGCCTGAAAGATCTGGTCGTGCTCGATGGCGCCGCACTGGCTGATGGCGCCGTCCACCGGGCAGACGAGGTCAGCCTGGGCAAGCGGGCGGGCGCCGGCGCGCAACTCACGGGTGAAGAAGGCATTGAAGCTGTCGTACCGGGCAATGTCCGGCTCGGCGGCTTCTTCCATGTTGACCCGGTACTTCTGGACGAACCAGCCGATGAAGGATGTGGTGGCTCCGCCCAGGCGGGCCGATGCCAGCTTGCCAGCCAGAGCGGTCATCCACTTTTTAGGCAGCAAGTATTGGGGCAGAACAGCAAATCGGTCACGCATAGAGGGTTTCACAGTAAACCGCCGATTCTAGCGAGACTGTGTCATCTGTTTGACAAGTTGACGCCGGGTAAGCCCGTAGATGGCAACAAATATGCGGTGCCGGAGCCATTTTGGGCTACCGTGGCGCGTGGATGGGCGGTCGGGCATTCCAGCCGGGCAGACACGTCGCGCCGCCCTTGTCTATGATGCAGGTCAATATTGCGCAGTTTCTCCCTGATCCATGCCTGACGACAGCAAACGCACTCCTGAACCTCCCGTCCGCGCCGAACGCCTGCGCCAGTGGCTGCGCAATTTCTGGCCGTCTTCTTCGCATGTGAACGGCAAGGAGTTGCTGCGCATGGTGGTGGGCGTGGGGCTGACCCTGCTGCTCACCGGCCTTGTGAGCCGCTGGTGGGGGCAGAGCCACCACGCGCCCTGGCTGTTTGCGGCCATGGGGGCGAGCGCCTTGCTGCTGGTGTGCACGCCATCCAGCCCCATGGCCCAGCCCTGGCCGGTGATCGGGGGCAGTGTGCTTTCGGGCCTGGCGGGTTTGGGGGCGGCCCTGGTGATCGACGACCCGTCGGCCGCCGCTGCCGTGTCGGCCGGTCTGGCGGTGATGGTGATGGTGGTCATGCGCTGCCTGCACCCGCCGGGCGCCGCACTGGCCATGTGGATTGCGCTGGAGCATGGCACCGATGTATCGGTGCTGGCCTATCCGGTGGCCACCAATCTGGTGCTGCTGGTGGTGCTGGCTACCCTGTACAGCCGCGCCACCGGCAAGCGCTACCCGGCGCCGCAGCACAGCCAGAAACCCGCAGCCGCAGGCGATGCGCGCAATATGCGCATCGAAGGGGTGGATCTGGATGCGGCGCTCGATCATTTCAACGGCGTGCTCGATGTGAGCCGCGCCGATCTGGAAGCCCTGGTGCACATGGCGAGCCAGGCCGCTTTCAAGCGCACGCTGGGCGACCTGCGCTGCGAAGACATCATGGTGCACCCCGTGTTCGTGACCACGGCCGATGCGCCGGTGCAGCAGGCCTGGGAGCGCATGCAGCAGCATGGCGTGAAGGCGCTGCCGGTGGTGGACGAGAAAATGCAGGTCAAGGGCATCATCACCTCGACCGACCTGCTCAACCAGGCGCTGTCGCAGGCGCCTGCCGGTTTGGGCGACCGTCTCAAGTCGCTCGTGCTGCGCAAGAAGAAGGCGGCCGTGGTGGTGGGTGAGCTGATGACCGAGGAGGTTGCCACGGTGCAGGGCTATGACCGCGTGGTGGATCTGATCGCGGTGTTCAGCCGGGGCCATCTGCGGCACTTGCCCGTCATCAATGCGCAGGGCAGGCTGGTGGGCATGGTCACGCAGACCGATCTCATCCGGGTGATGGCCAAATCCCTGGCCTCGGCGCACACGACCCAGGTGCTGCAAAAAGCATAGCTGCAGGCGCTTTCCCTGTCTGAACCTTTGGCATGTGGCGCATGGAAGGCCAGGAGGGATGCGCGCGGACCGCTCTCTTTTCGATAGGGGCTCATATTCGCGTGTCCAGGGCATGCGGTTACACTGCGCACCGCTAAGAACCGCCAATACAACCCTTGATACGTCGTTGCTTCGCCGGGGGCGCCCAGCCTGGTCGTACGTCTGTACTGCCTGCGGCTTCGCCTAACGCGGCCCGGCGCCTCGTCTCAACCGCAAATCTGCGATTTACTGAGTTGTGTTAGCGGCTCTAAAAACAACAACAGGCTGCCGCATCGTGCAGGTATGGATGTCACAAGAACCAATAACAGGAAAATCGACCGGCCAGCGTCTTCGGGTCTGGGTAAGCGCCTTGCTGCTGACGGGCATCATGCTGTATGGCCTGGGGTACCTGCACGTCAATGACGCTGAGAGCGCCATGCGCCGCCTGCTGCTGGCGGCGTTGACCTGCGGCTTCTACCTGTACAGCGCCCGCAGGGGTTGGGCCACGAAGTGGGCGTGCGGTATCAGCCTGCTGTTTTCCCTGTATGTGATGCTGGGCATTGGCCGTGGCTATGGCTATCCGACGACCGTGCTTGCGGCCTCGGCCCTGGAGACGGACGTGCAGGAGAGCTGGGAATTTCTGCTCAACCTCGATGTCACCGATATCGCCCTGGGCCTGGTGGCAGCAGCGCTGGCCATTTTCTACGGCAGGCAGCGCACGCAGGCGCCCCGGCGTTTCTCGGTCGTGCTCTGGGTGGTGCTGGCCATCCTGAATGTTTTCGGGCTGTTTGCCGTTCAGGCCATCAAGTCGGTCGTCAAATACCGCTCCGAGCACGCCGTGCTGGAGGCCAAGCCCGGTGCGGTGGATTGGCAGATCGAGCGCGTCGAGCGCAACCGCAACCTGAAGGTGCTGGTGATCGGCGAGAGCGTGAATCGGCGCTACATGTCCGTCATGGGCAGCCCCTGGAAGACCACGCCGTTTCTCGATGCATCGCCGCAGGTCGCCGCCTATGCGCAGTACCACGCACCTGCGCCCAATACGGTCACGAGCCTGGTGCGCACCCTGTCGTATTCGACCATGGCTGACGGCAGCTTTGACCCCGACCGCAACGTGATGGCCCTGGCCCATGCCGCAGGCTATACCGCGCACTGGATATCCAACCAGGGCAGCGTGGGAAAGCACGATACCAAGATTGCCTGGATCGCCCGGCAGGCCGACTCCTACCGCTTTCTCGACCAGCCGCCCGCCGTTGCGCCGTACCGCGATGATTTCGCCATGCTCAACGTGCTGCGCAGCCAGCTGGAGACGCCGGGCACCATTGCACCGGATGCCGTGATCGTGCTGCACATGATGGGCTCGCACCCCGACGCCTGCGAGCGCGTCACCGACATGCCCATCGCCTTTCAAAGCGGGCAGGGTCACCACATCGACTGCTACCTGACCAGCCTGCGCAAGCTCGATCTTTTTCTGCAGAAGCTCGACGAGCTGCTGCAGACCTGGCGGCCCGACCAGCACGAAATTCTGTTTGTTTCCGACCATTCACTGCGCGTCGAGCCCGCAAGCGACTGGGAGCGCTGGAAGGAGCAGCTGCACATGCCCAACAAGAACATCTACGTGGAGCCCAATATCCAGGAGGCCTACGATACCGCGCTGCTGCATATCGACACCGGCCGCAAGGAGCCCATGCGCAACACCACGCCGATCAGCGGCTATGACTTCTTCCACCTGTACGCCAACTGGCTGGGCGTGAAGAGCCCCATGGTGCAGCCAGGCAAGAACCTGGCCGCGCCCACCAGCAGCGCGCCCATCCAGGTCTACAACTGGCAGCGCATGGTGCCCTGGAGCGAACTGCCGGATGCGCCGGTGTTCGCGCCGGCGCGGGCAGACGGAAAAGGCAGCGCCGTCAGCGCCGCAGCACCAGCCAGGTGAAGGCGCCCAGCGACAGCAGCGAATAGATGATGCCCGGGGCCGCCGCTGTCAGCATCGGCGGCCAGTTCTGCAGGTTACCGGCAAAGCCGAACACATTGTTCAAGAGGAAGAAGCTGATACCGGCCATCACCCCGCCAAACACGTAGCCGGTGATGCCGCCCGAGCGGAAGTGCAGGTAGGCAAAGGGCAGGGCGAGCACCACCATCACCAGGCAGCTGATGGGGTAGAACACCTTGCGCCACAGCTCAATCTCGTAGCGCTGCGCGCTCTGGCCGTTGGCCTCCAGGTGATTCACATAGCGAAACAGGTCATAGGTGCTCATCTGGTCGGGCTTGAGCACGGCAGCGGCCACCATGCTGCGGGTCACCGTCGTGGGCCAGTCCACATCCGGCAGGTTCTTCACTTCGACACGCGCCTTGTTGCCATCGCCCAGGAAATAGTGCTGCTCCTGCACCTGGCGCAGCTTCCAACTGCCATCGCCAAAGCTGCCGCCGCCAGCGGTGAGCTGCTTCTGGATGCGGCCCTGGCCGTCAAAGTTGAAGATGCGCACCTGCTGCAGCTCGCCTTCGGGGCTGATGGAACGCACATTGATGGCGGCCATGCCGTCGTCGCGCTTTTCGCGCAGCCAGGCGCCCGTCTGGCCGGTGCTCAGCTGTCCAAAGCGCTGCGCACGCAGCAACTGGCTGGCCTGCTCGCCAGCGGGCGCCACATAGTCGCCAATGGCAAAGGTCAGCACCACGAAGGCGATGCCGATGGTCATGAGGCTGCCCAGTGCCTGCCAGGGGCTCAGGCCGCTGGTGCGCAGAATGGTGAATTCGGAGGTCTGCGCCATGCGCGCCATCACGAAAATGGTGCCGATCAGCACCGTGATCGGCAGCAGCTCATAGACATGGGTGGGAATGTTCAGCGCCACGCTCAGCACGGCGTGCTTGAGCTGGTAGGTGCCGGTTCCGACCCAGCGGAACTCGTCGACCATGTCGAAAAAGAAGAACAGCGCCAGAAACGCCAGGGTGACAAAGCCTACGGTCGAGGCAATGTCGCGGTAGATCATCTTGCGGAAGGTTTTCATGCGCGGGCTCCCTTGCTGCGCAGCCATTGCAACGGCGAGCGCTGGTGGCTGCGGAAATAGAGCAGCACCCAGGCAAGCACCGCAGTGGCGCCATGCACCAGGGTGAACGATGCCCACAGGGGCACCTTGCCCGACGACACCCAGCTCTGGGAGAAGGTCATCAAGTTGTAGTAAACGACAAAGGCGAAGAGGGCGAAGAGCAGGCTGCTGCTGCGGCCCGCCCGGGGGTTGACGCTGGCAAGCCCCAGGCCCAGCACCACGAAGTTGAGCGCCGCAACGGCCAGGCCCAGGCGCCAGCCCAACTCGCCGCGCTGCCGCGGTTCTGCACTGGTGACGAGCTTCTGCGTAGGAATGTTCTTGACCGAGTAGGAGTCATTGAGGTCGACCGCACCTGCCTTGCCGATGCGCGTGCCGTACTCCTTGAAGTCGCTCACCTTCAGGCCCTGCTTGCTCTTGTCCTTTTCAACGCGCTGGCCGTCGTTCAGCACCGCAACGCGGGCATCGTCCTGCACCTCCAGGTGGGCGCTTCTGGCGCTGGTCACGGTGTCCTTCTTGGCCTCGTTGGTGACGATGAAGACGTTGCTGGCCTGCGTGTCCGATGCACGTTCACGGTCGATGAAGAAAACCCGCGTGCCGTCGGACGACTCCTGGAACTCGCCCGGCGCAATGCGCTCCACATCGCCGCGCTGTTCATACTGTGCACGCAGTTGCACGATCTGCTGATTGGCCCAGGGCCACACCACCAGCGCCAGCACCGCGATCACCACCATCACCGGCCAGGAAAAACGCATCAGCGGGCGCAGAAAGGCCATCAGGCTCTGGCCGCTGCTGAACCACACCGCCATCTCGCTGTCGCGGTACATGCGCGACAAGGTGGCCACCACGGCGATGAACAGGCAAAGGCTCAAAATCGTGGGCAATTGGCCGAGCACGGTATAACCCATGACCAGCATCACATCGGATGGATTGACGCTGCCGCGCGAGGCCTGGCCCAGCACCTTGATAAGCATCATGGTCATCACGACGGTGACCAGCACCACCAAGGTGGCACCAAAGCTGCGGGATAGCTCTTTACGGATCGAAGAATCGAATAACATTGGCGGCAAGGAAAGCACCGATTATGAACTTTGAACTCAAGACTCTGGATCTGGCCTCGGCCGCATTGCAGCCGGGCGATCTCCTGGTCGTACTGGTGGGCGACAACGCACCCAAGGCCAGTGACGCATTGTCCACCCTGATTGCGCATGCGCAGAAAAATGGTGATTTTGAGGCAAAAGCCGGCAAGTCGCTGGCCATGTACGCGGTGCCCGCCATCCAGGCTCGGCATTTGCTGCTTTTGGGCGTGGGCGACGGCTCGGCCAAGGCGGTGCGCCAGGCGCTTGCCGCTGCGGCAGGCGGCTTCACCCGCGAGGGCACCAAGCAGGCCGTGATCGTCAGCGCCAGCCCGCTGGCAGAAGATGCCCTGTACGCTGCCGTGCAGTGTGCGGCGGAGCTGGCCTACCAGTACGGCACCTCCAAGCCCTCGGCCAAGGCGGTGGCCCTGCAGGGCGTCACCATCGGCGCCCCCAACGCGCAAGAACTCGGCGCTGCCTTTGGCGTGGCTCAGGCTACTGCCACTGGCGTGGCTTTTGCCCGCGAATGGGCCAACCGCCCCGCCAACTACGCTACGCCCAAAATGCTGGCCGATGCCGCTGAAACCCTGGCGGGCGAGCACAAGCGCATCAAGTGCAAGATTCACAAGCCCGAAGACGTGGCCAAGCTCGGCATGGGCGCCTTCATGGCGGTGGCACAGGGCTCCAAGGAGCCGCTGCGCTTCATCGAGCTGCACTACAGCGGTGCCGACAAAGGCGACAAGCCCGTGGTGCTGGTGGGCAAGGGCATCACGTTCGACACTGGCGGCATCTCGCTCAAGCCTGCGCCGGACATGGACGAGATGAAATACGACATGGGAGGCGCCGCCAGCGTGCTGGGTACCTTCCGTGCACTGGCAGAGCTCAAGCCTGCCGTCAACGTGGTGGGTTTGATTCCGGCCTGCGAAAACATGCCCGATGGCGGCGCGGTCAAGCCTGGCGACGTGGTCACCAGCATGAGCGGCCAGACCATTGAGATTCTGAACACCGATGCCGAAGGGCGTCTGGTGCTGTGCGACGCGCTGCATTACGCAGAGCGCTTCGATCCAGCGGCGGTGGTTGACATTGCCACCCTGACTGGTGCCTGCGTGATCGCGCTGGGCGCGCAACGCAGCGGCCTGTTCTCCAACAATGACGCGCTGGCCCAGGCCCTGCAAAATGCTGGCGACAAGGCGCAGGACTGGTGCTGGCGTATGCCGCTCGATGACGAGTATGCCGATGGCCTCAAGAGCAATTTTGCCGACGTGGCCAACGTGGGCGGCCGCCCGGCCGGTGCGGTGACGGCAGCCAAGTTCCTGCAGCGCTTTGTGGGCAACATGGCCTGGGCGCATCTGGATATTGCAGGCACCGCTTGGCGCAGCGGCGCCAAGAAGGGCGCGACCGGCCGTCCCGTGGGCTTGCTGCTGCAGTACCTGCTGTCGGCGCAGAAGGCAGATGCCTCCAAGCCTGGCAAGGCAGACAAGGACGCACGGCCCGGCAAAGCCAAGGCGGTGAAGGCCGACAAGCCCGGCAAGGCCGCCGTCAACCAGGACGGCAGCGACCGCCCTGCAGGCAACTGACCGGATCGGCCCGCACCATGGCAGACAAGACCGCCGTCGCCTTTCACTTCAACGCACCAAGCAAGCTGACCTATGCCTGCAAGCTGGTGCGCAAGCTCCAGCGCATGGACATGCCGCTGGTGGTGCTGGCCGCGCCCGATGTGGTGGCCGAACTGGATCTGGCGCTGTGGTCGTTTGGCGGCGAGCCCCAGTTTCTGGCCCATTGCCGGGCTGATGCGGCAGCCGCTGTGCTGCAGCGCTCGCCGACGGTGCTGGCCAGCCAGGTGGATGCTGGCCTGCCGCACAAGCGCGTGCTGCTGAACCTGTCCGATCGCATGCCAGACGATTTTGCGCAGTTCGAGCGCGTGATCGAGGTGGTGAGCGCCGATGATGACAACGACCGGCAGCTGGCTCGCCAGCGCTGGCGTGACTACACCGCCCAGGGCTATGCCATTGAGCGGCGCGATCTGGTGATGAAGACCGATGACTGAGCACCCCATGGAGCCACGCACCCCGCCCAAATTCGTGCCCACGCTGACCGAAGTGGCTGCGCAGGAAGCCGCTTCGGAGGATTTTTCGGCGTCCGTGCCCGCTGAAGAAGCGCAGGATGCTTCAAAAAATGAAGCATCTTCTGCCGCAGTGCTGCGCAGGCGCCGGGAGGTGGATGCGTTAGACGCTGAAACCCCGCCCCTGAGCGACATCGACATCGCCAGCCTGCCCACGCACAGTGGCTGGGCGCAGCCGGTAGATGCTGCAGATACCGCTGCCGATGACGCAGATCCCGACAGATTCGTAGTCGATACGGCGCAGGCCGATGGCGCAGTTGCGCCAAACGCCGAGCCTGTACAGGGGTTTGTCCAAGGGACTGGGCCCGATGGTCGGCACCCTGAGGCGGGCGCCGACGCCATTGCAGGTGCCGCCGCAGGCGCTTTGGGCGAAGGTGCTGCTCCGGAGGCTGCCACCCATGTGGAAGGCGCCACCGGCAGCCCTACAGGCAATGCCGCCATGGAAGCGGCCACCGCCAGCCTCGTAGCCAGTGCCGCGCAAACGGCACAGGAGCTGGAGGACGCCATCACCCGTCGCGTGCTGCGCCGCGTGCAGGATACGCTCGATGACCGGCTCACGGCGGCCGTGCTCAAGGTGGTGAACCAGCAGACGGCCTTGCTGCAATCATCGCTGCAACTCGAAATCGACACCACCATCCGCGAGGCGGTGGCAGACGCCGTGCGCCAGGCCATGGGCGCGCCAAAAGACCTTCCGAAATAACCAACGGTTGTAACGAACTAAAATTTCATTCGTTGGTAACAGCTGTCGCATCGCGTACAGTACATCTATTCACGCTTCTCGAAGCGCCCTGCGAACAAGGGCGCTTTCTTTATTCCAATGATTGAACTTCGGGGTATCACCCAAACGTACCCGGGCAAGAATGGCCCGGTGCAGGCGCTGCGTGGCGTTGACCTGCGCATTGCCGCCGGCGAGGTGTTTGGCATCATCGGGCGCAGCGGCGCGGGCAAAAGCTCGCTCGTGCGCAACATCAACCTGCTCAACCGGCCCACCTCGGGCCAGGTGTTCGTCAACGGCCATGAGCTGACGGCCATGAACGACGGCGAGTTGCGCCAGGCGCGGCGCGAGATCGGCATGGTGTTCCAGCACTTCAATCTGCTCTCGTCCCGCACGGTGTTCGACAACGCAGCGCTGCCGCTGGAGCTGGCCGGTGTGGACAAGGCAGCCATCAAAAAGCGGGTGGACCCGCTGCTTGATCTGGTGGGCCTGTCGGCCTTCAGCGACCGCTATCCAGCCCAACTGTCGGGCGGCCAGAAGCAGCGCGTGGGCATTGCCCGGGCGCTTGCGAGCGAGCCCAAGGTGCTGCTGAGCGATGAGGCCACCTCGGCGCTCGATCCGGAAACCACCCGCTCGGTGCTGGCCCTGCTCAAGCAGATCAACAAAGATATGGGCCTCACGGTGGTGCTGATTACGCACCAGATGCAGGTGGTCAAGCAGATTGCCGACCGTGTGGCGGTGATGGAAGCCGGGAAGGTGGTGGAAGAGGGCTCGGTGATCGATGTCTTCACCCGCCCGCAGCAACCCATCACCAAGAGCCTGATCGACGAAATCGTGCCGCAGGACCTGCCAGTCAGCGTGATCGAGCGCGTGCGCACGCTCAACGATGCGCTGACGGCTGGCCACGGCAAGCTGCTGCGCCTGTCCTATGCGGGCAACCAGGCCTACCAGCCCATCCTCTCGCGCCTGATCCGTGACTTTGGCCTGGATGTCAGCATCCTCAACGGCCAGGTCGACGAGATCCAGGACCAGACCTTCGGCTTTCTGGCCGTGTATGCCAGCGGCCCGCTGCAGCAGCTGGATGCGGCAATTGCTGCGCTGCGCGCCTCCGGTGTGCAGGTGCAGGAAGTGGATACTGCGGCCCGCGCCGCCTGATCACCCCCCAAGAGGTAGACCATGTTTGAGAATTTTTCGGAAATGATGCTGGAGCTGTTTGCCACCTCGCTGTGGGAAACCATCATCATGGTGGGCATCTCCGGCGTCGCCGGGGCCCTGATCGGCATTCCGCTGGGCGTGTTCCTGCGCCTCACCGACCAGGGCGGCATCCTCGAAAACGGAGCTGCCAACAAGATCGTCGGCTGGATCGTGAACGCCGTGCGCTCCACGCCCTTCATCATCCTGCTGGTGGCGATCATCCCGTTCACGCGGCTGATCACCGGCTCGTCCATCGGCACGGCAGCTGCCATTGTGCCGCTGACGCTGGCCGCCGCGCCCTTCATCGCCCGCCTGGTGGAGACCTCGCTGCGCGAAGTGGACAACGGCCTCATCGAGGCGGCGCAGGCCATGGGTGCCACCTCGTGGCAGATCGTCTGGAAGGTGCTGCTGCCCGAGGCGCTGCCCGGCATCGTCGCGGGCCTGACCATCAGCTTCGTCTCGCTGACCGGCTATTCGGCCATGGCAGGCGCCATTGGCGGCGGGGGCCTGGGCGACCTGGGCATCCGCTACGGCTACCAGCGCTTTCTGCCAGACATCATGCTGGCGGTGGTCGTGATCCTGATCATCTTTGTGCAGCTGGTGCAAAGCCTGGGTGACTGGGCCGTTCGGCGCCTGAGCCACAAGTAAGAACCTATTCAAAGTCTCCTCGCGCCGCAAGACGCCAAAGCCCATGAAGCATCGCCTTCATGGGCTTTTTGCTTTGGTATTGCAATCAGAAAATCCACAATCCAATGCTGGTAAGCGCAAGTAGCTATGGTTTTTATAGTTTGGCCGGATGCGCACGTTCTCCATGTCGCGCAAGAGGCCAACTTCACAGCACCGCTGCCTACAATGCCTGCAACCACCAAAAAAACCAGGAGACTCGCATGAACGCCCCTTTGCCACCCGCCCATGGCTTGCCGCTGCAGCGCCTTGACGCGGATCAATGGCAGCGCGCCAAGCCGCTGCTCGACGACAGCTGGATTGAACAGGAGCCCCGCCTTGCCGCCGCATTGCCGGTGGTGCTGGCCCGCGATGTGGGGTTGGATTGGCACAAGGCGGGCACGTTCCGCCACCACCTGCTGGGCGTCACCCGCACGCTGCAGCTGTGGCAGCAGGCCGAAGACGTCAAGCTCCTGGGCCTGCTGCACAGCGTGTACGGCAATGCCTTCGTCGACCTCGTCAAGTTCGATGCCAACAGTGAACGCAGCAAGCTCGCCGCCGTGGTGGGAGAGAAGGCCGAGCAGTTGGTGTTCGAGTTCTGCACGCTCTCGCGTGCGCAGTTCGTACAGAAGGTGCTGGCCGGCCAGATCGAGGCCGATGGCGCCGTGGTGCTGGACCACAAGGGTGCACCGCGCCGCGTCGAGCCCTATACGGTGGCGGCCTTCATCATCGTCAGCATGGCCGATACCATGGAGCAGTGGTTCAGCTGGCAGGACGACATTTTCTCCAGCTTCCCGAACGTGCCGCAGCGCAGCCAGAAGGCGCACTGGATGGCGTCGCTCTGGCCCGGCCCGATGCGCCCCAGCGGCCGCATGCTGTCGCAGATTGCCAGCCTGGGTCTGGCGCTGCAGCACCCCGGCCTCAAGGGCCTGCTGCCCGTGCCGCCGGTGTTCGCCCGCTGCACGCAGGGCCTGGCGCCGGCGGCCGATGCGGCCGCTGCATCGCTGTACTGGTCGGTCATCCAGCAGGACCAACCGCTCACGGATCTGGATGTGGCAACCGGTGTGCTGGAGCAGGCCGTGCAGCTCAACCCCTGGGTGGGCGAGCCGCAAATGGTGCTGGCCCAGCTGTACCTGAGCGCCGGGCGCAATGCAGACGCTCAGGCAGCAGCAGACAGCGCGCTGCAAGCCTTCAGCGAATGGGGCAATGCCTGGGACAAGCGCGTGCAATGGGATGCCTGGGTGGCGTGGACGCGCATCCTGCAGCAGCATGCGCAAAACGGCAACTGGCCCGAGAGGCTGGACAAGCTCAACAACGTGGCCCTGAAGCCCGAATAGGGCGGCAGCGATGGCTGAAACAGGGCGAAAACCGCTACCAGCGCAGGATTGATGAGCGCCAATGCATCAAATTTGATAGCATTCATTTCAGCAACACGGTTGTAAGCAAATATACAAACAATCTTTGCTGCGGTGCAAAAACGGGCTTACAGTTCGGTATCGAATTTGAAAGGTATCGCTCGTGCAAAAACGTACATTGCTGCAATCGGTTCTGGCTTTGGCGCTGGCCGTTGGTGTTTCTGGCGCCGCTGTCGCGCAGGACAAGGAAATCAAGATCGGCGTGACTGCCGGCCCGCACGCCCAGATCATGGAGCAGGTCAAGAAGATCGCCGAGAAGGACGGTCTCAAGATCAAGATCATCGAGTTCAGCGACTATGTGCAGCCCAACGCCGCGCTGCAATCGGGCGAACTCGATGCCAACAGCTACCAGCACAAGCCTTACCTGGACGCGCAGATCAAGGACCGTGGCTACAAGTTTGCCGTGGCCGCCGATACGGTGAATTTCCCGATCGGCATCTACTCCAAGAAGATCAAGAAGATCGACGAGTTGAAGGAAGGCGCGCGCTTCGGCATTCCGAACGACCCGACCAATGGTGGCCGCGTGCTGCTGCTGCTGCAGGCTAATGGCTTGATCAAGCTCAAGGACAATGCAGGCCTGAAGGCGACGCCGCTGGATGTGGTGGCCAACCCCAAGAAGCTGAAGTTCATTGAGCTGGATGCAGCCCAGCTGCCACGCTCGCTGGATGATCTGGACGCTGCGGCCGTCAACACTAACTTTGCCATTTCGGCGGGCCTCAACCCCAAGACCGATTCCATCGTGCTGGAAAGCGCCAAGAACCCGTACGTGAATATCCTGGTGGTACGTGAGGCCGACAAGAGCCAGCCCTGGGTGACCAAGCTGGTCAAGGCCTACCACAGCGAAGAAATCCGCAAGTTCCTGGATGTGCAGTTCAAGGGCTCGGTGATGGCCGGTTTCTGACCACACCCGGTATCCGTTTCCCCTGCAGAAAAGCCTCGCAATGCGAGGCTTTTTCATGGGCGGGAGTATGGACGCCAGTCAACGCCTGGCCGGTTTCGGTTGCCCCACTGGGATGGCGAAACGGCTCAGGAAATGATGGGAGAGCCCGGTGCCGCCTGATCTGCAGTCTTCCCTGCCTTGCTGCTGGAACGGGGCTTGGCAGACTTGTCTGGCTTGTCTGAGGGGATGGACTCGATCTTGACGATGGCCAGCGACATATTGTCACCCGTGCCCGTGGCGCGCATCTGCGCGCGCTCGATCAGGAACTGGCTGGCTTCGCGCGGCGACAAAAGCCGCGTGATGGACGAGAGTTCCTCGGGTGCAAAGTAGTGCCAGATACCGTCGCTGCAGGCCATCAGCACATCGCCGTGCTTGAGCACCGGAATGCGGTGGTGGATCAGCGGCGGATCCTCCGCCGTGCCCAGGCAGTTGAGCAGAATGTTGGACTGCGGGTGGAAGCGCGCTTCTTCCAGCGTCAACTCGCCCTGGTCCACCAGGGTCTGCACGTAGGAATGGTCGCTCGTCTGGTACAGCAGCTGGCCACTGCGGAAGTGGTAGATGCGTGAATCGCCCGCATGTGCCCACACGCACGAGCCATTGGGCATGATGACAAAGGCCGCAATGGTGCTGTGCGGCTCCTGCTCGGCGGCAATGGCAACCAGGCGAATCAACAGATGGGCTTCGCGCACGATGCTGCCCAGCATGGATTCGGGGCTGTCGGCCTCGGGGGAGAAACGCTCGAACACCTGCTTGGCCGTCATCATGACCTGATCGGCAGCGGCGCGCCCGCCACTGCGCCCGCCCATGCCGTCGGCCACCACGGCCAGCACACAGCCCTTGACACGGGGGTGGGCCAGCACCACCACCTGGTCCTGCTGGTAGGGGCGGTCGCCCTTGTGCAGACCGGTGGATGCGGACAAACGGAAACTGGTGCTCATGCGAGGCGGGGGCTTTGATGGAGTTGTCTGCATCATAGAGCAGATTGCCCTGCAGGCCGCGCCCCAGCACGTGATTACGCGGGTTGCGGCCGCCCAACTGATGTTTGCGCGCCATCATTTGCCCTTTATCAGCATTTTTCAGCCACTGGCACCGGCTAGACTTGCCTGCCCATGTCTTTGCCACCAGCCCCATCGCCACCGCCTATGCTGACACCCGGCCAGGCTGCCGAGCCTGCGCCCCTGCAGTTGCGTGCGCAGCAGCAGCGCATGGTGGATGCCATTCTGGCCGCCTGGAACGCTGGGGAATCCATTGCGATAGAGGCCCCCACGGGAACGGGTAAGACCTACGCCTACCTCATGGCGGCGCTGGCCCAAGGGGGGCGCTTTGTGGTGAGCACGGCCACACGCGCCTTGCAGGATCAGCTGGTGGACCGCGATCTTCCTGCACTGCTGGGCCATCTGCAGATGCGCAGGCGCGTGGCGGTGCTCAAGGGGCGCGAGAACTACGTCTGCCTGCATGGCCTGGCGCAATCGCTGCAGACCCACCGTCCCGCCGATCAGCTGCAGGCGCTGCAGCAGGTGGCGCGCTGGGCACAGGGCACGCGCAGCGGCGATCTGGCCGAGTTGGACGATCTGCGCGAGCTGCCTGCATTGCTGCCGCAGATCACCGCCAGCCACAGCGAATGCCTGGGCCAGCGCTGCACGCATTTTGCCGCCTGCTTTTCCAACCGCGCCCGGGCCCAGGCCGCCCAGGCCGACGTGCTGGTGATCAACCACCACCTGTATTTCAGCGAACTGCGCCACCGGCAGATGCTGGGCGCGGCCCACGGTTTTGTGCCGCTGGCCGAGACCGTGGTGATGGACGAGGCGCACCAGTTGCCTGCCATCGGCCTCAAAGTGCTGGCCAAGGGCCTCAATGCGGGCGATGTGCAGGATTTTTTGCAGTCCGCGGCGCGGCAGACGCGCATGCACGCGCGCGGCTTTGCCCCTTGGGATGCGCTGCTGGCGTCCTGCAGCCAGGCGCTGGTCCACTGGCTGGCTGTCAGCAATGCCAATAGCGGCGGCCCTGGCAGTGAAGCGGGCCGCGCAGAGGCTGCGGCGGGCGAGAGCACCGAGGCCTTGGTGCGTCTGCATAACCGGTTATCGGAAATGATAGCGGCACTGCAAGGTGTGGCAGGCGGTGCGGCCAGTCTGCAGCGCCTGGTGGAGCAGGGCCACAGCCTGCTTGCCACCCTGCGACAGTGGGGCAGGCCGCCCGCTGCGGGCCTGGTACGCTGGTGGGATGGCCCAAGCCTGCCGCCGCAGCAAAGCGTACCCCGTGCTGCACCAGCTGCGCAGGCACGCGCCCTGCGGCAGGGTTTTCGGGAATCCCCGCCGTGGCTCTGGCAGGCGCTGGCGGCTTTGCAGCCTGATGTACTGGGCGCCACCTGGCTGGCAGCGCCAATGACGGGCGTGACCACCCCATCTCAGGCTGCGGTGCCGCAGCGTTGGCTGTTTACCTCTGCCACGCTGGGGCAGGACGATGCATTGCAGTGGTTCACCAGTGCCATGGGTCTGCAAGGGCTTGCGGCAGATCGCGCGCCTCTGTTGGATGGGGTTGCGGCCTTGTCCGAATCACAAACGCAGGCGCAATTACCACCGCAACTGTCGCCACAGGTGCCGTCGCAGGTGCATTGCCTGCGCCTGGCGCATGCGCTGGACTGGGCGGCGCAGGCGGCCCTGGTCATTCCCCAGAGCCTGCCGCCTGCGGATGCGCCGGCAACCGAGCGTGCGCAGGCGCTGGCCGCGTGGCTGAAGGCCCCGGTCGAGCAGCTGGGTGGCCGCTGCATGGTGCTGTGCACGTCCACGCAGGCCATGTGGGCATTGGCTGCGGCACTTCGCCATGAGTTGGGCGGCACGCCTATCGATGTGCAGATGCAGGGGGAGGCGCCCAAGCGCCATCTGCTGGCCGGCATGCGTGGCGCAACAGGGCAGGGGCGGCGTGGCCAGGTGCTGGTGGGCACCATGGCGCTGTGGGAGGGAGTCGATCTTCCGGGCGAGGCGCTGCAGTTGCTGGTGATCGACAAGCTGCCGTTTCCGCCCCGCCACGATGCATTGCATGCCGCACGGGCAGCCGCCTTGCAAGACCTGGGGGAGGACGGCTTTCTGGGCTACACCCTGCCGCAGACTGCCATGCAGCTGCGCCAGGGCGTGGGCCGCCTGCTGCGCTCGTTCAGCGACCGAGGCCTCGTCGTGATTGCCGATGCGCGCCTTTGCACCCGCAGCTATGGCGCCAGCCTGCTGGCTGCGCTGCCGCCCATGCCGCAGTTGCCGCAAGAAGAGGTGGCGCGGTACCTGGCCTCCATCCGCGAAATCCGCGTCGAAAGCACGGATGCGTCGCAAGCCACCATTTCTTCATCGTGAAATGCATAAAGCGCCCAACTGGTGAGCGCTTTATGCTATTGATTCAGGAGTTCGGGGCGTTCATCCCTCTGGCAGCAGGGCTTACCAGAGCTTCCACCAGGGCTTGTCTTCCCTGCGGAAGCCCTTGCTGAGCAGGGTGGTGTTCGGGTAGCTGGCTTCCAGCACGCGCTTGGTATCGGCCGCCATGTCCTTCATGTTCAGTCGCTCGTACGACAGCATCATGATGTAGAGCGCATCTTCCTGTGCGGGCACTTCCTTGTAATCGCTGATGGCGTTCTGTGCGCGGTTGATGGCGGCCACATAGGCGCCGCGTTCATAGTAGTAGCGTGCCACGTGCACCTCGTACTGGGCCAGCGAGTTGACGATGTAGCGCATGCGCTTTTCGGCATCGGGCGTGTACTTGGACTCGGGAAAGCGCGTCACCAGCTCGCGGAAAGCCTCGAACGAATCCTTGGCGGCCTTCTGGTCGCGCTCGGACAGGTCCTGCTTGGCCACCCAGGAGAACAGGCCCAGGTTTTCGTTGAAATTGACCAGGCCCTTCAGGTACAGCGCGTAATCCACGCCTTCGCTGGCGGGGTGCAGCTTGATGAAGCGATCCAGCGTGCCGATGGCCTGGGCCTTTTCGCCGCTCTTGTATTGCGAATAGGCCTTTTCAAGCTGGGCCTGTTGGGCCAATGGCGTACCGGCAGCGCGGCCCTCGAGCTTTTCATACAGCGGAACGGCCTTGTCGAACGAGCCGGTCGAGGCTTCGTCGCGGGCTTCCGAATAGATCTTGTTGGGGCTCCAGCCTGCTGTTGGATCCACCTCGGTTGTGGAGCAGCCTGCCAGAAGCATGGCGGTTGCTACGGAAGCAATAGCAGTAACCTGAGATGTACGTTGCGCAAACAGCATTTTTGGCATCAATTCCATGGATGGAAGGCTGGAAAAACCGCGCAGAGGCAATTGCCCGCCTGCGCAGCAGGGCGGCACCTGCCGCGCCCTGTATCCGACGCATTGTAATAGGCTGCGCATGCCAATCGGGCAGGCAAGGGTTGCGAGGGGTTGTCGTGTGTAACAGCGGCTGGGGGTTGTGGGTTGTTTGCCGGGCAGGGTGCCCAAGCTTTCCTACAATGCAGGGATATGTTCGTACACCTTCGCATCCATTCCGAGTTCTCGATCATCGACAGCACCAACCGCATTGGGGATCTGGTGAAGTTCGCCGCCAATGACGGGCAACCCGCGATGGCGCTGACCGACCTCAACAGCCTGTTTGGCGCCATCAAGTTCTACAAGGCAGGGCGGGGCGCAGGGGTCAAGCCGCTGCTGGGGGCAGAGCTGGTGATGGAGGCCGAAGTGGCGGGCTGGCCGCTGTCGCGCATCATCGTGCTGATCCAGAACCAGCAGGGGTACCTGAACCTGTCGGAGATTCTGGCGCGTGTGTGGATGGCCGATACCGTCAAGGCGCAGCCGCAGTGCACCTGGGCCTGGCTGGAAGAGCTCTCCGAGGGGCTGATCGTGCTGTCGGGGGCGCAGGCTGGCCCGGTGGGGCAGGCCCTGCTGCGCGGTGACGAAATGGCGGCGCGCAGCAGCGCATTGCGCCTGGCGAGCCTGTTTCCGCACCGTTTCTACATCGAACTGCAGCGTGCAGGCCGCTCGGACGACGAAACCCATGTGAGCGCCGCCGTGGCGCTGGCGGCCAACCTGAAGCTGCCGGTGGTCGCCACCCACCCGGTGCAGTTTGGCAAGCCATCGGATTTCGAGTCGCACGAGGCACGCGTCTGCATTGCCGAGGGCGAAACCCTGGGTAACAAAAAGCGCATCAAGCGCTTCACGCAGGACCAGTACCTGAAATCCGCAGCCGAAATGGAGGCGCTGTTTGCCGATGTGCCCAGCGCCATCGCCAATACCGCCGAGATTGCCCGCCGCTGCAGCGTTACCCTGCAGCTGGGCAAGTACTTTCTGCCGGATTTCCCCACGCCCAACGGCATGCCGATTGACGATTATTTCCGGCAGGCATCCTTCGAAGGGCTGGAAGACCGCCTCAAGCTCCTCTTTCCGGATGCCACAAAGCGCGAGGCCGAACGGTCCAAATACGTGGAGCGGCTGGAGTTCGAGCTGGGCATCATTTTGAAGATGGGGTTCCCCGGCTACTTCCTGATCGTGGCGGACTTCATCAACTGGGCCAAGCAAAATGGCTGCCCGGTGGGGCCGGGCCGGGGGTCGGGCGCGGGCTCGCTCGTTGCCTACGTGCTCAAGATCACCGACCTGGATCCGATCCACTACAACCTGCTGTTCGAGCGCTTCCTGAACCCGGAGCGCGTGTCCATGCCCGACTTCGACGTGGACTTCTGCCAGGCCAACCGCGACCGGGTGATCGATTATGTGAAAGACCTGTACGGCCGCAATGCCGTCAGCCAGATCGCCACCTTCGGCACCATGGCCGCGCGCGCGGCCATTCGCGACGTGGGCCGTGTCATGGACATGAGCTACACCTTCTGCGACGGCATCTCCAAGCTCATCCCCAACAAGCCGGGCCTGCACGTCACGCTCAAATACCCGCCCAACCCGCCCAAGGAAGGCGACAAGTACACCTATGCCATCAAGGAAGAGCCCATCCTTGCCGAGCGCATCGAGAAAGAGGAAGACGTCAAGACCCTGATCGAGATGGCGCAAAAGCTCGAAGGCATGACGCGGAACATCGGCATGCATGCGGGCGGCGTGGTGATTGCCCCGGGCAAGCTGACCGACTTTTGCCCGCTCTACCAGCAGCCGGGCAGTACATCGGCCGTGGCCATGTACGACAAGGACGATGTGGAGGCGGTGGGCCTCGTCAAGTTCGACTTTCTGGGCCTGGCCACGCTCACCATCCTGGAGATTGCGCGCGAATTCATCATGAAGCGCCACAAGGGCCAGGAAAACTTCGCTTTCGAGAACATTCCGCTCGACGATGCCAAAACCTACCAGCTGTTCTCTGCCGGCAAGACCGAAGCCGTGTTCCAGTTTGAATCGCGCGGCATGCAGCAGATGCTCAAGGAAGCCAAGCCCAGCCGCCTGGAAGACTTGATTGCGCTCAATGCGCTCTACCGCCCCGGCCCGATGGACCTGATCCCGAGCTTCGTGGCCCGAAAGCACGGCAAGGAAGTGGTGGAGTACCCCCACCCGCTGGTCGAAAAGGTGCTCTCCGAGACCTACGGCATCATGGTCTACCAGGAGCAGGTGATGCAGACCGCCCAGGTGCTGGGCGGCTACAGCCTGGGTGGCGCCGACCTGTTGCGCCGCGCCATGGGCAAGAAGAAGGTGGAGGAGATGGTCAAGCACCGTGCCACCTTCCGCGAAGGCGCGGCCAAGATCGGCATCGACGAGGCCAAGGCCGACGAAGTGTTCGACCTGATGGAGAAGTTCGCCGGCTACGGCTTCAACAAGTCGCACGCGGCAGCGTACTCGCTCCTGGCCTACCACACCGGCTGGCTCAAGGTGCACTACACGGCAGAGTTCTACTGCGGCAACATGACCGTGGAAATGGACAACACCGACAAGCTCAAGGTGCTGTACGAAGATGCGCTCAAGATGGGCGTGAGCTTCGAGATGCCCGATGTGAACCGTGGACACCACCGCTTCGAGCCGGTGACCGACAAGGTGATCCGCTATGGCCTGGGCGCCATCAAGGGCACGGGCCAGGCTGCCATCGAGGCCATTGTGGCAGCGCGCGAAGGCGTGGGCACCGGCCCCCAGGGTGACACCAAGGGCCCGTTCAAGAGCCTGTTCGACTTCTGCCTGCGCGTGGACCGCAGCAAGCTCAACAAGCGCACGGTGGAAGCCCTGATCAAGGGCGGTGCTTTCGACAGCATCAACCTCAACCGGCGCGCGCTGCTCGAATCCATCGACGTGGCGTTTGAATTTGCCGCCACCACCCACGCCAATGCCAACCAGGGCGGCCTGTTCGACATGATGGGCGACGACGCACTGGGCTCCAGCACGCAGGAGCCGCCGCTGGCCGATGTGCTGCCCTGGGGCATCAAGGAGCGGCTGGTGCAGGAGAAGACCGCCGTCGGCTTCTACCTCTCGGGCCATCTGTTTGACGAGGTGGAGCTGGAAGTGCGCCAGTTCGTGCGCACGCCCATTGCCAACCTCAAGGACAGCCGCGAGACGCAGACCGTGGCGGGCATCGTGAGCGAGATGCGCATCATCAACGGCCAGCGCGGCAAGCTGGTGCTGTTCAAGGTGGACGACAAATCCGGTGTCATCGAGGCCTCGGTGGACGAGGCCACCTGGCTGCGCCACAAGGAACTGCTCAAAGACGACGAGTTCATCATCCTCAATGGCCGGGTAGGGCTGGATCACTTCAGCGGCGGGCTGCGCGCCAAGGCACAGCACATCTGGGGCCTGGCCGATGCGCGGGCGCGCTTTGGTCGCTACCTGCTCGTCAACACCGACCGCTACCAGCCCGATGTTGCGCGTTTGATTCAGGAGTTTCCCGCAGTCGAGGAGCATACCGATGAGGGTGTGCTGCGCCATGGCCTCAAAATCCGGCTGGGCGTGGTCTGCGAGCTCGAAGGCACCAAGGCGGGCGTGGAACTGAATCTGGGCGACGCGGCGCGCTTCTTCCCCAGTGACCAGGCCATGGCCGCCTGGTCGCAGGAGGCGGGCCACGAAGCCATCAGGATTGTTTACGAAAGCCTGGCCTGAGAAGAATAGCTCCGGTGGTGGGAAAGTACCGGGCGCAGAGCCCGGGATTGAAGTTCACAAAACCATCACCATCTTTGCCGATGTGGAAATTTAGCCTTATAGAATGATCTCGATGGCCACGAAACCTGTTGTTCCCCCTACGCCGAACCTGCCCGCTACGCCCAAAACACCGGATGACGGTGGCGCGCTGGTGGTCGAGCGCACCACGCAGCGGGTGGAGCCCCCCAAGATGTACCAGGTCGTCATGCTCAATGACGATTTCACCCCCATGGAATTCGTGATCGAGGTGTTGCAGCACTTCTTTGGCAAAAGCCGCGAGGCTGCCACCCAGATCATGCTCAAGATTCACCTGGATGGAAAAGGAGTGTGCGGCGTGTATTCCCATGAAATAGCCGAGACCAAGGTTGCACTGGTGATGGATGCGGCGCATGGCGCAGGGCATCCGCTGCAGGCCGTCACCGAGCCTGTTGAATAACGCAATTGGATCCTCATCTAGAAGCAAGTTGAGTGTATTTGGCAAGCAAATAAGGAGTTTCAAATGATTGCTCAGGAACTGGAAGTCAGCTTGCACATGGCTTTTGTAGAAGCCAGGCAGCAGCGCCACGAATTCATCACCGTGGAGCACCTGCTGCTGGCCTTGCTGGACAACCCGAGTGCTTCTGAGGTGCTGCGCGCGTGCTCGGCCAATATCGACGATCTGCGCGCGTCGCTGACCAATTTCATCAAGGACAACGCTCCCCAGGTAGCGGGCGAGGACGAAGTCGACACCCAGCCAACCCTGGGCTTTCAGCGCGTGATCCAGCGCGCCATCATGCATGTGCAGAGCACCGGCAATGGCAAGAAGGAAGTGACCGGCGCCAACGTGCTGGTGGCCATTTTTGGCGAAAAGGATTCGCATGCCGTGTACTACCTGCACCAGCAGGGTGTGACGCGCCTGGACGTGGTCAACTACATTGCCCACGGCATCAAGAAGAACGACGCTCCCGAGCAGCCCAAGCCCGAATCGGGCTCGGACGCCGAAGAGGCGAGCAGCGGCGGGGGCGAGCGCGCCGAAAAGGCATCGCCCCTGGAGCAGTTCACCGTCAACCTGAACCAGCAGGCCAAGGATGGCAAGATTGATCCGCTGATCGGCCGCCAGTACGAGGTGGAGCGCACGATCCAGATCCTCTGCCGCCGCCGCAAGAACAACCCGCTGCTGGTGGGTGAAGCTGGCGTGGGTAAAACCGCCATTGCAGAGGGCCTGGCATGGCGCATCACCGAAAACGATGTGCCCGAGGTACTGGCCGAGGCCGTGGTGTACTCGTTGGACATGGGCGCGTTGCTGGCAGGCACCAAGTACCGCGGTGATTTCGAGCAGCGCCTCAAGGGCGTGCT
The DNA here is from genome assembly GCF_020080045.1 of Comamonas odontotermitis. Lineage (NCBI taxonomy): Bacteria > Pseudomonadati > Pseudomonadota > Betaproteobacteria > Burkholderiales > Comamonadaceae > Comamonas > Comamonas odontotermitis. The sequence continues at coordinate 2,084,199 of NZ_CP083451.1, forward strand.
CAAGGCACTGAAGGACAAGCCCAACGCCATCCTGTTCATCGATGAAATCCATACGCTGATCGGCGCCGGCGCGGCATCGGGCGGCACGCTGGATGCGTCCAACCTGCTCAAGCCTGCGCTCTCGAGCGGCCAGCTCAAGTGCATTGGCGCAACGACGTTCACCGAGTACCGTGGCATCTTCGAAAAGGATGCGGCACTCTCGCGCCGTTTCCAGAAGGTCGATGTGGTCGAGCCCACCGTGCCCGAAACCATTGATATCCTCAAGGGCCTGAAAACCCGCTTTGAGGAGCACCACAGCGTCAAGTACGCTCTGGCTGCACTGCAGGCGGCGGCGGAGCTGTCTGCCAAGTTCATCAATGACCGTCATCTGCCCGACAAGGCCATCGACGTGATTGACGAGGCAGGAGCGGCGCAGCGTATCCTTGCGCCTTCCAAGCGCAAGAAGACCATTGGCAAGGCCGAGATCGAGGAAATCGTCGCCAAGATCGCCCGCATCCCGCCTGCGAACGTCAGCAATGACGACCGCAGCAAGCTGCAGACGCTGGAGCGTGACCTCAAGAGCGTGGTCTTTGGACAGGACAAGGCACTGGAAGTGCTGGCCTCGGCCGTCAAGATGTCGCGCTCGGGTCTGGGCAAGGTGGACAAACCCATTGGCTCGTTCCTGTTCAGCGGCCCCACTGGCGTTGGCAAGACCGAGGCTGCCAAGCAGCTGGCCTACATTCTGGGCATCGACCTGATCCGCTTTGACATGTCGGAGTACATGGAGCGCCATGCGGTCAGCCGCCTCATCGGCGCGCCTCCGGGCTATGTCGGGTTCGACCAGGGCGGGCTGCTGACCGAGGCCATCACGAAGAAGCCGCACGCGGTGCTGCTGCTCGACGAAATCGAGAAGGCGCACCCGGACATCTTCAACGTGCTGCTGCAGGTGATGGACCATGGCACCTTGACGGACAACAATGGACGCAAGGCCGACTTCCGCAACGTCATCATCATCATGACGACGAACGCGGGTGCCGAAACCATGAACAAGGCGGTCATCGGCTTCACCAATCCGCGTGCGGCCGGTGACGAGATGGGCGACATCAAGCGCCTGTTCACGCCCGAGTTCCGCAACCGCCTCGACGCCATCGTCAGCTTCCGGCCGCTCGATGAGCAGATCATCCTGCGCGTGGTCGACAAGTTCCTGCTGCAACTGGAGCAGCAGCTGGCTGAGAAGAAGGTGGAAGTCACCTTCACCGACAAGCTGCGCAAGCACCTGGCCAAGGCAGGTTTCGATCCGCTGATGGGCGCGCGCCCGATGCAGCGCCTGATCCAGGATACGATCCGCCGCTCACTGGCCGACGAACTGCTGTTTGGCAAGCTGGTCGATGGTGGCCGCCTGACGGTGGACTGGGACGACAGCGACGCCGACAAGCCCGAAGTCAAGCTGGACATCCAGCCTGCGCCGAAGAAGGAGCGGGCCAAGCAGGCCCCCGGCGAGCCTGAAGAAGAGATTGCCGCCGACTGATGCCCTGGCGCCCCCGCCACAAGCCGCATACCCCCGGGTGTGCGGCTTTTTTTCGCCTGGGGAGCGCCCGCTTTCGAGTGTGGGTGGAAGACACGGCAATCACATGGAGAGCGGCTACACTTGCCCGGGGCACCATAGATAGGAGATTTTGCCGGTGGATTGGATGACGCAGCTCCTGACCTGGGAGAACATCAAGGCGGTTTTGTCCGTGGTATGGCCCATCTACCTGTTCGTGGTTGCCATCTGGATTCTGATGCAGCGCCGCGCGCCGGTCGCGACCATGGGTTGGCTGCTCTCCATGGGAGCGCTGCCGGTGGTGGGGCTGATCGTGTACTACTTCATCGGCCCGCAGCGCTTGAAGCGCCAGCGCATCAAACGCCTGCGCGCCCGCAACAAGAGCCGCGTGCGGGAGACGGCGCGCCGCATCCGCGATGCGCAGCCGCAGCTGGTCTCCCACATGCGCGAACTGGTCAAGCTGGTGGACGAGACCAGCGGCTTTCCCATCTCCACCGCCGAGAGCGTGCAGCTGCTGAGCGGCGGCGCTGCCACCTTCGACCAGATTCTGGAAGATGTCTCGCGGGCGCAGCACCATGTGCACCTCGAATACTACATCTACGAGCCCGACCAGACCGGCACGCGCCTGCGCGATGCGCTCGTCGAGCGTGCCCGAGCGGGCGTTCAGGTGCGCCTGTTGGTGGACGCGCTCGGCGCCAAGCGGGTCAACAGAAAGTTCATCCAGCCGCTGCTGGACGTGGGGGGCGAGTTTGCCGTATTCCACCCCACCAAGATCGGCAGGCGCCTGCGCCCGGTGATCAATTTCCGCACCCACCGGAAAATTCTGGTGGTGGATGGCCGGATCGGCTTTACCGGCGGCGTCAACATCACCGACGAGGAAGACCGGCGCGTCAACCCCAATGCCTACCACGACGTACACCTGCGCATGGTGGGGCCCATCGTCACCTGGCTGCAGACCACGTTCCTCGAAGACTGGGCGTACGCGCTGCAGAAAACCGACAAGGATATCCCTGAAGACCTCGATGCCCTGCTGCCCGACCTGCCCGATGGCACCCACCCGATGCAGCTGGTGACCTCGGGGCCGGACAACCCCGGCGAGCCCATCCACCGCGCCCATGTGTTTGCCATCCAGTCGGCGCGCGAGCGGGTGTGGCTCACCACGCCATACTTTGTGCCCACGGAAGCGGCCATGTACGCGCTCACGAGTGCGGCTCTGCGCGGGCTCGATGTGCGCCTTCTGGTGCCTGAAAAGTCGGATTCGCTGGTGGTGACGGCTGCCGCACGCTCCTATTTCGACGAACTGATCCATGCGGGCGTCAAGGTGTACGAATACCAGGCCCGGATGCTGCATTCCAAAACCCTGGTGGTGGACGACAACGTAGCCATTATCGGTACCGCCAATTTCGACAACCGGAGCTTTCGCCTGAACTACGAAGTCTGTGCCATCGGCTACGGCCCCGCGCTCAACAGCCGGCTCGAAGAGCAGTTCATGGCCGACATCAGCAGATCGCGGCTGGTGGAGATGGATCGCAAGCAGGCTTTTCTGCCGCGCCTGGGTGATTCGGTCGCACGTCTGTTTTCGCCTTTGCTCTAGCTCGGGCCGATACAGCCGCCAGAGCAGGCATACTAGCGGCCATGCAGACACCACAGCCCGCACAGGCCACCTTCTTCTGGCACGACTACGAAACCTTTGGCGCCGTGCCGCGCCGCGACCGTCCATCCCAGTTTGCCGGCATTCGCACCGACATGGATCTGAACGAGGTGGGCGAGCCCGTCATGCTGTTCTGCCAGCCTGCGCCCGATTACCTGCCCAGCCCCCAGGCCTGCCTGATCACCGGAATCACCCCGCAGCAATGCCTGGAGCAGGGCGTGCCCGAGCACGAGTTTGCCGCCGTGGTGGAGGCCGAACTGGGCCACCCCGGCACCATTGGCGTGGGCTACAACACCATCCGTTTTGACGACGAGGTGACGCGCTACATGCTGTGGCGCAACCTGCGCGACCCCTACGCGCGTGAATGGCAGAACGGCTGCGGCCGCTGGGATCTGCTTGATGTCGTGCGCATGGTCTATGCGCTGCGGCCCGATGGCATCACCTGGCCCAAAAAGGAAGACGGCTCGGTCAGCTTCAAGCTCGAAGACCTGGCCCGTGCCAACGGCATCCTGCATGAATCGGCCCACGATGCGCTTAGCGACGTGCGCGCCACCATCGGTCTGGCGCGGCTCATCAAGCGCTTGCAACCGCGTCTGTTCGACTTTGCGCTGGGCCTGCACAAGAAGGACCGCGTGATGCAGGAGCTGGCTCTGCCCGCCACGGCTGCCCACGCGCGGCCATTTCTGCACATCTCGGGCATGTTCGGCGTGGAGCGCGGCTGCATTGCCGTCATGTGGCCGCTCGCCCAGCACCCCACCAACAAGAACGAGGTGATCGCCTGGGATCTGGCGCAGGACCCGTCGCAGCTCGCCGAGCTTTCGGTAGAAGACATCCGCCTGCGCATGTTCACTGCCAGCGCCGACCTGCCCGAAGGCGTGGAGCGCCTGCCGATCAAGACCGTGCACCTGAACAAATCGCCCATGGTCGTCAGCAGCCTGCGCACCCTGAGCGCCGAGCAGGCCGCGCGCTGGCACATCGACATGGAGCGCGCCCTGCAATACGCTGCTGTCGCCCGCGATCTGCCGGATATGAGCGCCACCTGGGCCGCCGTGTTCCAGCGCCCGGCCTTGCAGGATGTGGATGTGGACCAGGACCTGTACGGCGGCTTCATCGGCCAGGCCGACCGCAGGCGCCTGACCCAGCTGACTGCCATGCACCCGCAGGAGCTGGCGGTGGCCAGGCCCGGGTTCGACGACGAGCGGCTGCAGGAGCTGCTCTTCCGCTACCGGGCACGCAATTTTCCGGATTCGCTCAGCGCCGCCGAACAGGCGCGCTGGCAGGCCCTGCGGGCAGCCTTTCTGCTGCAAGGCGAGGGCGGTGCCCGCACGGCCGAACAGATGTTTGCCGAAATCGACCAGCTGTCGGAAACCGCCGATGAGCGCGCAGAAGAACTGCTGGGCCTGCTCTATGACTACGCCGACGCCATCGTGCCGGACGCATGAAGATCGTGGCTTTTCAATAAAGATAGCAGCAAGCGCTTTAGGGATAAAAGATTCAAATAGTGAAGTGTCTGGATCCGTCATCTGATGAGCGCTATTTGCTATCAAATTTCAGTCCATTCGATCCGTCTGCCGAACCGATTGTCTATATAGGAGAATCCGCGCTCTGCCCGCAGCAGACGCGATCATCCGTTGATCAGCCTGGAAGTGCTTGAACCATGGACGGTACTGCTTTCTGTCTTTGGAGCGTCTACGTCGCTCACCCGAAGAACTGGTAGCACACGGCGATGGCGGCCACCACCCCAGCCAGCTCTGCCAGCAACGCGCAGGGCACGGCGTGGCGGGCGCGCTGAATGCCTACGGCGCCAAAGTACACCGCCAGCACATAGAAGGTGGTTTCGGTGCTGCCCTGGATGGTGGCAGCCACCAGGGCCGGGAAGCTGTCCACGCCCTGGCTCTGCATCGTCTCGATCAGCATGGCCCGCGCCGCGCTGCCGGAGAACGGCTTGACCAGCGCGGTCGGCAGTGCGTCGACAAAGCGGGTGTCCATGCCCGTCTGGCTCACCAGCCAGCGGATGCCTTCCAGCACATAGTCCAGCGCGCCCGACGCGCGGAAAAGGCCCACGGCGCACAGCATGGCCACCAGATAGGGAAGCAGGCCCTTGGCCACATCAAAGCCTTCCTTGGCGCCTTCCACAAAAGCCTCGTACACCGGCACCTTGCGCAGCGCCCCCACCACGACGAACAGCACCACCAGCGAGAAGAGGGTGATGTTGCCCAGCAGCGACGAGACCTGTGACAGGGCGGTGGCGGTCAAGGTGGCAAGAAAGGCCATGAACGCCGCTAGCAGCAGCGCCACCGGCAGCAGATACGCCAGCACCACCGGATGCCACAGCGGCAGGCGCTGCACCACGGCAACGCTGAGCAAGCCCACCAGCGTTGATGCCGAGGTCGCCAGCAGGATGGGCAGAAACACCAGGGTGGGGTCTGCAGCGCCTTGCTGGAGACGGTACATGAAGATGGTGACGGGTAGCAAGGTCAGCGACGAGGCGTTCAGCACCAGAAACAGGATCTGCGCATTGCTTGCCGAGGTGGCAGAGGGGTTGATGTCCTGCAGCGCCCGCATGGCCTTGAGGCCGATGGGCGTGGCCGCGTTGTCCAGCCCCAGCGCGTTGGCGGCAAAGTTCAGCGTCATCAGGCCCAGCGCAGGGTGGCCGCGCGGCACCTCGGGCATCAGCCGGGCGAACAGGGGCGCCAGCCAGCGCGCCAGCAGGTCGACGAGGCCCGCCTTTTCGGCAATCTTCAGAAAACCCAGCCACAGGGTGAGGGTGCCAAACAGCAGCACCATCACCTCGACCGACAGCTTGGCCATGCCAAACAGCGCCTGCACCATGTCTGCAAAGATCTGGCTGTTGCCGCCCACCAGCCACTGCGCCAGCGCGGCCACCGCCGCCACCACAAAAAAACCGAGCCACAGGCCGTTGAGCATGTGAAATCCTTCATCAACCGGCAAAAACTGCGCAGAGATCGTAAACACGTTCCCAGAGGCAGGCGCCGTGGCAACGATTGTGCGCGATTGGCGCTTCTGCTTTTGCCAAAAACAGGGAGGTATGGGTGGTTCACTGGCCTTTTGGCAGGCGTAGAGCCGCAGCGTATGCGGGAAAACCACAGCTTGGCGACACCCCTCGCGCTCACCCAAGTAACGCCGAAAAGCGGATTTGTCAGCACAATGCAAGGCAGAGGGAAATAATGCGTGCATAACAAAGTTTGGAGACAGCCCCAATGACGAGTTTTGCCGAGTTCCACCGCCAATCCATCGAAGACCGCGACGTATTCTGGGCCGGGCAGGCCCAGTTGATCGACTGGAAAGTGCCCCCCACGCAGATCTGCGACTACAGCAACCCACCTTTCGCGCGCTGGTTTGCTGGCGGGCAGACCAACCTCTGCCACAACGCAATTGACCGCCATGTGGCCGCCCGTGGCGACCAGCCTGCATTGATTGCGGTCTCCACCGAAACCAATACCGAGCGCACCTACACCTATGCCGAGTTGCATGCCGAAGTGCAGCGCATGGCAGCGGCGCTGCAGGCCCTGGGGGTGAAAAAGGGCGACCGGGTGCAGATCTACATGCCCATGATCGCCGAGGCTGCGATTGCCATGCTCGCCAGCGTGCGCATTGGCGCGATTCATTCGGTAGTGTTTGGCGGATTTGCCTCCGGCTCGCTCGCCACCCGCATCGATGATGCGCAGCCCACAGTCATCGTGAGCGCCGATGCCGGATCGCGCGCAGGCCGCGCCGTACCGTACAAGCCACTGCTCGACGAAGCCCTGAGCCTGGCCAGCCACAAGCCGCAGGCCGTGTTGCTCGTCGACCGTGGCCTGGTGCCGATGAACCTGGTGGCAGGGCGTGACCACCTGTGGGCCGCGCTGCGCGCGCAGCACATGGATGCGCAGGTGCCCTGTGAATGGGTCGATGCCACCCACCCCAGCTACACGCTCTACACCAGCGGCACCACGGGCAAGCCCAAGGGCGTGCAGCGCGATACGGGCGGCTATACCGTGGCGCTGGCTTCCAGCATGCCCGCCATCTTCGATGCCAAGCCGGGCCAGACCTTCTTCTGCACCAGCGACATCGGCTGGGTGGTGGGCCACAGCTACATCATCTATGCGCCGCTGATCCATGGCATGGCCACCATCATGTACGAGGGCGTGCCGATCCGGCCCGATCCCGGCATCTGGTGGAGCCTGGTGGAGAAATACAAGGTCACCCACATGTTCTCGGCGCCCACGGCCATCCGTGTGCTCAAGAAGCACGATCCCGAGTACCTTGCCAAATACGACCTCAGCAGCCTGCAGGCGCTGTGGCTGGCGGGCGAGCCGCTCGACGAGCCCACCGCCAACTGGATCAGCAGCGCCATCGGGCGCCCCATCATCGACAACTACTGGCAGACCGAGACCGGCTGGCCGATTCTCACGCTGTGCAACGGCGTGGAAAAGCAGGCTTCGCGCTTTGGCAGCCCCGGCAAGGCGGTGTATGGCTACAACGTCAAGCTGATCGACGGCGAAACGGGAGCCGAGTTGACCGAGCCCATGCAAAAGGGCGTGATCGCCATCGAAGGCCCGCTGCCGCCCGGCAACCTGATGACCATCTGGCGCGACGACCAGCGCTTCGTGAACACCTACTGGAAGAGCATTCCCGGCCGTCTCGTCTACAACACCTTTGACTGGGGCGTGCGCGACAAGGACGGCTATTACTTCATCCTGGGGCGCACCGACGACGTGATCAACGTCGCAGGCCACCGCCTGGGCACCCGCGAGATCGAGGAAAGCATCTCCGGCCACGCCAGCATTGCCGAGGTGGCCGTGGTGGGGGTGGCCGACAGCCTCAAGGGCCAGGTGGCGCTGGCCTTTGCCGTGGCCCGCGACAACAACGTGGCAGGCGACGCACAGGCCTGCGCTGCGCTGGAAAAATCGGTCTGCAACCACGTGGACGCGCAACTGGGCGCCGTGGCGCGGCCTGCGCGCGTCTACTTCGTATCGATGCTGCCCAAGACCCGCAGCGGCAAACTGCTGCGCCGCGCGCTGCAGGCCGTGGCAGAAAAACGCGAAACCGGCGACCTCTCCACCATGGAAGACCCGGCTGCGCTGCAGCAGGTGGTGGAGGCGATGACCCGCGGCTGACGGGCGCCGCCGCCACCCCTACACCACCCGATGACTGCGGGGAGCAACGATAATCGCCGCTGCAAACAGGAAGGGCGTGTGCGCAATGGCGGTGATGGTGTCTTTGGTTCCGGTGGTGGTGCTCATTGCACTGGGTTATCTGCTGGGACGTCTGGGTTGGGTCAAGGCCACGTCGGTGCGCGATCTGTCGAACATCGTCTTTCTGGTGCTGACGCCCGCGCTGCTGTTTCGCACCATGAGCCAGGTGCGCGTGCAGGATCTGAACCTGCAGACCATTGCGGTGTACTTCACGGCAGCCGGGCTGCTGTTTGCCGCCACCCTGCTGTGGCAGGGCTTCAGCACGCTCGGGGCTGCCCGCGCGTTGGCGCATTGCTTCAGCAACAACATCATGGTGGGTGTGCCGCTGGTGGGCGTGGTCTTCGGGCAGGAGGGGCTGGTAACCCTGTTCACCATCATCTCGGTGCACGCGCTGATCCTGATGACGGCGGCAACCCTGGTGTTCGAGCTGGCTGTGATGCGCCAGCAGCATGCCGCCAGCGGCGGGCCGCGCAGCTATCGATCCATGGCGGTCACGGTAGGAAGGGCGCTGAAAAACGGCATCATCCATCCCATCCCATTGCCCATCATTTGCGGCCTGCTGTTTGCCCAGACGGGGCTGCAACTGCCCGAGCTGATCGACAAGCCGCTGGCCATGCTGGCCCAGGCCCTGGGGCCGGTTGCGCTGATGCTGGTGGGCATTACGCTGTTCTACAGTGCGGTGGGCCGCTATGCCCGGCAGGCAAGCCGCATTGCCGCCATCAAGCTGCTGGTGCATCCGGCGCTGCTGCTGGCGGTGGGGTGGCTGTGGGGCCTGCGCGGCATGCCGCTCGTGGTACTGGCCACCGCGGCGGCCTTGCCCGTGGGAGCCAATGTGTTTCTATTCACCCAGCGCTATGAGGTGGGGCGCGAGGAGGTGACGGCCAGCATCGCGGTTTCTACAAGCTTTGCGCTGGTAACGATTCCGCTCATTCTGCTGGCCTTGGCGCCGATGCTCAAGACGGGCTGATGCCGTGCCCTTTATGGTGCTTTCGCTTATGGAACGGGCGCGGCATGCAGCCACCATTGCATCAGGTGCTCGTCATGCAGCGTGCCATCGATGCACAGCGCGGCAGGCTCGGTGCCGTAGACGGAAAATCCGGCCGCCTGGTACAGCTGCAGTGCAGCGCGGTTGCCGGCGTTGACGCTGAGCTTGACCAGCAAGGCGCCTGGAACCGTTCTGGCAAAGGCCAGCGCTTCCGCCAGCATGGCACGGGCGATGCCGCCGCTTCGGTGCAGGGGCGATACATACACGCCCCAGATCAGCAGCTGATGCTGCTGCTTGACGGAAGTCAATCGCCGTATGCCCATGGTACCCACCAGCTGCTCGCCGATGAAGGCGCCCAGAATGCCGCGCTCCCGCGCTTGCCCCTCGGGTTGAACCAGCCGCTGCCGCACGACGTCCACGGGCTCGTCCTTCTCTTCTGCGTAGCTGGAGCCGAAGGCGGTGGGCGCTTCGCGCAGGCCCGAAAGGCGCAGGGCCTGGAACGCGGGGGCATCCTCCGGGCCAATCCAGCGGATCTGCACAGTAGCAGACAACTCGCCTAATGGCGGGGCCGCCATCACGGAGCCAGGCGCTCGCGCACCCATTCGCTGCCTTCCAGCCGGTAGCGCAGGCGGTCGTGCAAGCGGCTCTTGCGGCCTTGCCAGAATTCCCAGGTATCGGGCACGAGCCGGAAACCGCCCCAGTGCGGCGGGCGCGGCGGCTTGAGCATGAACTGCGCACCGTACTTGGCGGCGTTGGTGACGAGCACCGTGCGGCTCTCGATCACCTGGCTTTGCGGGCTGGCCCAGGCGCCAATGCGCGAATCGAGCGGACGGCTGTTGAAGTAGGCGTCGCTTTCCGCGTCGCTCACCTTTTCCACCCGGCCTTCAATGCGCACCACGCGCTCCAGCTCCACCCAGTGGAACATCAATGCGGCAAAGGGGTTGCCTGCAATTTCGCGGCCTTTGCGGCTGTCGTAGTTGGTGTACCAGACGATGCCGCGCTCGTCATAGCCCTTGATGAGCACGATGCGCGTGCTGGGCCGTGCATCGGCGCCCACGGTGGCCACGGTCATCGCATTGGGCTCGGGCAGCTGCGCGGCCACGGCCTCGTTCATCCAGCGGTCAAACTGGTCGATGGGGGCAGGGGCCGATGCAGATTCATTCAATTCTGCGCGCTCATAGCTCTTGCGCAGGTCGGCAATGGAGTGGGACAGTTCGCTCATGGTTTGATTGTGCACTGCTTTGCGGCGGGCAGAGCGCGGCGGGCCATGCCCCAAATCAAAAGCCTGCGGGCGCAATGCACGCAGGCTTTGTCATCGTGAACATGCCGCGCAGGCATTCCGCTCAATGCGGAGTGCTGCGGATGGCGTCGCGTGCGGCTTACTGGATGACGCCGCAGCCGATGCGTGCGCCGGAGTTACCCGTAGGCTGGGTCGTGAAGTCGTCCTTGTCCTTGTGCACCACCACGGCGCGCCCCTTCACATCGCTGGGCTGGCCGGTACCGATCGAGATGTTCTTGGTTTCGTAGATGAGGGTGGCAACGCCGGTGCTGTCGGCCATCAGGCTGGGCAGGTCTCCCACATGCGACTGCGGGCCGGCCTTGCCGTGCTGGTGGCCGGTCGGGTTGTAGTGGCCGCCTGCGCTCATGGCATCGGGGGCGGAGCAGTTGCCGTTTTCATGGATGTGAAAACCGCGTTCGCTGTTGGGCGGCAGGCCGGTGACCTGGGCGTTCACGCGCACGGTGTCCTGGCCTGCCTGGTAGAAGCGGATGTAGCCGCTGATGTTGTTGCCTGCAGTGGGCTTGATGATGGCTTCTGCCACCGGTGCGGAGCGGTCGGTGCTCGCACAGGCGCTCAGCAGGGCCGCCAGCGCTGCAGCGCCAGCGATGGCGGCGAATCGAATGCTTGGTTGTGCCATGGTTTTCCTCCAGGTGATCGGTTCTCAAAAGGCAGTGCAGACAAAGGCTGCCTGCTGTGCCTCGACTGGTGTTTGTAACACGCCATCTGCTATCAATTTGTAGTCCTGCAGCTTTAGCTGACGCTCATTGACGTTGTGGATGTATCAACAAGTTAGCCATCCGGTCCCACACCGCCTGTGCTGCTGCAGGCAGGCTGCGCTGGCGGCGGCGCACCAGCATGATGGCGCGTTCCACCTGCGGCGTCAGATCAGCCACCAGCAGGCCCGGTAGTCCCTGCGGCGGAATGGCCAGGCGCGGCATGATGCTGATGCCGATACCCGCCTCCACCATCCGAAAGGCGGTGGTGACATGGCCCACCTCCTGCACCACGGGGCAATGCGCAGGCCCGCAGCCATGCGCCAGCAGGGCCGAATCCATGAGCCGGCGGCTGCCCGAGGCATGGTCCAGCAGCACCAAGGGCAGCCCCTGCAACTGGGCCCAGCCAAGCGTGATGGCCGCGCTGTCGGCCTGGCCCCGTACCAGCGCGTGGCTGGCGGGCAGCACGGCCACAAAGGGATCGTGCAGCAGGGTGACGTGCTCCAGATCACCCAGCTCTGGTGGCTCCACCACCACGCCAAAGTGCACGTCGCCATTGCGCACCTGGGCCAGCACCTCCTGCTGGAGCCTGTCTACCAGCTGCAATTGCACCTCCGGCAGATCACGGCTGCAGGCGGCAATGCAGGCGGGCATCAGCGCTGCCGACAGGGTAGGGCTGCTGGCCACACGCACCACACCGCGCGCGGCCTGGCCCACGTCAGCCACCTCGTCCAGCGCGTCGGCCAGTTCTTGCAGCAGGGGTGCCACGCGCTGGGTGAGCAACTGGCCCGCCTGGGTGAGCAGCACTTCGCGTGTGGTGCGGTCGAGCAGCCGCACATTGAGCTGGCCTTCCAGTTCCACCATGGCACGGCTGACGGCTGATTGCGTCAGGCCCAGGGCCTGACCCGTCTGGCTGAAGCTGTGGCTCTGGGCCAGGGCCATGAAAACCTGCAGTTGGCGGAGGGTGACATGCATGGTGCGGTGTGTGGGAGTGGGGTGTTATTAATTTGATAGCAACTGGCGCTTGCCAGATAAGCCCTTGTGTTCAAAGTGGCTTGTGTTTCTGTACCAAAGAATGATATATGACTGAAAATCATCAATCTATCTTATAAATTAATTTTACTTTTGGTGGCCGCTGGCGTCCAATGCGGGCATGAAATTCCGCCCCGATAACTTCACCCTGATGCTGGTGGCCGTCGTGCTGCTGGCCAGCTTTCTCCCCGCGACCGGCGATGTCGCATCCATTCTGGAGAAGGTGACCACCGCCGCCGTGGCGCTGCTGTTCTTTCTGCACGGCGCCAAGCTCTCGCGCAAGGCGGTACTCGACGGCATCATGCACTGGCGCCTGCACCTGTTCATCGTGCTCAGCACCTTTGCCCTGTTTCCGCTGCTGGGCTGGCTGCTCAAGCCGGTGCTCACGCCGCTGGTATCGCCGCAAATTTATGTGGGCGTGATGTTCCTGTGCGTGCTGCCATCCACGGTGCAGTCGTCCATTGCCTTTGTGTCGATGGCGCGCGGCAATATTCCAGCGGCCATCTGCAGCGCCTCGGCTTCTACCTTGCTGGGCGTGTTCATCACACCGCTGCTGGTGAGCATTTTCGTGACCGAGCACGGCGCCAGCGGCTCGTTTGTTGATGCCGTGGTCAAGATCCTGTTGCAACTGATGCTGCCTTTCGCGCTGGGCCATTTGCTGCAGCGCTGGGTGGGCCCTTTCATCAAGGCCCACGGCAAGCTCACCAAGGTGGTCGATCAGGGCTCGATTCTGCTGGTGGTCTACACCGCTTTCAGCGCGGCTGTCGTGCAAGGCATCTGGCGGCAGGTATCGGTAAGCACCCTGGTGGGGCTGCTGGTGATCTGCGCCATCATCCTGGCTCTGGCGCTGTTCCTGACAACCTTCCTCTCGCGGCGCTTGGGCTTTAACAAGGAAGACGAGATCACCGCCGTCTTCTGCGGCAGCAAGAAAAGCCTGGTGAGCGGGGTGCCGATGGCCAAGGTGCTGTTTGCCAGCAGCACGGTGGGCATGATGGTGCTGCCGTTGATGCTGTTCCACCAGATGCAGCTGATGGTGTGCGCGGTGCTCGCGGCCCGGTATGCCCGGCGGGCGGAGCTGATCGAAGGCGAAGCCGTTGCAGCGGCAGCCGCCAAATAAAGAACTCAGATAGACAGAAAAGCCCAAGGAGACACTGGCATGACACCTTTTATCGCGCGCCGCGCACTGCTGGCCGCCGCTGTTGCCGCGCTGAGCACAGGCACCCAGGCTGCAGAGCCAGCATTCCCCTCAGGCCCCATGCGCATGGTGGTCGGCTTTGCAGCCGGTGGCGGCAACGACATCCTCGCCCGCGTGATCGCCAGGGAGCTGCAGCAGCGCCTGGGCCAGCCCGTGGTGGTGGAGAACAAGCCCGGCGCGGGTGGCCTGATCGCAGGCGATATCGTTGCCAAGGCGCCTGCCAATGGCCTGACCCTGCTGCTCGGCTCGATGGGCGCGCAAACGGTGGCCCCCAGTCTGATGGCCAAGCCGCCATACGACCCGCGCACCGGTCTGGCGGCTGTCACCCTGGTGGCCGATTCGGGGAACGTGCTGCTCATCCACAGCAAACTCCCCTACAAGAGCGCCAAGGACGTGATCGATGCCGCCCGCAAGCAGCCGGGCAAGCTCAGCTATGGCTCCAGCGGGCAGGGCTCCACGCTGCACCTGGCGGGAGCCCTGTTTGCGCAGCAGGCCAAGGTGGACATGCTGCATGTGCCGTACAAGGGCAACTCGCAGGCCATCACCGACCTCTCGGGCGGCCAGGTCGACATGGCGTTCTCCGGCATTCCACCCGCCCTGGCTTCGGTGCGCACAGGGCAGACGCGCATGCTGGCGGTCACCACCGCCAAGCGCCTCAAATCCTTGCCCGATGTGCCGACGGTGGCAGAGTCGGGCTTGCCGGGCTATGCGTTTTCGTCCTGGTATGGCGTGCTGACGACGGGCGGCACACCGGCCCCCATCATCGAGCGGCTGGCTGCGGAAATCCATGCCATCGTCGCCAAGCCCGAGGTGCGCGAGGTGTTTGCCCAGCAGGGCGTGGAGCCCGAAACCAGTACCCCGGCTGAATTTCAGCGCATGATCGATGCCGAACTCACCCGCTGGGCCCGGGATGTGAAGACGCTGGGCATCCTGTAGGCCGCAGCTATTTGAGCGCTGGCGTGAAGGTGATCTCGTATTTCTCCAGCGCAGGCCCCACATCCAGCCGCATCTGGCGGCGTTTGGCTGTCTTGGGGCCGCCCAGCACCTGGGCGGTGATGCGGATGCCCTTGCCCTGCGCGCTGCAGCGCAGGTTCTGCAGCGTCAAACCGGCCTTGTCGTCGTTGATTTCTGCAAACCCCAGGGTGTGGGCTGCCACGCCGCGCCAGCTGCCTGCGCCTTCGGGCTGGTTCATCCACTGCACAAACAGCACCGATTGGCCGTTCTGCTCGCCCAGCACCACACGGTAGGGCTGGGCAGATTTGCTGCTGCCGCTGTTGCGGTTGCCGCACAGCTGGACGCTGACCACCGCGTCGGCCACGGCAAAGTTGTTGATCTTGGGCTCTGCCGCCTGCAAGGGCAGGCTGGCAGCGAGCGGTGACAGGCAGATGGCCGCCATGGCGGCAAGACGAGAGAGGGTGCGGTAACGCATGAAGCAATCAATCAGGAAGGCAGCCTGCAGTCCATTGCGGTCCATCGCAGGCCATCATGGCGCCAGGGCCGGTGCCCATGCCAAAGCGGCAATCATAGGCCTCGCGGGGTGCCAGGTGTGCGGGGCGACCCTCGCAAGCCGCAAATTTGCGCAAAACATCGCAAGCGATTGCAAGAACCCGGAGCAATCAAGGATTTGCCCGGGTAAAAAAATAGAGGCGAAACAGGGGCAAAACAGGGCTTACGCCGCCTGCTGGCTGGCAATGGCCTGCGCCAGCCGCAGCATGCTCAGCGGCGCACAGCCCTCGGCCTCGTTGCTGATCGTCACATAGGCCTGCTGGCCCTTGCCGCAGATGCCGGCAACGGTGCGGGCCAGCGCTTCGAGCGTCGCATCATCGGGCTGTTGAATGCGGTCAAACGGCGCCAGCTTCTGCTCGGCCTCGGCATAGCCGTAGGGGCCGAAGACCGGGTTCACATTCCAGCGGCACACCAGCGGGCCGGGCCACAGGGCGCGCAGCAGTGGTAGCTGCTCTGCAATCCGTGGCATCTTGGCGTGCAGGCCCAGGCAATAGGTGGCGCCGCTGTTGCGCAGAATCCGGGCAAACTGCGGCGCAACGTCGGGGCGCAGCCAGTCGGGGTCGCGCACCTCGTAGGCAATAATGGGCCGTGCTTCCTCTGGCAAACTGGCCAGCTGCGCTTGCACAGCAAGCGCCAGCTGCTCCAGTTCTGATAGCGTTTGCTGCATGCGAATGAGTCGCCCCATCGGCAGGGGGCTGAGCTGAAACAACAGCACGCCCAGCTTGCTGCCCAGGCCTTCGCACGCAGGGCGCACATAGGTGTCCAGCGCCAGATCGGGGTTCAGAAACACCGGATTGGCTTCGCGGCCCCGGCCTTCCTCACCGCGCACCTGCGCATCGCACACCAGCGAAGGTGCTTTGACGACAAAGCGAAAATCCTCCGGCACCTGGGCGGCGTACACCGCGTATTCCGATGCCGCCAGTGGCCGGTAAAAGCTGCGGTCAATGCTCACGGTGCGCAGCAGCGGATGCTGCGAATAGGCGGTCAGGCCCCGCTGCGCCAGAATGCGCTCGCTATAGGCCTTGGCCCACACCAGCCCCTGCCAGCCCGGGTACGACCACGACGATCCGCCCAGCCGCAGCAGGGCAGGCAGGCGCTCTGCCAACCCGTCACCCAGCAGGGGCTGGGCAGGGGCCACGGTCTGGGCGCGGCTGCGTGGCGTGGCCGGCGCAGTGGTCGCGGTTGCAGTAGCCTCCTCAATGGACTGGGCGGCTGGCGTAGCCGCGCCAGACCCGGGCTGTGCGGGCGCGGCCGGGTGCGCATCACCGTGACCGGCAGCACCTGTGTCACCAAACAAGTCGAACGTGGAATCAGTTGCGCGAGACATGGCAGAGGGCAGATACGGACAAAACGGCAGCGCAGGGGGGGTGAAACATCCAAAAGTGGCCCGCCGAGTGTAGAGCCTGCCGGGCAGACTGCAACGCTGCGCGTATTCGCATTGTTTTACGATTCTGCCTAAATTGGAGTTTTGCGCACGTCCTTCAAGCGCCAAAAGCTATTAAAAGTGTAGCGATGCGTCATAACCCCTGTGCTTATCACCAGTAGGTGCCGCTGCCTATGGCACACTCGGCGTCTTTGCCAGAAATGCATTGGAGCGAGAGTCAAGCATGCACAAGATCATTGCGCAGATTGCCGGGGAGTTGAAGGTTGCCGAATCGCAGGTGAAATCGGCGGTGGAATTGCTCGATGGCGGCGCCACCGTCCCGTTCGTCGCCCGTTACCGCAAGGAAGCCACGGGCGGCCTCGATGACACGCAATTGCGCACACTGGACGAGCGCCTGGGCTACCTGCGCGAGCTGGAAGACCGCCGCGGCACCGTGCTCAAGGCCATCGACGAGCAGGGCAAGCTCACCGACGCGCTGCGCCTGGCCATTGCCAACGCCCCCACCAAGCAGGAGCTGGAAGACATCTACCTGCCGTTCAAGCAAAAGCGCCGCACCAAGGGCCAGATTGCCAAGGAATTCGGCATCGAGCCGCTGGCCGACAAACTGTTTGCCGACCCCTCGCTTGATCCGCACAAGGAGGCCGAGGCCTTCTGCAAGCCCGCCACCACACTGGACGACGGCAAACCCGGCCCCGATTTCTCGACCACCTTCGCCGTGCTCGACGGCGTGCGCGACATCCTCTCCGAGCGCTGGGCCGAAGACCCGTCCCTGGTGCAGAAGCTGCGCGAGTGGCTGTGGGATGAAGGCCTGCTCCAGTCCAAGAAGGTGGAAGCCAAGAACGAAAACGACCCCGAGGTTGCCAAGTTCCGCGACTACTTCGAGTACGACGAGCCCATCGGCCGCGTGCCGTCGCACCGCGCGCTGGCCGTCTTCCGTGGCCGCGCGCTCGAAATCCTTGAAGCCAAGCTGGTGCTCCCCGTGGAGCCCGAACCCGGCCAGCCGAGCCTTGCCGAAGGAAAGATCGCGCTGCACCTGGGCTGGAGCCACGCCAAGCGCGCGGCCGATGACCTGATCCGCAAGTGCGTGGCCTGGACCTGGCGCGTCAAGCTCAGCCTCTCGACCGAGCGCGACCTGTTCTCCCGCCTGCGTGAAGACGCTGAAAAAGTCGCCATCAAAGTCTTTGGCGACAACCTGCGCGACCTGCTGCTGGCAGCACCTGCCGGCCAGCGCTCTGTGATCGGCCTGGACCCCGGCATCCGCACCGGCGTGAAGGTGGCCGTGGTTGACAGCACCGGCAAGCTGGTCGACACCACCACCATCTATCCGCACGAGCCCCGCCGTGACTGGGATGGCTCGCTCGCCGTACTCGCCAAGCTGGTGGAAAAGCACAACATCAACCTGATTGCCATCGGCAACGGCACTGCCAGCCGCGAAACTGACAAACTGGCAGCCGATCTGATCAAGATCGCCAGCCAGGCCGACAAGAAGATCGACAAGGTTGTGGTGAGCGAGGCGGGCGCCTCGGTCTATTCGGCCAGCGAATTTGCCGCGCAGGAAATGCCCGACATCGACGTGAGCCTGCGTGGCGCGGCAAGCATTGCCCGCCGCCTGCAGGACCCGCTGGCCGAGCTGGTCAAGATCGACCCCAAGAGCATCGGCGTGGGCCAGTACCAGCACGATGTGAACCAGAGCGAACTCGCGCGCCAGCTTGACGCCGTGGTTGAAGACTGCGTGAACTCCGTGGGCGTCGACCTGAACACGGCATCGGCCCCGTTGCTCTCCCGCGTCTCGGGCCTCTCGGGCTCGGTGGCCAAGTCGGTGGTGCGCTGGCGCGATGCCAACGGCAGCTTCCAGAACCGCAAGCAACTCATGGAAGTGGCGGGCCTGGGCGCCAAGACCTTCGAGCAGGCTGCGGGCTTTCTGCGCATTCGCGGTGGCGACAACCCGCTGGATGTCACCGGTGTCCACCCCGAAACCTACCCGGTGGTCGAGCAGATCATCGTCAGAACCGGCAAACCCATCGGCGAGATCATGGGCCGTGGCGAAGTGCTCAAGTCGCTCAAGCCCGAACAGTTTGCCGACGACCGGTTTGGCGCCGTCACCATCAAGGACATTCTGGGCGAGCTGGAAAAGCCCGGCCGCGACCCGCGCCCTGACTTCGTTGTGGCCCGCTTCAACGACGGCGTGGAAGACATCAAGGACCTGCGCGAGGGCATGACGCTCGAAGGCACGGTCAGCAACGTGGCCCAGTTCGGTGCCTTCGTCGACCTGGGCGTGCACCAGGACGGCCTCGTCCACGTCAGCCAGATGAGCCACAAGTTCATTGAAGACGCCCGTGAAATCGTCAAGACCGGCCAGATCGTCAAGGTCAAGGTGCTCGAAGTCGATGTGGACCGCAAGCGCATCAGCCTCACCATGAAGCTCGACGCAGCCCCCGCCAGGCGCGATGGCCCGCGCGACAACCGCTTTGAAAGCGCAGGCCGGGGCAACAGTTACGGCGGCAATCGCGGCGGCGGCCGGGACAGCTATGCCCAGCCCCAGCGTGGCAACCAGCCCACACAGCAGGGCGCCATGGCCTCTGCATTTGCCAAACTGCAAGGCCTCAAGAAATAATCGAGGCCAGGACGCGACCAGCGCCGCAAGCTCCGCAAGGGGCTTGCGGCTTTTTTATGCTCTACAGGGTCAGATGCATCGAGGGGTTATGAGAAACAAGAACAGCGAAAACAACAAAAACAAAAGCCAAGGCCGCATGGCCATGGGCATGCTGCTGGTGCTGGTGGTCGTCCTCATGGCAGGTATCAAGATGAGCTACCGGGGCTGGACCTCGCTCGGCCAGGCCAAGAACAAGGCGCAGGCCGAGCAGCCTGCCCCGCTGGTGTGGCCGCCCCAGGCTGCGCCGGAGTCGGAGCCGTTCTGCCACACCGTCAAACTGACCCTGCCGCAGTTGGACAAAGCCAACGAAGAAGGCTTTGCCGTTGACCAGGGCCGCCGCTGCATCACCCGCGAAGCCATGCGCGCGCACGACGAATACTTGGCGCAGCGCGCCCGGAGCAAGGCCGAGCGCGATGCCAATGAAAGCCGCCATGCGCTGGAGCAAAAGCTGCAGGCCGAACTGGAGCAGGCCGTGGCCCAGCAGGTGGCGCAGGGCGGCATCACGCTGCAAAACCTGGGGCAGGCGCGCGAAGGCAAAACCACCCAGGTCGCCAATGTGCTGCTGCCGAGCGCTGGCGGCGCTGCCAAACCACTGCCCAAGCCACCTGCAGAGCTGTTTGTGCCCGTCACCTACCATAGCGGCGGCATGCCGCTGGCCGGCTTTGTCACCCCCAATCCCAAGGACGGCAAACGCCATCCCGTCATCATCTGGCTCACCGGCGGCGACAGCAACACCCTGGACGACTTCTGGACCGAAGGCACGCCCGGCAACGACCAGAGCGCCAGTGCCTTCCGCAAGGCCGACATGGTCATGATGTTTCCCACCCTGCGAGGCGGCAACAGCAACCCGGGCCAGCGCGAATATTTCTGGGGCGAGGTGGACGACGTGACCGCCGCCGTGCTGTTTGCAGCCCGGCTGCCGTATGTGGACCCGGCCCGCATTTACTTGGGTGGCCACAGCACCGGCGCCACGCTGGCGCTGCTCGTGGCCGGCACCGGTTTACCGGTGCAGGGCGTCTTTGCGTTTGGCCCGGTCGCCGATCCGTCCACCTACACATCGAGCCAGCTGCCGGTGGCCTGGAAAAGGCTGGGCAGCGAAGAGCAGCGCCTGCGTGCGCCCATCCACTGGCTGCACGCCATCAAGGCGCCCACCTGGATCATCGAAGGCGCCAATCCGCCGTCGAACATGGCCGCGCAATCCCAGCTGTGCAAGGCACGCAAGTCAGAACAGGTCCACTGCGTGCAGGTGGCGGGACTGGACCACTTCTCGGTGCTGCAGCCGCTCACCCGCCGCATTGCCGCGCAACTGGCCATGGGCGAAGACCCCAAGCTCGAATCCACGGCCCCGCTGCCGTAGAAAACCTACGACTGCTCGCCAATACGCGCGGGGCCAATCCGGCCCCAGACAACAAGCCATACAGCAAGCCAGCCAGCAACGCAACAAGGCACCAAAACGGCGCCATCCCTGCCCGGGGTGGCGCCGTTTTTCCGTTCCGGGCATCGGCGCCAGACGCTCTGTGCCGTGCCGTCCCGGCACCCGTATGCCCTGGCAGGCGGCCTGCACACTGTTGCCAGGGTTACACACATCCTGTACCTGCAAGCACCGGGCATCCCCGGGATGTAACAGGCATGTGTTTAATATGTTTAATATTTATCAATTCTTAGATTGAGATTGAGTTTGAATATTGATAGTATGCAAGTGTAAATACTGCAAAACGCCAATCCCAGTCCCTTTGCCGGCCTTCGCAGCGCCATGTTTCAGGCGTGCGTCCATGCATACCACCGCGTTGCCGCTGGTTGCGCGGCGGGCAGGTGGGACGAGTAAAAAAAATGACCCCAACATATCCAGAGCCATTGGAGGGCACAGAGATTCTTACTCTGCAAGATGACTACAAGGACAACGGATTCGAGATGTTCAACAATCCGCCCTCCATGTGGCCGTCCTTTCTGGTGGGACAGCGTGACAAGCCTGTCCGCACCATCGTGATCGACGATGACATCCACTTTGTCAACGTGCTGCTGCAGGAACTTGCGCTGGACGAACGCATCCAGGTGGTGGGCCGCGCCCTCAATTTCAAGGACGGCAAGCGCCTGGTGCGCGCCGCCGATTTTGACGTGCTGATCGTCGATCTGAACCTCACCGATCGCTCCGGCGAACTGCTGCTGGAGCTCGCCGCTGCCCAGAAACCGGCCAGCCAATCCATCGTGTGCACCGCATCCGATCTGGAAGACCATATTCGCCGTGCCCTGGAACTGGGCGCATCCGGGTATCTGCTCAAGCACTCGTGGTTTGGCTCCTATGCGCAGTCCATCCTGCAGGTGGCCAACGGTGGGGCGGCCATCACGCCTCACTTGGTCAAGCGTCTGTTGAATCACCCCGAACCGGTGCGGCAGGCACCGGCCAGCATGACAGACGTTCCCAAGACATCGGCAAGTCAGTTGTCGATGCGTGAGCTTGATGTTCTGCGCATGGTCGCCAATGGCAACACCAGCCTCGAAATTGCATCGCAACTGCAGATCAGCCACATGACGGTCAACACCCACATCCGCAACACCTACCGCAAGCTCCAGGTGCGCTCACGTGCCCAGGCCGTGCAAAACGCCATGCTGCGGGGCTTGATCTAGCAATTTGTGCAGAACACGTGCGCAGGTGAAGGCTGAGGGGCGGGGACACGGCTGCGTACCACTAGGCGGTGATTTCATGGCCATGGCCCAGCCTGATGTGCGCAGAATGCTTCTCTATCGATAGCAAACTGCGCCAGACGCGACACCGGCACACCCCTGGATCAGCGGGTGGATGACAGGCAACAGTCCACAAAGCGGCTGAAATGGCATCAAAATGCCAACGCAGCCATTTGCCTGACCATGCCAGACCCACGCTCACCCCACCCGCAGCAACCGCCGCACCCGCATTCGCCGCCAAGCGCCCCGTTGCCCCGGCAGGACTCCGCCGCGGAAGCGCACGCCACTGCGCCCACTTCTGCGCACAGGGAGGGCAGCATGGGATCGGCGGCACCTTCGCAGCCACCGTCACCACCACAGTCTTCACACCCGCTGCAAGCCCCCCCGACACCGCATTCACTGCATTCTCCGCAGTCACCGCAGCTTGCATCACCTAGCAGCGATGTCCTGGCGCCGCTCCTGTCGATCGTGCCCGGTCTGCGCCTGATGGTCGGCATGGTGATTGCCGGGGTCGTCATATTTGGCCTCTATGTGGGCCGCAACGTATTGCTGCCGCTGGCGTTGGCGGCATTGCTCGGCTTCCTGCTCGATCCTGCGGTCAGCCGCCTCAAGCGTTGGGGGCTGCCCCGGCTGCTGTCCGTGATCCTTGTGGTCATGGTTGCCATTGCAGGGGTGGGAGCAGGGGCCTTGTACGTGGGCAGCCAGGCCACGGTGTTGAGCGCCGAGCTTCCGACTTACCAGAACACCATCCGCCAGAAGCTGCGCAACCTCAAAGGCTACTTCAAGGGCCCCAGCGTGTTTGATGGCGCCTTCAAAGTCTTCAACACCGTCGAGACTGAAATTGCCCTGCCGGATACCGGCAAACCCAAGCCAGCCCGCGCCCAGAAGGTCGAAATCCAGGAGCCCGCGGCCAAGCCCATCCAGAAAATGCTCGATGTGGTGTCCAAAGTGGGCGAACCGGTTGCCACCGCTGGCATCGTCCTGCTGTTCGTGATCCTGATCCTGCTCGACCGCAGCGACCTGCAGGATCGCCTGCTGCGCCTCATGGGGCGCAACATGCACATGGCAACCGACGCCCTGGATGAAGCCTCCACCCGCATAGGCCAGTACCTGCGCATGCAGTTCATCGTCAACCTGAGCTACGGCATCCCCATGTGGCTGGGGCTGTGGTGGATCGGTGTGCCCGGTGCCGCCCTGTGGGGAGCGCTGGCCGCCGTCATGCGCTTTGTGCCCTACATCGGCCCCATGGTCTCGGCGATCTTTCCCCTCACGCTGGCCTTTGCCGTCGACCCGGGCTGGGATCTCCTCCTGTGGACGCTGGCCCTCATCCTCGTGCTGGAGCTGATCAGCAACAACATCATCGAGCCGTGGCTCTACGGCTCCAGCACCGGCCTGTCCACCCTGTCGATCATCCTGGCCGCCACCTTCTGGACCGCCTTGTGGGGACCTATCGGCCTGATCCTGTCCACGCCGCTCACCGTCTGCCTGCTGGTGCTGGGGCGCTATATACCTGCCCTGCGGTTCTTCGAGATCCTGCTGGGCAGCGGCGCGGTGTTCGACCCGCCGCAAAAACTCTTCCAGCGCCTGCTGGGCGGCAATGTGGACGAGGCGGTCGATGTGGCGACCCACCGCATCGATGAAGAGCTGCCTGCCAAACCCACCGGCCAGGACACGGCCAGGGCCGTCACCAGGTTCTACGATGGCGTGGCGATTCCCGCGCTCAAGCTCGCAGCGCACAACTACCTGAACCAGTCCACGGCAGAACACCGCCTGCGCCTGTCCGTGGGCACGGCAGAGCTAGTCGAAGAACTGCGGGAGCACTACCCCCCTGCAAAGGCCGTACTTGTGGGGCAGGAAGCCACCGAGCGGGAAGAGGGCGGCAAGCCCGTGCACGAGGCACCCGGCCGGCCAGCCATACTGTGCGTGGGCCTGCGCTGGGACATTGACGTACAGGCCGCAGCCATGGCCGCCCACGCCCTGCAGCTGTACGGCCTGCCAGCTGGGCACGACGCCGAAGCACTGCCCGTTTTCCCCCGCGACGCCGATCTCAACACCTGGGCCGGGGTGCGTGCGGTCTGCATCTGCAGCTTTCACCCCCACCCGCAGACCAAGCTGCGCCAACTGTGCAAGCGCATCCGCCAGCGCTGGCCAGAGCTGGGAATCGTCGTGGCGCTGTGGAACACCGACAACCAGCTGCTCGACCCCGATGCCATCCGCGCCATCCAGGCCGACTACGGCGTGCGCACCATCGACGAGCTTGCGCTCCGCATTCAGGTGGAATCGGGCGTTGAACAATGGGTACAGCAAGCCGTCAAGCCCGAAATCCCGGCGGGCGAAGACAAGCGCCTCAAGGCCCTGCACAAGAGTGGCGTGCTGCACCCAGTCCACCACGACCAGTACCGCGAGGCCGCCATACAGGCCTGCAATGCTTTCCAGGTGCCCTGGGCCTACGTCGCCTGGGTCGATAAGGACCGCGTCTACATGCCGGGCGCTGTTTTTGACAGTGGCGACAGCGAACTTGCGCAAACGGGCATGGCTCGTGCCGACGCACTGGCCTCCTTCGTGATCGCCGATGGCGCGCCCCTGGTGATCGAAGACACACAGCGCAACCCACGCTTTGCGCGCAACCCGCATGTGGACAGCCTGGGCGTGCGCTTCTACGCAGCAGCACCCCTGCGCTACAGGCGGGGGGCCGTTCTGGGGGCCCTGTGCATACTCGATCAGGTGCCGCGCGACATGAGCGCCGACGACCTCAAGGTGCTCGAAAACATGGCCGACGACTTGATGAAATCGCTGGAAGGCAGCCACGGAATACCGATAGCTGTCTCTCCAAACCCCGATCCCGCTCGGTAATAGGAGCCGTTAACACAACCCGGCAAATCGCAGATTTGCGGTTGAGACAAGGCGCCGGTCTGTGCTAACAGCTGATAGCGGCTCTGGTCCCTCACCCCGACACCTGTAAACATACAAGCCGCTCTAAAGCCAAAGCTGGCAAAACGTCTCTCACACCATGCCTGGCGCGACGCGCCAGGCATCCCATCAAAAGCCCTGTGCTCAGAGCCTCCCCCGGCCCCAACGCGCTGTACCAGAGGCCTGGCGGCTCAAATGTCAGAGCAGAGAAGGGGCTAGCCAGCAGGCAGGCTATTGCGCCACCTGAAGCACTGCCAACTTGCCCCCTCGGGCGGGAGCGGCAGCCCCTGGCCGGACGCCCCTGGCCGGGCGTCCCTAGCCGGGCGCCCCAATTTTTCAACGGCCCATCAAAGTTTGTGTTGATGAGCCTCGGGCCCGATGACAAGCACTGGCTGCTATGAGTAGCCACCCATAACTGCTGCGAACACTGCGTCCTGCCACACCACTGTCTGCTGCCTCGCACCACTTCCGGTGCAACGGGTGCTTCACATCCCATTTCCGGCTGCGCTTTGCTGGCTGGGCATCACGGCTCTGGTCACCACCATGTGGCCGCAATGTTGCTAATTTCCTCGTAAGCATTTGATTATTCTGACGAGCTTAATCATAAGTAATTTTAAAAAATATTTGATTTAATAAATTAAACAGATTAATAATTATTTTATTGATGTAAAAAATCTATTAACAGAGTTTGATATAAAAAATTGAATATCGCGCCTTGATCTAAATCAATCTCTGTGCGGTGTCGTTGTTTCTGGAGCAGTCAGACATAAATTTGCAATCGAGTATCCATATTTAATATAAATTATTGAAGCTGAGTTAGGATAGATTTTTTTGAATTTGTTATAGGAAAAATAGATGGCTCGAATTGCCATTGACAATTTTTAGTTTTTTGAAAACCAATAGTATTTGTCAACTGTTGTTATTTTAAAAAATATAAATTAATTAGAAATTAAGTTTGAGACAAAAACTAGGAATGTGTAGCATTATTGAAGCATGTGTAATGCAGATGTTTCTAGAATGCATGATATTAAATGGTGTTTAGAGATGAATGCGAGTTGCGGCGAACATGACTAATTTTTTTAGAACATTGGGGTATATGCTAATTGGCATACTCCTCGCAGGGGGAGGGCAAGGGGCTTTCGCACGACAGGTGCTGATGCTGCCTGCCGTTATTACCGGTGGCAATGCAGAGTGTGTGGCTGCAATTGACGCTTTCGCCAATACGGAGGTCGAATTTGCGATGGTAGTGGGTGCAACCAATCTCATGCGCATGCCCGTGCTCGGGCGCGCCAATGCCATCTCGCAGACAACACCCGCCAGTGCGCCCGGTCCTTATAACTTGATGCAGGCGGCCTCTGCCAGCAGCGCAATCGACGACGCCAATGGGGCCATCATACAAAGCGCATTTGCCAACCGTTGAGCCAACTCCATTGGCTTTTATGTGGGTGGGTACTGGAAAGATGGTCGGGGTCATGATCTGATCCTGGCGTAAACAGGGCCATGTACGCCTTAATACAGGAGATTGATTTCAGTGATACCTGAACTGAATCCAGTTTTCTTTTTAAAGTATTGGTTGAATTCTTTGAATTTATTGAATTAATTCAGCCATTAAATCATCTTGGTACATTGATACAGGCGAATATGTATAAGAGGGAGGTTTAACAAATGCTTGCAAACACCAGGCTCGAGCTATTTTCAGAACTATGCATCCACGCACAAGAGCAGAGGCGGGCAAAAATATTGTCGGAAATAGGCATTGCCTCGTCAATTGAAGAGCGGTTTTCAATTCTCGTGATACTGCTGTATCCCAAAAATTACGGTCGATACAAGTCTATTCAACGAGACACCAATATCAATGCAATCCATTGGAATCATGTCGTTTTTAATCGACAGCAGCTTACCTCGGTAATGATTCAGGCTTTTGGCAAAAAATGGCCAGAACATGTTTATTGGATGATAACGGGCCAAAATGACAGCAACGTACCCAATAGCCATCCTTCATCGCTGATTGATGGATACCTGGAAGTGTGCGAAAAGCCGGTGATGAAGCGCTTTTTTTAATAGAGCGCAAGCCTGCTCTATGGTGTGCAGAAAAAATACTGGAAAAACCATACGATAAAACATAGGGTTGTTCGTAAAGGCAATTCCGTAATGCGGCAGGCTCGCAACCAGCTTTATGGGGGCGTTGCTGATCTTTATCTGAAAACCAAGCATAAAAAGTAATAGTCCAAGAGCCCTCGGGGTGCATCATGAAAAATAAATTATACGGGCCTTCAAATGGTTTCAGTTTCTGCCACCCATGCCATGACGGCTTCTGTATTTTCAGTATTGATTGTGTGCTTCGTGATTACTTGTATGTGTCCAAGTCTGTTTTCTGCTGCTGATGAAATCGCACCTTGCTTCGTTGATAACACATGCAAAGAGCATCATTAACCACCAACCTTTCGGTGAAATAAAATGAGCGCATTTTTATATTACTGCTTCCGGCAGATGCTGTTGCGCAAGCCCGCACGCAACAAATCATTGGAACGCATGCACTCCAGTGGGTTTTCCCCGCGCTCAGGTGTTTTTGAAACAGCAAAATGGCGGGGGGCGGTCAATCGCGCCTGGTCAACCGTTGGGGTTGCCGTGGTTTTTATGCTCATGGGCACGGCTGCGCAGGCTGCTGTTACGGTGAACAAGGCGTTTGCCCCCAGCTCCATGACGGCAGCGGGCACATCCACGCTCACCATCACACTGGCCAACACCGCTACCAGTGCAGCCGTCAGTGCAGCCGTTACCGATACGCTGCCCAGTGGCCTCACGGTGGCCTCGCCCAGCAACATAGCCACCACCTGCGGCGGTACCGTTTCTGCCACACCGGGCGGTAACAGCGTCAGCCTCACGGGCGGCACCATTCCGGCCAACGGCGTCACTTGCACGGTAACCGTCTCCGTCACCACCAGTGTCACCGGCAACTACACCAACACCATCCCTGCAGGGGCGCTGACTACTTCGCAGGGCAACAATGGCGCTGCTGCATCAGCAACGCTGGCCGTCATCACCCAACAACCGATCACTGGCAGTTGGGCGCTTACCAACACCAACGGGGGAGGCGGCTACCTCAAAGGCAACGGGCCTGCTTACAAATACACCGTAACGCTCAACAACCCCAATACGATGGCGCTCACCAACGCCGCAACCACCTTTACCTTGCCGGCACAGATTGCGTTTGCATCACCCAATAACCTCGCCACTACCTGCGGCGGCACCTTAACATCCACGGCTTCTTCCGGCACCTTGGCGGCGGGCACCATTCCTGCAAACGGGAGCTGCTCAATCTCCTTCGATGTCGTTGCGGCAACGCCCGGCAACATTTTCTGGGGAACAGTCAATTTAAGTATTGCTGCCAACAACATCACCACAGCGCAAGGCATCACGAATGCAGGGGGCATTGCGGGTGGGGTTGGGGTGGGAACCGGCGCGAATGTTGTCAAAGGCATCAGCCCCACCCCCATTCTCAGTGGTGGCACATCCACATTGACGCTGACATTTGCCTATTTGAATGTCGGCAGTACCTTGCCACTCAACCTGACGGATACCTTTCCTGCGGGCATGACGGTCGCTGCGCTCCCCAATATCTCCAACACCTGCGGGGGCTTGGTTACGGCGGTACCGGGCGGGGGCAGCGTGCAGCTTGCAGGGGGCTCGCTACCCGGCGTGGCAATCACGGCAGGTACTTACAACAGTTGCACTGTCAAGGTTGATATCACAGGTATCAACAATGGCGCCTCATGCACCTCGGCCAATGTGGTTTTGACGAATACGATTCCTGCAGGCAATTTCAGCGGCCTTACCTATCCCACGAGCTCGGCTGCGCTGACCGTGGTACCAACTCGGCCACTGTGCGGCTCCAGCAAATCGATTTCCAATTTCACCTACGCAGGCACGCCCATCGATATTGCTGGCAGTGTGCAGACCGTTACCATCACGCTGCGCAACCCTTTGGCGGTGCAAGATGTCGTTACCAGCCTGACTGACAACCTGACCAGTGGCCTTACCGTAGCAGCCAGCCCCGCACCCACCACGACTTGCGTGGGGGGCGTCATCACCGCCATCTCGGGGGCATCGTCGTTCTCGATGGTGGGTGGCATCATTCCAGCCTCCAACGGCACCACTTCAGGCTCTTGCACCGTCAGCGTGCCAGTCAATGTGCCGTTGAGTGCCTCCAATACCAATATCAACAATACCATCCCCATTGGCGGTATCACCACGGTCAATGGCAGCAACATCACGGCCATTGGCAGTGGCAACGTTCTTATCTATAGCCCCTTGCGTATTAGCAAAGGGCTCAACCCCAGCCAGGGGGCACCGGGTACCGTATCGCAGTTGACCATCGCCATCAACAATGGCAATGGTTTTACCAGCGGGCCGGCACTTTTCCCGCTCAGCAATATTACCGGTAGCGATACGTTGCCAGCCAATATGGTGGTGGCCACACCTTCGGCCCTGGCTACCACCTGCACGGGGGGCACGGTAACTGCCCCCGCAGGCGGAAGCACGGTCAGTTTCTCTGGCATCAACCTAGCTTTGAATGCCAACTGCACCATTACCCTCAATGTACAGGTGTCGCCCACTGCACCCGTGGGCACCATCACCAACACTATTGCATCCAATACCGTCACCACCAATGAGGGGCCCAGGAATACCACTATTCCTGTGGGGGCCGGATCTTTTGCCAACGGGTCCGCCGTTGCGGGCTTTGGCGTGGTCAATCCCAATGTCACCAATGTCACCGTCAACAAGACATTCTCGCCAGCCAATGTGGTGCTGGGCACGCCAAGCACGGTCAATATTCAGTTCATCAACACCAATGCCAGCAATATCACGCTGACTGGCGCGGCACTGACGGATGCCTTGCCCGCAGGCATGACGGTTGCCAGCCCGGCCTCTGCATCCTTTACCGGGGCAGGGTGTGGGGGCGCGTTTACCTTGTCAGCAACCCCGGGCGCATCTACAGCATCCCTGTCCGGGGCGCAGATCAATGCGGGAGCAACCTGTTCGCTCAAGTTCAACGTCGTCACCAATGCCGCAGGCAATGTGATCAACACGCTGCCAGCGGGGGCACTTACGTCAGCGCAAGGTATCAGCAATCTGCAACCTACGGTCGCAACGCTGGCGGTCAACGGCACGGCTGATCTGTCGATCAGCAAAACCGACAACCAAACCACCATGAGTACTGGCACCTCATCCACCTACCAGATTGTGGTGAGGAACCTCGGCCCCAACAATGTGGCAGGCGCCTTGGTGAGCGATACCCCGCCTGCAGGCATGACATTTACCAGCTGGACTTGCGCAGCAACTGCAGGGGCGACGTGCGGCGCTGCCTCGGGCAGCGGGGCCATCAGCGACACGATCAATATCAACGTGGGCAGCACTGTTACCTATACAGTCACCGCACAGATCCCGATCAACTTCAGCGGCACAACCGTCACCAACACGGCGACGGTAGATCAGCCCGGCTCGGTGGCAGACGCCAACCAGGCCAACAACACGGCCAGTGACACCGATACGGTCATCTCAGGTGTTGTTCTGAATTTGACAAAAGTCAAGTCACCTAACCCAACCACCTATACGCCGGGCGCCAATGCCACCTATACCATCACGGTACAGAATACCGGGCCAGCAAATGCGGGGCAGGTGAACCTTTCTGACACCTTGCCAGCAGGCGTTACGCTCACCGGCACACCTACCTGTACCGCCACAGGCACTGCAACTTGCGGCACGGTGGCGGGCTCCAGCGGTCAAACACAGTTCACGGTCTCTGGGGCTACCTTGCCATCGGCCAGCAGCGGCACGCTCACCTTCAATGTGCCAATCATGTTTGCATCCAACATGACCGCTCCGAGCATCGTCAACACGGTGACTGCCATCGATGCGCCCAGCCAGGCCACTGGTACGGCCAGCACGCCCAATACTCTGGTGCTGCCCAGTGCAGATATTTCTGTTGCAAAAAGCGGGCCACCTGCCGTGGTGCCTGGCGCGCCGATCCAGTACACCTTGCTGGTCGGCAATGCGGGCCCCACCGACGCCAACGGAACCAGTTTCAGCGATACCGTTCCGTCCACCATCACAGGGGTGGTGGCCACTTGCGGTAATCCTACAGGCGGTGCAGTATGCCCTGCTTCAGTGACGGTAACGGGCAATGCCATCAGCGGCACCGTTCCAACCCTGCCGGCAAACAGCTCCGTCACCATCACGGTAACGGGCACTACGTCGAGTAGCAATACGGCGCCCATCACCAACACGGCAACGGTCACATCTCCAGCCAATATGGCTGATCCCAATGTCGGCAACAACGCCAGCACTGCCACAACCGTGGCCGCTCCGGTCATCAGCATCAGCAAGGTTGCCGATGTTTCGACCCTGATACCCGGTGGAACGGTGCATTACACCGTAACCGTAAAAAGCCTCGGTCCGGCTGCAGCCAGCAACGTACTTGTGAGCGACCCGATGCCTGCGGGCATCACAGCCCAGAGCTGGAGCTGCGCAGCAGCAGGTGGGGCCACCTGCACGGCCAGCGGCACGGGAGCAGTTGCTGACACCATCGCTGCCTTCCCAGCCGGGGCCACTGCCACCTACACCATCACGGCCACGGTGAGCAATGCGCCGCCAGCAACTGTGACCAACACCGCAAGCAGCACACCCGGGGCGAACGGCGTGTGCGCGCCAGGCAACACGGCAGCGCCTTGCACGGCAGCGGTGACTCTGGGCTCGGCCCCGATCATCGAGGTGAGCAAGACCGCCAACACCACGGCTCTCGTGCCCGGTGGCACCGTCACCTACACCGTCACCGTCAGCAACACTGGTGCTTCGGCAGCGAACGACGTCCTTGTCACCGACCCGCAAGCGGGCGGCATCACCAGCCAGAGCTGGAGCTGCGCGGCCAGCGGCGGCGCAGCCTGCCCGCAGGCAAGCGGGGCAGGGGGCATCAACCAGACCGTTGTGCTCATGCCCACGGGCAGCTCGGTGACCTACACCATCACCGCTGTCATCAGCAACACCCCGCCCACCAATGTGAGCAACACGGCGGCTGCCATGCCCAGCGAGAGCGGCACCGTCTGCGGCCCCACCAACACGCCCGGCCCGTGCAGCGCCACGGCCAGCGTGCCGCCACTGCCGCAAGTCTCCGTCACCAAGAGCGCCAATGCCAGCACCGTCGTGGCCGGTGGCACCATCGTCTACACCATCGTGGTGAGCAACAGCGGCGTCATGCCAGCGAACAACACGGCAGTGAGCGACCCCATTCCTGCGGGCATCACCAGCCAAAGCTGGACCTGCACGGCCAGTGGGGGCGCGGCCTGCGCTGCCAGCGGAAGCGGAGCAGTGACCGACACCATTGCCGCATTCCCAGCGGGCAGCTTCGCCACCTACACCGTCACTGCCCAGGTCAGCGCCACGCCACCGGCGACCATCGGCAACACGGTCGTTGCCACCCCGCCAGCGGGCACCCTGTGCACGCCAGGCAATACGACATCACCTTGCAGCGCCTCGGCCGCCGTCTCGCCCAACCCGCAAATCTCGGTCGCCAAGAGCGTCGATGCGCCAACCATCACCCCTGGCGGCGTCGTGCACTACACCGTCTCTGTCACCAACAACGGCTCAGTTGCTGCAGACGGCACCACCGTGAGCGACCCGATTCCAGCGGGCATCACGGCCCAGAGCTGGACCTGCGCGGCGCAAGCGGGCGCCACCTGCACCACGAGCGGCACGGGGGCGATCAGCGACACCCTGGCTGTCTTCCCACCCGGCAGCCTCGTGACCTACACCGTCACCGCCACCGTGAGTGCCACGCCACCAGCCACCATTGCCAACACCGCAAGCGCCACGCCTTCTGGTGGGGGCACCTGCGCGCCGGGCAACACGGCCCCACCGTGCACAGCCACGGCCAGCAGCACACCGCTGCCGCAAGTGCAAATCAGCAAAACGGCGGGTACCAGCACCCTCATCCCGGGCGGCACCGTCACCTACACCGTCACTGTGAAGAACACCAGCGCCGTGGCAGCGGACGGCACCACCGTGAGCGACCCGATGCCTGCGGGCATCACAGCCCAGAGCTGGAGCTGCGCAGCAGCAGGCGGGGCCACCTGCACGGCCAGCGGCACGGGAGCAGTTGCTGACACCCTGGCTACCTTCCCAGCAGGCGCCACTGCCACCTACACCATCACGGCCACGGTGAGCAATGCGCCACCAGCAACTGTGACCAACACCGCCAGCAGCACACCTGGAGCCAACGGCGTATGCGCGCCGGGCAACACGGCAGCGCCTTGCACGGCAGCGGTGACGCTCGGCTCGGCCCCGATCATCGAGGTGAGCAAGACTGCCGACACTACCGTTCTGGCTCCTGGCAGCACGGTGCATTACACGGTCACCGTCAGCAACACGGGCTCTGTTGCCGCAGATGGGACCACGGTGAGCGATGCCGTCCCTGTCGGTATTGCCCAGCAAAGCTGGGCTTGCTCTGCCACGGGTGGAGCCACATGCACGGCCAGCGGCACTGGGGCGATCAGTGACACCATCACTACCTTCCCTGTAGGCGCTGTTGTCACCTATACGGTCACTGCCACGGTCAGCAGCGCGCCACCGGCGGCCATCACCAACACGGCAACCGTTACCCCATCTGGGGAAGGCGTGTGCGGGGTGGACATGAAGGCTGCCGCAATGAAGGCTTCGCAAGCGAAAGCTGCATCATTGAAGGCTCCGCCATGCACGGCGTCTGTCACCGGCAGTTCCACGCCACAACTGCAGATCACCAAGACGGCAGACCTGCAGACGGTCGCAGTGGGCGGCACGATCGAGTACACGGTCACGGTGATCAATGGCGGAAGCGTGCCAGCAGATGGCACGGTCATCAGTGATCCGATCCCCGAGGGCATTGCCAGCCAGCTGTGGACATGCAGAACCAGTGCAGGTGCCGTCTGCGCGGGCATTGGAAGCGGAGCCATCAGTGACACGATCACGAGCCTTCCTGTTGGCGGCTCGGTGGTCTACACGGTCACGGCAAAGGTGAGCTTCACAGCGCCCAAGACCATCACAAACGTAGCGACCATCACACCTCCAGCGGGTGGTAACTGCGCGCCATGCACGGCAAGCGCGGCTACTGCAGTGCAGCAGAACTCGACGCCTGCACCTGTGCCGGGGTTGGGGGCGTGGGGTGTGGGATGGATGCTGTTGTTATTGCCAATGGCTGCTGGCCTCGCCGCCCGCCGGCGGTCAACGAAGGCGTAGCGCAAGCTGGGTGCCACGGGCGCATAGGCCCGTGAGCGCCTACGCGTGCGGCTGGCTGGCCGCACGCCCGCCATAGCATACACCCGCATACACGCCGCTACCCGCAAGCCAAAGGCGTCGGCCCGTACAATACGCACATTTTCAGCAAGTTGCGCAGCATGGCTTATAGCGTCAAGGAAATCTTCTACACCCTGCAAGGGGAGGGTGCCAATGCGGGGCGCCCAGCGGTTTTTTGCCGGTTTGCGGGCTGCAACCTGTGGAGCGGTCGGGAAGAAGACCGCGCTGCAGCGGCGTGCAGGTTCTGCGACACCGATTTTGTGGGTACCGACGGAGAGGGGGGCGGCAAGTACCCGTCTGCCACCGAGCTCGCCGCTGCCATTGAGGCACATTGGCCATCAGAGAATGTTGACCGCCGTTTTGTTGTTCTCACGGGCGGAGAGCCTGCCTTGCAGGCGGATGCCGCCTTGGTCGCCGCTTTGCACGCAAAGGGCTTTTTCATTGCGATGGAGACGAATGGCACGCTCATGCCTCCAGAAGGTATTGATTGGCTATGCGTAAGCCCCAAGGCCAATAACGCGCTTGCCGTAGATGCAGGGCAGGAACTGAAGCTGGTTTATCCGCAAAACCATGTGGATCCCTCGAATTTCATTCATCTGAATTTCGACAGGTTCTATCTCCAGCCATTGGACGATTTCGAACAGCACAAGAATACTGCAGCCGCCATTGCCTATTGTCTTCAGCACCCGCGCTGGAATCTGAGCCTGCAGACGCACAAAATCACAGGAATACGATGAAGTACGAACTGAGCCAGAAGTTCATCTTTGAAGCCGCACATACACTCCACCGCACCGTGGACGCAGTCGGGAGCCGCCGGATACACGGACATACCTACCACGCCGAAATCACTTTGCGTGGCGAGCCATCGCAAGCATCAGGCATGCTGCAGGATCTGGGTGATGTGCGCCAGAAGATTGAGCGTGTTCGAAATGAGCTTGACCACCATTTTCTCGATGAGGTTCCCAATCTCGGCCCAGCCACCTTGGAAAACCTGTGCAAATACATCTACACCGGCCTGGTCGTGCATTGCCCTGATTTGATTGCCGTTTCAGTGGAGCGGCCTTCCAGTGGCGATAAATGTGTATTGCGCATGAATAATCTGCAGAACTCAAATTCAAATTGAAAATAATTTGATTTGATTTGATTTGATTTGATTTTTCCTGGCTGCATAAGCCGATCCGGTAAAAAGTGCCTGCTCGGCAGTTTCGGCTGAATGGCATTGCTGGCCGGTTGATGGAATGGTGAAGTCCACTCCCATCCTCTTGTTGATTTTTTCATTCAAAGCCATGAAAAATGGCTGTTAACAGGGTGAAAAATTGCCAAGATCACGCCTGCAGGGTTTGCTGAGGCAATGCAAAACAGAAACGCCCGATGTTGTTCCATCGGGCGTTTGCGGTTTCATCCATCAGAGGGTTCAGGCTACGCAGGCTTTTGCAACGCATTCAGCGACACAAGCCTGCCCGCCTGCTTGTTCTGGCAGTGCTCACGAAGCCAGAACTTCCACCAGATAACGGCGCTTGCCAGTTTCATCCACCTCAACTTCGCGGCCATGGATGTCGGACTCAAAGCCGGGTACCTGGACATCCTGTTCTTCGGCAATCTGCAGGTATTGGAAGATGGCATCTGCCTTTTCGTTGTAGCGCTCGCCAGGCATGATGAGTGGAATGCCTGGGGGATAGGGCACCAGCATGGTAGCCGCGATGCGCCCCTTGAGCTTTTTGACTTCCACCTTCTCGACCTTGCCCTGCACCAGCAGGTTGTAGGCCTCTGCCGGGATCATGGCCATGTCGGGTTGCTCGACGTACATCTCGCGCATGACCTTGGGCACATCGTGGCTCACATTGAACTGGTGCAGGCGGTCGCACAGGTCACGCAGCCCCGTGTCGGCATAGACCTGCGGGTAGCTCTCCACCAGGTCAGGCAGTACCTGCGCCAGTGGCGTATTGGCCTCGTAGTGCTGCTTGAAGCTCATCAGTTCCGCCACCAGGGTTCCCCACTTGCCCTTGGTGATGCCCATGGAGAACAGCACCAGCAGCGAGTAGAGGTTGGTTTTTTCGACCACGATGCCGCGCGTCCACAGGAACTTGCTGACCACGCTGGCAGGGATGCCCTGTTTGTCCATGCGCCCGTCCATGTCCAGCCCAGGCATGGTGAGGGTGACCTTGATAGGGTCGATCATGACAAAGTCGTCGCTCAGCTTGTCAAAGCCGTGCCACTGGGCTTCGGGGCGCAGTTGCCAGTCCTTGGCCTGGGCAGGTGGAATGTGGGATGAGGATTTGCGCAGCTGCTTGGCCACGGGCTCGGGCTGCCAGACCTTGAACCACCAGTCTTTCTTGTCCAGGTCGGATTCGATCTGCAGCATGGCGCGGCGAAACGCGAGGGATTCATCGTGCATTTCCTGCACCAGTGATTCACCGGCAGCGCCTTCCATCATCTTGGAGGCCACATCGCAGGCCGCAATCACCGGGTACAGCGGGCTGGTGGAGGTGTGCATCATGAAGGCTTCGTTGAAGCGCCCCATGTCGAGCTTGCGTTTGCGGCTGTCACGCACATGCACCATGGATGCCTGCGAAAACGCCGCCAGCAGTTTGTGGGTGGAATGGGTGGTGAAGACGATGGCATCCTGCTCACGCGGCTTGCCCTTGGCCATGCCGTAGTAGTGCTCGTAGAACGGATGGAAGGCGGCGTAGGCGTACCAGGCTTCGTCAAAGTGCAGAAAATCGACGGCACTGCCAATTTTCTTGGCAATCTTCTCGGCGTTGTAGCAAAGGCCGTCATAGGTGGAGTTGGTCACCACCGCAATGCGCAGCTTGGCGCCGTTTTTCATGGCTTGCGCGGCAAGCGGCACCTGTGCGATACGCGCCTGCATGGCCTTGGGCGAGAACTGGTCTTCGCTGATCGGCCCGATGATGCCGTGCGCATTTCGGCTCGGCGAGAAGTACACGGGAATGGCTCCCGTCATGATCAGCGAGTGCAGCAGTGACTTGTGGCAGTTGCGATCCACAAACACCACATCGCCGCGCGCCACCGTACCATGCCAGACGATCTTGTTGGCCGTGGAGGTGCCGTTGGTCACGAAGAAGGTATGGTCGGAGCCGAAGTTCCTGGCGGCGTCGGCCTCTGCCTCCCGTATGGGGCCGCTGTGGTCGAGGAGGGAGCCCAGCTCTGGCACAGAGATCGAGAGATCGCTGCGCAGGGTGTTTTCACCATAGTACTGGTGGAAGGCTCGGCCCACCGACGATTTGGTGAAGGCCACGCCGCCCGCATGCCCCGGCGTGTACCAGGAGTAGTTGGACTTGGCCGTGTGCTTGATCAGTGCCTTGAAGAAGGGCGGCAGCAGGTGCTCCATGTACTCTTCGGCCGCACGCATCACCTGCCGCGCGATGAAGCTCTTGGTGTCTTCGAACAGGTAGAAATAGCCGCGCGCATATTTCACGAGGTTGGTCGGCACCTTCTCCACCGAACCTCGCTCGCCATAAAAGAACACCGGCAGGTGGGGGTGGCGCGCCAGGTTGTCTTCCAGCAGATCCTGAATCTTGCGGAACTGTTCCTCGGCATCCTCATGTGCGTCGATGGAGATCAGGACTGCGGAGGCTGCCAGATAGGTGCGTGCAGCCACCCGCGCATCATCGAGCGTGAGATTGGCCATCACACGCTGGTTTGCGTTCTCCAGCTCTTCGGCCAGGGCGCGGATGATGCTGCCGCGCAGGCGGGGCGAGTCGAACTCGCTGTCGATAATGACGGTTGGATAGTCCAGGGCTTTGAAAAACATCTTCAGGCTCCGTTGTGATGAATTCGAAAAGGTTCAAGGGAGACAAATCCCCTGTTGGGAGAGCATGTTCGCAAGCGCTGCCCAGCCGTAGGGCGGCGAAGAGGGCAAAAACATGCGCTTGCGGCCTGTTTCAGGCTGCTTTGCCGGTATGGCTGGTAGTGGTGGCTGCAGCACGCTCCTGGTCCAGGCGCAGCATGCGGGTGCTGACAAAGCCATAGAGCGTGAAGCCCACGATGGTTGCCACGCCGCCGAGCATCAAGGCCTCGGTCCCCGAGCTGTACAGGGCCAGATAGCTGTAGGCTGCAGCGACCCACGAGATGATATTGACGAACAAGGCCTTTTTAGGGGGAACGCCCGCAACCTTCTGGATGGTCATCAAGGCCGCCATGGACAGGATGTAGGGCACGATGTTCGTCACCACCGCCAGGTTCACCAGCGTGTCGAACTGCTTGGTCAGATCGGGGCTGATGGTGAGCAGGGCGAGGCCAGTCTGGGCGGCCAGCAAGATCAGCATGGCCACGATAGGGGTACCTGCCTTGTTCACCTTGGCAAAGATCGGTAGAAAGTAGCCGGTGTCCGACGAGCTTTTGAACACCTGCGCAATGGTGAACTGCCAGCCCAGCAACGAGCCGATGCATGCCAGCACCATCAGGCCCATGATGATCTGCCCGACCAGGGGGGTGAACATGTACGCGAACACCAGGCCAAAGGGCGCAGTGGAGGCCGCCAACTCCGGATTGGAGACGATGCCCGCCATGACGTTGGTCGAGACGATGTAGATCACGGCAGCGCCGATCGTGCCACCGAGCACGGCAATTGGCACGTTCTTTTCGGGGTTCTCCACCGCGTCGGCGTTGGCGCAGGCAGACTCCATTCCCAAAAACGCCCACAGGGTGATGGCCACGGAAGAGCTGGCTGCCTGCAGGAGCGACAAACCATGCGGGTTCCAGGCTTCGGCGTAGGTGCTGGGGCTGAACCAGAACCAGCCAAATGTGGAGACGCCAACCACCGGAAGAATCACGCCCCAGACGGTGACCCCACCGATCTTGCCGGTCACGCTGGCACCGCCGAAGTTGGCAATGGTGGTGATCCACAGCAATGCAATCGTCATGAGGCCCACGCCCACGGGGCTCAGCTGCAGAGAAAACAGCTCGGTCAGGTAGCCCACCGCAGTGATGCCAATGGCCACATTGGCGATCAACAGAGACGTGCCATAGGTGTAGTTCACCAGATAGTTGCCGGCACGGCCAAACGCATATTCCGCATAGCCCCCCATGCCGCCAGACTTGCGGCTGAGCATGCCGCACTGGGCAAAGGCATAGGCCAGTGCCAGCGAGCCCGTTGCGGTGACCAGCCAGGAAAGGATGGAGATGGCCCCCACCTGTGCCAGCTTGGTGGGCAACAGAACAATGCCAGACCCAAGCATGTTGACCACGGTCAGCATGGTCAGCTGCACCACGGTCATTTTTTTGGTTTGCGCCATTCTCACTCCTTTTCCTGAATGAAGGTTTCTATTCGCCTGGGCGTTGATGGAAAACGCAAGGGATGTGCCCTCAGACTCAACACCTGCAACGCTGGGCAGCGGTTATCCAAAATCGCGAAAATTATTTCTCTGTGGCAAGCGCTCAGATGATAAATATGCAACAGGCAAAATGCATCGATTAAATCAATGCAAAAAATATAACGAGAAATGAATTTTGATCAGGGAATTATATTTTGATACATGCCTGATTTCTGCACCGATCATAATTTAATGATCTTTCATCCCTGTGAAAGTGCCTCACAAATTGCCCCGAACCCCATGATGCTTGATATATGTCAAGTATTGACTCTGCAAACACGGTAACGCACGCAGATATCTCCCAATCTGCATTCGCCGCAGCATGAAATTCGCGCTCCGATAGAGAAGGTGATTGCCTTTTTATGAAGCTTCGCAACTGATGGCATAGCGGGGCAGCACATTCATGGCTTCAGCTTCATTCAATGCCGTGCCGTGCAGAGCGTTCCTAAGCCTCAAATCACACGCAATGCGCCCGGATTCGTCACAAAATGCTGCAAAGTGCCAGAGAATTTGGGGACAGAGAGAGGGGCAGAAGCAGCGCCCCTCCAAGCCCGAAACAGTTCAGTCGACCGTTATATCGAAGCCAAATTCAAGGGTTTTTCGAAAGCTGGAGTCATGCCAGCCCCGCGCCTCGATTTCTGCCGTGCCTCGATAGCTGCCAGAGCGCATATCTGGGTTGTCTGCGCGCACAAAGCTGAGCTGCAAGCTGCTATATCGAGGATTACTAGAGCAAGTCCTAGCATCGTTCATGCCTCGGGTGTAACACGAATTAGACCGCCCGGCACGGATATTTGCCACGTAGGGCAGTCCCGTGGCATTGTTGATCAACGTCACTTTGATCGCGGATGGTTCACGCGGCCCATCCCAAACCAACGAAGTCGGCCCCATTACACCCATCTGGAACGGAACCACAAATGCAACGCTACCGTAGCCTGCCAATGGACCTTGGTCTGACAACTCGAAAGTTTCGCCGTTGCGTACAACGCCATCAAGCGGCCGTGTCTCGATATCAGCATTCAGCTCCAGCGTGCGGCGGTACCCGGAGTCATGCCAACCCTGCGCCTCAAGTGTGAAGCTCCCCTGATAGTGCCCGGCAGGAAGGGTAGGGTTATCGGTTTCGACATAAGTCAGAATCAAATGGCTATTGCGCGCGGTGTAACAGGTTGAGGCATCGTTCATGGAGACAAGTCCTGTCTGTGCCGCGCAGGAATCATCCCGATAACCTCTGATTCGCACGGGGCGTTTTACCCCTGTAGCGATGTCGGTGAGATCCACTGTTAGCATGGCTGGGGTGTTGGCTCCGCTCCATGTCAAACCAGTAGGTCCCGTTACCCCCGCCTGAGAAGGCACAACAAACCCGACCGAGCCAAGATTTGTATCGAAGCCTAAATCAGTCAACAGCTCAAAATCGATTCCGGCAAACACCGTACCATCGATCACGGGGGAGACTTCGTCATACATGGCAGTGCCCTTGCCAATGCGGACCTCCGTCACATGGACGGTAATTGGCGGCTCGGGCAACGCGTTATCATTGTTGCGCGAAGGTCGATAGATGCCAGTCTTGAAATAAGGTGTTCGAGGAATGGTCAGGTTATACACATTCTGGCCACTGCGGGACCAGACCCGGACACCATCGCGCCAGATTTCGAGCAATCCGTCGGAACCAGTCGACCATTTTGCATGTACTACCCAATTGACCCATTCCCCAGCGACCGCCGGTTCGTCCAGCACTTGGGATGATCGCTGTATGGCCGCTGGCGATCCCCACGCAGTATTGATGACCCAGCGATCATTTTTCAGCGCAATGGCCAGATTGGGGAAATTGCGATCAACCTTCTCGTTTCCCATGACAGCATGCCATTGCATGACGATAAAGCCTTGCTGATCGGTTGGTACCTGCTGTACAGCCAGACGCTCGCCATACCAGCGCTCCTGAAGCCCTTCCTCGGCGGGCAGTGCCAGCTCTGCCCGAAAGGAACCGGGAGTGCCTGGAACGGTAAATTTGGCAGCGCGCCGACCATCCATCCCTGGCGCATTCACCAGTTGAACACGATCAGAGAAGGTAGGGCGTTGCGCCGGATCGTAGATCGCATCGATGGACAAGGTCCATTTGAGGAAGTTGCCTGACCGAAAATCTTCTTTGAAAATAAGAGGTACGCCTGTATTGAAGACATCCTGCGGTGAGAGCTGCTGTGAAGCCTGCTGTGCTTGGGTACTGAGTGCAACACAGAAAAGTGAGAGGATCACGGCGGTGATCTTCACAAATATTTTCCTGATCGCATAATTCGAGATGTTTATGTTCTGAATGAGCATAAAAAGACCTTTCCATCAGTTTATTCATCGTGAGATGGGATGATGAGAGTGAGAAAGATCTTAAATATTATCCAGACCTCATTCAAAATGAAGCTGCAAGGCTGCGCGAAATGTGTGCGATTTTTGTTTATGAACAAATACTTGT
The DNA here is from genome assembly GCF_020080045.1 of Comamonas odontotermitis. Classification (NCBI taxonomy): domain Bacteria; kingdom Pseudomonadati; phylum Pseudomonadota; class Betaproteobacteria; order Burkholderiales; family Comamonadaceae; genus Comamonas; species Comamonas odontotermitis. The sequence goes on from NZ_CP083451.1 coordinate 2,126,024, forward strand.
TATTTTGTGCCCTGCTTGCTGATTGATTTCTAATAAATCTATTTATTTGAAATTTCTATTTATTAATAAGAAATTTTGGCATTAATTGCCGCCAAATAACCCTGAAAATCATAGATTATGCAATGGAGAAGAGATGCCGGGCTAAAGCTATCTGCAGTACAAACGAACGACACGGCTAGGCGCCGCCGGGAGGCAGCGACTATCCAGGGAGCGTTAGCGGCCCCAGCGCAGGGGGGCAGCAACACTGCCTGTTTCCGCCAGCGGCCAATGGTGGCCTTGTTGCTCCACTCAGGCTCCCAACGACTTGCAGACAGCTAGCCCGCAGCGCTTGCTACTGACACAAGACGCCTTCGCGCATACACCAGCCCTGCATCTTAGGCTCCCCAGATATCAGTGCTGATGGCTTTGTACCAGGCGGCCCCGTAGTCCGCCTCGGCCTTGCGGAACGCGGCATCCTTGTTGGCAGGGCTGACCCCGCCAGAGTTGGGCACTTCCATCATCTTGCCCTCCTGAGCGCGGTAAACGCCCGCCACAGAAATGCCGTAGTCCGGGCCGACAAAGCTGTAGCAGGTATTGGCAAACGAGGCAGTCGGCAGGGCGCTGCCTGCCAACTCGGCGGCAATCGCCGCTGCGGCGACCTTGCCCTGGATGTTGGCGGCAAAGCCGGACTTGGGCATGGGCGCCGCGATGGTGGCATCGCCCAGCACATGGATATGGCGCACCAACCGGGACTCGAAATTCTCCGCCTTGATCGGCACCCAACCGCTTGCGTCCGCCACACCGGCACGCTCGGCAATGAACCCCGCCTTCTGCGCAGGAATCACGTTGAGGACGTCTGCCGTATAGCGGTTGCCAAAGACGGTTTCCACCTCCAGACGCCTGGCATCCACGCGGCCGACCTTGCCATCGTCAGATTGTTTGATCCATTCGATCATGTCGCCATACAGCGCTTTCCAGCCCTGGATAAACAGGCCTTGCTTGGAGAACTGGTCTTTGCTGTCCAGCAGGAGAATCTTGCTTCTGGGCTTGTGCGTTTTCAGATAGTGCGCAACCATGGCCGCTCGCTCGTAAGGGCCGGGCGGACAGCGGAACGGGTTGTCGGGGATGACCATCACAAAGCGCCCGCCATCGGGCATGGCCTCCAGCTGCTTTTTCAGCAACTGGGTCTGGGCACCGGCCTTCCAGGCGTGGGGCGCCCATTGGGCTGCTGCCTCGTCATAACCTTCCAGGGCATTCCAGCGCATATCAATGCCGGGCGAGAGCACCAGCTTGTCATAGCGCAGCGTCTGGCCATCGGAGAGCTTGATGCTGCGTGCTGCACCGTCCACCGATTCCGCGCTCGCCTGCACCACGGTCACACCGGCTTTGCGCAAACCGTCATAACCATGGCCAATGCTGTCCCAGCTGCGCAGCCCAGCCAGGTACAGATTGGAGAACGGGCAGGTGTAAAAGCGCTCGGAGGGCTCTACCAAGGTCACATTGATGTGCGGCGCAAACCGCCGCAGATAGCGAGCGGCTGTGGCTCCACCGAAGCCCCCGCCCACAATCACCACATGGGCCGAGGCTGCCTGGGCACGAACAATGGCGGGCATGGCCAGACTGGCCGCTCCGGCGGCTACCCCCCCCAGAAGATCTCTACGGCGTATTGGCATCATGGCTTCTCCTTGCTGAACCATTGGGCCAAGGCTTGCAATTGCTTGTCGTCATAGCCTTTCGCCAAGCGATCCATCACCGTGGCGTCCTTGGCCGTTCCGGCTTTGAAAGACTGCAGCCGTTGCAGCAAATATTCCTGCGGCAGGCCGCGCAATGGGGTGATGCCACCGGAGTTGCGCCCATCCGTGCCATGGCAGTTGGCGCAACTGGCCGCGAGCACCGCTACATCCTGGGGGCGCAACTGGGTGGAGGGCGTATCGGAAGCGGAATGGGCAAAGGTGCCCAGTAGCGTCAAGCCCAGGCCGGTAACGACGCCCAGAGGCGACCTAGACACCGCAAATCGATGGCGAGTTGATCGTGACATAGAAGCTCCTGCAAAGGCCGCCATGTGGCAGTTTGTGTTCAAGCAAACCCATCCCATTGATCATGATTTTTATATAAAAGCATCGAATCAGGCTGAGATGGCCTTGGCCTTGATCCGGAGTCTTTACATATCATAGGCAGCCTGGACGGATATGGAAATGCAACGGGTACACTTTCCCAGTTATGCAAAGTGCGCTCGCTGACCTGAAAAAACTGCGCAGCCTGGGTGCGAGACATGCCAGCACTGCGGTACGTGTCCCGAAATCGGGACGCAATGCGGGTACGAGTGTCTGGGTCATGGCGGGCAGGCCGTACTTCTTCTTTAATTTATACGATGTATATTATGTTAAGTTTAAAATAGAGTAGCACGACAACCCCATGGACCGCATCCCTCAGCAATGAACCCAGATCAAACCCTCTTCTCGATCCAGACGATATTCAGGGTTAACTCTGGGTAATTCTGTGTTCCGTGAAGAAGCTTTGCGTCCACAATTTCCTCTTGGCCCATCCAAGGAGAGATTACCCAATGCAAATCCCATCCCATCCTGCGTCTTCCGTGTCACCACGCTACAGTCTTGTGGCGTTGGCGTCGATTGTGTTGTTGTCTCTGGCGGGCTGTGGCAGCTCTGGCGGCAATGACGACAAGCTGGTCAGCACGGCTTGCGAGGCGTCCACCAACGACGGCTCGGTGGTGGTGGGGTCTGGCCTGCCAGGCGATCCATCGTTTCCCGAACTTGCCTCTGGCTACCGTACCGGCAAGAAGGTCGTGGAAGGCAACAAGTACATGGTGGTCACTGCCAACCCGCTGGCGTCCAAGGCGGGTTGCGAGGTGCTCAAATCCGGTGGCTCTGCGGTTGATGCGGCGGTTGCTGTGCAGATGGTGCTGGGGCTGGTGGAGCCACAATCGAGCGGCATTGGCGGCGGCGCTTTCATGCTGTACTACGATGCGGCCAGCAAGAAAGTGACGGCCTATGATGGCCGTGAAACGGCGCCCGCCGCAGCCACGCCGGATTACCTGCGCTACATCAGCGATGCCGACAAGACCGTGCCGCAGCCCAGCGCCCGTGCCAGTGGCCGCGCGGTGGGCACGCCAGGCGCTGTGCGCATGCTCGATCTTGCGCACAAGGACCACGGCAGCAAGCCCTGGAAGGACCTGATCCAGCCCGGTATTGATCTGGCCACCAATGGCTTCAAGATCAGCGGCCGCATGTCGGATGCGCTGGCGGGCGCCAAGACGGCGCTGCAGGCCGATGCCGATGCGATTGCGCTGTATTTCAATGCAGACGGATCTACCAAGAGCCTGGGCCAGACCTTTACCAACCCCGCCTACGCAGCAACCTTGACCAAGATTGCCACTGGTGGCGCCGATGCGTTCTATACCGGCGCCGTGGCGCAAGGCATCGTGAACAAGATTGGCGTGACGCAGAACGTGACAACAGGCACGCCCATCACCCCGGGCGTCACCACCATGGCCGATCTGGCGGGCTACCAGGCCAAGAAGCGTGATGCAGTCTGCACCACCTACCGCGCCAAGTATGTGATCTGTGGCATGCCACCCCCATCGTCCGGCGGCATTGCGGTGGCGCAGGCCATGGGCGTGCTGGAGAATTTTGATCTGGCACCGCACAAACCTACGGCACTGGATCTGGAAGGCGGCAAGCCGACGGCCATGGGCGTGCATCTGGTCAGCGAAGCCGAGCGCCTCGCCTATGCGGACCGCGACGTGTATGTGGCTGATACGGACTTCACCCCCCTGCCCGGCCCTGTGGGCTCTACCCTGCTCGACAAGAATTACCTCAAGAGTCGCGCCGCACTCATCTCCACCAAGCAGAGCATGGGCACCGCCACGGCAGGCCAGTTCAGCAATACCCGCATGGGTGTGAGCAAGGTGGCTGAAAACGGCACCACCCACATGACCATTGTCGACGCCAAGGGCAACGTTGTGAGCATGACGACGACGGTGGAAGCGGGCATGGGTTCGTACCACATCACCCAAGGTTTTGTGCTGAACAACCAGTTGACCGATTTCTCGGCCACGCCCACCTCCGCAGATGGCCTGCCGATCGCCAACAAGCTTGAAGCCGGCAAGCGCCCCCGCAGCTCGATGGCGCCAACCCTGGTGTTCGATGCCAACGCAGACGGCACGCCCGGCGCCTTCAAGATGGCGACGGGCTCGCCTGGTGGCAGCACCATCATCCAGTTTGTCACCAAGACCTTGGTGGGCGCGCTGGACTGGGGCCTGGATGCGCAGCAAGCCACCAATCTGGTGAACTTTGGCGCGGCCAACAGCAAGACCACCAATCTGGGCGGCGAGCACCCCAATATCGTGGCGGCCAACAATGGCGATGCCGATCCGCTGGTGCAGGCGCTGCGCGCCATGGGTCACACCGTGTCGGTCAATGCCCAGTCGAGCGGCGTGGGCACGGTGATTCGCACCGCCTCCAGCGCGGGCGAGGCACGCCTCACCGGCGGCGCCGATCCGCGCCGCGAAGGTGTGGTTCTGGGTGATACCTACAAGGTCAAGCCCTAAGCTTTAAGCCCAGGCCAGCCTGGCAATTGCAAAAGCCGCTGCAGGCATGATCTGCAGCGGCTTTTTTTGGATGAAAATGGCATCAAATGCTTACGCAGCGCGCGCTGGCAGCTCCTGTTTTTGAAGGTGCTCGTTGATCTGGGCAATCACCGGCAGCAGGTCTGCCACGCTGTCGATCACAAAATGTGCGCCCGCCTCCTGCAGCTGCCGGGTGGCAGATGCGCGCACTGGCGCCTGCTCGGCCGGTGGCAGTGCCTGCCATTCGGGTAGAGACAGGCCGTTGGCGTTGCCGCTGATGGCGACGCCCACCGTCCAGCAGCCCGCGTTCAGGCCTTCGGCAATGCCAACGCCGGTGTCGTCCACCTTCACCACGGTAGATGCGGGCCACACGCCCAGGTCGGCAAAGCAGCGATACATCATCAAGGGGCTGGGACGGCCTGCGGCCAGATCGCCGGCGCAGACGACGTTGTCTGGCTCGTAGCCCGCCTTGGCGGCAATGGGTTGCAGCACATCCATGATCGGGCGGTTGTAGCCGGTAGTGCTGCCGATTTTGATGCCGTCGGCGCGCAGCCGGGCCACCACATCGAGCGCCCCGGGAATGAAATCGGCAAAATCGCCAACCACGCGGGCGTTCATCGGGGTGAATACTTCATACAGGTGGTCGATATCGCTGATGGCCACGGGCTTGCCATATTTGCGCTCCCATTGGGCGGCGACCTCCGGCAGACTGCACAGCGCATGGATGTGATCCCACTTGGCAGAGCCCATGGGGCCGCGTGCCTGCGCGATGGTGATGTCGACGCCGAAGTCCTTGAACAGCTGGACAAAGGCGCCCATGGGGGCACGCGAGCCAAAGTCGACTATCGTGCCGGCCCAGTCAAAGACGACGGCCTGAACGCGGTCGGTATGGTGAAAGTTCGTCATTTCGGATATCCAATGGTTTCAAGGTTGTGGGGGCAAGGCACGGGCCGCACCATGGCAGCACGGTGGCCTACCAGTTCTCGAAGGTGTCATGCGCCACGCCAAAACCGGTGCTGGCCCCGGTGCCGCTGGTGACCACGGCAACCCGGGTGGCGTCGTCCGGCGCCTCGATGAAGCAATCGGTGTCGGGCGCCGAGGGGTAGATGCCTACCCAGCGCTCCGTCACCATGTAGTCGCCCAGATGGAGTGCCTCGCGCATGTGGCGCAGCATCAGCTCGTCCACATCGTCCATCGCAAAAGGCGCAACCGACGCGCCGTAGTGGTGCGAATCTCCGACCACCAGGCTGCCATCGGCACTTTGCACGGCGATCAGATGGATGCCATGCGCGAGACTCTCGCCCTCTTCCTGCTGCAGTTGCGCAAGCAGTGCCTGGGCCTGTGGCAGTTTGCTGTAGCCGTGGTAGCGCACCAGGCTCAGGTCGCCCATGACGGAGGCTGTCAGCTTGAAGCCCGCCTGCGGCAGCACGCGCAGCATCTGCAACTGGCACAGCCGCACCTGGTGCTTGGTAAACAACTGGCTGTAGAGGCCATGGATGTCGGCATTGGTGCAGACCACCACGCGCTCTGCGTGCAGGGTTGCCTTGGCGGTTACCACCTTGGGCGTAGCCACTTCCAGCACGGCTTCGCCAAAGCGAAAAGTGACGTTGTGCTGCTCGGCCAGCCAGCGCGTGAGCTGACCAATGGCCTGGCGCGACTCCACGCGCAGGTCGACAGGGCTGTGCAGCACGGCCCGGGCATTGCCCAGCTTCAGCTCAGGCGCGTGCCGCGCGGCCTGCTCGGGGCTCCTCAGCTCGCAGCCCACGCTCTGGGCCATGTCAGTTGCCATGAAGGCGTTCAGCACGTCCACGGCTTTGTCGCGGCTCGCCACCACGTTCAGGCCCTGGTGCACCACCTGGATGCCGGCTTGCGGTGCGATGGCGGCCCACACGTCGCGGGCGTAGCGCGCGCGTCGCCAAGTGTCGCCTGCGCCCTGCCCGGTCACGGTCACAAAGCCGAAATTGCGGATGGATGCACTCACGCAAGCGGCGTCACGATCCACTACGCACACCTTCAGGCCCTTGCGGGCAGCCTCATACGCATGCGCCAGGCCAACAATGCCTGCGCCCACCACGATCACATCAAAACTGCTCACTGTTTTCCCTTTTGTCCAACATATCGTTGGCTGCATGCTATGAAATTTGATAGCACTGCGCTCATCCACATTGGGCTAGCACACTATTTATTAACAACTAGCGTTTGCGCCACGCCTGGGTCTTCTGCGTCAGCCACCAGCCTGCCGCCTGGTAGAGCACGGTCACCACGCAGCTGATGGCGGCAATCATCACGGCCATGGCGGCGGCGGCGGCCATGTCGCCCGCTTCGTCCAGGTTCAGGATGGCAACGGCGCCCAGCCGCGTATCCGGTGAATACAGAAACACCACGGCCGAGATCGTCGTCATCGCCGCAACGAAGAAGTAGCGCGACACTTCCAGGAGGGCGGGCAGGCACATGGGCAAGGTCACCTTGAACAAGGTGCGGTAGAAAGGCACCTTCAGCGACGCACTCACGGCTTCGAACTCGCCATCGATGGCCTTGAGCGCAGTCACCAGGGTCATGTGGCCGGTGGTGTAGTAATGCATCACCGTGCACAGCACCATGAGCGGCATGGTCTGGTACAGAAAATTGAGCGGATTGCCCGGCGCATTGAAGAAAAAGATATAGCCCAGGCCCAGCACCAGTCCGGGCACAGCCATGGGCACCATGGCCAGAAGGCGCAGCACCGGGCGAACGGCGTTCATGCCCTTGGTCTTTTCCAGCAGGTAGGCGCCGGTGAACACGACCACGGGGCCGGCAATTGCGGCGCTCACCGCCATGGTGAGGCTGTTGAAGATGGCAGTATCGACACCGGCATCCACCAGGCCACTGGTGTAGTGCGACAAGGTCAGGCCCAGCTGGTACGGCCAGAACTGCACGAGCGATGCAAAGATCGCCATGCCGAACATGGCCAGCATCAGCGCCGCCATGCCCCAGGCGAGCACTGCGCAGGTGCGGTCGGTGGCCGCGTGCCTGGTAGGCTGCAGCACCACGGCGCGCGCCGTCAGCACCGAGGTCTGCTTTTTCTGCACCTGGCGGTCAATCAGGTAGGTGATGACGGCAGGCAGCAACAGCAACAAGGCCACCACAGCACCGCGCTGAAAATCCTGCTGGCCGATCACGAGCTTGAAGACATCGGTGGCCAGCATGTTGAAATTGCCGCCAATCACCTTAGGAATTCCAAAATCGGTGATCACTAGGGTGAATACCACCAGCGCTGCCGACACCACGCCATAGCGCGCGGCAGGCAGGGTGACGGTGAGAAACTGGCGCGTGCGGCTCGCCCCCAGGGCGGTAGCGGCTTCGTAGAGGCGCTGGTCGCCCACGGCCAGCGCGGTCACCATGATCATCAGGGCATGGGGAAAGGTGGCAAAACACTGGGCGAGCACGATGCCGGGCGCGCCGTAGATGCTGTCAAAGCCGAAAGCCTGCACCGTGCCCTTGAAGACGCCCTGGTTGCCAAACCAGTAGATGAGCGAGATGGCCGACAAAAGCGATGGCGCGAGCAGCGGCAGCAGGCTGATGCTGCGCAGCACGCCCTTGCCACGGATGCCAGAGCGCGTGATGGCATAGGCAAACCCAAAAGCCAGAGGCACCACGAACACGGTCACCAGCAGCGACACCCAGATGCTGTTCCACAGGCTGCGCAGCAAGGCTGGAGACTGGAAGTACTGGATGAACCGGGCCAGGCCCGCGCCCTCCCCGTTCTGCCCGGGGGCAAATGCGTGGCTGAGCAAGGCAGCCAGCGGAGCCAGCAGCCCGACGACCAGCAGCGCGGTGAGAAGAAGCAGCCCGGCGTGCGCCATGCGATCAGCGGGGGCTGTGCGAATACCCGCGCTGCGCAAGCCCGATGGAGCCGTGCCGCTATTCAGGGTGGTGGTGGAAGAAGTCATAAAGCTCCGAAAGCCCGCTGCCGCCTGCACTGCGCGGCCTGAGCGCCCAAGGGCCGTTGTTGTCTAAGCCCGGCGCGGTTTCTAGTGAAATCAGGCACTAGCGCCCGTCCATCAAGCGCTGGCAGCTATCAATATTTCTGCGCAAAAATCTTCAACTGTGTGGCGTTGACCGAGAACTGCAGCCAGCGGCCAGGCTGCACATCGAGCTGGGTCCACTGCGCAAGCGACAGCTGCAGCTGAATGCGCTGCTCGGGCAGGCGCGGCACTTCGGCGTGCACGATGCAGGTGGCGCCCAGAAATTCCATGTGTTCGACACGGCCCGTCCACACGGGCGCGCCCGTCGCGGGCGGCACGCTGGCGGCAGGCGGCATTGCCGTGCAGTTGTGCACGCTGCAGTCCTCGGGGCGCAGGTACACATCGAGCGCCTGGCCTTTGGCGAGCTGCGGCGTCTGCGGGCAGAACAGCTTGTGGCCACCCAGGGTGATGCCGCCGTCTCCGGCCGCAATGGCCTGGAGCTTGTTGGCCTTGCCGATGAATTCGGCCACAAAGGGGGTGGCGGGCCGCTGGTAAATCTCCATCGGCGTGCCCACCTGCTCCACCACGCCATGGTTCATCACCACCACCCGGTCGGCGATGGCCATGGCCTCTTCCTGGTCGTGCGTGACCATGATGGTCGTCACGTACAGGCGCTGCTGCAGTGCCCGGATTTCATTGCGCAGGTGTACGCGCACCGTGGCGTCGAGCGCAGACAGGGGTTCGTCCAGCAGCAGCATGCCGGGCGACATGGCTAGCGCCCGGGCCAATGCCACGCGCTGCTGCTGTCCGCCCGAGAGTTGCGCCGGGTATTTGGGGCCGCTGCCCGACAGGCCTACCGTCTCCAGCAAGGCATGCACCTTCTGCGCCACCAGGCTTTTGGGCTGGCGTTGGCTCACGAGGCCGTAGGCCACGTTGTCCGCCACGGTCAGATTGGGAAACAGCGCATACGACTGGAACACGATGCCGTAGTCGCGCTGGGCGGCAGGCAGCTCGGAGATGTTCTTGCCGTCCTGCCACACCTCGCCGCTGGTCTGCGCTTCCAGCCCTGCAATCGCCCGCAGCAAGGTGGTCTTGCCGCAGCCCGAAGGCCCCAGAAAGCACACCAGCTCGCCGCGCTGGATCTGCAGGCTGACCGATTGCAGCGCGGTAAAGCTGCCGTAGCGCTTGTGCAGATGACGAATGTCAAGGTACGGGACACCCGTATCCTGCGGGCGCGCCGCCGGCGCGCCCAGGGGCTCAAATGCGTACGACGTGTCACGCAACGGCAAGGGGGCCGTTGCGGCGGCGCTCTGTCCGGTCAGTTCTGCATTCATGGACGCTGTTTCCCGCTCGCTCACTTCTTGGCTTCGCTTTTGGCGTCGTAACGCTTGGTCCACTCGGCCAGCACGCGTTCGCGGCTATCGGCCATCTTGCCGAAATCCAGCGGAATCAGGCGCGATTCGTAGTCGGCAGGAATATTGGCCAGCTTGGGCGCCACGCCGGGCATGGTGGTGACGGCAAAGTTCTTGCCATACAGCTCCATGGCATCCTTGCTCACGGCCCAGTCCACCAGCTTCTGGGCGGCCTGCTCATGCTTGGTACCCTTGTAGATGCTGATGCCTTCCAGATCCCAGCCCAGACCTTCCTTGGGGAAGACGAGGTCGATAGGCGCGCCCTTGGCCTTGTTGGCGTGGCCACGGTATTCGAACGAGATGCCAGCAACGTACTCGCCCTGGGCAGCCATGTTGCAGGGCTTGGAGCCCGAGTGGGTGTACTGGGCGATGTTCTCGTGCAGCGCGTCCATGTACTTCCAGCCGCCGCCCTTGCCGTTGTCATCACCAAACAGCTGCAGCCAGGCGGCCACGTCGAAGTAGCCGGTACCGCTCGATGCAGGGTTGGGCATCACGACCTGGCCCTTGAACTCCGGCTTGGTCAGGTCTTGCCAGCTGGTGGGCAAAGGAATATTGCGCTTCTTCGCTTCGACCGTGTTGAAGCAGATGGTGGCGCCGAACACGTCCATGCCCACCCAGTGCGGTGGGTTCTTGCTGTCGCGGTACTTGGCGGTAATGGCTTCCAGGCCCTTGGGCGCGTAGCCTTGCAGCATGTCGTTCTTGTCGAAAATGGCCAGGCTCGATGCAGCCACGCCCATGATCACGTCCGCCTTGGGGTTGGCCTTTTCGGCGAGCAGCTTGGCGGTGATGACGCCCGTCGAATCGCGCACCCACTTGATTGCGATATCGGGGTTGCTCTTGGTGAAGGCGGTTTCGTAGGCCTTGAGCTGGTCGATTTCCAGCGCGGTATAGACCGTCAGCTCGGTCTTTTGGGCATATGCCGCACCTGCGGCCACCAATGCGGCTGCGGCCGCCACGAGCTTCTTCCAGTTTTGCATTCCGAACTTTCCTGCGTTGTATGGGATGGATCGGCAGGAAGTATCTGAATGTTCTGTGACCTCGGCATGGCATATCGATGAAGCTTTTGTGACGTATTGCCGCGTCGCCGCCATGGGGCAATGGCCTGGGGAAAGGATATGCAACATACGTCACGCATGGCCGACTGCTATGCTGCAGCCATGCAATCCTCACTCTGGACCGTCCATGTCGACGGCAGCGCCCTCCCCAATCCCGGGCGCATGCGCATTGGCGGCGCGGCCCTGGCGCCCAATGGGCAAAGCCACAGTTTCAGCGTGGCACTGCCCGGCACGGGTTGCAACAACGAAGCCGAAGCGCGTGCCGCCATCCATGCGCTGCACTGGTTGCAGCAACTGGGCGCGCGCGAGGTACTGCTCTATACCGACAACAGCATTCTTGCCGAACAACTGGCGCGAGCCCCTGCCAAGCCTATCGCGCGGCTGGCCGATATTTATGACAAGGCGCGCGCCCTGCTGGCGGGGTTCGACCGTGTGCAGGTTCAGTGGATTCCCAGGCACAGGAATACTGTGGCGGATAGTTTGGCCAGGGGTGACGGTGAACAGGCCATGGAGGGGCGCAACACGGTCGCTGGTCGGTAAGATCCTGTTCAAAGGACCGTAGCGCCTGTGTTTGCAGGAAGCGTGTTGCCATCCCTATTGAAATTTCTCCATCCACCTGCGATGCAGCCCTTCACCGGCTCAACGCCTGGCGCGGTATGCCGCCCTGGCGAAATTGCGGCCCATGCGAGCCGCTCGGGCTGATTGCGCAGGGCTGCGCGACGAGCCGCGTGCGCCCTCTGATTCACGACTTTTCGCAACACCAGCAGCAGCGGCATGCGCAGTCCCTGCTGCAGTTGATTTCTGGATGGCATCCGCCTGCAGGCGTTCGATATCCCGCTGCAACTGGCTTTTCTGTGCATGGAACTGCTGGTCCATCAGCGCAATCTGGTGCGCATGCTGGCTCATCGTGGCCTGCAGGTCCTGCTGCAATTGCTGGGCTCTGGTTTGTGATTGGCTCCACTGCGCCTCCACCTCCGCCGCCTGCAACTGCAAGGCCTTGCGCTCGGCGTGCCAGTCCACCTCCAGCCTGGCCAGCTTTTCCTGCTCGGCCCGGTGCGCAGCCATCCACTGCTTGACCTCCTGCCGGGCGCGGTCAATGTCCTGCAGCGCGCGGTGCTGCTGCGCCTGGGCGGCTGCATGCTGCTCACGCAGATGTTCCGCATGGGCCCGGTCTACCTCATCGCGCGCCTTGCGGCTGGCAGACAACTCCTGTTCCAGCGCCTGCAGGCGCTGCTGCTGCTGAGCGGCAAACTGGTCCTTCTGGCGGGCGCCCTGCTCCAGCTCGGCCAGGCGCGCGCCCTGCATCTTGATCTGCGCATGGGCCACGGCCAGCGATTGCTCCAACGAAGCCCGTTGCTGGGCCATGGCTGCCTGCTCCTGTGCCAGGGCGTTCTTTTCGGCGTCCAGCGCCTGCCGAGCGGCCTGCAACTGCTCGCGCTCCTGCGCCAGTTGCGCCTGCGCGGCATCCACCGCCTGGTGCATCGCCGCATCCCACAGGGCCTGCGCAGCCTGCAGAACCGGCGCTGGTGCCGATGTGCCCCTGCCCTCCTCTGCGACAGGTACGGTGCCGCTGCCCTTGAGTTGCGCCATGCGGGGCCCCAAGGTGGCAAACCACTCCTCCAGCATGGGGCTGACGGTATTGGGCGAGCCGCGCCCAATCTTCTGGCGCACCCGCTCGATCGTGGGGCGTTTGCCCTCCAGCAGCAGCGCGTCGGCCGCTGCCCAGACATCGTCGCGCTGGATGGCGCGCTGGCTACGCAAATTTTCCATGGTTCACCCGGTTTTCTGGTTTACTATCGATAAGAGGTATTTATCGATACTTTCATTGGTATTTAATGTAATACATCATACATTAGATGTAATATTTATTCAATATGAAATCCAACAATCCACGCCGTGGCGCTTTGCAACCCCTTTTGGCAGCCCTGTCCACTACCGATGTGCTGCCACTGCAGGCGGACGCCCTGTCGCAGGCGGCGCGCACGGCTTTGGACGCCTTGCGGCTGGAGGCCGAATCGGCCAATACCACGCACAGCTACCAAAGCGCCCTGCGCTACTGGGCCGCGTGGTACTGGCTGCGCTACCGGCAGGCCATTGCCCTGCCCTTGTCTGTTACTGCGGTGCTGCAATTCATTGCAGACCACGGCGAACGCGTCTTGGAAGACGGGCTGGCCTGCGACCTGCCCGCATCCATCGACGCGCAACTGGTGCAGGCGGGCTTCAAGGGGAAAACGGGGGCTCTGGCGCATTCCACGCTGGTGCACCGGATTGCCGTGCTCTCCAAGGCGCACAGCCGCAAGGCGCTCACCAACCCGTGCCGCGATGCCGAGGTGCGCGAAGCCCTCTCCCACTTGCGCAAGGCCTATGCACGGCGAGGGGCACTGGCTCAGAAAAAGGCTGCGCTGACGCGGCTTCCGCTGGAGCAGTTGCTGGCCACCTGCGACGACAGCCTCAGAGGTCGGCGCGACCGCGCACTACTGCTGTTTGCCTGGGCGAGCGGCGGCAGGCGTCGCTCGGAGGTGGCCGAGGCGCGCATGGAGTGGCTGCAGCCCATGGGGCCGCACCAATACCTGTATGACCTGCGCCTGTCCAAGACGAATCAATCAGGGGTGGATCGTCCAGAAAATTTGAAGCCTGTTGTAGGCCCTGCCGGCGTGGCGCTGGCGCATTGGCTGCAGGCCGCAGGTATCAGCGAGGGGCCCATCTTTCGGCGAATCTTCAGGAATGGACGGGTGGGCGACACGGCACTGACGCCACTGTCCGTAAACAACATCGTCAAGGAGCGCTGCGCCTTGGCGGGCATTGACGGCAATTTTTCGGCGCATTCGCTGCGCTCGGGCTTTGTGACCGAAGCCGGACGCCAGAACATGGCCTTGGTCGACACAATGGCCATGACGGGCCACCAGAGCGCCTCCACCGTCCTGGGCTACTTCCGCGCCGAGGCGCCGCTGGCCAACAAGGCGGCCCGCCTGCTCGAAGACCCCGGCACAGAGGTGTGACAGAAGACAGGTAGGCAGCCCTAATGCCGCAATTGCAGTACCTGCGTCACCAGCATCAGGCCGCCCAGCAGCACTAGCTGGTGCAGCATGTAATAAGGCAGGCTGTGCCGGCCCAGCCAAGCCAGCAGGCGCACGGCACCTGCCGTGGCCGGGCGCGACCACCAGGCGCGCGCGCTGCCGCTTGCCTGCGAAAACCATTGCCGGCCCGCCACAAAACCCAGCAGCATGATGCCCAGCCATGGCAGCAGCGGCACATAGTCTTCAGTGCGTGGCTTGGTGGTGATCAGGCCCAGTACGCTGCCTGCCCTGCCGTTGAGCCACTGCATCCACTCTGGCGGCAGGCTGCCTGCCATGTGCCGATAGACAGGCGGCAGTGCAATGGCGATGGCAGCGACCGCCAGCAAAAGCCACGAAGGCGCGCCGCGCCATGCGCGCACCATCAGCAGCATGACGGCCATACCATGCAGCACCCCGAAATAGATATAGCTGTGCGGAAACATCAGGTAGGAGCCCATGCTGACCGCCAGTGCGCAGGCCACCACCACGCCCCAACGGCGCAGAAAGCGCCCCCAGGGCACGTTCTGCGCCAGGGCCACGGCCTGCGCGAGGCCCGCGCAGAACAGAAACAGGCTCACGATGGCGGTGCGCTGCCAGACCCAGAATGGGTCGCGGTAGAAATCCTGGGCCCAGATGCCCAGATAGCTCAGGTCGAAGCAGAAGTGAAATGCTGTCATCCACACCATCGCGAGACCTCGCAGTGCATCCAACCGGTCCAGACGACCGGAGGTACGGGAGGCTGCGGCAGTTTTCGGGGCTCGGCTCATGCAGAAGATGGATTGGGCAGGCATTCCTGCACTATAGCGGCCCCGCAGCACACGATCAGCGGTTGGCAATCCGTGAGCGGGCCGCACATGGCCAAAGAAAAACCCGCTGCAATTGCTTGCAGCGGGTGTTCAATAGTGGTCGGAGCGGCGGGATTCGAACTCGCGACCCTCTGCTCCCAAAGCAGATGCGCTACCAGACTGCGCTACGCTCCGACAAGCTAGCATTATAGCCAGGTTTTTTCGGGGTTTTCAAGTGGTTTGCATATTCGGGCGGAAAAATACCGCAGCGCCGGTAGGTCTTCGCCATCTGGCTGAGGCGTATCGCGTATCGAGCTGCTTCACCAGGTGCCCCGCACGGAGCGCTTTGGCTCAGACAATGCCTCCATTGGCGCGAATCGTCTGCCCGTTGACCCAGGCGCCATCGAGCCCGGCGAGCATGGAAACCAGTGCGGCAATGTCCTCGGGGCGGCCCAGCCGCTCCAGTGGTGCCATCTTCGACATGCGTTCGATCTGCTCGGGCGTCTTTCCATCCAGAAACAGGGCCGTTGCCGTGGGCCCCGGCGCTACGGCGTTGACGGTGATGTCCCTGCCTCGCAACTCCTTGGCCAGGATATGGGTCATGGTCTCCAGCGCCGCCTTGGTGGCTGCGTAGACCGAATACCCTGGCAAGCCCAGGCCGACCACGCTGGTCGAGAAGTTGACGATACGCCCGCCCGGACCCATGCGGCGCGCTGCCTCGCGCATGGTGTTGAAGCTCCCCTTCAGGTTGATGGACAGCAAGCGGTCGAAGGTGGCATCGTCGGTATCGGCCAGGTGGGGCAGCGTGGGCGGCATGATTCCGGCGTTGTTGACCAGCACGCTCACCGGGCCCAGCTTGGCTTCCACCCTGTCAAACATATGGCGTACCGCGTCCGGGTCGGACACATCTGCCTGCACCGCAAAGGCGCGGCCGCCCTGCGCAATGATGGACTCGGTCACCGATTGCGCTTCTGCATGGCTGCCCGCGTAGTTGACGGCCACGGCGTGGCCATCTGCTGCGAGGCGGCGGGCAATGGCGGCACCAATGCCGCGTGAGGCGCCGGTGACCAGTGCAACGGATGAAGGTGTATGGGAGGTGTTCATGGGATGGCGTCTGTTGTCCGGGATGTCCGGGTTGTCTGGTTGGCGAGTTGTCAGGCATTGGCGTCGGCAATCCTGACGTGGTGCCATGACTTTATTGTTTTTATGAAAACGAATAAATATCCGAATTTGGCATCACAATCCATAAAATCTAAACAATAAGGCGACGCCATGGACCGTTTGGACGCCATGCATCTGTTTGTGCGCATCGTGGATCTGGCCAGCTTTACCAAGGCGGCCGATGAATTGCAGCTGCCGCGCGCATCCGTGAGTCTTGCCGTGCAGCAGCTCGAAGCGCGCCTGGGTGTCCGGCTGCTGCAGCGCACGACGCGCCACGTCAGCCCGACGGTGGATGGCCAGGCCTACTATTTGCGCTGCCAGCAGATCCTGCAGGATGTGGACGAAGCCGAAGGTGCATTTGGCAAGAGCACACGCATGCCGCACGGGAAGATTCGGGTGAATCTGCAAGGCACACAGGCGCTGCACTTCATCCTGCCACGCCTGGGTGAGTTCCATTCCCGCTACCCGGATATCGAACTCGAAATCGGCCTGGGTGACCGCTTCATCGATCTCGTGCGCGAAGGGATCGACTGCGTGCTGCGCTCGGGAGAGCCCAAGGATTCGTCATTGGTGGGCCGGCGCGTCGCCCTGCTGGCCCAGGTGACCTGTGCCAGCCAGGATTACCTGCACCGGCGCGGCCAGCCTCGAACGCTGGAGCAATTCAAGACGCACGACGCGGTGAACTATCTGGGCGCCAATGGCCGCAGCCTGCCCTTCGAATTTCTCGTGCAGGGCCAGAAGCTGGCGGTTCAGTTGCGGGGGCCGGTTTCCGTGAGCAGCGCCTATGCCTATACCGCCTGCTGCCTGGCGGGCATGGGGTTCATCCAGGTGCCGCGCTACCACGTGCAGGCCCATCTGCGCAGCGGCGAGTTGCGCGAAGTCTTTCCTGAGTGGGCGCCAGCCCCCCTGCCCGTCTCGGTGCTCTACCCGCATGCAAGGCATCTGTCACCAAGAACCCGGGTGTTCATCGATTGGGTGGCGGAATGCATGGCACTGGCTGCCTGAGGCAATGCCAGCCGGTGCCCCTCACGCGCACCCAAGCAAGCCTGGGGATTTTCTGCAACACCTTCGCCAGACGGGGGATGGACGCGGATCGCCCGAAACCGCGTTCAGACCACGGCAAGGAGTTTTACAGAGCCTTCCTAGGCACAGGCCATCAACCCCACTTCATCTCGCCCTTGGCAACCTTGGCGCTGAGTGCCAGGCTTTCGAGCCCGCCCAGACCTGGGAAGCGCTGTTGCATGGCCGCAATCAGTTCGGCGGAGTTCTTTGCCTTGGCAGCTTCTTCGTCAAAAGCGCGAATGTAGTCGGCGGTAAAGTCCACCGCTGCGATGCCCTGCGGCATTGGCCCCGCAAAATGGCCTGGAATGACGACTGCCGGGGCCAGGGCCTTGATGCGCTCCAGCATGGCCAGCCAATCGGTGTGAGACTGCGCAGTCTGGGTGTCTGCCATCCAGACATGCTCACCAGCCAGCACAGGAATGCCGCCCGCCACGGTCTTGATTGATGGAATCCACACGACGGTGCGGTCTGGCGTAGGCCCGTCGAGCCCGATCAGTTTGAGCTCCTGCCCGTCGACCGTCAGCGTGTCGCCCTGCAAAGGCTGGGGCACGATGATCTGCTTGGGCGCATTCGCTCCCAACTGCGGCCCCCAGACCTTGAGCTTTTCGTCCTTGGTCGCTTCGATGTGCGCAATGGTTTGCGCTGTGGCCACAATCCTGGCGTCGGGGAAGGCGGCATGGAGGCTGTCCAGGCCAAAGTAGAAGTCGGGATCGCCGTGGCTGATGTAGATGGTGGTGAGGCGCTTGCCGGTGGCCTTGACCTTGTCAGCCAGCTTGCGGGCCTGTTCGGCCGAGAACTGCGCATCGATCAGCACCACCTCGCTCTTGCCCAGTACCAGCACCGACGAGACGGCAAAGATCGCCTGCTCGCCAGGGTTGAAGACTTCGGTGGTCAGCGCCGCCTGCTGCGCAGGCTCGGACGGTGACGCAGCCGCCGGGGCGGTCGCTGGCGCTGCTGCGGGGGCGGTTGCATTGCCCGCCTTGTTGCAACCAGCCAGCATGGCAGCAGCCGCAAGGGTAATGGCCGACAGGGTGTAGATCGATGGTTTCATGTGCTTTCCTTCCAAAGGTGAAAATTGCAGGTCGGTTGCCTTGCGTCAGGGGCTCTGCGCTGCTTGTGCTTGCAGCGCATCCCGCAGCAGGGCCAGTTCCTCGTCAAAACTTCCGCGCTGGCGAAAACGCTTGCCCGCGCGGTCATACCAGTTCTCGGCGTCTTCCAGGTCGCCTTCCTGCAGGTGCACGAGACCGTGCAACCAGGCTGCAAGCAGGCCCTCGTGGCGCTGCACGCCATCGTGTGCGGCCTGCCAGTTGCCTGCCTGCAACTGCGTCAGCAGGGCCAGCAGTTGCTGTGGCTCGTGGGCGTGCTGCATGGCGCGTCAATCCTTCATGGCCTGCTGCACGGGGTGGCTGTCCACTACCTGATCCATGCGGATGATCTAGCCATTCCTGAGTTCATAGAGATGCGAGAAGGCGGCGGTCATATGCTTGCCGGTTTGGCGATAAGTGCCGGAATAGGTTCCAAAGGCAGCCACCTTGTCGCCATCTTCCAGGTAGGTCTGAACCCGGGCAGCAAAGCCCTCCCATTCACTGCCCAGTCGCTGAAAGACGCCGGCCACGATTTGTGCAGCCCCGATATAGGTGCCTGCATAGGGAAAGCCAGGTGCCTCGATCCAGCGCACATCCGGTGCCAGCGCGGCAAGCAGATGCCTGCTGTTGTCCTGTGGCGAGCCTTCATAGGTCGCGCGGATGGTGTCCAGATTGCTTGTCATCGTCATCTCCCATGCAAAGTCAGGCCGCCAGCACCTGTTCCAGAAAACCGCGCGGATCGGAAAATGCGGCGCTGGAAGGCAGCAGCCGAGCCTGGCCGTCGAGTTGCAGAACAAAGCTGGGTACACCACGCGCGCCGAACTGCTGCATCAACTGCCGGGCCTGGTGGATGCGCCGGTTGTTGGCCTCTACCAAGGCTGCAT
This sequence comes from Comamonas odontotermitis, assembly GCF_020080045.1. Classification (NCBI taxonomy): domain Bacteria; kingdom Pseudomonadati; phylum Pseudomonadota; class Betaproteobacteria; order Burkholderiales; family Comamonadaceae; genus Comamonas; species Comamonas odontotermitis. The sequence continues at coordinate 2,145,032 of NZ_CP083451.1, forward strand.
CCGGTCGGGCCAGACGCGCGGCAGCATCCGTGAGGCACAGCCTGCCAAGAATGGCCTGCAGGCTGTCGATGTCGGAGATGTCCATCCCGTCCACGTAGCGGGCTTGCTGCAGGGCCTTGAGTGCCTCCACCTCCCGCGACGACTCGGTCAGCGCCACAGCGGTGAGCGCGAAGGTCGCCGGGCCGCTGTCGAACATCTGCTGGTGGTTGGCCAGCACCTCGGCGCGATAGCGCTCACTGAAGACCTGACCGGTCAGGCCTTCGATCCGCTGGTCATTGCTCCACGCATAGGCAGCAAATTCCGCATCCATGGGGCGCGCGCCTTCACCAGCGAACAAGCCACTGGGCAACAGGTGCAACTGCACGTCGGCGTTCCCTGCCAATGCCGTGACCGCCGGCCCGGCGCCGTAACACCAGCCGCACAGCGGATCGAAGATGTAATACAAATCTCTCATGCGCATTCCATGTCTTGTTGAATGTCTCCATGGTAAGTTCCATTGATTGACAAATAAATACCGATGTAATAGATAGACTGTATGCCAATAGCAAACAATCAAGACGATGCTTCGGGCGGCAACTTTGCCAACCTCAAGCGGCTGGCGTATTTCGCAGCCGTCGTGGAAACCGGCAGCTTCACCGCCGCAGCCGAGCGCCTGGGCATCACCAAAGCCGTGGTCAGCCAACAGGTGGCGCGGCTGGAGGCAGAGTTCAGGGCCAGCCTGCTGACCCGTACCACGCGCAAGGTGGCGCCCACCGATGCCGGGCGCGCCTTCTACCAGCGCTGCGCGCTGATTCTCAAGGAAGCGGGCGAAGCCTTTGACGAACTGGCCGAGGTGGCGAAGGCACCATCGGGCACGCTGCGCCTGACGGCTCCCTTGGACTATGGCATCACCGCCATCGTGCCGGTGATCACCGAGTTCTGCCGCCGTTATCCGCAATGCAAGGTGGATGCCGCGCTCAGCGACCAATCCCTGGATCTGGTGAGCGACCAGGTGGAACTGGCGATTCGCGTGGGCTGGCTCACCGATCTGCACCTGCAGGCCAGGCAGGTCGGTACTTTCCGGCAATTGCTGGTGGCGTCGCCGGCGTGGGGCAGGCAGTTGGCAGGCATTACGCAGCCCCAGCAGATCGCCGCCCTGCCCTTTATCGCCAACACCGCATTGCGTGATCCGCTCCAATGGAGCTTTGCCCCAGGCGAAGCCGGGCACCAGCATGTGAACGTGACCGTGCAATCGGCCATATCGCTCGATGCCACGCTGGCCGTACGCGAGGCGGTGCGCCAGGGCGCAGGGCTTTCGGTGCTGCCCGACTATGCGGTGGAGAAGGATCTGCACGAAGGCCACCTGGTACACGTGTTGCCGCGTTGGGTGCTGCCTTCCGGTGGTATCCATGCCGTATTTCCAGCCGCACGCTTTCGCCCGATCAAGGTGCGCGCCTTTGTGGACTTGCTGCAGGAACGGCTGTCTTCGCACCAAGGCAGCAGTGGCGGGGGTGATGGGGAGCGGCAAGTACCAAAAGGGAGCGGGCTTCTGCCGCCTCCTCTGAGTCTCTAGTTCCGCAATGTCCTTTCGTACTCACTGCGAAAGGTCTGCAGTGAGCTTCCAAGAACCGTTGCAGCACCATCTACGAGGCCGCATCGTCCGGAACCAGGCAACAGCCGCACAAAATTATCGAGTGCTGCCAGATCAGTTTTTCGCCCTGTACCGGCTTCAATACGTTCGAGGATGCGCGAGACTTGATAGGTGCCGATTTTGCAGGATGGACACTGTCCGCAGGAGTTTGCAGCAAAGAAACCAACGTACTCGGCCGTCTTGCGCAAAATACTGGTTCCTGTACCAACCACGATCATCGCGCCGGTGCCCAGCCTCGATCCGCGAGCACATAGGCTGTCAAAGTCCAGAGCAACATCAAGCTCGCGCTCCGTAAGCAATGTGTTGGACGGGCCACCGGTGAAAACAGCTTTGAATTGCTTGCCGGCCAATATGCCGCCGCCATGGTCAAAAACCAATTCGCGCAAGGTCGTTCCCATGGGCAATTCATGCAGACCCGGGCGCAGAACATCGCCTGACAGAGAATAAAGCTTGGTTCCCACAGCCTTGCCGACGCCAAGCGCCTGGTACCAGGAGGGCCCATGCCGCAGGATATGCGTCACATGCGCGAAAGTTTCCACATTGTTCAGCAAGGTGGGGGCACCGTGCACCCCCTTTTCTGCCGGAAATGGCGGCTTGAGAGAAGGAAAGGGAAATTTCCCCATAATGCTTGAGACCGCTGCCGTCTCCTCTCCGCCGACGTAGAGGCCGGAACTGGGGCAGATCTGCAACTGCACCGACGCGCCTACCACCTGGGTCACTCGCGCCAAAATCGGATGCCCACTCCACGAATCTACGGCAGCGCGAAGCGTCGGCAGCATCTTCGCCTCATGCGCATTGACGTACAGCACGATCTGGTTGGCCTTTACAGCCACAGCCCCAATCAAAGCGCCCTCGATCACCTGATGCGGTGTACTGGAAAGCAGAAATCGATCCTTGAATGTACCTGGCTCATCTTCATTGCCATTGCAGACGAGCCATTTGCCACCACCATCAGGGCATGATGGTTGAGCCGCCACCGCGGCCCATTTTTTCCACGTTGGAAAGCCGGCCCCTCCAAGCCCGCGCAGGCCGGCAGATTCCAGACAGGAAATGATGCCTGTCGGGTTAGCCAGGGCTTGTTCCAGTCCCTGGCCTCCACCAGCGTCGAACCAGGCAGCCAGATCGGACCCGACTTGTACGGATTTTGCGGTAAGCACCTTCATTGTGTTGTCCCCCTTAGGCAATTGGTGGCATCGAAATTGCCATAAGACGGAAAGAGAAGCGGTGCTTTTTTCTCCAGCGATAGTGAATGTGCGATGAGACCACGGCGCCAGTTGGCCAAGTGGGAAAGCCCGATGTTGCACGGTAGCCCGACCCGCGCCTGTGCTGCGGCAGCTGCACCAGCGCGCCTGCCAAACACCACCAGCTCCAGTAGTGCATTCCCCATCATTCGATTGCGACCGTGCAGTCCGCCAGTCATCTCTCCGGCGCAAAGCAGACCGGGAACGCTTGTGTGACCAGCTTCGTCGATTGCAACGCCACCATTTTGATAATGAAGCGTGGGCCGAATCAACAACGGCTCCCGGGCGGGGTCGATGCCGCAGCGCTGCGCCAGATGAGAAAGCGTCACCAGACTGTCCTTCAGAATGCCGGGATGACAGCGCTCCAGCGTGGGGGTATCCAGAAAAATGCCAAGTTTGCCGTCGCGTTCAACACCGCGTCCTTCCGCAAGCTCACGCAGAACGGCCGAGGCGACAACGTCGCGTGGCTGCAGTTCATCTACGAAGCGATCGCCTTGGCCATTGACCAGATAGGCCCCCGCCGAGCGCGCAGCCTCGCTCACCAGGGTGCCCTCCATGTGCTGGGGCCAGGCAATTCCTGTTGGATGGTATTGGAAGCTGTCCATTTCGCGCAGCTTTGCGCCGAGCCGGTAGGCCATGATCAGTCCATCGGCCATCGCTCCGTAATGGTTGGACGTCGGAAACCCACCAAGATGGAGCCGACCTGCTCCGCCTGTCGCCAGGAGTGTGGCACTTGCGCGCGCCAATATCGGGCGGCCCCGGCCAAGGTCGTGCAGAACCGCTCCTGCGCAGCGCCCACGGTCATCTGCCAGCAGTTCCAGCGCCGGGTGACGATCCAGCACCTTGATACCTGGTTGCAGCAGCACTGCTTCGCGGAGCGTTCGCATCAATTCCAGACCCGTAAAGTCCTTATAAGAGAGCAACCGTGCCGCAGTGGCCCCTCCCGGGGTTTTGCGCAAAAGCGTTCCCCCCATATGAGGGCTACCCTTGGCCAGATCAAAGCTCATGCCTTCCTGAATCAGCCAGCGAATCGCAGCCGGTCCTTCGCAGACCAGTGCGGCAACCAACGCCTTGTCGGCAGCAAAGTGCCCTGTACGCAATGTGTCTTCAAAATGCCGCTGCAGGCTGTCTTCTGCACCGACTGCTGCCTGAATACCCCCCTCCGCCATCACCGTGTTGCTGTCACCGATGCGTAGCTTGGTCGCCAGCAATACCCTTGCCCCTGCGCGTGCAGCAGTCAAGGCCGCCACACACCCTGCCCCTCCTCCGCCAATGATCAGCACATCGGCGTCCAAAGCAGGCGCACCTGCGATATCCACATCTTCCAGCAACGAATCGGCCTGCAACAATTCAGCCAACGCCGCAGGACACCGCTCTCCCGCACTGACACCTACAAGCAGAGTCTCCATGGCGCCGGCCTGATGGTCGGGGTGGTATCGCGCCAGCAACTCCGGTATGGGGAGATTCAGGGCCTTGGGAGCGGCCGGGTAAGCCGCACGCCAAGCTTGCAGGGCCAGCGGAATGGCAACTCCAACCTGTTTCAAGAGACAATCTCCTTCACCAAGGGAGGATTCGCTCCCTCTGCATCGAGTTGTATAGGTTGAAGCCCCTCTTCAATTTCATGAATGCGCATGATCAGGTCTGAGGGGCGCAGGGTGAGAGCAGCGTTCATCCGCCGCACGAACTGTCCCAGATGGGCAGGATCGATATGCTCTGGACAAGCGGCCACGCACAAATTGCACAGCACGCATTGCTCAAACAACGCTCCAGCAGCAGTGGCCTGACCCGCGCAAGCCAAATTGACCATGCGCTGCACCTCCACCCCTTTCGGGCACGCGCGGTCACAGCCGCCACAATGCCTGCAATGCTGCGCTTCCGGGAAGGCGGTGTTGATCTGGCGAATGGCCTGCCAACTGTCCGTCATGGTGTGCAGGTCATATGGGTGCAGGCGACGTGCCGGAAAATGGTCAATGAATGCAACCTGCATTCCATCCTCGGCAAGCGTTGTGCAGGCAAGTGCTGTAGTGGCCAGCCGCGTGCCGGGCCGGCTGACCAGCACACGGCATGCACCGCACACGCCCTGCCCCAAACAGCCAACGTTTTCAGTGAGTGGTAGCCCAGCAGCCATCCAGGCTTCAAGCAGCGAAGCGCCTCTGCTCGCCTGGATGTGATGGCCATCGAAATGCAATCCGATCGGGTCGGATTGCACAGTTTGGGCACTTTTTTTGGCTTGCATGTTTGTTACCACCTCACCACAGTCCGAGAAGCTTCCACCAGGAATTACCCAGGACTGCATATATTGCCAATTCGCCATTGCACATCAAAAATCCGACGCGCCACCACTGCCCCAGCGGCACATAGCCGCTGCCGAAAATAATGGGTGAAGTACCTGTCGCATAGTGCGTCAGTGTCATCATGATGGTGGAGGCTGCCACCATCATCAGCAGGAACGGCACCAGATACGCTGGAGGAACAAGCGCTGCACCGACGGTGAGAAAGGCCAGCATCATGGCGCTGATATGTGCTGTGGTACTGGCAAAGCAATAGTGAGAAAACACGAAAAGCAGCACCAGAAGCGAGGCTGCTGCCTGCCAGCCCAACCCCGAGGCCAACAGGCTATCACGCAGCAGATTGGAGAACCATGTGATAACGCCGGTCTTGTTCAATTGCTCAGCCATCATGACCAGAGCGCCAAACCAGATCAAAGTGTCCCAGGCGCTCTTTTCTGAAAGCACATCATCCCAGTCAATCGTACCGGTGATGATCAAGACAAAAAGACCGACGAAGGCCACGACGGTTGGCTCCAGCAGAAAGGCCGGGCCAAAGATCATGGCCGGCACATTGGCCCAGAGCAACAGCAGCAAGACAAAGGTGCCGATCATGACCTTTTCACTACCCGCCAGTTTGCCCATACGTTTGAGTTCAGTCTTCGCATACTCGACTGCATGCGGTGTGACCTTGACTTCGGGCGGTGCTATCACAGCCAGTGCCAATGGCATGAGCAAGAGGCATGCGAGGCCTGGAACAAGCATGTACAAAGCCCAGGTAGTCCAGGATAGATGAAAGCTCTGATTCGTTACCTTGGCCAGGTAATCAACCACCAGTGGGTTGGGTGCAGTCGCTGTGAGAAACATGCCCGAGGTGATTGTGTTGGCATGCATGTTCACCAGAGACAGATAGGTGCCCATCTTGCGCTCGGTGCCACTCGCAGGGTCGGAGTTGAATGCGGAGGCGATCGACTTCATGATCGGATGAACGATCCCACCACCACGCGCGGTGTTGCTGGGTGTGAAAGGCGCCAGAACGAGCTCGCATATCGCGATACCATAACCGATACCAATGGTTCGCCGGCCGAGCAAAGAAATAAAGAGCAAGCCAATACGGTTGCCGAGCCCGGTCTTTTTCAGACCTCGCGAGATAAGAATCGCGACAACGATCAACCAGATCAGCGGGTTGGAAAGGCTGGCTAGCGCGTCACTGATGGCGCCTTTGGATGAGGTGGACGTCACCTGTGTCAGCGCAACAATGGTCATGGCCATCATGGCCATTACACCGATTGGCATGACTTTCAGAATGATGGCAACAATAGTGGTCAAAAAGATTGCCAAGAGTGTCCAAGCTTTGGCAGTAAGGCCATCTGGGGTTGGAATCAGAAGCAGTGTGACGAGAACCGCAGTGGTGACAAGGGCGGGCTTAATACGAAATGGCACAACCTGTTCAAAGTATCGGAACAGTGCGCTTAGTCGGGTCGGCTGCATGATGACCTTCTTCAATTAAGAATTATTCTTAGCCTTACCTGATACGGCAAGTCTGTATTTGCGGGAGACCGTTGTCGTCCCTTCAATGATTTCTGACCAATACCGAAGCTTTCAGTCTTCCAGCGAGCTGCGTATCAGCAGCACAGGCTTGGTGGTCTTGCTGACTACACCCTCCGACACACTTCCCATGATCATTCGGCTCACACCACGACGGCCATGGGTGCCAAGAACCAGAAGGTCCGCGCCCCATGCGTCTGCCTCGGCAACAATCACTTCATGGATTTGAGCAGGCGGGATATTGCGCTGCTGACTCAACTGCGTCGCATGGACGATTTCTGCTCCCTGAAGCAATTTGGTAGCATCTGCGAGCGTGCGTTGACCAATGTCCGATAACTCGGGAATTCCTGTCGACATACCTGCGTGCCCCGTCAAACCACCGGCCTCGTCGCTTGCGACAAACAGAACCTTGACCTCACTGCCAGTAGCCTTGGCCAGAATGATTGCTTGAGATAAGGCCAATTCAGAGGCGTGGCTGTCATCCATCGCCAGCAATATCTTTTGGTACATGAGGGTTGCTCCATTGTGGGATATGAAGTCTCGCAGGCACAGAACAGTCCGCGTCGCTTACCGGGCGCTGAATCAGAAAACAAAAAGTCCTGTCTCTCGATTTCATAAACGAGAAACATCGTGCCATTTCAAAAAATATGAAAACTGGCCTTATGCTTTGGTTGCTACCGGCATTGTTTGAAGAGTCTGTTGCGTCGCCTTCACTGCCCGTACGCTATTTGCAAGGTGATACGGACAAGCTTGGGGTATTGAAGATTTTTCTGAGGTCAAACTGCTTCGATGCATTCAAAGAGCAAATGATTCCAGCGGCCTAGGCTCAAATCTCGCGCGTCTTGCGAAGGATCACATACAACTCATCTTTGAGATGAAGCTTCTCTTTCTTCAAGTTTTCGATAACGCCATGGGCCACAGGCAGAAGACCTGCTTCGATATTTTTTATCTCCTGATCCAAGGTGTTGTGGCGATGAAAGATGCGGGCGAAATGGGCATCATCGGTCTTGAGGCGAGAGATTTCGTCACGAAATTCTGGAAACATATCAGAGTCCTTTTGGATGTTTTTCAATTGGAAGTACCGCTGTGCCTTACCAATTCTGAGTGCCACAAGCTTCCTCCAATTTGATATGAATCAAGCGTCACATCTGAATAGCGATTTCAAAATATCAATAGCATATAACTATTAATTGGGTTATGAATTTGTGTATTAACCCGGTGAAAACCTACTCAGGTTTTATTGTTGAAAGGAAGACACCATGAGTACGTTGATGGAAGAAAAAATCAAGCGTTGGACCGCGAAGCGCAAGACGGCATTGGTACTGGAAATCATTCAGGGCAAGACCAGCTTGGCCGAGGCCAGTCAGCTCCATGACCTAGCGCCCTCGGAGATCGAGAGCAGAGTGGAGTACGGCCGCAAAGAGATGGAGAGCGCCCGGGAGGCTAACCCACAGGAGGTACGCGAGCAGTACGAGCGCCAGCTGAGGGAACTCCAGGGGGCCTACGGCGAAACGATGCTGCAGCTGCGCGCCAGGAAAAATTGCAGTCCCTGCTGGGCGAGGACGAGAAGTAATCGAGAGGAGCCGCCAGGGACTGCAGACCGGCGACATCACCGTCTCGATCAGCAAATTGTGTCGGTGGTTCGAGGCAACATGGCGCACTGTGTACTACCGCCTGGTGGGCTTCAGGCTAACGGATCCAATCGCTGTCTTCAGTGGCCAAGGCTCCTAACGAACGCTGGGCCACCGACATGTTTCGAGTCTGGGCCGACGGTCGTGATGGCCGGACCACGATGGCCTCAGTGATCGACTGCCACAGCCGGGAACTACTGAGCTAGCACCTGTCGCGCAGCGGGAGATCGAAGACAGTTGAATCAGCACTGGAGTATGCCCTGAGCAGAACGGTCTGGTCGAACGGGTGATTCGTACGCTCAAGGAGCAATGCGTGCATCGGCATCGGTTCGAATCACTGCAGCATGCCAGCCGCTTGATCGGAGACTGGATCCATTTCTACAACCACCGGCGCCCGCACTAGGCGCTAAACATGAGAACTCCCGCTGAGGCATTCGCATTAGCGGCCTGACCTATGCAGGTTCTGCTGGGTCAAACAATCTTGCGTAAACTGAAAAAACCCGCTGCAATTGCTTGCAGCGGGCATTCAATGGTGGTCGGAGCGGCGGGATTCGAACTCGCGACCCTCTGCTCCCAAAGCAGATGCGCTACCAGACTGCGCTACGCTCCGACAAGCCGATATTCTAATCGCTGCAAGGCAGCCTCAAGACAAAATCAAGGCCCTTCTTCAAAATATTTTGGCAAAGAAAAAACCCGCTGCAACTGCTTGCAGCGGGTGTTCAATGGTGGTCGGAGCGGCGGGATTCGAACTCGCGACCCTCTGCTCCCAAAGCAGATGCGCTACCAGACTGCGCTACGCTCCGACATGTGATGATTGTAACCAGCTTCCGGGCTGCTTTTGGGAAAACTTGCCACAATTTTTGCAGCATGCTTTGCAGCACTGGTTTGCACTACAGACCCAAAAGACCTCAGTCCTTCCGGCGCTGCAGCTCTCCATTAACGGCTGGAGGTAGGCGCCGGGCCACGGCCTGGCAGATGGCGGAACGTGATACGACCCTTGGTCAGGTCGTAGGGCGACATTTCCAGCGACACCTTGTCACCGGCCAGAATGCGGATGTGGTGTTTGCGCATCTTGCCACCGGTGTATGCAATCAGCTCGTGGCCATTGTCCAGAGTCACGCGAAAGCGTGAATCGGGCAACACTTCGGTCACAGAGCCTTGCATCTCGATCAGTTCTTCTTTAGCCATAAAAGTCGATGAATCCTTGTCCTAGTTGTGCAGTACAGCGCCTGCTCCGTTGCATGCCTACCGGCTGACGCTCCATGGGCCAGCCCATCTGACACAGCGATGGGAGGTTGGCGGGGCGCGGTAGGCAACGGACGCGGCATGTTCTAAAGCATTCATGGCCGCAGGCGAATCAGGAGCAGTACACCCCCTAAAATTCGTCTGCAGGCACTGGAACTACGCCGTAAGCTGCCGCACTCCTAAATGCATTAGTTTGCAAAGCCCGATATTGTACTATGCATGCAGTTTTTATGCATGCGCGCCATGCGGCATTTCCGTATGGGTCTTTGATTTTTCAGCCCTTTGCCGCTGTGCTGTGTTGCAATGCGGCAATACCGGTTCAATCCCATGCGCAACTCTCTTGATTTCAGTTCCTGGCAATCGCTGCTGTCGACCGTGCTCGGGCTTTTGTTTGCGACATTGCTGATGCTGGGCATTCGCCTCGTATTCATGCAGACCATGCAGCGCAAGCGAGAGCGGGAAAACCGCCAGATCAACGAGAGGCTTAAAACGCTGATTGCGGCGTACAAAACCCTGGGCAGCTCGTTCACCGGCGAATTGTCGGTGGACCCGAGCCACCTGAAGGAGCTGCGCTCCTCCGGCGAGACGGGCGAAGCCCCCATTCAGGACTGGGAAGCGTTCAAGGCCCAGACGGAGCGCCGCAGGCGCATGCGTGATGCAGTAGAGGCAGCGTTGTCCGACATCATCTTGCTGGGCACGGAGGAACAGGTGGCACTCGCAGCCCGAGCTGCGCAAGACATGGTGGCAGGCCGCACCGTGCGCACGAGCGAGTTGGTGGTGTCGCTGCGCAACTTCATCCGGCAGGCACTCGATCTGGAAGCAATCGCAGAGTCCACCCACATTCCCGAGCAGGGCCCGCAGCGCATTGCAGCAGGTAGTGGATCGGGTCGACGCAACGGTGGAAACGGAGGCAGCACCGCCAGCGGCGGTGCCGGGGGCGGCCGTGGTAGTGGTGGTGGAAGTAGCGGTAGTGGGGCCGGAATGGGCGCCGGAGGCCTCGCCGTGGGCGCAGGTGCGGGCGTACATGCAGCCAGCACATCCTCGCCAGACGCTGCTCAAGCCCCCGCAACCCCTTTGGCGGTTGAGGCCGATCCATTGGCCTGGGTAGATAATCCGCGCTAGGGAGGCTCTGCCGTACCCTATCCAGCAAGAGGGATGTGGATCGCCCGATGCCGCGCTCCGATTCACTGCCAGCAGTTTTGCAAAGAATCCCCTGGCCCCGCAACCAGCGCTCAATGACCATGAACTCTCTCACCCCCCGCTACTGGCTGATGAAAAATGAGCCGGACGAGTACTCGATTGACCATGCACTGGCTGCGCCCCACCAGACCATCCCCTGGGACGGTGTGCGCAACTACCAGGCGCGCAACTTCATGCGCGATGACATGCAGGTAGGCGACGGTGTGCTGTACTGGCATTCCAGTTGCGCCGAGCCCGGCATCTACGGCATTGCCCGCATTGCAGGCAATTTACGCACCGACGCCAGCCAGTTCGACCCCGCGTCCCCCTACTTCGACGCTAAATCCAGCCCGGACAAGCCGCGCTGGTTGACGCTGGATGTGCAGGCACTGCGCAAGGTTGGCCCCATCTCTGTAGCAGCGTTGCGCCAATACCCGCAGCTCGAAGACATGCGCGTGCTGCAAAAGGGCAACCGCCTGTCGATCACCCCCGTGGATGCCCGCCATTGGGATTTCATCCTGGGATTGATCGACGGCCGCGCCTGAGTCTTGTTGCCTCCAGGCATGGAAGCGCATTGTCGTCAGACTGGAGCACATCGCCGCCTTCCACGCCCGCCAGCCAAAGACCTCCCTATCCAGCCCGGGCATGGGAATGCACCACGCATGGGGCACAAAACGCGAGGCAACTTCCACCGTGCAACACGGCTCCGTTCATGGCAGCAGCACATTCAGCAGCTATGCTTGCAGGCCATGACTGCCACCCCCGCCTCGCCCCAACCTTCTGATACCAGGCCACCACGCCATAGCGCCTGGCAGGTGTTCTGGGTGTTTCTGCAGTTGGGGCTGACTTCGTTTGGCGGGCCAGTGGCGCATCTGGGTTACTTTCGCCAGGCTCTGGTCGAGCGGCGCCAGTGGCTTTCGGATGCGCAGTATGCCGATCTGGTCGCGCTGTGCCAGTTTCTGCCTGGGCCTGCCAGCAGCCAGGTCGGCATGGCCCTGGGTCTGATGCGCGCGGGGTGGCTTGGCTGCCTTGCCGCTTGGCTGGGCTTTACCATGCCCAGCGCCATCGCCTTGGTGGGCTTGGCTGCTGGTCTGAACCATTGGCCACATCTCGCAGACAGCGCCATCGTGCACGGCCTCAAGCTGGTCGCCGTTGCGGTGGTAGCGCATGCGGTATGGGGCATGTGGCGCAATCTGTGCAAAGGCTGGCTGCGCAAATGCCTCGCAGTGGGTGGCGCAATCGTGCTGCTCGCATGGCCTGGGGCTGCCCCCCAGTTGCTGGTGCTTGCCGTTGGTGCCTTGGTGGGGTGGCGCTTTGTGCCCCTGACGCCCGTCAATGCACAGCAAGCAGGCCCCGCCTTGGCGCTTGCGCTGAGCCGCAAGGCAGGGCTGTGCCTCTTGCTCGCGTGCGGCCTGCTGCTGTTATGTTTGCCTGTGGCCGCACAGTTGTGGCCCGGCGTCGCCATGCGAGCGTTTGCGGCTTTCTACCAGGCAGGGGCGCTGGTGTTTGGCGGTGGCCACGTGGTATTGCCACTGTTGCAGGCCAGCGTTGTTCCCCCAGGCTGGGTGAGCGATGCGCAGTTTTTGACCGGCTATGCCGCCGCGCAGGCCGTACCGGGCCCCCTGTTCACGCTCGCGGCATACCTGGGTGCATTGCTTCCTTTGCCTGCGCCGTGGGCTGGCTGGGCCGGCGGCGTTTTGATGCTGGCTGCCATATTCCTGCCCGCCTTCTTGCTGGTGGCCGGTGCCCTGCCCTGGTGGCAACAGTTGCGCCAGAACCTCGCGACCCAGCGCGCGCTGGCGGGCATCAATGCGGCGGTAGTGGGCGTGCTGCTTGCTGCCTTTGTCCACCCGGTATGGTCCAGCGCGATTCGCCAGCCCAGCGATGTATGCATTGCAGCCATTGGCTTTGCCCTGCTGCAGTGGTTGCGGGTACCGCCCGTTGTGGTGGTGCTGCTGACGACCATGGCAGCCTGGAGCATGCAGCTACTGCATAATGCCTGAAGTGACCGCGGCGCCCATCCAACAAGCGCCTACAGCTATTGATTTGATACCAACCTGCTCTTCAAGGACGACCACCATGGCTTTTGCCGACAACCTCAAGACCCTGCCTTCCATCGCCCATGTTGCCGAGATTCAATTGATCGATGTAGACGGCAACTTGGTCGCCAGCATTCCCAACGCTCCCGGCAAGGCAGGTTCGGTCACCGTCTACAACGCATTGGCGGCCAGGCACGGCAGTATCAACGTGGCGGCGGCCCAGGAGGGCCTGCAGCTGTTTGCCGAGCACACCGAAGACGCCAAGGCCCGCCCGGGCGCCCACCCCAATATCGACCGCCTGCTGGAGGTGATCACCACCGGCAAGGGCTATGCGGTAAAAGTGATTGCAGCCTGAAAAGGATTGGTGGCCGCACCCGTCGGTCGTCAGGCGCCCAAAGCTCCTGCCTCCTGAAAAGCGCAACTGCGACCTGACCCGGCCCCGCCCTATTCCGTGCCCCGGAACCGCAGCGTGGACTGCCGCACCACTTCTGGCAGTTGCTGGGCCTCGCCATAGGCATCCCGCAGGCGGCGGGCGTCGTTCATGCCGTCATTCACGGTCTTGCGTAATTGCTGCAGGGCCTCGCGGCTGCCCTCGGGCACATGGCTCTGGATCTTCTGCATCGTGAGCAGAATATGCTCGCGCAGGCCAAACTGCTCGCTGGTAGCAGGGTCCACATAAGTGCCCTCCAGCCCGAAACGGCAGGCCTGGAAGCGGTTGTAGGTGTAGACCAGGTAATCATCTTCCTGGGGCTCGAAGGGGCTCTCGCTCAGGAACCAACTGCCCAGCGCCTGCACATAGGCGGCCAGCGCAGCGGCCCGTTCGATGGACAGCGGGGTATCGAACACCCGCACCTCCACCGTGCCAAACTCAGGCTTGGGGCGGATGTCCCAGTAGAAATCCTTCATGCTGTGGATCACGCCGGTGGCCGTCATCTTGTCAAAGTAGCGTTCAAAATCCTCCCAGTGCAGCGCAAACGGCGCCCGGCCCGACAGCGGAAACGCAAACACCGAGTTGAGCCGCGCCGAATCGAATGCCGTGTCCTGCCCCTGCACGAAGGGGCTGGACGCCGACAGCGCAATGAAATGCGGAATGTAGCGCGACAGCCGGTGCAGCATCAAAAGCGCATCGTCTGCGCTTGGGCAGCCCACATGCACGTGCTGGCCAAAAATGGTGAACTGCTTGGTCAGGTAGCCATAGAGCGCCGTGATCTCCTTGAAGCGCGGCTTGTCGTAAATGCGCTGCTGGTGCCACTGCTGAAACGGATGCGTGCCGCCCCCTGCCAGCGCAATATTGAGCCGGTCTGCGGCCTTGACCAGCGCGTCGCGCGTGGTCGTCAGCTGCTGCAGCGCGTCCTGCGCATCGCGGCAGATGCCGGTCGAAATTTCGATCATGCTGGTTGTCACTTCGGGCACGATCGAGCCGGGCACCTGTGCATTCTTGAGCAAGGCCAGCATATCGGGCGCATAAGGCGTCAGGTTGTAGTGATTGGTGTTGACCAGCTGCAGCTCCAGCTCCACGCCCAGCGTCAGTGCATCGGATTGTTGGAAGGCTTCAAGCGTCATGGCGTTTCTCCTTGGCGTTCAGGGCAGACAGGCCAATGCCGCGATGCGCCTCGCCGCAGCGCCACAGGGCCAGCGATGCCAGCAGTACGCCCAGCACCTCGCACAGCACCACCATCGGCAACGCAATGGCCGTCAGCGCCCCTGCCACGCCCGTATTCACCACCGCCCACTGCATGGCCAGGGCAGACGCCAGCACCAGCGCAAGGCCCGAGCTTGGCGACTGCGCACAGGCCACCGGCCACTGCCGCTGCCACCCCAGGCCCGTACCCAGGCCCAGCAGCAGTACACCGCCCATCTTGCCCACCAGCCGGGCCAGTGCAGCGGCTGCGATCACGCTCACCAGACCTACCGAGGGAACCACCTGGCCCGCCATGCTGGCAACCAGTACGAACATCAGCAGGCTGAGCATGGTATTGGCTGCCATGAAGGCGCTGGGCCATACCAGCGGCTTGGGGCTCATGTTGCGCAGCAACAGCCCCGCCACCAGAAAGCCCAGCGCGGCCGATCCACCCCAGCGCGTGGCCAGCAGGCTCACCGCCACCAGCGCCGCCAGCATGTAGAGCGCGGTCGAATCGCTACGCGAAGACTGCCAGCGCAACACCGGCCACAATGCCACCGTGGTCAGCACTGCCCATAGCACGGTCAGCCCCAGGCTCAGCAACAACTGGCCCAGGCCAGCGGCAGTGAGCACCAGGCTGGCCAGCGCGTCCTCCGCCCCTACTCCCACCGCCGCAGCAGGCGACCAGGCCACGGTAATCACCAGGCCCAGGACCAGCGCATACACGCCGCTCAAGGTGGCCAGCAACAGGCTGCGGTCGGTGACGGCGCCACTCGCGCGCAGATCGGCCACCACACGCAGCAGCACGGCAGGTGATGCGGCCATGGCCACCACGCCGACACCCAGCGACACGGCCCAGCCCATGCCTAGCAACTGCAGCACGCCCGTTACCAAAACCAAGGCAGCCACCGATTCGGCAAGGCTTTGCAGCAGCAGCCAGGGCTGGCGCAGCAGCCATGACAGTGAAATCTGCGACGCAGCCATCAGCAGGCTGGTGCCCACCGCCGTCTGCAGCAACACCTGCGTGTTGCCCTGCAACGGCCAGGGCAGATCGCCAAAGCCCAGCCAACCTGCCAGCAGCCCCACCACCGTATAACCCAGCATGCGCGGAAAACCGCTGAGCCGGAACACCAGATGGCCCGCAATGGCGGCAGCAGCGACCAGCACACACCAACTCATCAGTGGGCCAGCGTGTGCATCAAGCCAGCTGCCGATGTGCGGCGACGGCAAGATCGGTAGGGAATTCGGAGCCATAGGCGCCCTCCTGTATCGGATGCTGCGGCCGCTTCAGGCAGCGCCACAGACGGGTTGGTGCAGACAGTGTTGCGGAAAGTGACGACCTCGGTCGCAAGACATGGCCGGCCAGCAGCCAGAAGACGCAACACCTGCAAGACAGCAGCTGACATGGCAGTACAGATCACAACACGCGCCGCACTTGCCACGGCGGTCAGCCCGCAAATGGAAACAAACCGGAAACTCACTTACATAATAAGAGGCAAGATTCAAACACCTGCTCAAAACCTTTCGAGAAAAGGCTTTGTCTTACAGCAGTGCTGCACATTCCGCCCAGAAATTGCCCAATATCAAAAATGCTGCCAGCGCGCACTCAATGGACATCTTAAGCTCTATAAACAATAGCAATCGGCCACCTCCCTGGTACTGCTTGCCAAGCCTTGTTGCAGCCAGTCGGCGATGAAATGCGCTGTGGTTGGTGCCCGCCAGGGCGCAATGGCAGCGGCGCTTGCAGCACGGCCAGCAGCAGACACTGTCGTGCGCAAGACAGCCACCTCTACCGGCAACCCGGCCGGCGGCTATTTTTCTGCACAATGGCATGCAGCTATGCGTATGCATGGCCGTGCAGTTGCCAAAAGCGCTGGGCCTGAAGCCCAAAATAGCCAAAAATAGTGATACAACCGAACGCCCAAGCCACACCGCGCGCCATCAGGCCGCCCCAGGCGGTGCAGGCGTTCCACCAACGGATGACACAGGGGATACACACATGAAAAGACTGCTACTGGGTGGCGTGGCCGCCGTACTGACACTGGGCACCGTCATCCACACCCATGCGGCAGACGCCTGGCCTGCCAAGCCACTGACACTGGTGGTGCCTTTTGGCGCAGGCTCCAGCCCCGACATCATGGCACGCATCGTGGGCGAAGAGGCGGCCAAGACGCTCAAGCAGTCCATCATCGTGCAGAACAAACCCGGAGCCAGCGGCAACCTGGGCACCGATGTGATCGCCAAGGCCAAGCCCGATGGCTACACCTTTGGCGTCTCCATCACCGGCCCCATGGTCAACAACGCCGTCATCTACAAAAACCTGCCCTACAACCCGCAAACGGACCTGACGCCGCTCACCATGGGTGTGCACCAGTACAACGTGCTGGTGGTGGCCGCCAACTCGCCCATCCGGTCGCTGGCCGACTTGGTGGCCGAATCCAAAAAGCCCAATGCACGCCTCAACTTCCCAAGCACCGGCGCAGGTACGGTATCGCACCTGGCGGTGGAACTGCTGCTTGACCGCGTAGGCGGCAAGGCAGTGCACGTACCCTACAAATCGTCGCCAGACGCAGTGACCTCGCTGCTGAGCGGCGACACCAGCTTTGCCGCACTGCCGCCGGTTGCCGTTGTGCCCATGATCCAGGACGGCCGCCTGCGGCCGCTGGCCGCTGTCTCGGCCAAGCGCCTGGAGTTTCTGCCGGAGCTGCCCACGGTGGCCGAACTAGGCTACCCCGGCGTGGAAGGCTCGGGCTGGATCGGATTTTTTGCCCCCGCAGGCATTGCCCCCGCCACCAAGGCCCAGTTGAACGCTGCGCTCGTGAAGGCCCTGGAAACCCCTGAGGTCAAAACCCGCCTCAAGGGCATGAACATGGAAGCCGCCCCCTCCTCGCCAGAGGCATTCGCCAAATACATGGACGACGAACGCCAACGCTGGTGGCCGCTGATCAAGCGCCTGAGTTTGAGCGAGAACTGAGTACGAGTACACAAAGAACGGAAAAACGGCGTCCAGGGACGCCGTTTTTCATGGCTACCAAATGACGGGAATCAAATGGCAACGAATAACAGTCTTATGCAATCGCCCGCATGAAAGTAGCCATCTTGGTTTCGGTTTCGCGGATTTCGCTGTCGGGGTCAGACCCGGCAACCGTGCCTGCGCCAGCATACAGGCGCAGGGTACGGTGGCCGTCGTAGCGCGCGCAGCGCAGGGTCAACGCCCATTCGCCGTCGCCGCACTCGCGCTGCCAGCCCACCAGGCCGGCAAAGTATTCGCGGTCAAACGGCTCCAGCGCCTGGATGTGGCCAAAGGCCTGTGCGGTGGGAAAGCCGCAGATTGCGGGCGTCGGGTGCAGTTGGCAAGCCAGGTCGAGCGCGGTCATGGCCGGGTCTTTGAGCTCGCCGGTAATAAAGGTGGACAGGTGCCACAGCGCATCGGTACCGATCACCGAGGGGCCGTCGGGCACCTCCAGCGTGCTGCAGTGTTCGCGCAGGATGCGCACGATGTCGTTCACCACGTAGGAGTGCTCGCGCAGGTCTTTTTCCGAAATCGCCAAACCGTCTTTGCGGGCCTGGTCTTGCTCTGGGTCGGCATGGCGCGGAATGGAGCCCGCCAGCGGGTTGATGAAGACGCGCGCGCCTTCGCGGCGTACCAGCAGCTCGGGGCTCGCACCCAGCATGACGGCGGCTGGCTCGGTGTGGCTGCCTTCTTCCCAGCAGGGTATGGCGAAGGTATAGCCCTGCGCATTGCGCCGCAGCAGATCGGCCAGCACGGTGTCGTAGGCGATGGGGGCGTCCAGCTCCACGTCCATGGCGCGCGAGAGCACGATCTTGCTGACACCGCCTTCTGCATACAGTTGGAGGGCGGCGCGTACCATGTCGCCATAAGCTTCAGGCGCTGGCACGGGCTGGCGGCTGGTGACCGCCGGGCGCGCCCTGCGGCCTGTGATGGCAGCGAGGCCAGCGCGATCAGGGGTCGCGGATTGCTGCACCGAGCGCGGTATGGTGAAGCTGCCGGGGCGTGCGCTGTCAAAAGGCACGAGGCCAAACAGCAGCGGTTCGGCAATGCCCTGCGCCTTGGCGCGCGCAAACAGTTGCTGCACAGCGTCCGCCGAGGCGGTGGTGAAGGCGCTCACCGCGCCATCGAGCCCCGTTGAACGAAACTGCTGCGCAGGCGAGGCAAAAAATACATCCCCGTTGTGCATGCCATCCAGCAGCCAGCTTGGCTCAGTCATAACGATTTCCTGTGTCTCCATGTTTTTGGTATCCGCAGCCGCCCCGCTTGCACAGCAGGGCACATGGGCCGCAGATGCAGAGCTTGGGATTGTAGGGTTGCATGCGCCCTGGGCCCCCCTGCCCCCATGGCAATGGAGGCTGCGTTGTCCGCCCCGGGACAGCCGGGCGCGGGACGCGGATGCTCTGTATTCGTTGTTATCACTTCAGCCGCGAAAAATGTGATTCTCCATATACTTTTGAGCGTCAGCGCACGCCCGGCATGTGCAGATTGCTATCATTTTTGTTTATTGTTGCTACCGCAAATATCCGAGCAGTTTGTGGTGCCTCCGTGCTGCGCCTGAAACCGGTTGCAATCGCAACCCTATGATGACAGCCCCGATGCAGCTGGCCAAAAGCACGAAAGAGCCCGCCCGCTACCACCCGTAGCCCTGCGTTCATTGCCGCCCCCGCCCTTTGGCTGCCACCCATGGCCAGGCACTGCGGCGCACTGCTCTTTCGCATCACTACATTCCGCATTTCCGCACCCTGCGTTACGCCTTGCTCTGCCGGGCGGTGCAGCGGCGCGGGGTGCTTTGCCTTTGGTCTGGATACTCTCGTGCTTGCCTTTTTGACCCGTTTTTTCCCCGTGTGGGCCGCCTTGATGGCTGTTGTTGCCTACGCAGCGCCGTCGGCATTTCTGGGCTTCAAGCCCCATATCGCCCAATTGTTGATGTTGATCATGTTTGCCATGGGCGTGACCTTGCGGGTGAGCGATTTCACCCGCGTGCTGCAGCGGCCCGCACCGATTGCGGCGGGCCTGTTTCTGCACTACCTCATCATGCCGCTGGCCGCATGGCTGATTGCCAAGTCCTTGCAGATGCCGCCCGAGCTGACGGCCGGGATGGTGCTGGTGGGCAGCGTGGCAAGCGGCACTTCATCCAATGTGATGATTTTTCTCTCCAAGGGCGATGTGGCGCTGTCAGTCACCATCAGCGCGCTTTCCACCCTGGTGGGCATTGTGGCTACGCCTCTGCTCGCACGCCTTTATATTTCGGCATCGATCGATGTGCCGGTGAGCGCGCTGCTCATGGAGATTGCGCAGATTGTGCTGCTGCCCATTGGCCTGGGCCTGGTGCTCAACCATTTCTGGCATGCGCAGATCAAACGTGTCGAGCGTCTGTTGCCGCTGGTGTCGATGGTGGCCATTTTGCTGGTGCTCTCGACGGTGGTGGCACTCAGCCGCGACCGCATTGCCACCGTGGGTGGCGTGGTGGTTGCCGGGGTGATTGCACACAACCTGATCGGTTACCTGGGCGGCTACTGGGGCGGGCGCCTGCTGGGTTTTGACAAATCGGTGTGCCGCACGCTGGCCATTGAGGTGGGCATGCAGAATTCCGGCCTGGCAGCCAGCCTGGGGGCCAAGTTCTTCAGCCCCATGGCTGCGCTGCCGGGCGCCATTTTCTCGGTGTGGCACAACATTTCGGGCTCGCTCCTGGCGGGCTACTGGTCGAGCCGCCCCACCGGCACGGCCAATGACCATGTGCGGCGCGAAGACGTGGCCCTACACTGATTGGACCCGGAATTCTGTATAAGAAGTACTTCTGACGCAGAGCTGATAAGCGCTATCCGCTATCAAATCAGGAATCTTCACCAGCGCCAGCAGCCTCGCCTTCACCTGGGTCATCGCCCATCGCGGCCAGCATGTGCCCCGTGCGGCTGCGGGCCGTGGCAACCAGGGCGCTGATCGCCTGGGTTTCGGGCAGGTTCTTCCAGTAGCGGCGCGGCATTTCACGCAGCATGGCCTGCTCCTTGAGGCGCGCGGGGTTGAAGGTGGATTGGTAGTAGGCAAGCCAGAGCGCCTCGCCCGCATCGGGCCCGGGCGCCTGGGCAGCCGTGGCGCCGGGCGCCCATTGCAGGGCGTGCAGATCCCACAGCACGCTGCAATCAGGGCTGAGAATGGCCCAGCGCATATTGGTAAAGCGCCGCATGAAAAAGCCCGAGGCTGCGCGCACGATGTGGTGCTCCGGCTCGAACCAGGCCACGTGCAGCGGCTCGCCGCTCGCATCCTGCGCGGGCCGAAAGCGCACAAATGCGTGCATTTTGTGGATTTCGCGCCCCACGGCATGGGCCAGGCGCTCCAGATCGCGCCAGTCGGCATCCAGCGCGTCGCCTGCCAGTTGGGGCATGCGCTGCACGCGCCACAGCCAGCGGTAGCACAGCGCAAAGCGCGCCGGGTTGCGGTGGCAGCAGGCATCGCGCAGCACGGCCAGTTGTGCCTTGCGGATATGCACGGGCCGGCCAGGGGCTGGCACCAGGAGATCCAGTGCATCAGGTGTCAGCACCCGGTCTTGCGCAGAAGAGAGTTTGCCGTCGGCAAACAGGTCGCCTTCTGCAGCGCGAGTGGCCAGCGTGTCGTTCCACCGCCAGTGAACGCCGTCAGGTGCAGCGCCCAGGGCCAGCAATGCCCGCGCCGCTTGCCGAAAGCCCGCAAAATCATCGGGCGCGTCCAGCAGCACGCTCAGCGCCTGCCCGCTCTCTGCTCCATATGGCGCGGCCCGCATGCTCAGAACAGCGCCATCTGGCCCGCAGCGGTCAGGTGCATGCCGCTGTGCCTGCGCTGCACGGCGCCCTGCGCCATCTGCGCAATCAACTGTTCGCGCAATTGGGCGCTCTCCAGGGCCCCGGGGCGGGGGTGGTAATCGGCCAATTCCACAAAGGCCAGCACCTTGGCGCTGGCCACATGCAGTTGCTGCAGATCGGCCAGGCGCAGGCTGCGCACGCTCCGCGCGGCCAGCAGGCGCTCCACGCTGCGCCCACCCAGGCCGGGCACGCGCAGCAGCCATTCCTTAGGCGCGCGGTTCAGGTTGATGGGGAAATGCTGGCGGTGCGCCAGCGCCCAGGCCAGCTTGGGGTCGATTTCCAGATCCAGCATGCCAGTGGCGCCGGGGGCGATGATCTCTTCGTGCGCAAAGCCATAAAAGCGCATCAGCCAGTCCGCCTGGTACAGGCGGTGTTCGCGGATCAGGGGCGGCGCCTGCAGCGGCAGGTCGGCTGACGCATTCGGTATGGGACTGAACGCCGAGTAGTACACGCGGCGCAGCCGGTGGCCGGTATAGAGCGCGCTGCTGGTGCGCAGTATGACGGCATCGCTTGCGCCATCAGCCCCCACGATCATCTGCGTGCTTTGCCCACCCGGCGCATACCGCGCAGGCCTGGCGCGGCGCGCACGCTGCGCGCCGGGCAGCGACACGGGCTTTTGGGCGGCGTGCGCCTGGCCCTCCTGCCTTGCCTCGTCGATATGTCTGGCGACATCGCCCATGGCCGATGCGATGCCGGAAGCGCTTTTTTCGGGGGCGAGCTGCTGAAGGCCTTGCGAGGTAGGCAGCTCGATATTGATGCTCAGGCGGTCTGCATGGCGCCCGGCGAGCGCCAGCAGTTGGGGGTCTGCATCAGGAATGGTCTTGAGGTGGATGTAGCCGCGAAAATCATGGTCTTCTCGCAGGCTGCGTGCTACTTCCACCAGCTGCTCCATGGTGTAATTGGACGACTGGATGATGCCGCTGGAAAGAAACAGCCCCTCGATGCAGTTGCGGCGGTAGAAATCCAGGGTGAGCGCCACCACTTCGGCCGCCGTGAACCGTGCCCGCTGCACATTGGAGCTTTTGCGGTTGATGCAGTAGCGGCAGTCGTAGATGCAGAAGTTAGTGAGCAGTATCTTGAGCAGCGACACGCAGCGGCCATCTGGCGTGTAACTGTGGCAGATGCCCATGCCTTCTGCCGACCCCATGCCCTTGCCACCCAGCGAGTCGCGCCCCTTGACGCCGCTGGATGCACAGCTGGCGTCGTACTTGGCAGCGTCTGCCAGAATGCGGAGCTTGGCGATGGTTTGCATAGAATACTGTAAATAACAACAGTATTTTATCAAAACCCGGTTGCTACGCAGCAAAGCTGCCCGTGAATAGCCGAATATAGATAAATCAGTCTTCAGCGCTTTGCTGAATTGCGCCCATTGCTATCAAATTGATAGATAAATTACCAATCCCGGGCCCCCCATCGCACCATCACGCACACCACCACTCAGGCCGCCAGTTGGCGAATGCGCTGCTCCCGCCTGGATGGATCATCAGCGCCATCGCCATTGCCAAATAGCCTGTCAAACCACTTTCTCTCGTCCAGCTGCCGCACGTCCATCAGATGCAGATCAGCCGCTGTTTCGGTGCGTGGCAGCAGTACCAGGGCCTCGGTGCCGCGCTGCCACACGGTGTTGGGCAGGTCCTGCATGTGGGCAGCGGAGTGCGGCTCTTGCAGCACGGGCGGGCCAAAACGCTGCTGCACATCGGCCAGCAAGGGGCCGATGGGGACGTCCTTGTATTCCACCGTGATGCTGTCCACCGCCCTGTCGCCCTGTGCGCGCAACTGCGACTCGGTAAAGAGCGGCGCCTCACCCGCTCGCAAGGGACGGATGATGCCAGCGGGCATCTGCTCGGCCACGATGCTGAGCCTTTGATACGGTAAGCCCAGTACATTGCCGTACAGGCCCCATGCGGCTTCTGCCAGCGCCTGGGCGGTTTCCACCGTCGCTGCCTTGCCTGCGGGCCACGTGGCCAGCACCAGTGCCACGGCCCTGGCCCAATCGGGCTCGCCTGCCTTGGCGCGCGCCTGCAGTCTGGCAGCTGCAGAAGCGGCTGCTGGCGATGGTGCCTGGGGATCGGCTACGCCCAGTGCAGCCAGTGCCGCGAGCCACAGGCGGTCTCGCAATTGGCTGGCCTGCATGTCAAGGCCCCAATCCGGCACCACGGCCAGCGCAGGCTGCGCCGTCAGTGCCAGCACCACCGGCAAACCCAGGCACAGTGGCGGCGCCCACTCGGAGCCGTCGGCAGTCTTGCGTGGCAGGGTGAAAAATTGATCGCTGGCCAAGTCTGGCGCCAGGGCGCCACCGCCTTGCGCAGGAGTGCGCGACGCGGCGCCCTCGCTCTCTTTCTGGCAGGCTGCCAGTGCCGGCAACAGGAGCATGCAGCTACTCCATGCCAGCCAGCGCCTGCGTGTCGATGGTTGTATTTGCATTGCCGCGCATTGTAGGGGCCGGTTAAGCGCGCGACAGCATGCGCGGTGCGAAACCACGCGCAGCACCCACAATGCTCCTGCCTGCAGCCCCCATGTGCAAAGCACGCAATGTGCGCACCGTGTGCGGTGCATGCAGGCGATTCACCATACGAGGAGACTGCCCATGCCCCGATTCCGCTTTTCCCTGCTGGCCGCTGCGCTGGCCGGCCAGATGCTCACCGCCCCCGCCTTTGCGCAGGACAAGCCCACTGTGCAGTTCATCGCCACAGGCGGCACGATTGCGATGAAGATCGACCCGGTGAAGAACGCGCCTGTTCCTGCGATTTCGGGTGACGACCTGCTCGCCACCGTACCTGACGTGGGCAAGTACGCGCAGATTCAGGTGAACAACCTCTCGAACGTGCCATCCGACTATATGGACCCGGCGCGCTGGGTGGAACTGACGGCCGCCGTGCAGGCAGCCCTTGCCAAGCCCGAGGTGGCGGGCGTCATCGTCTCGCACGGCACCGACACACTGGAGGAGACCGCCTTCTGGCTGGATGTGACCGTGCAGTCGCCCAAGCCCATCGTGCTGATCGGCGCGCAGCGCAATGCTTCGGTGTCTGATTTTGATGGCCCGCGCAACCTGCTCAACGCCGTGCGCATTGCGGTCGACCCACAATCGCAGAACAAGGGCGCCATGCTGGCCATGAACAACCAGATCAACGCTGCCCGGTATGTGACCAAGACGCACACCGCGAATGTGGAGACTTTCCGCTCTGGTGAATACGGTTTTCTGGGCGAGGTCTACCCCGACCGCGTGGTCTACGGCAACGCGCCCGTGCGCCGCCAGCACATTGCCATTGCGGCGCAGACCATGCCCGAGGTGGAAATCTTCCCCATGTATGGCGGCGCCAACGGCGAAGCGTTGCGACAGGCGGTGGATCGGGGTGTCAAAGGCATCGTCATCGACGCGCTGGGCATGGGCAACATGAACGTGCCCATGCTGAATGCCGCCAAGTACGCCATGGGCAAGGGCGTGCCCGTGGTCGTCACCACCCGCGTGCACAATGGCCGCGTGATGCCCAGCTACGGCTTTGAAGGCGGCGGCAAAACCTCGTACGACGCAGGCGCCATCATGGCCGGTGACCTGAAGGCGCCCAAGGCGCGCATTCTGCTGATGCTGGCTCTGCAATCGGGCCTGAAGGAGCGCGCCCAGCTGCAGGCGCTGTTTGACAAGTAGGCTGGCCCGGCAGTCTCCCCGCTCCTGCCCCGCTCACGTCTGCGCTGGCCGGGCGGGTCATTTGCTGGCTGTTTGGGCCAGCTGGGCAGCTCTCAGCGGCTGTAATCCACCGGGTCGCGGTAGGCCGCCTCGTCATGCATGGCCCAGTAGGCGTCCTGCAGCCGCTGGGTGACGGGGCCAGGGAAACCGGTGAGCGCCACCCCGTCGATCTTGGAGATGGGCATGATGCCACCGGCCGTGGAGGTGATGAACACCTCGTCTGCCGTGCGAAGCGCCTCCTGCGTCACCGGCTGGGCATACGCGGTAATGCCCAGGCGCTGGCACAGCTCCAGCGCCGTCTGGCGCGATATCCCCATCAGAACGCCGCGCGCCGGAGTGCTCACCACCCCGTTCTTGACCATGAAGAGGTTGAAGCCGGGCCCTTCGGCAATGCAGCCCGCGCCATCCACCACGCAACTGGTGTCATGCCCGCCGTCGTAGGCATCGAACAGCGACTGCACCAAATCGAGCCAGTGGTAGTTCTTGACCGTGGGATCCACCGACTCGGGGGCAATGCGCACACGCTGGCTGATGTGCAGGTCCAGGCCCTGCTTCTGCTTTTCGGGGCTGGCAATCCATACGTACGGCAGGGCATACGCATAGAAGCGGTTTTCGGCCAGACGCGGATCGCGCACCCCCTTGGGCGCCACTCCGCGCGTACACACCATGCCCACATAGGCGCTTTGCAGGCCAGCGGCGCGCACGCAGCCGTGCAGGATGGCGCGCACCTGCGCCTTGTCGTACGGAATCTGCATGCGCAGCGCCTGCATGCTGGCAAAGAACCGGTCAATATGCGCATCCAGCCGAAAGAAAGCGCCCTGCCACACGCCCACCACGTCATAGGTCACATCCGAACGGGTAAAGCCCCAATCGAACAGCGAAACCTTGGCTTCGGACAGCCGCACATAGGCACCGTCGGCAAAGGCGCAACCGCCGTCCAGGCTGGCGGCGGCAGGCGGGGTGGGAAGCGTCATGGCAGACCTCATGAAGTGAACACGGCAAACGCCCAGCTTAGGCCCGGCTGCATGGCATGGCTGTCGCCTTGGGTGCACCAGGGCCTGGGAGTGCAACCATGCTTGGGAAATATCAGAAAAGGTAGCTGGTACTAACTGCCGCGCGCGCCATACATTTTTATCTCAGAAGCATCACTACTCCGCCGTCGCACCCGACTGCTTGACGGCCTTGCCCCATTCCACCATCTCGCTCGCAACAAAGCGGTCCATCTCGGCAGGCGTGGTGGGCGTAGGTTCCGACCCACGGTCGCGGATGAACTTCTGCATATCGGCACTGCGCAGGATGGCCACGGTTTCCTCGTTCAGCCTGTCGACCACCGCCTGCGGCGTGCCTTTGGGAGCCATCAGGCCCAGCCAGCCCACGGCTTCGAAACCCTTGAACTCGGGCAAGCCCGATTCGGCGATCGTAGGTACCTCCGGCAACTGGCTTGACCGCGTTGCCGATGTCACCCCCAGCGGCACGGCCTTGCCCGCCTGGATATTGGCAAGTGCGGCGGTGACGGAGTCCACCATCAGCGGCACCTGGTTGCCCAGAAAATCGGCCTGCGCCGGGCCGCTCCCCTTGTAGGGAATGTGCTCCAGCTGCAATTTGGCGCGCGCCTTCACCATTTCCGCGCTCAGGTGCTGGGTGCCCCCAATGCCTGCACTGGCGTAGCTGAGCTTGCCCGGCTCGGCACGGGCCCTAACCACAAGGTCATTCATGGTTTTAATGCCAGTGGCCGGGTTGGCCAGAAAGACCAAGGGTACCTTGGCAACCAGGGTGATGCCGACCAGATCGACACGCGGATCAAAGTTCACCTTTTTGTACAGCGTCTGGTTTACTGCCATTGCGCTGCCGGCCACCAGCAGGGTGTAGCCGTCTGGGGCGCTGCGCACCACCTGCTCGGTACCGATATTGCTGCCGGCACCGGCCTTGTTTTCCACCACCAGCGGCTGGCCGAGGTTCTGACCCAGCTTCTCCGCAAGAGCTCGGGCGAAGATATCGGTTGCCTGGCCAGGCGGAAACGGCACGATGAGCTTGATGGGTTTGTCCGGATAGGCCGCCAATGCGGGCGAGGCGCCCACCGCCAGCGTGGCAATGGCAAGCAGGGATGCAGAGGGGCGCAGGCGCGCAAGGGCGGTGGGCTTTTTCATGGTGCGTGTCTCCAGTGGCCAATAGGCGAGGAAGGCCGCATCCCAATGTCTGGGCAACAGAGAGAGGAAATGCAGCGGTATGCTCGAAACGACCCTGATCTTCGCCGATCCTCTGCACTCGCACCCAAGAGTCCTGTCTCTTAGATAACGACAGGCACCCTATCTGTACCATGTCTTTGTCTGCCGCAGAGGATGGATCAATCGAAAATTGACCAGCAGCGTGTTTCCGCCATGTGCAAAATGCTGTTGTTTGGGTGTTGGACGCTGGTCGTATCCCGGATGGGTTCTTTGGGCACCACTTAGGGCGCCCGACCAGCGCTACGGCAACAAGTGAAAAACCGTGAATGGGTGCCTCAGCAACAACTGCCTGGCCAGTGAATCTCCTGAGCCAGCCAAGCGGACTTGTTACCTCAGGGGGCACTCAAAGAGGAGCGGGCGTCATGACGGCCTGCAAGCTCAGACCCGCTGGTGACAACGATCTTGAACTCGCCCACCGCGACGCGGTCACCGGCATACAGAACCTGTCGCTTGACGCGTACGCCGTTCACAAAGGTGCCGTTGGCGCTGTCGTGGTCTTCCACCGTCAGAATACCAAGGTAGTAGGTGAAGGCACCATGATCACGACTGACGCTTGGATCTTCCAGGACAATTCGGCAGCTTTGGCCTCGGCCGATCAACGTGCTTCCCTTTCCCAGCGTGAGGGAGCCTGGAGAAACCCGGGAACGTGAACTGATCTGGATTTTAGGAAGCACGTTAAACCTCTATCAAAAAATCAAAGCCAATAGCATGGCCCCAGAGGTGCTAACACGTTCAGATAAATAGACCTGCGGTCGAATACGGAGCCTGAGATGTATGGAAAGTGCAAAAGCACAACAGGCGGGCCACGTAGCACCAAAGGTCGCGTTGGCAACTCTTCAATAAGAAACTGAACGTAATTGTCCGACAATCCGCTGGTTTTGATTGAGAACAATAGCAAACCTGCCCACCTGAAGGCTTGCGTCGCCTCCGTGGAAAAGTGTCTTGTTTCAATAAAGGCGACATGTCGGTCCAACGCATCGCCAGCCATCAGCAACCGCTGTCGGATTTCCGACTAACGCGAGGACAGGAACTACGACACGCCAGCCCGGACCACCTTCGCTCTGGTACCTGATCTCGGGCACGGTGCCTTTGGCCTAGCAAACACCCTCCTGCGGCATGTGATGTCGCTGTCCGGCCCTACCCTGTGCAGTAGTCGTGCACCTCACGCGCGGGAAAAAACCGCCCAGCATCTGATCCAGATGCTGCCGATGCATACCAAGCGGGCGCATAACTATCAACTAACAAAATAAAGGGGCAGCTTCGTCTGCCTTTTTGACATGGATTCCGGCATTTGCTTGCTGGTGGCAAAGATGTGAAGAGCCCTGTCCATTCCTGCAGCCATGGCGATGCCTTCATCCGGGGAGGCGCAGAGATGGATAGGAACTTCAATGTCCGCCACGGTTGGCGCTCTTTTCCTATTGAGGATTCGGTGTCTGCCGCACCCTACACGACGCCCAATAAAAAGTTGGCTGCAATCCTTTCCACTTTGGCTCTGCTAATACCACCCTTGACACATCGTTGCTTCGTATTCGAGGGCTCCTAGCCGGGGGCCCAGCGTTGTCGCGTGTCTGTGCTCCCTGCGGCTTCACCTGGCGCGGCCCACCGCCTTGCCTCATCCGTAAACCCATGATTTGCTGGGTTGTGTTCGCGGCTCTCAGCGCTCCAGTGGCGCGAAAACCCAATTAGTTTATTCAATAAATGCCATATTCACAGGGTCAGATGGGGTTTTTTCAAAAATAAACATCCATAAAAATAAATCAACTCAATCAAAGAAATTGATTTAATTACATAAACTAATTAATAATATTGGAATATTTCATTGGCCGTATAAATAAGGTTTGATCTACTATTTGATAGATCTCATAAATCGACGTTGAATTTTCGTTTTCAAAACGATGCCAAAATTACAATTTCATTGATTAATACCAAATGCTCAATGGAATTATTCAGTGAGTGAATATTTCTAATTACATTAGAAATTATAAATTCTTAACACTTCTTATCGAGAAGATAAACTGGTCAAATTGGTAGTGAATGAGTAGCCTCAGGTTTTCAATAGAAGCAATGAGCCCCGCCAACATAATTACTCTGCAGCGGGCGTTTCAATTCTAAATTGAATTCCTCCAGGAATCTTGAAATTGCATAATCAAGCAGCCCTCTAATTTCCTGCTTTGAAAATTATGCATCCACGCCCTTTCTTCAACCTTTTCTCAATTCAATTTCTCATATGCTCAGAAAAACTCTACCTGGATTCCTTTTATTATCAGTTTTAGCCAGCGCAGCATCTGCCCAAAGCATCGGAATTGAACTGCGCGAGAGATACAGCGGTGCAGCTGGTATGGCACCTAGCGCCACGGCACCGAAAACCGATCAGGACAACCCAACAACCCCATATATGGCCGTTGCCTTTCAGCAAGATGATACTGTCCAGTACCATATTCGCTTCAAGAATACTGACAGTGCAAATGCGATTCCAGCCAATTCTGGTGCAAGTGCAACCTTCAATATTGATGCCAATATGACCAATGCGACGATTCTGGGCGCGTTCGATGAGAACTATATGTCCTCCTCATGCGCAAACAATCTCAGCATCACCAATAACACGGTTACAGCCACCCTCGTTGGCAGCCTGACGGGTACAAGCAGTCGTTGCACTGTGGTAGTGGAAGCGAAAGCCACCAACCTGACCCCATCTCTGGGCGTGAACAACACGGTCACTCTAAATCCCAATGGCATTGCAACGGGAAGCAATCCAACCAGCTTGGGCGTAACAACGATCGTCTCCAAACCTCCTGCAGGCATCTGCTCCGTCAACAATCTCTATGCAGTTGCGCGCCGCAGCAACATCATCATGCGGTTGGATCTCTCCACACAACCCCCTACCTTTTCCCCATTTGACACTTTTCAAACTCCAGATTATGTAAATGGGCTTGGCGTCACCAGATCGGGGATATTTTATGGCGTTTCTCAATACGAACTCAAGCCAGGCGTGAGTGGAAAGGCAGTCTATTCATATAATCCACAAACGCGAGCCACGACTGCATTCCCGTTTACAGACAGCAGCGTGACGGGTGATTTTCTAGGTGGAGCCATCAGAAGCGATGGCATATTCTTCATGGCCCATGTTTCCGTTCCAAATGCGGATGGAACGGCCACACTTCCCATCTATGCCTTCAATACCAACAACAATACCTATATTGGCCGTGTCGCCAATCTAACCCTCAACCTCCCGGCAGGAAGTGATCTCGCGCGATCTGGAAAAAATGGGGATATCACCTTCGATTCGGCAGGCAATCTTTATTACACCACCGAATACACGCTCACCACAGACACCACAACCAGCAAAGGAATGCTGTATCAGTTTGATGGCCCTCTGCCGTCTACTGCTGGCACCCCCACGCCTACATTGACTTCGGGAAGAATTGTTACAACCTTTGCTGGTGTTGCACCACCCAATGGAGCAGCCTTTTCCAGTGACGGCAACCTGGTTCTGAACAGCGGCGTGAATGCAGCCGGCCAGAACATGGAGACCGTCGTGGATCCTCACACGGGAGCCGTTCTTTCCCAACCGCTGTTCGACTTCGGGGGACGTAGCTGGGTGGACCTGGCCTCTTGCATTTTGCCGGGCACCTTATCGGCAACAACCAAGTTCGCCAATCGCGCCAATCCGACAGATGATTTCCAGGTGACCTTGAATCCCCCTGCAGGAGGCGGACAGGCGCTTCAAGCGCAAACCAGCGCAGGCCAGCCCCAAGCCAGCACGACGGAGGCCATTGGCAACGCCGGTGGGATGTACACCCTGACCCAGACTCGATTGGACAGCGGCACCAGCAGCTACACCACGGTTTGTCAATGCGTGGACACCTTGAACAACAACATGCAGGTGGCATCTGGCGTGGGAACAACGATCAACTATCAGTACCCCAACCCATCGGCAAACCATGCCGTTGAATGCACCTTTGTCAATAGCACCACACCAGCTGCCACACCCTTCCAGGACAGCGGCAGCAGTGTGGAAGGCATTCCCAGGACTGTGGTTCCCAACATCCGCACCAACGACTTTGTCAGTGGCACTCCAGCCACCGCCAGCAATTCGACCATCTCTCTGGGCACAGACCCATCCACCCTCGCCGCCACGGCTGCAGGTATTACCGTGAATCCCAGCAATGGCGCTGTCAATACTTCGGCAACGACCCCTGCGGGCACCTACCAGTTGACCTACCAACTCTGCCTTCAAGCTGACCCTACCGTATGCAATACCGCAACCATCACTGTGGTGGTTGCTCCACCGGGTTCCGCTGCCGTAGATCCCCAGCCCGATACCGGCACAGCGCCCGCTGGAACTGCCAGTACACCGATTGCCGATATTCGCGTCAATGACACGCTCAATGGCCAGCCAGCCACCGCAGCCAACTCAACCATCACGGTGGGTACGGATAGCGACACGCAAACGGCTACAACCCACGGAGTGGTCCTCGACCCAGCCACAGGCAAAGTCACTACAACGACCCAGACACCTGTCGGTACCTACACGCTGACCTACACCCTGTGCGACTCCGCCAATCCGACGGTCTGCCAGGTGACAACTGTCACGGTGACCGTGACAACCGCTGGAGCCAGCGCAACCCCTGTCCCTTCACTGTCCGAAACTGGATTGCTCATTCTTGCCTCCATGTTCGGGCTGTTGGGCTGGCAACAGTCGCGCCGCCGTCAACACCCATAACTGGTGCGTTCGATAGAAGGAAGGAGCATTGATGCCCATGAACCTGCCAATTCAATCCGCCTTTAAGGGCGGTTGCTGAAACATGGCCTGAGTTCGGAGTTGTGCCGAACTCAGATCGTTCCATATCGAATCCATGCTCCATTCTTCCTGATATGGAAGCCATGTATCTGCGTAACGGCCTCCAAAATTCAGAGTCTCATTCGAGAAAATTGATTCAATAAATACTCTTTATTGAATAATGTATTTTTACTTATAAAAGAGGTGAATTATTTAAGGATTTTATAAGTACTTGCTTAAGTATTATTAAACATCAAGAAAAAGATTTAGGACACCAAACGATCGCTAATAAACTATTGTTGAATTTGACAAATCTTCGTCAAAAAATAGTGATGCATACTCGAACCCATACCTTAAACTGATAATACTTCAATCCGATACGATCGCAGGCCCCACACCCTCTCACTTGATAATCAACAGAACTGAATATTATGTATACCAAGGCTAATACTCGATTTTATATAGGCATCACCATAGCAGCAATTGGTTTTGCTCGATTGTTCTACTTGGGATCGCTATGGGTTTCAGAAAAAATTTAAGCATAGCGAGCTCTAAAAAATGATAAAAATATTTCAATCAAGATCGAATTATAAAACACCACTATTTTTTGCAAACATCCCTGCTCATTGGCCGTAGTTCGCCGAATCAATATGAAAAACTTTATGCTTCACAGTTTTTTAAAAAGGAAGCAAAAGTTATTAATCTGGATTGGTAGCCGAATCGAAGAAAATAGAAACGATGGAACTAAACAGAAACAGGTCTATTTGCCTCTGGTTGGATTTGCATGAAATGCTTTGCATTACTTTGTGGCATGTTGCAGCCCCTGAGAAAGCGCGAAAAATTCGCACCTTTGGGCCTCGAAGAAAAATAAATGCATATAATCGTTTAACCAAGGAGCGGCAGATGCTATTGCTTATTCTTGAAGAAATAGGCATTTGCCCCATCACCTTTCAAGATCAATGCTTTACCAAATTATGCAGACGTTATACAATAGAAACAGCACACAAAGCACTTTCCGAGTTGTATGGTCGATGTGCATTTAGTTCCGCATACCTGATAAGACCAAAACTAGAGCGATGGCTGCTTGAGCGTGCGAGAATTCATAAATTACATACTCAGATTTTCTCGGCATAATGTTTATTCCTCACATGAATCAATTAAAAATAGTTTCACGCAAACAATAAGAGATCAATTCAGAAGATTTATGTTTCATTTAAAAATATTCTTGAAAAGACATAGATTTTAAAATCGCAAATGCAGATATTGCATAAACAGAGTCAGTAGTTGTGGATTTTCAAGAAGATTTTCAGTTATTAATATCGATAGATAATTTATAAAGTTAAACAAATATAAAACCGACTAATTACATTTACATGAAAAAAGGCAGCTTTCAAGCTGCCTTTTTTTGAGAACGTGACCCGTCCTGAATTGGGTTGACACCTTTCTGAAGAACAGAAAGGAAAGTCAAATGGAACAGTGGGTTAAGAGAACGCAACGGGACTACACGCTGGCTTTTAAACTCGCAGTAGTCGATCAAGTAGAAAGAGGTGAGCTGACCTACCGGCAGGCCCATGAGCGGTACGGAATCCAGGGCGCCTCAACTGTACTGGTGTGGCTTCGCAAGCACGGACGGCAGGACTGGAAAGCTGCATCATCAAGGGGCAAAGGATTACAGAAGATGCCTGAATCGCCCAAGCTGCTGACTCCAGAGCAGCGCATCAAGGAGCTGGAAGTGCAGCTGAAAGAAGCCCGCGAGAAAGCGGCCTTCTTTGAAGCGGTAGTGAACGTGCTCAAGCGCGACTACGGAGTCCAAGTCACAAAAAAGCCTGCGGGCAAGTCCTCACGCAAAAGCTCGTCAAAGGGTTAAGCGTCACGAGGGCTTGCCGCTACATGGGAATCAGCCGCCAAGCGCACTACAAGCGCCTGGTCTGCCAGCGTGCACGCAGCGAGCGGGACAAGGCGGTGGTGGAGTTGGCCAGTGAAGAGAGGCGCCATCAGCCACGCATTGGCACGCGCAAACTGCTGCACTTGCTCAAGCCGCCGCTTGAACAGGCGGGAATCCAGATCGGGCGCGATGCACTGTTCATTGTCCTGCGCCAAGCACGCATGCTGGTACTGCCACGGCATGCGTACCACAAGACCACCAATAGCCATCATCACTACCGCAGGCACCCCAATCTACTCAAGGAGGGCCCGACCAAAACAGTGGCAAGTGGTTGTGAGCAGCTATGGGTCGCTGACATCACGTATCTACCCACCAAGGAGAAGACTGCCTATCTGAGCCTGGTGACCGATGCCTACTCGCGCAAGATCGTGGGCTGGCACGTGCACGATAGTCTGGAGACCAAGCAGGTCAGCCAAGCGTTGAAAATGGCACTGCGTCAGCGGCGAACAGATCAGCCGCTCGTACACCACTCTGATAGAGGTGTTCAGTACTGCTCGGCTCAATACCAGCGCATCCATGCACGCAACCGCATCACCTGCTCCATGACCGATGGCTACGATTGCTACCAAAACGCTCTGGCTGAGCGGGTCAATGGAATCCTCAAGATGGAATACTTGTTGCAACGACCTGCCGATCTCTCGCAAGCCCGCACCATGGTGGGCGAATCGGTACGGCTGTACAACGAGCGTCGGCCGCACCTGTCCCTAAAATACAAAACGCCCGATGCAGTACATCGGGCGTCTCTCGCCAACCAGCTTGGGCTGGAGATTAGTCGCGAATAGGTGTCAACCTATGACAGGACGAGTCAACGTCCAGAGACTTATTTCCGTGCGGGAGGAACGTCCGTGCAGGTGCCGTGCGCCACTTCTGCCGCCATGCCGATGCTTTCGCCCAGCGTGGGGTGCGGGTGGATGGTCTTGCCGATGTCCACGGTGTCAGCCCCCATTTCGATGGCCAGGGCGATTTCACCGATCATGTCGCCAGCGTGCGTGCCGACGATGCCGCCGCCCAGAATCCTGCCGTGGCCATGGGCCTCTGGCGAATCATCGAACAGCAGTTTGGTGAAGCCTTCGTCACGGCCATTGGCAATGGCGCGACCTGAAGCTGCCCAGGGGAACAGTCCCTTCTTGACCTTGATGCCTTGCGCCTTGGCCTGGTCTTCGGTCAGACCCACCCATGCCACTTCGGGGTCGGTATAGGCCACGCTCGGGATCACGCGGGCATTGAAGGCGGCCGAGGCCAGCTCCTTGTTGCCCTGCAGTTCACCGGCGATGACTTCGGCAGCCACGTGCGCTTCATGTACGGCCTTGTGTGCCAGCATGGGCTGGCCCACGATGTCGCCGATCGCAAAGATGTTGGGCACATTAGTGCGCATCTGGATGTCGACATTGATGAAACCCCGGTCGGTGACGGACACGCCAGCGGCTTCGGCGCCGATCTTCTTGCCATTGGGCGTGCGGCCCACGGCCTGCAGCACCAGGTCGTACACCTGGGGCTCGGGCACGGTGACGCCATCCTTGGCGGGCTCGAAGCTGACCTTGATGCCTTCGGGCGTGGCTTCGGCACCCACGGTCTTGGTATTGACCATGATGTTGTCAAAGCGCGGCGCATTCATCTTCTGCCAGACCTTGACCAGATCGCGGTCGGCGCCCTGCATCAGGCCGTCCATCATTTCCACCACATCCAGGCGTGCGCCCAGCGTGCTGTAGACGGTACCCATTTCCAGGCCGATGATGCCGCCGCCCAGGATCAGCATGCGCTTGGGCACGCTCTTCAAGGCCAGCGCGCCGGTCGAGTCGACAATGCGCTCGTCCTTGGGCAGGAAAGGCAGATGCACGGCCTCGGAGCCCGCTGCGATGATGGCCTTCTTGAACTGCACGACCTTCTTGGCGCCGGTCTTCTCCTGGCCGTCGCCCGAGGTTTCCTGCACTTCGATGTGGTTGGCACTCACGAAGTTGCCATAGCCGCGCACGATGGTGACCTTGCGCATCTTGGCCATGCCTGCGAGACCGCCGGTCAGCTTGCCGATCACCTTTTCCTTGTGGCCACGCAAGGTGTCGATGTTGACCTTGGGGGCGCCGCCGTAGTCGATGCCCAGCGCCGCGAGGTGGCTGACCTCGTCCATGACTGCGGCCACGTGCAGCAGCGCCTTGGAAGGGATACAGCCCACGTTCAAGCACACGCCGCCCAGCGTCTTGTAGCGCTCAACCAGCACGACCTTGAGGCCCAGGTCGGCCGCGCGGAAAGCGG
Source organism: Comamonas odontotermitis (assembly GCF_020080045.1). Lineage (NCBI taxonomy): Bacteria > Pseudomonadati > Pseudomonadota > Betaproteobacteria > Burkholderiales > Comamonadaceae > Comamonas > Comamonas odontotermitis. Next base: position 2,181,167 of record NZ_CP083451.1, read on the forward strand.
CAGAGTAGCCGCCAGGGCCACCGCCCAGCACCACCACGTCGCAGTCTTCGTCGACCTGGCCGCTGTAGTTGCTTGCTATTGGAGCAGGAGCAGCAGGCGCTTGCGCTGCGGGCGCCGGCGCCTGTTGTGGTACAGATTCTGCGGGCGCAGCAGGGGCGGCACTGGGCGCAGGGGCCGATGCGGCGCCCTCCGCTGCTTCGAGCGACAGGATCACCGAGCCTTCGGCCACCTTGTCGCCGATCTTGACTTTGAGTTCCTTGACCACGCCAGCATGGCTCGACGGGATTTCCATCGAGGCCTTGTCGGACTCCACGGTGATCAGCGACTGGTCCTTGGCGACGGTATCGCCAGGCTTGACCAGCAGCTCGATCACGCCCACTTCAGCGAAATCACCAATGTCGGGGACTTTGATATCTACGATTGCCATAGTGTGCGTCTCCGATTACAGGATGATGCGGCGGTAATCCGCCAGCACCTGACCCAGATAGGCATTGAAGCGTGCAGCAGAAGCACCGTCGATGACACGGTGGTCGTACGACAGCGACAGCGGCAGCATCAGACGCGGCACGAACTGCTTGCCGTCCCACACCGGCTTGATGGCCGATTTGGACAGGCCCAGGATGGCCACTTCCGGCGCATTCACGATAGGTGTGAAGTGCGTGCCGCCAATGCCGCCCAGCGACGAGATGGAGATGCAGCCGCCTTGCATGTCGGCAGCGCCCAGCTTGCCGTCGCGCGCCTTCTTGGCCAGCTCGCCCATTTCTGCGCTGATCTGGATGATGCCCTTCTTGTCAGCATCCTTGAGCACCGGCACGACCAGGCCATTGGGCGTGTCAGCGGCAAAGCCGATGTTGAAGTACTGCTTGTAGACGAGCGTGTCGCCATCCAGGCTGGTGTTGAACTCAGGGAATTTCTTGAGTGCGGCAACCAGCGCCTTGATGACGAAGGCCAGCATGGTGACCTTGACGCCGCTCTTCTCGTTCTCCTTGTTGGTGGAGACGCGGAAGGCTTCGAGCTCGGTGATGTCCGCTTCGTCGTTGTTGGTGACGTGCGGGATCATGACCCAGTTGCGGTGCAGGTTGGCGCCCGAGATTTTCTTGATGCGCGACAAGTCCTTGCGCTCCACGGCGCCGAACTTGCTGAAATCCACCTTCGGCCATGGCAGCAGATCCATACCCACGCCAGAGCCACCGGCCGGTGCCTTGGCGGCCTGGGCCTTGGTCTGCACGGCGCCGGTCATCACCTGCTTGGTGAAGTTCTGCACGTCGTCCGCAGTGATGCGCCCCTTGTTGCCCGAACCCTTGACCTCTTCCAGCGGTACGCCCAGTTCGCGCGCAAACTTGCGCACCGAAGGCGATGCGTACGGCAGGCTGCCCGTAGGCGCCACGGTCGGATTGTGTGCGGGCACAGCAGCGGCAGGTGCGGCGCTTGCGGGCGCTGCCTGCGAGGATGCCGGAGCCGCTGCGGGCGCTTCTGCTTTAGGAGCGGCCTGCGCAGGTGCTGCAGCAGCTGCCGTATTGCCTTCCAGAACCGCCACCAGATCGCCCACATTGACCTTGTCGCCGATCTTGATCTTGAGCTCCTTGACCACGCCAGCGGCGGGCGACGGAATTTCCATCGAAGCCTTGTCGGACTCCACGGTGAAGAGCGATTGCTCCTTGGTGACGGTGTCGCCCACCTTCACCAGCAGCTCGATCACGGCCACATCCTTGAAGTCGCCAATGTCGGGAACATTGACGTTGATGGGGCCGGACGCAGCAGGTGCTGCTGCGGGTGCGAGGGCCGGTGCGGCCTGCGCAGGTGCCGCGACCGGAGCCTGGGCTGCAGGGGCGGCCGCGGCGGGAGCGGGTGCTGCAGCGCCATCGGCTGCTTCCATCTTGATGATGACCGAGCCTTCGGCAACCTTGTCGCCGATCTTGACGAGAATTTCCTTGACCACGCCTGCGTGGCTGGACGGAATCTCCATCGAGGCCTTGTCGGACTCGACGGTGATCAGCGACTGGTCCTTGGCGACGGTGTCGCCAGGTTTGACGAGCAGCTCGATCACGCCCACTTCTGCAAAGTCACCAATATCGGGAACTTGAATGTCAATCAATGCCATTGTGCTGTCTCCTGCTGGCTTTAAGCGTAGAGCGGGTTGATCTTGTCGGCGTTGATGCCGTACTTGGCAATCGCATCGGCCACCTTCTGTGCAGGCAGCTTGCCTTCATCGGCCAGCGCCTTCAGGGCTGCCACGACGATGTAGTGGCGGTCGATTTCGAAGTGCTCGCGCAGCTTGCGACGGAAGTCCGAGCGGCCAAAGCCGTCGGTGCCCAGCACCTTGTAGGTGCGGCCAGCGGGAACGAACGGACGGATCTGCTCGGCATACGACTTCATGTAGTCGGTCGAAGCAATCACGGGGCCCGTGCTGCCTGCCAGCTCTGCCGTCACGAAAGCCACCTTGGGCGCTTCGGTCGGGTGCAGCATGTTCCAGCGCTCGGCATCCTGGCCGTCGCGGGTGAGCTCGTTGAACGATGGGCAGCTCCACACGTCGGCGGCAATGCCCCAGTCCTGCGCCAGCAGTTCCTGGGCGAAGAAGGATTCACGCAGGATGGTGCCCGAGCCCAGCAACTGCACGCGCTGCTCGCCCTTGCCACCCGACTTGCACAGGTACATGCCCTTGAGGATCTTTTCCTCGGTGCCGGGCGTCAGGCCTGGCATGGCGTAGTTTTCGTTCAGCAGCGTCAGGTAGTAGAAGACGTTTTCCTGGTTCTGCACCATGCGGCGCAGGCCATCCTGCATGATCACGGCCACTTCGTGGGCGAAGGTCGGGTCGTAGCTGATGCAGTTGGGAATGGTGCCTGCCAGGATGTGGCTGTGGCCGTCTTCGTGCTGCAGGCCTTCGCCGTTCAGCGTGGTGCGTCCCGAGGTGCCGCCCAGCAGGAAGCCGCGCGCCTGCAGATCGCCCGCAGCCCAGGCCAGATCGCCAATGCGCTGGAATCCGAACATCGAGTAGTAGATGTAGAACGGAATCATGATGCGGTTGCTGTGGCTGTAGCTGGTTGCCGCTGCAATCCAGCTGGACATGCCACCCGCTTCGTTGATGCCTTCCTGCAGGATCTGGCCCTTGGTGTCTTCCTTGTAGTACATCACCTGGTCCTTGTCGACCGGGGTGTACTGCTGGCCATGTGGGTTGTAGATACCGATCTGGCGGAACAGGCCTTCCATACCAAAGGTACGGGCCTCGTCCACCAGGATGGGCACCACGCGGGGGCCGACTTCCTTGTCACGCAGCAGTTGCGTGAGGAAACGCACATAGGCCTGGGTGGTCGAGATTTCGCGGCCTTCCGGCGTAGGCTCCAGCACGGCCTTGAAGGTGTCGAGCGAAGGCACGGTGAACTGCTCGTCGGCCTTGGCGCGGCGCTGGGGCAGGTAACCGCCCAGTGCCTTGCGGCGCTCGTGCAGGTACTTCATTTCCGGCGTGTCGTCGGCCGGCTTGTAGAACGGCAGATCGGCGATCTGGCTGTCTGGAATCGGGATGTTGAAACGGTCGCGGAAGGCCTTGATGTCCTCGTCAGCCAGCTTCTTGGTCTGGTGGACATTGTTCTTGCCTTCGCCAACCTTGCCCATGCCAAAGCCCTTGACGGTCTTGACCAGCAGCACGGTAGGCTGACCCTGGTGGTTCTGTGCTGCGTGGAAGGCCGCGTAGACCTTTTGGGAATCATGGCCGCCGCGCTGCAGGTTCCAGATCTCGTCGTCACTCATATGCTCGACCATCTTCAGCGTGCGTGGGTCGCGGCCAAAGAAGTTCTTGCGGACGTAGGCGCCGTCGTTGGCCTTGAAGGCCTGGTAGTCGCCATCGTTGCACTCCATCATGATCTTGCGCAGCGCGCCATCGTGATCCTTGGCAAGCAAGCTATCCCAGCCCTTGCCCCAGATCAGCTTGACGACGTTCCAGCCGGCGCCACGGAATTCGCCTTCCAGCTCCTGGATGATCTTGCCGTTGCCACGCACAGGGCCGTCAAGGCGCTGCAGGTTGCAGTTGATGACGAAAACGAGGTTGTCCAGGTTTTCACGTGCAGCCAGGCCGATTGCGCCCAGGGATTCGACTTCGTCCATTTCGCCGTCGCCGCAGAACACCCAGACCTTGCGGTTTTCGGTATTGGCAATGCCACGGGCGTGCAGGTACTTCAGGAAACGTGCCTGGTAGATCGCCATCAGCGGGCCCAGGCCCATCGAGACGGTGGGGAACTGCCAGAAATCAGGCATCAGCTTGGGGTGCGGATAGCTGGAGAGGCCCTTGCCGTCCACTTCTTGGCGGAAGTTCAGCAGCTGCTCTTCGGAAATGCGGCCTTCCAGATAGGCGCGTGCATAGATGCCGGGCGAGACGTGGCCCTGGATGTAGAGGCAGTCGCCGCCATGGTTTTCGCTCTCGGCATGCCAGAAATGGTTGAAGCCGGCACCAAACATGCTGGCCAGCGATGCGAAGGAGCCGATGTGGCCGCCCAGGTCACCACCTTCGGGAGGGTGGATGCGGTTGGCCTTGACGACCATGGCCATGGCGTTCCAGCGCATGTAGGCGCGCAGGCGCTGTTCGATCTCGAGATTGCCGGGGCTGCGGGCCTCCTGCTCGGGCTCGATGGTGTTGACGTAGCCGGTATTGGCAGAAAACGGCAGATCCACGCTGTTCTGGCGTGCATGTTCCAGCAGTTGTTCAATCAGGGAGTGGGCGTATTCCGCGCCTTCGCGATCGATCACTGCGGACAGCGCATCCATCCACTCGCGGGTTTCTAGGTTGTCGGTTCGGGTGGTGCCGTTGACTGGCTTTTGTTCGGATGGCTCGGACATGCTAGGCGTCTCCTTATTGACTGAACTGCTACGAATGACTGTGCCAGAGTTTCTCACATTTTTTGAGTATTTCAAATAGCGGTCTTCGTTTTTATATTATGAAAAAATGCTGCAAACGCACAATTGACGGGCGTTTGCGCTGGCACAGGTACCACGATACGCCAGTTTCAGACGGTGGTTTGGCTCCCCCTCGTCTACACTCTGGGCCATGAATCCGAATGAGAGTTCCGTCGCCGAAACGGAAAACAGCCGCCCCAGCCTGGTCCAGATGTGGCGCACCTGGTGGAAGGGTTTGTCGCCTGCGCGACAGGATCGCTATGCATCGATTGCCCCGTTGGTGGCGGTCGTGATGTTTTTCATCGCCATCGTTGCAGCCTTCTGGTACCTGCGTATCGAGGAGTTCGAGCGTGAGCGCGAATCCATGCGCCGCGATGTGGAATACGCCCAGCAGCGCATTCGCCTGCGCCTGTCCGAGCGGCAGGAGCAATTGATGCGTCTGGCGCGCGACGTGGGCAACCAGGACATCGACAAGAACGGCTTCAATGATCGCGCCGACACCATGATCAGCCAGTACGCCGAGCTGCAGGCGCTGAGCTGGCTGGATGCCAAGCGCCAGGTGCGCGCGACGCAGTTTGGGCCGAGCGTGGCCTCCGAAGACCTGCTGACCGTGGATGAAGTCATCAGCAAGAAGGAGCTGGTCGACCTGTTCGACATGGCGCGCGACCTGCAGCAGCCGGTGTACTCGCAGCCGCTGTCTACCAAAGGCACCTCGCCCATGCTGCTGCTGGAAGTGCCCATCAGCCAAAAGGGGCGCTTTGGCGGCGTGCTGCTGGCGGAGTTTTCCATCGACAACCTGCTGCGCTACGCCACGCCCACGGAAGTACTGGCGCGCTACGCCGTCACGCTCAAAGACGGCAACGGCACCACCATTGCCGGCACCCCGCTCGCCCCACGCGCGGCAGCCCAGCGCCTGCTGCCCTGGCGCGCCGTGCCCAATGAATACGAGATACCCATCGCCCCGGTGGGCAACAGCCTCAAGCTCCGTGCCCAGGCCTACCATACCTCGCTAGGCCTGGTCAGCAACGGCCTGTTCTGGCTCGTGGGCGTGCTCAGCTTCATGACGGCCTGGCTGCTGCTGGCCACCTGGCGACACACACGCAAGCGCATCCGCACGCAGGAAGCGCTGCAGGGCGAGACCAATTTCCGCCGCGCGATGGAAAACAGCGTGCTGACCGGCATGCGCGCGCTCGATCTGCAGGGCCGCATCACCTACGTGAACGCCGCGTTCTGCCAGATGACCGGCTGGAGCGAGGGCGAGCTGGTGGGCAAGATGCCACCCTACCCCTACTGGCCCGAAGGCGACCAGAGCACCTACCACGACATGCTGATCGACGAGATGAGCGGCAAGGTCTTTCCCGGAGGCTTTCAGATGCGTGTGCGGCGCAAGAACGGCTCCATGTTCGAGGCGCGCCTCTATGTATCTCCGCTGATCGACGGCCACGGCCGCCAGACGGGCTGGATGACCTCGATGACCGACATCACCGAGCCCAACCGCATCCGTGAGCAGCTGTCCGCATCCTACGAGCGCTTCACCATCGTGCTCGAAGCGCTGGACGCTTCCGTCTCCGTTGCACCATTAGGCAGTGCAGAGCTGCTGTTTGCCAACAAGCTCTACCGGCAATGGTTCGGCTCGCAGACCGTGGGCCACCTGCAGCTGGTGGCGCAGGCCGGTGTGCTGCCCAGCAACAACCAGGCATCTACCAGCCTGGACGATGAGGACGGCCTGATGGGCCTGCCCAGCGACGAGATCACCACCGCCGTGGCGGGCAACGCGGAAATCTACATTCCAGAGCTGGGCAAGTGGCTGGAGGTGCGCTCGCGCTACCTCAACTGGGTGGACGGACGCCTGGCCCAGATGGTGATTGCCACCGACATCACCCAGCGCCGCCTGGCCGAGGAACAGGCCTCTCGCCAGGCCGAGAAAGCTGCTACCGTCAGCCGCCTGGTGACCATGGGCGAGATGGCTTCCAGCGTGGCGCACGAGCTGAACCAGCCGCTGTCGGCCATCAGCAACTACTGCAGCGGCATGGTCTCGCGTATCAAGAACGGCACGCTCAGCGAAGAGGCCCTGCTGGGCGCGTTGGAAAAGACGGCCCACCAGGCGCAACGCGCCGGCCAGGTGATCCACCGCATCCGTGCGTTCGTCAAGCGCAGCGAGCCCAACCACGAACTCGCCGATGTGGCGGAAATCGTCAGCGAGGCGGTAGAGCTCGGCTCCATCGAACTCAAGCGCCACAACGTGCGCCTGTCGCACCATGTGGCGGCGCGCCTGCCCCAGATCCGGGTGGACAGCATCCTGATCGAACAGGTGCTGATCAATCTGATGAAGAACGGCGCCGAATCGATTGCCAATGCAGGCCGCCCGCCACACCAGCGCATGGTGGAATTGCGGGTGGTGCCCCGCAAGATTGGCGATGCGGATGTGATAGAGTTTTCTGTTCAAGATACGGGGCGCGGCCTGTCACCCGAGGTTCTCGACAGATTGTTTCAGGCTTTCTTCTCTACCAAGAGCGAAGGCATGGGCATTGGCCTGAATCTTTGCCGTTCGATTGTGGAATCGCACCATGGCCGGATGCAGGCCGATAACATCTACAATGGCAACGAGGTGACGGGTTGTAAGTTCAGCTTCTGGATTCCGGTGGCCCGTGCTGCTGAATCTGCTGAATCGCCGGCGCGACAGCAATACTGATAGAAGGAATTGTGCATGAGCTTGATCCCGAAGAAGGGCACGGTATACGTGGTGGATGACGACGAGGCAGTTCGTGATTCGCTGCAATGGCTGCTGGAGGGCAAGGACTACCGCGTACGTTGCTTTGACTCTGCCGAGTCGTTCCTGGCGCGCTACGACCCACGCGAAGTGGCCTGTCTGATCGTGGATATCCGCATGGGCGGCATGAGCGGCCTGGAACTGCAGGATCGCCTCATCGAAAACAAATCCCCGCTGCCAGTCGTCTTCATCACCGGCCACGGCGATGTGCCGATGGCTGTGGACACGATGAAAAAAGGCGCCATGGACTTCATCCAGAAGCCCTTTGACGAAGCCCATCTGGACTCCCTGGTCGAGCGCATGCTGGACAAGGCCCGCGACTCGTTCGCAGGCCACCAGCAGGCCGCAAGCCGCGATGCCCTGTTGGCCAAGCTCACCAGCCGCGAATCGCAAGTGCTGGAGCGCATCGTGGCCGGGCGCCTGAACAAGCAGATCGCCGACGATCTGGGCATCAGCATCAAGACCGTTGAGGCGCACCGCGCCAACATCATGGAAAAGCTGGGCGCCAATACCGTCGCCGACCTGCTCAAGATTGCACTGGGATCGCAAGCGCCAGCCAAGGCATCGTGATAAATTAGCGGCCTTCCCGCTCGGACAAAGAACTACGGTTTTTATAGCTATATGCGCTTGTACCGCCTGCGGTACGGCGCATTTTCTTTTGGCATTTTGAATTCAGACATGACCGCTCAACTGATCGATGGCAAGGCCCTCTCCCAACAACTGCGTGCTGATGTGAAGGCGCGCGCCGACAAGCTCAAAGCTCGGGGGGTCGTGCCCGGCCTCGCCGTCATCCTGGTGGGCGACAACCAGGCCAGCCAGGTCTATGTACGCAACAAGGTCAAGTCCTGCGAGGAGTGCGGCTTTCACTCTGTACTGGAAAAGTACGATGCCAGCATGACCGAGGCCGAGCTGCTCGCCCGCGTCGAAGCGCTCAACAATGACCCAAGCATCCACGGCATCCTGGTGCAGTTGCCCCTGCCCAAGCACATCGACGACCACAAGGTGATCGAAGCCATCTCGCCCAAGAAGGATGTGGACGGCTTTCACGTAGCCAGCGCCGGTGCACTGATGGTGGGCGAAGTCGGCTTCAAGGCCTGCACACCCTATGGCTGCATGAAGATGCTCGAATCCATTGGCATGAAAGACCTGCGCGGCAAGCACGCCGTGGTCATCGGCCGCTCCAACATCGTGGGCAAGCCCATGGCCATGATGCTGCTGGCTGCCAATGCCACGGTCACCATCACCCACAGCGGCACCGCCGACCTCGCGGCCATGACACGCCAGGCCGACATCGTGGTTGCCGCCGTAGGCAAGGTGGGCGTGCTGACCGCCGACATGGTCAAGCCCGGCGCCGTGGTCATCGACGTGGGCATGAACCGCGATGCCGATGGCAAGCTGTGTGGCGACGTTGATTTTGACGGTGTCAAGGAAGTGGCGGGCTACATCACCCCCGTGCCCGGCGGTGTGGGCCCAATGACCATCACCATGCTCATGGTCAACACGCTGGAGTCGGCCGAGCGCGCCTGAGGCCTGCGCAAGGACCGGGCGGGTACCCGCCACAGGCCTGTCAAAAACTATTAAAACGATAGCTGCTGGCGTGCTCCCATTGCGCGCCAGCAGCTTTTTTCATGTTCAAATGGCTGGCAATGCCCCGTTCGCCAGCAGTAGTTCAGATATTGCGCCAATAATGCATTGATTGCAGGGCAATACGCCCCATCTAACCAGCACCATGACCAATCCATTGCTCGACTTCAGCGGTCTGCCCCGCTTTGACCAGGTACAACCCGAACACATTGCACCCGCCATCGACCAGTTGCTGGCCGAAAGCGAAACCGCCCTCAAGACGGTGACGGCGCCGGATTTTCCCGCGCAATGGAGTGAAATCGCCAAAGTGCTGGATGTGACGACCGAGAAGCTCGGCCGCGCCTGGGGCATGGTGGGCCACCTCAATTCAGTGGCCGACACGCCCGAACTGCGCGCAGCCTACAACGCGGAAATGCCCAAGGTCACCGCGTTCTGGACGCAACTGGGCTCGGACGAGGCACTGTACGCCAAGTACAAGGCCATCGATCCCGCCACCTTGAATGCAGAGCAGAAGCAGGCCTGGGACAACGCCATGCGCAACTTCGTGCTCGGTGGTGCAGAGCTGCAGGGCAAGGCACGCGACGAATATGCTGCATTGCAAGAAAAGAGCGCCCTCGCCTGCCAGAAGTACAGCGAAAACGCCATGGATGCGACCGACCAGTTCGCCTACTATGCAGCGCTGGAAGAACTGGATGGCGTGCCACAGGATGTGATAGCCGCAGCCCGGGCGGCCGCCGAAGCCGACGGCAAGGACGGCTACAAGCTGACCCTGAAGATTCCCAGCTACCTGCCCGTGATGCAGTTTGCCAAGAGCAGCGCACTGCGTGAGACGCTCTACCGCGCCTACACCACCCGTGCCAGTGAATTTGGCGATGCCAAGCTCGACAACACGCCGCTGATGGTCGACATCCTGAAAATGCGCGAGCAAGAAGCGCATCTGCTGGGGTATGCCAATTTTGGCGAGCTCTCCGTAGCGCCCAAGATGGCCAAATCATCGCAACAGGTGCTGGACTTCTTGCAGGAACTGGCCAGCAAGGCCAAGCCCTTTGGCGAAAAGGACGTGCAGGACCTGCGCGAGTACGCCCGTACGGAGCTGGGCCTGGCCGACCCGCAGGCCTGGGACTGGGGCTATATCGGCGAGCATCTGAAGGAAGCGCGCTATGCCTTCAGCGAGCAGGAGCTCAAGCAATACTTCCCTGCCCCCAAGGTGCTGGCAGGGCTGTTTCGCATCGTCGAGACCCTGTTTGGCGTGCAGATCAGGCGGGACTTGGCCCCCGTGTGGAACGAGGCAGTGCAGTTCTACCGCATCGAGCGCAATGGCGAACTGGTAGGCCAGTTCTACCTGGATCCTCCTGCGCGCAACGGCAAGCGCGGAGGCGCATGGATGGATGATGTGCGCACCCGCTGGCTGCGGCCGGACAACGGGCAGTTGCAGACGCCCATTGCCCACCTGGTATGCAATTTTGCTGCCGGCGTGGACGGCAAGCCGCCGCTGCTCACGCATGACGATGTCATCACCCTTTTCCACGAAACCGGCCATGGCCTGCACCACATGCTCACCCAGGTGAACGAGCGTGATGTCTCGGGCATCAGTGGCGTGGAATGGGATGCCGTCGAACTCCCCAGCCAGTTCATGGAAAACTTCTGCTGGGAGTGGGAAGTGCTGCGCCACATGACCGCCCATGTGGACACCGGCGAGCCGCTGCCACGCGCGCTGTACGACAAGATGATTGCAGCCAAGAACTTTCAGTCGGGCATGCAGACCCTGCGCCAGATCGAGTTCTCGCTGTTTGACATGCGCATCCATACCGAACTGCAGGGCGACGGCATCCATGCCGACGCGCTCTATGGTGTGATGCACGACGTGCGCCGCCAGGTGGCCGTGCTGCCCCAGCCTGCATTCAACCGCATGCCCAACACCTTCACGCATATTTTTGCAGGCGGTTACGCTGCGGGTTACTACAGCTACAAATGGGCAGAAGTGCTGAGCGCCGACGCCTTTGCGGGCTTTGAAGAAGCCGCCAAGGCCAAGGGCAGCAGCGACGTTGTCGATGCTGAGGTGGGCCAACGCTATCTGCACGCCATTCTGGAAGCAGGCGGCAGCCGCCCGGCGATGGAATCGTTCAAGGCCTTCCGGGGACGCGAGCCGCAACTGGACGCCTTGCTGCGCCACCAGGGCATGCAGGCAGAGGCCGCCACTGCCTGAGAGCGTTGCCCCTTGCACTGAAAACCCAGCCTCGCAGCGGCCAACCAGTGGCAAGCTGCGAGGCTTTTTCACAACGCAGACGTGGTATCCGGCCCGCGCAGGCCGGTGCCCTTGTCTCTGTTGCACTCTGCAATGGAAGCCATGCCTGTTTTGGGCATAATGGGCTGGATAACACGACAATGAACCGAGGGATCACTATGCAGATGAAAGCCTTTGCCACCACCGCCGCAGCGATTGCCGGCGCCTTGATGGTGTTCGCAGCCAGCCCGGCTGCGGCCCAGAAGGTCTACCGCATTGTGGGCCCGGACGGCAAGGTCACGTTCTCGGACCGGGCGCCTTCCACGGATACGCCGTCGCAATCGGTATCGGGAGCTACCAGCGCAGAATCTGCCGGTCCCAACCTGGCCGGCCTGCCACTGGAGGTCAAGCAGGCCGCCGGCAAATACCCGCTGACCCTGTATACGTCCAAGGATTGCAGTGCCTGCGATGCAGCACGCAGCTACCTGCAAGACCGTGGCGTGCCATACACCGAGAAGACGGTCACTTCGAACGACGAAATCGTTGCGCTCAAAAAGCTCAGCAGTGCAGACAGCGTTCCATTTGCCACGCTCGGCGGCCAGCACCTCAAGGGCTTCAACAGTAATGACTGGAGCGCATACCTGGATGCAGCAGGCTACCCCGCCAAATCGCAGTTGCCTGCCAGCTACCGCCAGGCAGCTGCCACGCCCCTGATTCCCAAGATGATCAAACCCGCTGCTGCCGCTGGCAATGGCGCCGCTGCGCCCGATGCCGCAGCGCCTGCGGGCGGCAATTCTGTCGTGCCGCAACGGGTGACGCCGGAGAACCCGACCGGAATCGTGTTCTAGCCCTCTTCTGGTCCAGCAAAAAGCCTGCTTGCGCAGGCTTTTTTTCCATGTCGGCAGCGACAAGACAGCTGCCACAACAGTCCTCAGGCAAATTCCAGCGTCTCCACGCCCTGTTCGGTGCCCAGCAGGCACACTGCAGCCTTCTGGTGGGCAAACACCCCGACGGTGATGACACCGGCCCATTGGTTCACTTCTGTCTCGAATGCCAACGGGTCCGCAATCACAAGGCCCGTCACATCCAGGATATGCTGGCCGTTGTCGGTCACCAGCGGCTGGCCGTCCTTCATGCGCAAGGTGGCAGTGCCTCCCTTGGCGGCAAAGTGGCGGGCAATCTGCGCGGCAGCCATGGGAATCACCTCCACCGGCAGCGGGAATACGCCCAGCGTCTGCACGCGCTTGGATGCATCGGCAATGCAGACAAAGCGCTCGGCCAGCGACGCAACGATCTTCTCGCGAGTGAGCGCCGCGCCGCCACCTTTGACCATATAGCCCTGGTGATCGATTTCGTCCGCACCGTCGATATAGACAGCCAGGTTGGTCACCTCGTTCGCATCGAACACCTGGATGCCCAGCGCCTGCAGGCGCTCGGTACTGGCGACCGAGCTGGACACCGCGCCAGGAATCTGGTCTTTGATCGTGGCCAGGGCATCAATGAATTTATTGACCGTGGAGCCGGTGCCCACGCCTACAATCTCGCCCGCCACCACGTATTGCAGGGCCGCGCGGCCGACTTCGGCCTTCAATTCGTCTTGAGTCATGTTGGTGCTGTCAGATCAGCGAAAATACAAACAATTGCGCAATTATCCCATCCCATGTCCCTGATCCCCTATTCCCTGTCCCGAGCCATCCTGTTTGGCATGCAGCCCGAGGCTGCGCACGACTTCACCATGGACATGCTGGCCAAGGGCCAGAACTCCCCCTTGGCCTGCGCCTGGCGCCAGACACGGGTGTCCGATCCGGTGACCCTGGCGGGCCTGAACTTCCCCAACCGCGTCGGCATGGCTGCGGGGTTGGACAAGAATGCACGCGCCATTGACGGGTTGGGCGTCATGGGATTCGGCTTTGTCGAAGTGGGCACGGTCACCCCGCTGGCCCAGCCGGGCAACCCCAAGCCGCGCATGTTCCGCATTCCCGAGCGTGACGCCCTCATCAACCGCCTGGGTTTCAACAACGGCGGACTGGAGGCCTTTATCGCCAATGTGAAAAAGGCGCAGTTCCGCAAGCAGGCCAACCCGCTGCTGCTGGGCCTGAACATTGGCAAGAATGCCGCCACCCCGATGGAGGAGGCCACGCGCGACTACCTCCAATGCCTGGACGCCGTCTACCCGCACGCCGACTACATCACGGTCAACATCAGCTCGCCCAATACCAAGAATCTGCGCGCGCTGCAAAGCGATGAAGCGCTCGATGCCCTGCTCTCTGCTCTGGTGGCACGCCGCGAACAACTGGCACGCGAGCACGGCAAGCACAAGCCGGTGTTCCTCAAGATCGCGCCCGACCTGACGGACGAACAGGTCGCCGTCATCGCAGCCAGCCTCAAGGCCCACGGCATGGACGGCGTGATTGCCACCAACACCACCATCAGCCGCGACGCAGTGCAAGGCCTGCAGCATGCGGAAGAAGCCGGTGGCCTGTCGGGCCGCCCGGTGTTCGAGGCGAGCAATGCCGTCATTCGCCAGTTGCGCGCAGCGCTCGGGCCACAGTTCCCGATCATCGGCGTGGGCGGCATTCTGAGCGGTGCCGACGCGGTCGAAAAGGTCAAGGCAGGAGCCGACGTGGTGCAGATCTACACCGGGCTGATCTACAAGGGCCCGGCCCTGGTTCCCGAGATTGCCCAGGCGCTCAAGGCAGAGGGCGGACAGGGCTAGGAACGTGTTTACGATATCTACGCAGCCGCGACAGTGGGCTTGCGGGCGGTCTGCGTTGTTGCAAATCCTCGCAATAGCGGGGCTATTGCTGCGGTATTGCGCTTAGCAGCCCATCCCTAGCCGGGCGCCCCGCAAGCCCACTGTCGCAGCGCGAGGAGATCGTAAGCAGGTTCTAAGCCTGCTCCACCTCGCGCACCGCTTGTGCGAGGCGCTCCACCCCCTTCGCAATCACTTCGGGCTGCAGCAAGGCGTAACCCATGACCAGCCCGCAGGGTCTGGGCAGCGCCCGGTCCGGGGCCTGGGGGTGGAACAAGGGGCTGAGCGGATGGACTCGCACGCCCCGCCGCTGCGCCGCAGCCACCAGGAGCGGCTCTGCGCTTGCCGGCAAGGAAGGCAGCCACACCACCACATGCAGCCCGCTCGCGGCGCCCTGCACCTGCGCCTTGGCGCCCAGATGGCGCTGCAATGCCTGCAGGAGTGCCACCTGGCGTGCCTGCTGCAGGCGGCGCATGCGGCGTACATGTCTGTCGTAGCTGCCGTCTTCCAGCAGCAGCGCCAAGGCACGCTGAACGCCAGTGGCTGCATGCCGGTCGGTCACGCGCTTGGCTGCGGCGAAGGGCTCGACCAGTGCAGGCGGCAGCACCATGTAACCCAACCGAAGCTGGGGTGAAAGCGTCTTCGAGAAGGTGCCCACATGGACCACGCAGCCATGCGCATCCAGCGACAGCAGCGTGGCCTCCGGGCGCACGGCATAGCGGTACTCGCTGTCGTAATCGTCTTCGACGACCCAGGCCTTGCTGCGCACCGCCCAATCCAGCAACTGGCGCCGCCGGCCAATGGGCAAAAAGCCTCCCAGCGGAAACTGGTGCGTAGGCGTCACATAGGCCAATTTGGCATGGCCCAGGCTCTCCAGTCCATCGGTCACCGCGCCGTGTTCGTCAATGCCCAGAAAACGCAGCCGCGCGCCATAGGCTTCAAAGGCATGGTGCGCCATCCGATAACCCGGGTTTTCGACCACCACAGGGTCACCCGGGTCCACAAACAGTCGCGCGCACAGATCCAGGGCCTGCTGCGAGCCGCTCACGATCACGATCTGCTCGGCACTGCAGGCGAGGCCCCGCGCACGGCTCAAATGGGCCTGCAAGGCCGTGCGCAACGCAATGCTGCCGCGCGGATCGTCATACTCCAGCCGGTTGCTGCGCTGGCGCTCAACTGCACGCAGAGCATTCATCCAGGCCAGAGTTGGAAAATCGCCGCCCGACAAGGGGCCGTAGACAAAGTCGATGTCCTGCTCACCCTCTTTCGGGCTGGGCGTTGCCAGCCCGAGCGCGGCAATGCGTTGGCCAACAGCCGACAGCGGCCTTGCCGGGTACGTGGGCATGGCAGCCACCGGCACTGACCGCGGCGAATTTACCGTCGCAGCCGCGCCGCTCGCCACACGGCTGGCTGCCCCCGGCCGGGTTTCGATAAAACCATCGGCCGCGAGCTGCTCATACACCAGCGTGACCGTGGCTCGCGATAGCCCCCGTTCAGCCGCAAGCGCACGGGTGGATGGCATGGGGGCACCCACGGCATAGGTGCCATCGGCCATCCGCGTCCGGATTTCTTCATACAGCGCCCGGCTCAATCCAGGACGCCGATGGTGCGAAGGGTTCATCAACTGGTATGGCAAATATTCAGAAAACTGGCTATTTTATGCATACCACAAATGCGGCACAGTGGCGTTTGGCCGCTTCAGTCCGGCATTTTTTCAAAGAACTCCATGTACCTCCCACCCGCTTTTGCCGAAACCGATGTTCAGGAACTCCATCGCATCATCCGAGAGAATGCCCTGGGCATGCTCATCACCCATACCGCCAACGGGCTGGAAGCCAACCATCTGCCGCTGCTCCTTGACGACAGCACGCTGATTGCCCACGTTGCGCGCGCCAACCCTCTCTGGCGCGAGGTGCGCGATGGCGAGGGGGTGCTGGTAGTGTTCCGTGGCGCGCAAGGCTATATCTCACCGAACTGGTACCCCAGCAAGCACGAGACGCACCGGCGCGTCCCCACCTGGAACTACGAGGTGGTGCATGCCCATGGCACCATCCATGTACGCGACGAAGAAAAATTTGTGCGCCGCGTGGTGGGGCTATTGACCCGCCAGCACGAAGCGGGCCAGCCCAAGCCCTGGAAGATGGCCGATGCCCCTGCCGATTTCCTTCAGGAGCAGCTGGGTCACATCGTGGGCATCGAGATCCGCATACAGCGCCTCGAAGCCAAGCGCAAGCTCAACCAGCACCACACAACACCCGACCGGGAAGGCGCCATTGCCGGGCTGGAATCACAAGGCAACCACGCCCTGGCCCAAGCCATGCGAGGTACCGCCTTGCCACCGGGATAAACCCGTTCAAGATGGGTGCAGGAGTTCTCGCACGATGTTGCGCCTGGGAGAACTAACTGGCAAGGACCTTTGGCGTTATGCGGGCACTTCGTAGGTGCGCGTGGCTGTATTGGGCTTTGTTGCAAAAATCGCTCGGAGGTGGAGCTTCCCCAAACCCCAGACGCAGTTATGCCATGGCCACCGTTTGGAGCGTGCCCACTTCGATGAATTGATTAAGGATGGACGCCCGGATGTTGAACTCGGCCACCTGCCGTTCGAACGTCCTGGCTATCACTTTCTCGCCCACGCGCTTGAAGCAGTTCATCTTCGTCTCCATGAGTGACCTGCGGTGGCAGCCGCTCCAGCGCTTCCAAATAGCCCGGCCTAGCTGCCTGCACGCTTTGACCGCTTCGTTTCGATGTTTAGGCTTTCCACTCGCCTCCGCCCCAAGAACTTGGTGCCTGTGGAGTCGGCAAGCAAATGCAGGCCATTGCGGCTTAGACGGTAGTGCACCTGAACATCAAGACTTTTCTGCCTGCGGCACACCGTGCTGTAGTCGGGCGCTGATCAGAGTAGGCGAGCCATTTTGAGCAGGGATTGCACCATCCCCAATGTCTGGCGCAGGGGCTGTCCAAACAGGCATTTGATAGTCAAGCAGAACTGGATGGCCACACCTGAGAACGTCTGACGACGCCCGCGCTTGCCGCTGGGCGGGGCCAACCACTGCATGTCCTCGTCCAACCAGATGGTCAGGTTGCCTCTGGCCTTCAATGCTGCGTTGTATGCCTTCCAGTTTGTGGTGCGGTACTTGCGCCGTCCCCATTTCGGTCATTCATCGGGCGAGGCTACCGCATCTGTGTGCAGGATTTATGCAACAACGCCCGTGTCCGTGTCCGTGTCCGTGTCCGTGTCCGTGTCCGTGTCCGTGTCCGCACCTAGTATTCATTAACCATTTCCACAACATGTTTCCAGCCATTTCATATCAATTCTTATTTTGAAGATTTAATTTAATAAATATATACATCAACATCTCTCCTTTGATGTAGTCTTGCAGAACCGAATTAAATTCAAGTAAAACCCCTACTTAACCCGATATTCACACTCATCTATAAATCAATAATTTTTTAGAAATAAAAATTATGACATAAACAGACAGTCAATTAATTAAATTAGATTTCAAGACAATGGCTTAATGAAATATAATTTTTTAGAAATAAAAACCCCCTGATGAATTTCCATATTTTAGATTGAGGAATTATGTTAACAAAGCAAACTATTTTTTCACTATCAACCGGCTTATTTATGCTTGGCGCCCAAGCTCAATGCACAGGAGATATGTATGTAGCAAGAGAAGCAGCCTCGGGAACTGGTTCACGTCTGAACTTGGTTGATACGAGCGTATATCCAGTTACTCTAAGCCCTATAGGTTCAGCAATAAGCTTCTTCTACAATGCAATGGGTCGCCACCCCGTCTCTGGAGATCTTTATGCATTGAATCAAAGTAGTAATTTCCGCCAACTCATACGCATCGACTCAGCCACAGGTGCTACTACCACCTTGGGTCTGGTAACTGGCCTTGCCAATACCGAACACAATGCAGGTACTTTTGATGAAGCTGGCTCGTATTGGGTCAAACAGACTGGCAACAACAGAACGCTTTACCGTATCAATAACGTTCTCACTGCTTCTACAGCTAGCCCTGCTAGCGTAGCTGCAACGGTGACATTGAATCGTGACATCCTTATTGCCGACATGGCATTTGTTACAGGTGAACTTTTTGCCGTCACTAATGACGGGCAGTTGGTAAAAATCGATGTAAACAGCGGCGTTGTTACCGATATAGGTTCTGCAGACACTTCCGGCCGGATTTTTGGCTCACAGTTCGGCGCACCCAACGGACTATACGGAGCCTCCAACGCCGGAGAAGGCCTGTACCGCATTGACACAACAACAGGAGTCCAAACGCGGGTTTCCGCATTAGGCAGCAGCGACAAGAATGATGGCGCCAACTGCCCGCAAATGCCCATTCTCTTCTCGGCTGATTTGGCAATTACCAAGACGGATGGCAACGTGGAATACACCCCCGGAGCCCCTGTTACCTACACCATCGTAGCGCGCAACAACGGCCCGCATGATGCTTACGGCACCAAGGTAAGCGACCTGCTGCCTGCAGGCATAACCACCGCCAACTGGACCTGCACGCCTTCCGGTGTCGGTGCCTCCTGCACCACCAGCGGCACGGGGGCAATTAACGACACGGTGAATTTGCCGCGTGATGGCTCGGTCACCTACACACTGACCATGAATGTGCCTGCCAATTTCACTGGCAATCTGGCGAATACGGCTACAGTGACTGTTCCGCCATTCATTGAGGATCCCAATCCAAGCAACAACACAACCACCGATACCGACAATTCGCCGACAACGGCTGACCTAGCAATTGTCAAGACAAGCAATAGCCCTGTGTACACGCCGGGTAGCTCACTGGTCTACACCATCAACGTCTCCAATACAGGCCCCGCTGCAGTCAGCGGAGCGACCGTACGGGACCTATTACCTGCAGGCATTACCACTGCAAACTGGAGCTGCGTTCCAGGCCTTGGTGCGGCCTGCACAGCCAGCGGCACAGGTGCCATCAATGATTCGGCAGTTACCCTGCCCGTTGGCGGAAGCGTAACCTATACGCTGTTTATGTCTATTCCCGGTGGTCAGACGGGTAGTTTGGCCAATACGGCGACGGTGGAGGTACCTGCTGGCGGCCCTACCGACCCCAACCCATCGAACAATACCTCTACATCTACCACTACGCCCTCTGCAACGCCACCGCGCTCCTCTGACCTGATGGTAACGAAAACGAGCACCACCACAGGCTCCTATACGGCTGGTGGGACTGTGACTTACACGATTGTCGCCAGCAACAACGGCCCAGATGCAACAACCGGGGCAGTGGTATACGACGCACTGCCTACCGGTATCACCGGAACCTGGACCTGCGTGGGAAGCGGCGGCGGAAGTTGTACTGCAACTGGTACCGGCTCCATCAATGATACGGTTAACCTGCCTGTAGGCGCCAAAGCTACATATACACTCATTGCCAACGTGCCTGCGAATTTCACAGGTGCGCTGGTCAACAATGTTCGCGTCGTGACAACCGATGGTGCTGATTCAGTACCAGGCAACAATACGGCCTCACTCACGATTCCCGCCCCCACTCAAGCGAACCTGGGTATCACCAAGACTGATGGCAAAAGCAGCTACACACCCGGCACCAATGCGGTGTACACCATTGTGGCAACCAACTACGGCCCAGCTGCTGCCACCGACGTTACGGTAAGCGACCCACTGCCGGCAGGCATCAGCAGCGCGAACTGGACTTGCACCGCTGTAAACGGCGGCACCTGCACGGCCAGCGGCTCGGGTGCACTTAACGACAGCGTGAATCTGCCTGTTGGGGCCAGCGTTACCTACACACTGAGCATGGCCGTGCCTGCCACCTTCACCGGCGACCTCGTAAACAAGGCCTCTGTGAAACACTCGGCAGGAGGAGGACTGACCGACCCAGACCCCTCCAACGATACCGCTACCGACACCGATACCCAAACCAAAGAGCCCTCCAAGGAGCCGGCTCCTGTACCTGTGGGTGGTACGGGATTGTTGCTGGTATTCATGGGTCTGCTTGGCACGGCCATAATGAGCCGCCGCCGCAGTTGGTAAAGAGAATAGGTTTATATAGCCCTCGGCACCAAATTGCCCAGCGCAAGGCACACGGCATTGCTACAGCAAGCGGTGTGCCTTGTTACTTAGAACTTTCCACAAGTGCGCGCAGGCATGCCCAGTTTCATCAATAGGCGCGCATCGGCATCTGCCTCCGGATTGCCGGTGACCAGCAGCTTGTCTCCGTAGAAGATGGAGTTGGCACCTGCCAGAAAGCACAGCGTCTGCACTGCTTCCCCCAATTGCTGGCGGCCTGCCGACAGACGCACGCGGGCTTTGGGCATCAGAATGCGGGCAGCAGCAATCACCCGCACAAAGTCCAGCGGATCCACTGGATCGCTGTCGGCCAGCGGCGTACCCGGCACGCGCACCAGGCTGTTGATGGGCACGGACTCCGGATAAGGCTCCATATTGGCCAACTGGGCAAGCAGGCCTGCACGATGCACAGGCGCCTCCCCCATACCCACAATGCCGCCGCAGCAGACGCTGATTCCGGCCTCGCGCACTGCAGCCAACGTGTCGAGCCGGTCCTGGTACTGGCGGCTGCTGACCACATCGCTGTAGTACTCGGGCGCGGTATCGAGGTTGTGGTTGTAGTAGTCCAACCCCGCCTCTCGCAAGGCCTGCGCCTGGTGTGGGGCCAGCATGCCCAGGGTGGCGCAACTTTGCAGGCCCAGGCCCTTGACGGCCGCAATCAGCTCGCCCACTTTCTCGATATCGCGGTCCTTGGGAGCGCGCCATGCGGCACCCATGCAAAAACGGGTGGCACCTGCATCCTTGGCGGCCTGGGCTGCAGCAGTCACCTCGGCAACGCTCATCAGCTTCTCGGCCTTCACCCCGGTATCGAACTCTGCCGACTGCGGGCAGTAGCCACAGTTCTCGGGACAACCTCCCGTCTTGACGGACAACAAGGTCGCCAGCTCCATATCGCCTGCAGGCCAATGCGCACGGTGAACCGTCTGCGCACGGTACATCAGCTCCGTAAATGGCAATTCCAGCAGTTCCTGCACGGCCTGCACAGGCCAGCGCTCTGTTGCGGTCGGTTGTGCCGGCTTTGCAGCGGGGTGCCAGTGCACGGCGGTGGTGACAGGTGCCGATCCGGAAAAATGAGATGGGCTGGACATGGGGCTCCTCAATCAAGGCCAAAGCCGATCTGGCCTGGCATGGAGCCCATTGTCTGCACAAGCGGCGCCAATCCCAAGCGCACGGCGCGCCCTGCGGGAAGCAGTTTTGGCAGATATCCAGATGCAGCATATTTGTATGCAGATAGACGCCCATAGCCTGCACGAAGACCGCAAGATATTGCAAACTGCGCCAATCACCCTTCAATTTTCTGCAAATCACGGTAGCGCTGCGCCTGTACTGCGGTCCGTTACTAACAACTTGGTGGCATTTGACGTGGTTTGCCCAAGAGAATCGGGCGCTGCTGGATGAAATGACGCAGAAGTGCTGCAGCTGCCGCAACAGGACTGGCAGGATTTGGGAGCTTTTAGCACCACGGAGATGTATTCAATCCCGAGTGACATATGTGGGTATTCCGGACCGAGCGCAGGAAAGCGCTGCACCGGCCAGAAGTACGGCGCTTGAAGTGTTCACGGAAGTCGGCCCACGATGTATTCCGTGGGCCGTGGCAGGTGGCGCGATGTGGGAGTGTTCCCGCTAGGGAACCTCTGCAAAACCCTCGCCAGATGGGATGGACGCGGATCGGAATGAGCCGCAAGGCGTCTTTTGAAGGCAATAGCCGTAGCTATTGGCGAGGAAGACAACGCAGCGGATCGCCCGAGACCGCGTTCAGACCACGGCAGGGAGTTTTGCAGAGGTTCCCTAGGGCGAGGCGTGGGCCGCCTCGTCCTGCAACTCTTCAAAGAAAACGAGGCGATTGCCAAACGGGTCAGCAATGCGCAACTCCTGCATGCCCCAGGGCATGCGCTCCAACCCCGGCTTGGCATTGCGGTAGTTTTTGGCCAGCAAAGCCTGCTGGAAAGCCGCCAGCCCCGGCCATTCAATGCGCACATTGGCGCCAGGGCTCCCGTCCCCATGGTGCTCGCTCAGGTGCAGAATGCAGAAGCGACCGTCCTGCCCCTTGAGGCTCAGTTGCTGGTAGAGCGGAAAATCGTCACCGAAACGGTGTGTCCAATCCTGCGAAAAGCCCAGGAACACCTGGTAAAACTCGACAGCCTTGGCCTCGTCAAAACTGCGCAGCACGGGAATGATGGGGTTGCTCAGCATGGAAAAACCTTGGTTCGCTATCACTTTTGACATGCTGGCGCCCTATGAACAAGCGCCAGCGCAGGATGGAGCAAAGCCCCCTTCGATCAGCCCAGTGCAGCAATGACCTCCGGAGGCGCTTGCACCAACTCGATCAGCACTCCTTCACCGGCAATGGGAAACTCATCATTGCTCTTGGGATGCAGGAAAGTGATGTCGTAGCCTGCAGCCCCCTTGCGGATGCCACCCGGTGCAAAGCGCACGCCATTGGCACTGAGCCATTCCACGGCGACAGGCAGATCATCGATCCACAAACCGATGTGGTTGAGCGGCGTGGCGTGCACGGCAGGTTTTTTCTCGATGTCCATGGGCTGCATGATGTCCACTTCCACCTTCATCGCGCCTTTGCCCATGGCCAGAATGTCCTCATCCACATTTTCTCGCTCGCTCTGGAAGGTGCCAGTCTGCTCCAACCCCAGCATATCGACCCAGAGCTTTTTCATGCGCCCTTTGTCGGTACCACCGATGGCAACCTGCTGAATCCCCAGAACCTTGAACGGACGCGCTTGTGACATGTGTATGTATCTCCTTGAACAATCCACGGCACAACCCTTGGTTGCGCCGACGCCACCATTGTGCCAAGGCTTTGCTGTCACCTGGTGGACTGCGTACCCAGGAGCCCATTCAAAGCCCACGCCCAGGGGGTCTCCAGAGGAGAGACACCGCAATGAATCAGTGGAAATCGGGGCCTCGCCCGGTGCTGCTTTTTGTAAGAATCGAAAACCAATTACATTTATTGAAAAAATAGTATTAGGCTATCTATAGAATATTGGCCATGGGTTTCTGATATGAAGCCCGACTTGATTTGCAACCGTAGTACTTGAAAACCTCCACTCCATGCAAGGCAAACCCACCTGTCAATGCTCTCAACCGGCCAAGCGACTGCTGGCCTGGTCATGGCGGTAGGTGGACCCATGGACTACTACGCCTCGCAACGCCCTTCTGCCTCAGGTACGGTTGCGAGCGGGATTGCGGATCCGCGTTGGCAACGCAGTCTGCGAACCCTGCGCAGCATCTGGCCTTTCATTGCGCTGGCCATTGTGCAGGCCACGCTTGCCGTCATCAGTTTGCAGATGCTCAGCGCACTGCGCTCCTTCAGCACTGGAGAAAGCCAGTGGAGCAAGGGCCAGAAGGACGCCATCTACGCACTGAGCGATTACGCCACCACAGGCAATGCCAGTGCCTATGGCCAGTTCCAGAAAGGGCTGCGCATTCCCATGAGCGACATGCAGGCCCGCAAGCTGATCGAGGCACGGGGCAGCAACGCCGAAATCCAGGCGGCGCTGCTGCTCAAGGAAGGCCGCAATGAGCTTGCAGAGATCAAGGAGCTGTTCTGGCTGACTGGCTACTTCAAGAATACCGACCTTGTGGCCCCACTCCTCGAAAAATGGCAGGCCAGCGACGGAGCCCTGATGGAACTCCAGTCTCTTGGCAATCTGATCCATGCCAGCTTGCAGATCGGCCCTCCCACACTCACCTTGCAGCGGGGCTGGCTTGCCCAGCTCAATACCCTGCAGTCCCAGCTCTCCGCCCTGGAGCAGGAATTTTCCAACGCCCTGAATATGTCGGCCCGCAAGCTCAAGGCAAGCCTGCTGTGGCTCAATATCGGAGGCGCCCTGCTCATGCTGGTGCTGCTGATGTGGCACACCAGCCGCCTCAAGCGCGATACCGAGCAGGTGGAAAACACCCTGGACATGGTGAGCCAGCGCGCCACCACCACCTTGGCAGCCATTGGCGATGCCGTCATCACCACCAATGCGGCAGGCGATGTGCTCTATATGAACCAGGCCGCCGAGCAATTGCTGGGGGCCAGCCTTCACCAGCTTTTCCTGCGCAACTTGGCAGAGCGCATGCGTACCCCGCCAGCAAACCTCGAAAGCTACCTGGTTCAGGATGCCATCCTGGACGCCTTGAGTGGCAAAGCGCTGGTGAATGAAGCCATCTTCACCATCTACGACAGCCACCGTCGTGCGCGGCAGGTGAAAATGGCCTATACCCCCATTGGTACGCACACCGGCACCGTCGAGGCGGTTTTCGTATTCCATGATGTGAGCCAGGAGCAGACCTTCATCCGCGAGCTGGCCTGGCAGGCTACGCACGACCAGCTGACCGGTCTCGTCAACCGCTATGAATTTGAGCGCCGCCTGGGGCTGGTGCTGGCCCAGCCGCACGGGCCTGAAGGCCCCGCTGGGGCCATCATGTATCTGGATCTCGACCAGTTCAAGGTCATCAACGACACTGGCGGCCATTCTGCGGGCGACGCCATGCTGCGCGCCATCAGCACCATGCTCCAGCATGGCCTGCGGGCTGAAGACACCCTGGCCCGCGTTGGCGGCGATGAATTTGCCATCCTGCTGGAGAACTGCCCCTTCAATCTGGCCAGGGAGCTGGCCGAGCAGATTCGGGACGCCGCCCAGCATCTGCGCATCCAGTGGGGAGAGCGCAGCCTCAGCTCCAGCATCAGCATAGGCCTGGTCAAGCTCTGTGCTCCCCTGGATTCGGTGGAGGAGGTCTTCCGCGTGGCCGACATGGCCTGCTTCGGCGCCAAGCAGCGCGGCCGGAATGTGGTGTATGCCTACGACCCGGCCGTAGACCAGGAAATTGCCCGCTACGTGGGCGAAATGGAATGGGTGGAGCGCATCAAGACAGCGCTGGAGAGTGACCATTTCATCCTGCATGCCCAGCCGATCCACGCCTTGAACAACAGCGCCGAGGCAGCTGCCGGCCATGGCTTGCATGTGGAAGTGCAGATACGCATGCGCATGCCCGACGGCAGCGTGATCAGTCCTGTGCACTTCATTCCCGCTGCTGAGCGCTATGGCCTGATGCCGCTGGTGGACCGCTGGGTGGTCAACAAATCGCTGGAAACCCTGGCTGCCATGCAAAAGGCTTGGCATGTGATGCCCATCTCGTGCTGCGCCATCAATCTCTCGGGTACGACCCTGGGCGATGAAAAGCTGCTGGATTTTCTGCGCCACCAGATCGAGCTGCATGGCATCAACCCGCGCATTCTGTGCTTTGAAATCACCGAGACTGCGGCCATCACCCACCTGCCCAATGCGATCCGCCTGGTCAAATCGCTCAAGGACATGGGCTGCAAGTTCTCGATGGACGATTTCGGCGCAGGCGTCTCGTCCTTCGCATCCCTCAAAAACCTGCCGGTCGATTTTCTGAAGATTGACGGTGCCATTGTGGCTGACATGCAGCGCGAGCCCGCGCACCGCGCCATGGTGGAGGCCATCAACCACCTGGGCCATGCGCTGGGCATGAAGACCATTGCCGAGTTCGCAGCCACGCCCGAGATCGTGGAGATGCTGCGCGACATGGGCGTGGACTATGCCCAAGGCTATGCCACGGGTGCGCCCAAGCCTTTCCCGGGGGTGAATGCATCCCCCGCCGCCAATGAGGCCGCTGCAGTTGCATCCTCCGCCGCCAGCGCCAGACTCGGCAGCCCTGCACCCAACCTGCCGCTCTCCATTGCCCGTGGGCTTATCTAGCAGCGGAGGCTGGCTTCGATTTCGCCCACGAAAAAGCCCGATGTAGTCGGGCTTTTTCTTTGCGTTTGTAAGGCAGCGAGTGGGTCAGCCGGGTCTGCGCGCTTTGCCGGGCTTGCCCGCTTTGACGCCGACCTTGACGCCCGCACGCGGCGGCAAGCCGGTGTGCTGCGTCAGCATCTGGCCCGCCTTGGGCTGCTGCGCCGAGCGGAACCGGACATCGCCCTTGGGCTCCTGCTGCGCCTGCGGGCGGCGCGGAGCCAGGGCAACCGCCTTGCCATCCTTGTTCACGGTGTAGCCCAGACCGCCACCGCCGGGCTTGGCCGACGTGCTGTTCTTCTTGCGCGCACTCTGGTAGCTGCCATCCACCAGCGGCTGGAAGGTGGGAATCAGGTGCTGCTTGCCATTGCCGATCAGGTCGGCGCGGCCCATGGCCTTGAGCGCATCGCGCAGTACCGGCCAATTGTTCGGGTCGTGGTAACGCAAGAACGCCTTGTGCAGACGGCGGCGCTTTTCGCCACGCACGATGTCCACCGACTCCTCATCCGCGTCGCGCATCTGGCGCCGCACCTTGGTGAGCGTGTTGCGACCGCTGTGATACATGGCCGTGGCGGTAGCCATGGGGCTGGGATAGAAAGTCTGCACCTGGTCGGCGCGGAAACCGTTCTTCTTGAGCCAGACTGCGAGGTTCATCATGTCCTCGTCGCTGGTGCCCGGATGGGCGGCGATGAAGTACGGAATCAGATACTGCTTCTTGCCTGCCTCTTCGCTGAACTTCTCGAACAGCTGCTTGAAGCGGTCGTAGCTGCCGATGCCGGGCTTCATCATCTTGGACAACGGCCCTGTCTCGGTGTGCTCGGGCGCAATCTTCAGATAGCCGCCCACATGGTGCTGCACCAGTTCCTTCACGTACTCGGGCGACTTCACGGCCAGGTCGTAGCGCAGGCCCGAGCCGATCAGAATCTTCTTGATGCCGGGCAGCTTGCGCGCGCGACGGTAGATCTTGATGAGTGGCGCGTGGTCGGTGTGCAGGTTCTGGCAGATGCCGGGAAAGACACAACTGGGCTTGCGGCAGGCCGCTTCAATTTCGGGGCTCTTGCAACCCAGGCGGTACATATTGGCCGTGGGGCCACCCAGGTCGGAAATGGTTCCGGTAAAGCCCTTGACCTTGTCGCGGATGTCTTCGACCTCCTGGATGATCGAATCCTCGGAGCGGCTCTGGATGATGCGGCCCTCGTGCTCGGTGATCGAGCAGAAGGTACAGCCGCCAAAGCAGCCGCGCATGATGTTGACCGAGGTGCGGATCATTTCCCAGGCGGGAATCTTCGTCTCGCCCTCATGGCTGCCCTGCGCGTCAGCATAGCTAGGGTGTGGGTTGCGGGCATACGGCAGGCCAAAAACCCAGTCCATCTCGGCGGTGGTGAGCGGAATGGGCGGTGGGTTCAGCCACACATCGCGGGCCGTCGCACCCTCGCCGTGTGCCTGCACCAGCGCGCGGGCATTGCCGGGGTTGGTCTCCAGGTGCAGCACGCGGTTGGCATGGGCGTAAAGGATCGGGTCGGCCTTGACCTGCTCATAGCTGGGCAGGCGCAGCACCGTCCTGTCGCGCGGTGGCTGCTTGCCCTTGGCGCGCAACGACAGGTTGGGGATGAACTGGATGGGTTGGGCGGCAGGCCCTGCCTCGGCTTTTTTGACGCCGCCAGCATTGATGACCTCTGCGCTCATTGCTCCTGAATCAGGAGCATTTTCCTTGGAGCAGGTCTGCCCCTGGGCTTCGGCCTGCTCGCTGGTGGTCATATACGGATTGATGTGGGGCTCTACCACGCCGGGCTCGTCCACAATGGACGAATCCACCTCATACCAGCCTTCTTCCGACGCGCGGCGGAAGAACGCAGTGCCACGCACATCGGTGATGCTCTCCACAGGCTCGCGCGCCGCAATGCGATGTGCCACCTCGACCAGGGCCCGCTCGGCGTTGCCGTAGAGCAGAATGTCGCACTTGCTGTCCACTACGATGGAGCGGCGCACCTTGTCGCTCCAGTAGTCGTAGTGGGCAATGCGGCGCAAGCTGCCTTCAATCCCGCCCAACACAATGGGCACATCCTTGTAGGCTTCGCGGCAGCGCTGGCTGTAGACGATGGCGGCACGGTCGGGGCGCTTGCCACCCACGTCGCCGGGTGTATAGGCATCGTCCGAGCGGATCTTGCGGTCTGCCGTGTACCGGTTGATCATCGAATCCATGTTGCCCGCCGTCACACCCCAGAACAGGTTGGGCTTGCCCAGGGCCTTGAAGGCCTCGGCACTGTGCCAGTCCGGCTGGGCAATGATGCCCACGCGAAAGCCCTGCGCCTCCAGCACACGGCCGATCACCGACATGCCAAAGCTCGGGTGATCGACATAGGCGTCGCCCGTGACCAGAATGATGTCGCAGCTGTCCCAGCCCAGCTGATCCATTTCCGCGCGGCTCATGGGCAGGAACGGTGCAGTGCCAAAACGCTTGGCCCAGTATGGCTTGTAGCTGGTCAGCGGCTTGGCGGCACGTTCAAAAAAGGAGACGTCAATGGGGGCAGTCATGGGCAACAGTCAGGGTAAAGCGCGCTCTGGCTCGGGCAGGCCATAGCAGCAACAGGCCCGATATTTTAGGGAAATAGCCCGTAGCGCGCTTTCATACGGGTATTGTTGCTATTAGTTTTATAGTTTTCGCAACATGCAGCGCGGGTGGCCAACAGCGAAAGCCTCCATACAGATATTGCGCTGCATCAATGTGTCTCGCATTGTCGCATGTTTGACTCAGATTACAAAAACCAAGGGCAGCCTGCGCTGCCCTCTTTCCATCAGTCAATGGACCCTGGCCCTGCCCGGCATCCACCCGGCTCCAGGCCGGGAAGCTGCCCGGTGTTCACCACTCTCCGCATTCACGCACACGCTGCGCCAGGTCCACATAGCCGTCGTCATCGTTGGCACTGGGATGTGCCGGCAAGGCGGCCACGAGCTCGGTTGCATAAGCAGGCAGCTCCATGTCTGCTCTACCAAAGCCATGGTTGTTCAAGGCGCCCAAGTTGGTTTGCAGTTGGTGTTGCATATGTGCTCCCGAAAAAGATCTGTGTGAGTAAAAAGGGCTGAAGTTGATAAAAAAGAATCGAGGTAGACTCGCGCCTTGCCTCGTTATCCCTGTTTGCCTGATGCAGTGCGCCGTCTCCGATGCACCCCCGTCATTGAAACAATGGTATGTGTCTAACGCATGACGTTGCTGTCTCGTTGACGCCAACATGTTGTAAGCAAACATCTCTTTCCTCGTCCGATGCCCTACACCCTGGCGCAAGCCGTCCATAGCGATCTGCTGATCAAGAAAAGCCGATTCATTGGCTGCGTGCAACCCGTTGCAGACCGTGCCCAGGCCCAGGCCATCGTGCAGCGCCTGCGCGCCGAACACCCCGCCGCCAACCATGTGTGCTGGGCCTTGCTGGCGGGCGGCCAGTCGGCAGCAGTGGACGACGGCGAACCCAGTGGTACCGCCGGCCGGCCCATGCTCGATGTGCTGCGCCACCAGCAGCTTGAAGGCGCGCTGGCCACCGTGGTGCGGTACTTTGGCGGCGTCAAGCTCGGAGCTGGCGGCCTGGTGCGCGCCTATACCGATGCCATTGCCCAAGCGCTCTTGCAGGCCGAAAAGGTGGAGCGCCAGGCCATGGCCTGTTTGCAGTGCAGCATTCCATACGCACTGGAAGGCACGTTGCGCCGCGAAATTGCGCAGGCCCAGGCCCAACTGCTGGCCATCGAGCACGCAAGCCAGGTCGTTGCCACCATTGAATTGCCCGCCAGTGCCGCCCCGGCGTTCATTGATCGCATGAACGATCTGGCCCAGGGGCGCATTGGCTGGATCGATATACCCGAACTGCCCTAGGGAATCTCTACAAAGCGCGTTGCTCATCGGGCTGTAACGACTGCTAAAACATTTCCACCGACACAGCTGACCAAACATACCTATTTTTGTGTTTAAGATTCGTATCATCAATTCGAAAAAGCTGCACCTTCGCGCATCGTTTTTGGCAGGAGTGATCGATGGCAATTCATTTGTGGGACTATGCACCAGACGCCTTGGAAGTGGCGATGAGCGAACTTTTGGTGGCAACCGCCGACGAAGCGGATACGCTGATTGACCAGAATGTGAAAGAGGTGCTGCATGGCCTGCGCGAGCACCTGAACATGGATGTGATCTTCGTCTCCGAAATCCGTGACGGCAAACGCATGTTCAAGTACGTCAACCACAAGCCCGACCGTGCGCTGATCGAAACGGGCGGTGGGTCCACGCTGGAAGAATCCTTTTGCCAATGCGTGCTCGACGGCCGCCTGCCCCGCCTGGTACACGACGCTGCGGTCTATGCCGAGCAAGCCAGACTGCCTCCGACGCCATTCCGGGTTGGTGCACACCTGAGCACGCCCATCGTGCTGTCTGACGGCCAGGTGTACGGCACGCTGTGCTGCTTCAGCACCGAACCTGACCCTGGCCTGCGGGAGCAGGACCTGCAAAAGCTCGAATGCATC
Source organism: Comamonas odontotermitis (assembly GCF_020080045.1). NCBI lineage: Bacteria > Pseudomonadati > Pseudomonadota > Betaproteobacteria > Burkholderiales > Comamonadaceae > Comamonas > Comamonas odontotermitis. The sequence goes on from NZ_CP083451.1 coordinate 2,211,725, forward strand.
GCCAAATACACGGCCAAGCGCATCGACGTACGCCGCAACCTGGAGCGCGAAGCCGAAAGCGGGCAGTGGAAACTCCAGCCACTGGAAGACAACCGGCCCACCCTCCCGAGGCCACGCACGACGCGGCCCTGAAGGCCTCTGGGCGCACTCCATGGACATCCCTCTGGCACCTGGCAAGAGTCGCATTGCCGCCACAAAGCCCGAAAGACCGGGCTGGGCAGCTCGCAGTTGTTGACGTGATTCCCCTCTGCAATGGCTCAGCGGAGGAGAATGGACCGTGCTTTGAGTATTTGCCATCTGCCAGATCACCGGTGTTCTGGCTGGTGACACGCTCACCGCACGATGCGGCGAACCTGGCTCTCCCGAGCTGTTCAGGCTTCGGCTATTTGATACACCCCATGGACCCAGGACATGACACCTCACCAATGGCTGAATCGCGTGGCAAGCCTGATTGCCGCATCCCTTTTGCTTGCCAGTCATGCGCTCGCGGCGGACAAGGCGCCGCACCAGCAGTACCCTGATGCCGCAGCCAGCGACCCTGTCAAGCTGGGATGGATGGCGGGCTCCCCTCCCCCTGCAGATCGCATTCTGCGGTTTGATGATGGCTCGTATTTCCGCTTTCCCGCCATGCGCTGGAGTGTCTCGCACTTTCGCGAACTGATGCCCACAGTGAACGTCTCGCGTGGTCTCGGTCCCGCAACGTCGCTATCACGGGCATTGCGCGAAGACATTGACCGACTGGAGTTCAAGCGCCTTGACTCCGGCGAGAAGATGACCTGGAGCGAATCGCTGCAAGCCAACTACACCGATGGCATCGTGGTGCTGCACCAAGGCCGCATCGTCTATGAGCGCTATTTTGGCGCCCTCCAGCCAGATGGTCAGCATGGGGCAATGTCAGTAACAAAGTCCTTCGTGGGAACACTGGCGACCATGCTCGTTGCCGAGGGGCGGTTGGATCCAGCGCGCAAAGTGGCGGAATATGTACCGGAACTCGCCTCTTCGGCTTTTGGTAGCGCAACCGTGCGCCAGATCATGGACATGACCACTGGCATCCAGTTCAGCGAAGACTACGCTGACCCCAACGCTGAGGTCTGGGCCCATGCGGCAGCCGGCAACCCGCTGCCCAAACCCAAGGACTTTACCGGTCCGCGCACCTACTACGAATTTCTGAGAACAGTGAAACCGCAAGGCTTGCACGGTGAAGCATTCGGCTACCGTACGGCCAATACCGATGCCCTTGGCTGGATCATTGCGCGGGTTACCGGACAGTCCGTAGCACGGCTATTGTCAGACCGCATCTGGAGCCAGTTGGGTGCAGAGCAAGATGCTTATATGTCCGTCGACTCCATCGGAACGCCTTTTGCAGGCGGCGGCCTCAATACGGGCCTGCGCGACCTCGCCCGCTTTGGCGAAATGATTCGCAACAATGGCTTCTACAACGGCAGACAGATCGTCCAGGCGGCAGCTATCGAAGACATTCGCAAAGGTGGAAAACCCTCAGACTTCGCGAAAGCTGGCTACCAACTCCTCCATGGCTGGACTTACCGCAACATGTGGTGGATCACGCACAATGAACACGGCGCCTTTGCCGCGCGTGGCGTACACGGCCAAACGATCTATGTCGACCCCAAGGCGGAAATGGTCATCGCCCGGTATGGATCACACCCCGTCGCCGGAAATGCGGCCAACGATCCCACGTCCCTGCCAGCATTCCATGCACTCGCGCTGCATTTGATGGCACACTCACGCTGACAAATTCCACACCTCTGTCGGCAAAGACAGCCGACACGGCCACCTGGTGATGAAGGCCTAAATCAACGGTGAGAGATTGCAGCAAATGCTGGGGCTCCCATCCCGACAAGGCTGTAAATTCCACCATCCCCAAAAAAATAGAACCTCTCCGTGCCGCCATGGCACAGGGGAAGCTCTTTCCAGACACATCATCGGCTCATCAACAAATTGGCATAAAAATGAAAAAATTTCTCATTGCCTCACTTGCCTTGTTCTCTCTGGTTCGACCAACTCCATCGCTCGCCGACAACGTCAATGGGAAAACCATATACCTTCAGCGCTGCGCCATGTGCCACGGTACCGATTTGAAAGGAACAGGCGCGCTGGCCAGGAAGAGCACGCCTCCAACCCCTGACCTGACACCCCCCGCGTTCAAAAAACGGCTCAACGACTACCCCGGCGTCATTGTTTCATCCGTGGTGCTTCGCCCCAATGGCGATTTGATCCCTAGAACATTGCAGGAGAACGGAGTGAAGCTCGCGCCGTTCAATTGGAGAAACAAGGACCTTCGCGATCTGCATCAATACATGAGCGGAGAGATTTCAAGAAGCCGCTGACTTGCATGCCGCATCACATCCACCCCGAGCCTCGCTTTTCCATTGTGCCGGGTCGGCTGTGAAGATTTTGCCCGCGCGCGCCTGAACCGCGCCTAGACGCCTACGCTTCGCCAGAATCAGATGGCATTCCGTCCACACCAAAGGCCACGCCAAGCTGTTCCAGCTTCGCACGCGCCTCATGGTGCACCACGCCGCGTTTGCTGGTGTCCTTTTCCAGCAACCGAAAAAGAGTGTGCTTGCCAACATTGGTATTGCGGATCACTTCCACACGCACACCCCAGAATTTGTCATTGGCGAAGCGGTCCAGAATGTCTGCATCGGCATCCGGATTCATCGCTGCAGTGGCCCGAATTGCCTGGTTAGGATCAGTCAGAAATGGCTCCAGCTCTGCAGTGCTTGCTGCACCACATGCGGCGATGTAACGCTTTTGCTCTGCGGCTTTCTGCTCAGGTGTCTTTTTTGCCATCGGTTTCTCCGAGAAATGGGATGTTCTATCCTCAGGACTGCTCTTGCAGCAGAGCATAAGCCTGGAAGCCTGCGCCTTTGGAATGGCCAATAGGCCGCCACCCCACTTTCAGTAACTTCGCCACTCGCGGATCGAATTGCAATGTAGAATCTCCCCCGCATGCCGTGATGTTGCTTTTCAAGGCATGCAGACGCGGGTGTCGTTCAATGGTAGGACTCTTGCTTCCCAAGCAAATAACGTGGGTTCGATTCCCATCACCCGCTCCAAAAAAGCATATCCAGAAATCTCTGAACCTCTCTCAAGCCCACGAATAGTGGGCTTTATTGTTTTTAGTACGTGCATCTACGCACCTTGGATGATATAGACATACCCCAAGCATGGGGGTATCTTTGAGGGCATCTTCAAAAGTGATCGAGGGAAGCCCTTCGAAAGCCCCCCATGCAGACCCCCATGCTCTCCCCTTCTACGGTTCAGAACGCAAAGCCTAAGACCAAACTGTTGATTTCCACGCAAACCTGACCCACCGGGGATGCGGATAAAAACTTGGACTGGTTTACGCCGCAAGTCCAAGGCTCGCCCGGTATTCAACAGGGCTGAGAGAGCCAAGGGATATCTTGATCCGCTTCTCGTTGTACCAGCGGATGTACGAGTCGACCACCTCAATGAACTGCTCGATGGTCGTGCCCTTCCAGTCCCGAGGATAGAACAACTCGTTCTTGAGGCGGCCGAAGAAGCCTTCGCAAGCCGCGTTGTCAGGAGAGCAGGCCTTGCGAGACATCGAGCGGGTGAGGTTCGCCTCGCTCATCCTAGAGAGCCAGCCTGGCCAACGGTAGTGGCCACCACGATCAGAGTGGACCACTGGACGATCGCTTGTGTCTGCCACTGTCTCAATAGCTGCATCCAGCATTGAGTTGACCAGCTCTGCGTCCGGGCTCGTTCCAATGGTCCAGCTCACCACCATGCCGTCGAAGCAATCGATGATGGGTGACAGGTACACCTTGCCTGCTGGGATCTGGAATTCTGTAATGTCCGTGAGCCACTTTTCATTTGGGGTGGCCGCCTGGAAGTCACGGTTGATGATGTTATCTGGTGCCGGGCTGATCTCGCCGAGGTAGGACGCGAACCTGCGCCGCTTGGGCTTTGCGACGACCAGATTCTCTTGCTTCATCAGCCGCTGCACCACTTTCTCGGAGATCGGGCCTTGCTCTCTGGCCAGAGAGGCTTGCAGCCTGCGGTAGCCGTAGCAGCGGTGGTTGGACTCAAAGATCTCGGTAAGGGACTGGCGCACCACAAGGTACTTGTCGCCGACCACTGTGCGGGACCGATGGTAGAAGTACGAGCTGCGTGCAAGACCCAACTGTGCGAGGAGCTCTGGCAGGCGGTAGTGCTCCTTGAGGGCGTCAATCAGCAGTGTCTTCTCCCGGTTGGACAGGAGCTGCAGATCGACGCCCAGACCTTTTTTTAACAGTTCATTGGCCTTGTTCAAGAGGTCCTGCTCAAGGCGCAGTTGCCTGACTTCGCGGCGCAGTATCTCAACCTGGCGCTCGAGTTCTTCGCGCTCTCGCTCCTGCGGTGATTGATCGGTGTGTTTCATTGATGCGGGTGCCTCACGTCCCAGCAGCTGGTTCTTCCAGTTGTACAACGTTGGCCGGCATACGCCGAACTTATCAGCCACTGTTTGCGCACTTTGCTGCCGAGTGCAAAGCTCCATGACTCCCGCTTGCTTCAAGCTCTCGGGATACCTTCGTTGACCCACACTGCTAACCAGAGCCCTTCTGGCCTCAGGGAATGCCTCACGCACCCATTTGGTAAGCGTTCCACGACCGGGGTAGCCCAGCGCCCTCATGGTGGCCGCGATGCATCGGTCATGGGTGAGGTAGTGCTCGATGGCTGCGGCCTTCTGCGCCTGCGAGAACTTCGGTTCACGGCCTGCGTAGCCAGCGGACAAGTCGAGCTTGAGTTGGTACTCGTTGTACCAACCCTTCAAAGAATTCTTCGTCGGATAGCCCAGCTGCCGGATGGTGGGCCTGACGCGCTTGCCCAGCTTGATGTAGAGCTCAACGGCTCGGATTCGATCTTCGTAGGAATACATGAACTACCTCCTGGTAGTCCAAGTTTTCGTCCGCATCCCCTCCCGGGGGCTACTGGGTCATTTCTGCGTGGAAATCAACACCATTAGCGGTCTTGGCTTAAAAATTCTCTGAACTTGCCAGACGTGAAATCAAAGATGCAATGAACAGGTCAGACCAGCAGCAGGCAAGCTCGATTGTTGCACTGTGAGTCGCAAGACATCACGGGATTTGAAAGGGGCCCTGCTGCGCGGTTTGTTTCTTGGGGCGCACACCAGGTGCACAACCCCGTCTGTAGATGTGCAGTCTGTTCCTCGTTTTACGCCTCTTGAACACCACGGCATTCAGGTCTATCAAAAAGAAAACCATCAGCGTTTTCTTTTATGGGAAGTCTCTGTAGTGCAACAAAGCCCCCGGCAACGACGCTACAGACCTGCATCGTGCACCTGATCCGCAACTCACTGGACTATGCCAGCTGGAAGGAACGCAAAGCGCTTGCAGCGGCGATCAAGCCGATCTACACGGCAGTGACTGCAGAAGCCGCACAGGAGACTCTGCAGGCGTTTGAATCAGGGCCCTGGAGGCAGAAGTTCCCCACGGTCGCCGCAGCCTGGCGCAGGGCTTGGGACCGGGTGATTCCGTTCTTCGCGTTCCTACCCGAGATCCGGCGCGTGATCTACAAGACCAACGCCATTGAGAGCGTGAATGCGCAGCTTCGAAAGATCATCAAGACGCGTGGACACTTCCCGAGTGATGATGCTGCGACCAAGCTGATCTGGCTGGCGCTGCGCAACATCACGGCCGACTGGGCCAGAGCCGCACCGCACTGGAAAGCGGCGACGAACCAGTTTGCGATGTTGTTTGAAGAGCGATTTACAACAACTGGACGCTAGAATTTAGAAGTGGCTTCAATGTGTCACTACCTTGTGCAAACGCTTCGCACACAGAAATTCTGACAGGCTCGATTTAATCGAAAGCATCAACGAACAGGCCCGCCGTCCGCTCTGAAACTGTCTTGGAAACAGGGCAACGACCCATCCAACTGCTTTCGTCACCATGTACTGCCTTCTAGGAAGCGCTTGCCATGCGCCTTCTGACGTGGCCTGGTCAGATAGAACTGGATGGCTGCATCTGAGAACGTGTAGCTACGCCCGCGTTTGCCGCTAGGCGGCCAGCCACTACGTGTCCCTATCGAGCCAGATAGTCAAATCCCCTCGCGCCTTCAACGCTGCGTTGTATGTCTTCCACCTCGTTGTGCAGTACTCACCCCGCCCCCAGCTCGTCTCACTCATCTCCTGAGCCTACCGCAGCTGGAACCGGGATTTATACAACAACGCCACAGAGTTATGCAAAAAGCTTTTTTGAAAAAAATTTCATACTCTTTAAAGGCGTTGAATATTCACGAACTATTTTCCATACATCTCGATTTCGGATATTCCTAAATTTGAATCATCAGAAGAGAAAGCTATTTGAAAATATCTCGCATTGGAATTTTGCACAGAATAATAAATAGGAGCCAGGTTGGAGACGTGCGCTTCATACATGGCAAGACCACCTATAAAACTATTCGGATCATTGCTCGCCGTAACGGTAAGTGTCCCGGTCTTATTGTTGGAGCCTGTTACTGGCGTTATTCTTACCCCAGATACTATATTATTATTCGATCCCATATCAACAATTAATCGAACCTGATTACTGTTGTTGCTATAAAACCAGGCACCTCCGTTTGTTGGAGGGTAGAATTTCCCATTGCTTAGAATAGATTTCAAATTAGCAGAAGTGCCAGGTGCGTAAATGCTTAAAGGATTTAAATAATAAGGAACAGAGCTACTATTGGACGAATATTTTGCGGCTTTTATAGCAAAACCATGATCATAGTACCCAGTCGCAACCATATTTTCTCTAATAAATTGTTCTCGTTGGATTGGCCGTGTAGAGGAGTTACCATATCGAGATGCTATTGCTGCCACAATTGGCGCAGCATAAGATGTTCCAGTGGAAAGGCGTTGAGCTCCGGTACTATAACTGATACCAGGAATATCCTTAGCGGGTGCCCAGACCTCGATACACTCTCCCCAAGTCGGCCTTGACACTGCGGAGTCGCTTGCAGGCACTCCTGGAATATCATTGGTTCCAGATAAGAAAACATTTCCAGTTGCATCAATACCACTCACCACCATGATTCCATCATTGATCTGCGCGGTATTGCCGAATTGATTATTGTATGTATACGCGGTATAACATGCGTTCTGATCGTAATTACCAGACGAATTAGTGATAAAAAATCTATTAGAAGCTTGCCGTAAAGTCCAGCCCCAAAGATTCGTTGCAAGCAATGCTGACTGATTTTTTTCTACAGTGCTCTGATAGTCGAAGATTGCCTGATTTGATGAAAGCGCCAATGAAGAAAATTCAGAAGAATCCTCTGAATTTCGAGCTGCAAGTTGCAATGCCCAAAAAATCTTATCTTGTGTAGATGTAGCAGTGGACGGATCCCAATCAATATTATTGAAATCTTTATTATAGAGCTTTACATTTTGACCGGGATTGATTCCTCGCACAACATTTCCCCTGCCACCAACAACAGAAAGAATGTGAGGTGTGTGATAGCGCTCAAAAATACTTGGATAGTGAGGATTACCCATCGGATTCGCATACTCTGTGAAATTCACGTCTGCAGTTAGCGCGGGGTGAGCTCCAGATGTGCCGCCATCTACAATGTAGACTCTATTTCCGGAGAAGGCAGTTGTTGTATTTACATAAGTTGATGGCCAACCAACAGGGACTGCCTTGGTTGACAATGAAGAAAATTCACTTTTACCAGAAAAGACGGCTCTATCTTTTCCTTCCACTTGTCGAATTTCACTTATCTTTTCATCATATCGTAATTTTTCAGCTTGAGCATCTGTTAACCACGCACTGAAAGCTGGGTTCAATAAGGACTCATATGCATTGACGAAAATTCCGCTGCCCTTCAATGCAACTTCGATTATATCCTGAAATACCTGAGGAATATTTACCCTTCCAGAATCTTCCTTGCCGTTCTTGACCTCATAGTTATAAAGATTGTCAGAAAGATTCAAGTCTTTCGCAACATCAAATGCATAGAGAGTATTGAGTTCAATGCGATATAGAGTTTGCGAAGGAGCGCGAGAATCAGAATTGAATGGCTTGGATTCAACGGGTGCTTGCGCGTATATGATGGATAGTGGCTCTGCATTTTCAGGCCTATATTTTCCCGCATAAGCACTTTCAAGACAGCAACTAAAAATCATTGCCAATATGAGTTCTTTATTCATATGCTTCTTTATTTAAAGTTCTATATACCTAGCACATTACCTAACGAATCTGTAAGTCTTCTAGCATTTCTACTTGCGCCGTTAATATTGCTGGTGAAATTTATCTCTTCGGCAGCAGAGGTGGTGCATCTAATTTTTTTATTTAAAACGTCACTAAATTCGCAAAAAATTTCGCCTTTAGAATCAGATATTCTATTATTGGAGATGTTTTCCAGCTTGTATACTTTTTGAACGCTTGAAAAATACCAGTACCCGCGCAAACCATTCAGAGTGTTTGAGTCAGGGTTCAAATTAATTCTTTTGATTAATTTCCCACTCTCCTTGGGAAATTCAATAAATCCATAATCAATATTATATTGTGCGCTATCAGAATTCTGAATTGCTATACGAGCAAAGCCTGCGGACTCTAAAAATTGAGCTTCTTGCGGAGGTCCACCGAAATAAATCCCATTTTGATACCTATTAATGGCAATACTAGTACCTCGTCCTCTATACAGCTCGGAGCCCATATGAAAAGTAGAGGCTCCATTCTCAAGATAATTGTATATCTGAATTACAGCTAGACCATCTTGAACATCTAAGGAGATACCTCTACCAGGCAACCCATTAAGCTCGTCAATTACAGCCCATATGCCGTTTGCAGGCATTAATCCAGACGAACTAGTCCCATCAATTCCAGCAAGCTCTTGCACATCATTGACATATGCTCTTCTGAAACCTTGCGCTCCAACAATAGCATTGTCAAAACCTTTAAAATTATAAATTTTGTTACCTTCTATATTTGTTTTCAATACACCTGAATATTGTCCTGCAGTTCTTTTAAATTCAATCTCACCATTGCCAATGATTTTGTTTGACACTCTATCCATTATTTTTCCACTGCAAAAATAGTCACCCATCTCATCTATTTGCTCGCAGCTTCCACCAATATCGATTTGGCTATTCAAGCCAACGCTTATGTACCCATTCGTACTACTGCTGGGTAAATTAAACTGAACAAACCAGTGCTCTCCAGCAGGTTTATTGTCCTCGAAAGGAAAAAAGCTGGCATTTAGCTTGCCCTCAATTGCATATAAAGGATCTGGTGCATTAAATTGAAATCTTTGGATTTTTTTCTCTGCCTCGCCTGGCAGCTTTATTGTTCCGCTTATTCCGTCATTGAACTTTAATTGAATATCGCCAACTGGTTTATCTACTTTTCCACTCTTTGCAGGCCCTCCAAAGTAAGGACCATCCTGATATGAATATATCTGACTATTGAACGTGGTATCTTTTAGCTCACCCAGAGCACTATAGAATGTTGCTTGGCCATCATTTAAATATCCAAATAATTGCAAGTACATCATATTTTCTTGCACATCCAAAGATATTCCTCTGCCAGGCCTTCCATTTAACTCTTCTGTTATTATCCAGGTGCCCGCCTGTGGCGTAAAAGCGCGTTGCGCTGTCGCCGACACTGATGCAAAGATTGCGATTGCAAGTAAAGATGTTTTCAAGAAAAGTCTCATTTCAATACCTTTCAAAAGGGACTTAATCATAAAATGATAAGTCCATTTCAAGTAAATTTAATAAAAATATCAAATACACAATCTCATGAGTTTTTACAAATTAATATATTGTTTTCATGAGTCATCTTTAAGATGCAAGCTCTTCTGCAGCTAAAACGCACAGGCTTGTCAATTTATTATATTTATCAATTTTTTACCAGTTTGATATTTTTCAATCTATAGGGATTAACCCCATACAAAATAGTATCAAAACATGCATGAGGATCTATCCGGTCGTGCGCACACACGGACTGCTACTGCAACGCCGAGCTCCTGCAGTCCACTATTGGTTCTGGTTTTTAGCAATCTGATGAATAGACCACACGCGTTTGAGCTGACTTGCGCTGCACCTGGCCAGCATTGCTGCTTCAGCGATGCTGTAGCCTTTGGTGCGCAGAGCCACGATGCGTTCATGCATGTCCGTGCCTGCTGGTCGGCTGAGATATTTGCCCTCACGCTTCGCCAATTCAATTCCTTGTAGCTGGCGGATCCTGGGCGTTCCTGATGCGCTGCATCGCGCCCTGCGCGTGTGTGCCGCCCATCATGGCCGCAGCACTGAGGCCGAAATCCGCGACATTCTGGAAACGGCCGCCCGGCTGCCTGAGCGTGTCAAGCGGGGTTCGCTGCTAGCGAGGCGCGTGTCACACGAAACCATCTACAGCTACCCTCGGACGGCTCGATGCACGCTTCGGTCAGTCGTTCAGAGTACCGAATGCTGACGTATTGCCGTTACGCCAAGCTTCGCTGTTAGCGTAGTTAATAGCTATGAAGAGAGCATCAGCCCCCATGAGCTACACCCGCCCATTAGTGGCGGGTTTTGATTGGAACGAGTGGCCTACTTTGGATTGGAATGAGTGGCGGGTTTGAACTGGAACAGGTGGTGGGTTTTACTGGAATACGCATTAACCGCAAGCGCCCGATAATAAGCTCAACTCGGAACTGGCGAGCAGTTCCAAAACCCAGACAAACCGTGCATCGTACGCCCACCAAAGCAGCGGAATTTTCGATAGTATGGCGTTCTGGTTAAACGGGGTAGGGGGTACGCACTTCCTCCGATGTGGGGGAAAACAAGGTCACCCCTGCCCCTAGTGGATGTGCAAATGAACGGGGCATTTCCTTTATAGGCCGCCGACTGCTGACGTAGGGGGGCGGCGACTCATCTCTGCACCGTGCCTATACGATATTACGCCAGCGATTGACGCACAGGACTGGCAGAGGGTCGAGACCGGGTAAAAGTGCAAACTTCTCCTAAAGTGTCAGGATTTGCGCTAAGCAGTAATGGGCTAATGCTCTCCCCTAACCGCCACCTTGCGACAAACAGCGCCCAGGTAGGACGAATTCTTACAACCAGTCCGTTCCTGTCGCATATCTACGACAGCGTAGTGGAAGTATCTCTAACTCCCCAAAAGATGCCCGTCCGTACCGGGTGGTATCAAAATTTGTAGGGGGTAGATCTGGGGGGATGTTCGAAGTAAAAATTAAAAAATCCCAATTAAAACAAATACAAAAAAAGGAAATTACATTCCCATCACCCGCTCCAGAATCGAAAACAGAAAACGCGCCGAATGGCGCGTTTTTCTTTGCCTGCGAAGAAGCTTAGTGAGTATGCAGGCCACCGTTCACCGAGAACTCGGCGCCCGTGGCATAGCCGCCATCTTCTGACGCCAGCCAGGCAATGATGGCGGCAATTTCCTGGGGCTCGCCCAGACGCTTCATGGGAATGGTGCCAACGATCTTTTCCAGCACATCGGGGCGGATGGCCTTGACCATGTCGGTGCCGATATAGCCCGGGCTGACGGTGTTGACCGTGACGCCCTTGCCTGCCAGCTCCTGCGCCAGCGCCATCGAGAAGCCGTGCATCCCGGCCTTGGCAGCCGAGTAGTTGGTCTGCCCGGCTTGCCCCTTGGCGCCATTGACCGAGCTGATATTGACGATGCGGCCCCAGCCCTTTTCCACCATGTCGGCAACGACTTGCTTGGTCACGTTGAACATGGAGTTCAGGTTGGTTTCGATCACTGCCTGCCAGTCATCGGGTGTCATCTTGATGAACATGCGGTCGCGGGTGATACCGGCGTTGTTCACCAGCACATCGACCGTGCCGTGCTCCGCCTTGGTCTTGGCAAACGCCTCGACCGTGGACTCCCAGCTGCCGACATTGCCGACCGATGCGTAGAAGGTGTAACCCAGCGCCTTTTGCTCGTCCAGCCACTTCTGGAAATCACGCGTGGGGCCACAGCCCGCAATCACCTTGAATCCGTCTTTGTGCAAGCGTTGGCAAATGGCCGTTCCAATGCCTCCCATACCGCCAGTTACATAGGCCACTTTTTGACTCATTTATATCTCCTTGGTATTGCGTGGTTTGATAGCGCACTACCACTTTAACCAAGAAATAAGGCACCGAAACCCTCGTTTACGCCAAGCGCTCAGAATCTCGATTTGGCGCCATTTTTTGGGGTAAATGTCATGCGCAAACAACAAAAACGCGCTCCGTGGAGCGCGCTTTTTTTCCTTTGAATTCGAGCCATTTTAAAGGCTATCGAAATGCAGGCTTTGATTGCAGAAAGTCACAAAGCTGCCATGGATGCATGACAGCTTTGTATGCGCCGTGTCCGCTTATACGCGCTCCACAGCCAGGGCCACGCCCATGCCGCCGCCAATGCACAGACCGGCAATGCCGCGCTTGGAGCCGCGGCGCTTCATTTCATGCAGCAAGGTCACGAGAATACGAGCGCCCGACGCACCGATGGGGTGACCGATGGCAATGGCACCGCCATTGACGTTGACCTTGCTCGTGTCCAGGCCCAGTTCCTGGTTTACTGCGCAGGCTTGGGCCGCAAAGGCTTCGTTGAGTTCGAACAGATCGACCTCGCCCTCTTTCCAGCCGGTCTTGGCCAGCACCTTGCGCACGGCGTGCATCGGGCCCATGCCCATGATCTTGGGGTCGAGCCCCACGGTTGCAAAGCCTGCAATGCGTGCCAGCGGCACTGCGCCCAGTTCCTTGGCCTTCTTGGCGCTGGCCACCACCAGTGCGGCAGCACCGTCGTTCAGGCCCGATGCATTGCCTGCGGTGACCGAACCGGCCTTGTCAAAGGCTGGCTTGAGGCTCGCAAGTGCATCTCCATTGGTCTTGCGGTTGATGTATTCGTCAGCCTTGAACTCGATGGGGTCGCCCTTGCGCTGCGGGATGGCGACCGTGACGATTTCTTCTGCAAAGTTGCCGGCGTCCTGCGCAGCGGCTGCCTTTTGCTGGCTGGCCAGTGCAAAGGCATCCTGCTTTTCACGGTCGATGTGGAATTCCTTGGCCACGTTCTCGGCGGTGATACCCATGTGGTATTGGTTGTACACGTCCCACAGACCATCGACGATCATGGTGTCGGTCATTTTCCAGTCGCCCATGCGCTGGCCGTCACGCGATCCATTCAATACATGGGGCGACAGGCTCATGTTTTCCTGGCCGCCAGCCACCACCACATCGGCATCGCCATTGCTGATGGCCTGCGCAGCCAGCATGACGGACTTGAGACCCGAGCCACACACCGCGTTGATGGTCAGCGCAGGCGTCTTCTTGTCCACGCCTGCCTTGATCATGGCCTGGCGCGCCGGGTTCTGCCCCACACCAGCAGCCAGCACCTGGCCCATGATGACTTCATCGACCTGGTCTGCGCCCACCTTGGCGCGCGCCAGTGCTTCCTTGATTACCGTCGCCCCCAGGTCCGTTGCGGGCACCTTGGCCAGCGAGCCACCGAACTTGCCGACTGCCGTACGCACGGCCGAAATGATGACGATGTCTTCCATGGTTCTTCCTTTAAAAATTGGCGCTGGCGCCTGTCATATTTAGCTTTTCAGCTATCAAATCCGATACTCGCTGTTGCTGCCTGCCTGCAGGAGCACCCACATTATTGCATTGCAACATACCCGCCGCCCAGCGGCCCTCGCACCCGCATGCGAATGGTACGCAGCCCTGCGCAGGCCAGGCCCGAAGGGGTGCTTGCGGGCCCGCCGCGCTGCAGTCAGGCCCGGGCCTTGACGTAGCTGCCCGGCGCAGGCTCCAGCGCCTTGTAGGCAGTGCGGGCTTTGCCGTAGGCCTTGGGCGCCGCCACCTTTTTACCGCTGCTTTTGGCAAGCCAGTCCATCCAGTCCGTCCACCAGCTGCCAGGCAGCTCATCCGCCCCCTGCAGCCATGCATCGATGCCAGAGGGGAACTTGCCGTCCTCACGCAGCCAGTGGCTGCGCTTTTTCTTGGCAGGCGGGTTGATGACACCGGCAATGTGGCCGGAGGCACCCATCACGAAACGCTTCTTCCCGCCCAGCACCTGAGTGCTGGCATAGGCCGCGCCAATCGGTACGATATGGTCTTCACGCGAGCCATAGATATAGATCGGCATGTTGATCTTGCTCACATCGAGGGGCTCCCCACACACCGTGAGCGCGCCGGGCTGCACCAGCTTGTTCTCCAGATAGAAGTTGCGCAGATACCATGCGTAGTAAGGACCTGGCAGGTTGGTGGAGTCGCTGTTCCAGTACAGCAGGTCAAACGGCGGCGGGGTTTCGCCCTTGAGGTAGTTGCCCACCACGTAGTTCCACACCAGATCGACGGGACGCAGAAAGCTGAAGGTCGATGCCAGATCCTGCCCGGCCATCAGACCGCCCTTGCCCATGGTCAGTTCGCGAAACTTGACGAAGTTCTCGTCGATGAACACGTCAAGCACACCGGTGTCGGAAAAATCCACCAGGGTGGTGAGCAAGGTGGCGCTGGCCACCGATTTGTCCCCCCGTGCCGCCAGCACCGCCAGACCGTTGACGAGCATGGTGCCGCCCACGCAAAAACCCAGCGCATTGATCTGCGCCTGGCCGGAAATGTCCTTGACCACCTCGATGGCCTTGATGACGGCATCGCCGATATAGTCGTCCCAGGTCTTGCTGCCCAGGCTCTCGTCGGGGTTGCGCCAGCTCACCACAAAGGTACGGTGGCCGTTTTCCACCGAATGGCGGATCAGTGAGTTCTCAGGCTGCAGGTCAAGGATGTAGTACTTGTTGATGCACGGCGGCACAAACAGCATGGGGCGCTCGTACACCTGGGCGGTCAGCGCCTTGTACTCGATCAACTGGAACAGCTCATTCTCGAACACCACCGCACCCTCGCTGGTGGCCACATTCCGGCCCACCTCGAACTGCGATTCATCGGTCATCGACACATGGCCCTGGCGCATGTCGGCCAGCATGTTCTGAATGCCCTGGGCAATGCTCTGGCCTTTGGTGTCGATGGCTTTTTGCTGGGCTTCGGCGTTCAGCGCCAGAAAATTGCTGGGCGCCGTTGCCGCTACCCACTGTTCCACACCAAAACGGATACGGGCGCGGGTCTTTTCGTCGCCCTGAACGGCATCGACCATGTCCATCAAAGCCTTGGCGTTGAGGGCATAGCTTGCAGCAGTGAATGCGGCCATCGGGTTGTGCTGCCAGGCATCACCTGCAAACCGCCGGTCCTTGGGCACCGGCACCACGCCCTTGGCGCTTTCGGTCCACAGCGCCATGGCATCCTTGGCGTATTGCTCCTGAATGGCCCGCAGCTTGTCGGCATCCAGACTGACGGGCGCGCCGCCAGCCTGCGGCTGGGCCAGGCCGTTGAAGAGGCCCGTGGGCGCGCCCATGGCGTTCATGGCGGGCATCCCCTTTTGCAGGCCTTGCAGCGCCTGCGTCCACATCTGCCCGTATTGCTGGCCCAGCTGTGACAGCTGCGCCATCTGATCACTTCCCGGTCCCCAAAATTGCTCTTGCGTCATCGCTGTCTCCCTGGTTGGCCGTGTGCCCATGAAATGAATTTCGACACCATCTTAGGCCCAAAATCCGCCTCCAAAGCCCCGACACGCGCCTACTTCGGGTAAATTCCGAGCATGTATCTGCTTTTGATTGGCTGGCTCTATGTAGTGCTGATGATGGCCGTGGTTGAAGCCGTCAGCCCGCAAGGCACCGTGCTGGGCGCCGTGATCACGCTGCTGCTCTATGGTGCCTTGCCCATCAGCATCCTGATGTACATCGGTGGCACACCCGCCCGACGCAGGGCCCGCCGTCTGGCCGAACAGGCGCAGCAAGATGAAGAGGCGCGTCAAGCTGCACAGGGCACAACCCCCTTGCCGGCCCAGACGCCCAGGGAGTAACCTTAGAACGTATTTACGATCTCTACACAGCCGCGTTGGAGTGCAATCGGGATGAGTTCGAAGCGGTGGGCCACAGCTTGCACCGGGGTGCAAGCAAGGGCCAGCGCGCAGAAATCGCCCGATTTCACTCCAACCCGGAGGGACGGTGGGTTTGGGGACGCCCGGTTAGGGGCGGTCTACGTCGTTGCAAATCCTCGCAATAGCCGGGCTATTGCTGCGGTATTGCGCCTCTCATTCCATCCCTAGCCGGGCGCCCCGCAAAGCCACTGTCGCGGCGCGAGGAGATCGTAAACACGTTCTTAGGCCTAGTGCACTGCCTTGTGCTTGAGGCGCAGGCTGCTGAACACCGCCGACATGGCCGCAAACGCAGCGGCCATGTACAGGGCCACCGTGGTGCCCATGCCGCTGGTCACAGGCCAGAGGGTGAAGATGATGGCCACCAGCACCGCTCCCAGCGATTGCCCCGTGAGCCGCGCGGTGCCGAGCATGCCGCTGGCCGCTCCGGCACGCGCCAGCGGCGCCGAGGTGACAATGGTGTGGTTGTTGGGCGACTGGAACAGGCCGAAACCCAGGCCGCACAGCGCCATGCGCCAGCCGATGTTCAGGTCGCCCGGGTCGGCAGGCAGCAAGGCCAGGCTGAGCAGCCCGAAAGCCAGAATGGCCATGCCGATGCCGCCCAGCAGGCCGTCTTCCACCTTGCCGATGAGCTTGCCCGCCACTGGCGCCACCAGCACGATGGCAGCCGACCATGCAGTCATCAGCATGCCGGCGGCAAAATGGCTGCGGCCCAGCGCATCGAGCAGCATGAATGGCAGCGCAATGAACGAGAGCATCTGCGCGCTGAACGCGCCAATCGACGCCCCCATGGACAGTGCAAACACCGGAATGCGCAGCAGATCGAGTGGCAAGAGCGGCAAGCTGAGTTTTTTCTGCCTCAGCACATACCAGGTGCCCAGCACCAGACCCAGTCCCAGCATGGCCCAGCCGGTACTGGCCTGTCCCGCTGCGGCCGTTGCATCGTGCCGAGCGCCGATGCGCTCCGCCCCCAGAAACACCAGCGAGAACATGGCAAAGTTCAGCACCACATCCACCGGCGTGAGCCGTGCGTGAGGCGCGGCCAGCAATTGCGGCGGGTTGTGCGGCAAGGCCTTGCGCCCCAGCCACAAGGTCAGCAGCCCCAACGGAACGTTGATGGCAAACAGCCACGGCCAGCTGGCAATCGACAGAATCAATGCTGCCACGCCCGGCCCGGCAACGGACGACACTGCCACTACCAGCGAATTGAGCGCCATGCCCTTGCCCAGCCTGGAAGCCGGGTACGTCAGCCTCACCAGCGCCGCGTTCACCGCCATCACCCCTGCCGCGCCCATGCCTTGCAGTCCGCGTGCTGCAATCAGCAGCCACAGCGACTGCGCCAGCATGGCAACGGCCGACGCAATGGTGAAGCACAGCAAACCAATGAGATACACCTTGCGGTAGCCGATGCGCTCACCCAGCGCCGCCAGCGGCAGCAGCAATCCCAACGTGCCCAATTGGTAGGCATTGACGATCCAGATCGCCTCCGAAGGCTGGGCATTGAGTTGCTTGGCCACCGTGGGCAGGGCCAGATTCATGATTGAGCCATCGAGCACGGCCACAATCAGGCCCAGCACGATCACCAGCATCGCGAGGCGCCGCTCGGGCATGGGAAGGCCGTCCCTCATGGCTGGAGCCGGTGCCTGTACCAAGACCGTATCGGGTGTCAAAGACTTATCCATGGCTGGTTCGATTTGCTATGAAAATATGAGCTACTGCGCATAACTGGCGAGCGCCAGCAGCCGATTCGCACCTCAGGCATGCAGTCTCCCACTCGCGCGTGGCGGATGGATATGCATGCGCTGCCGCCATCATGCACCCTGGCCCCGGTACAGCATGGTCAGGTGCGGAATGCCGTCTTCCAGGTATGGCTCCGACACCACCTCGAAGCCGCAGCCTTCGTAGAAGGTCTGCAGATAGGCCTGCGCCCCGATGCGGATCGGTGATCCGGGCCAGCGCTGCTCCACCTCGGCCATCGCATGGCGCATCAGCTCCCAGCCAGCGCCTGTGCCGCGCACGGCTGCCATGGCCAGCACGCGGCCAATGGAGGGTTCCTCGTAAGCCTGCCCTGGCGGCAGTATGCGTGCGTACGATTGCAGAACGCCCGCCTGGTCGCGCCCGAGCAGGTGCCAGGCGCTCTGGTCCTTGTAATCCAGGTCCTGAAAGGCCACCTGCTCGGCAATGAACACCTGGCAGCGAACGTGCAGCACGTCATACAGATCGCCCAGGCTCAGCTGGTCAAAGGAAAGACAGGTCCAGTTCAACCGGTCGGCAGGAGAAGAAGGCTTGGGCATGGGGGCTGTGACTCAAACAAAGGCAGAGCGGTATAACTGGCGGCCAGAACACCGTGGATGAATTCAATCGGTCTTGATCTGCTTCTTGGCAGCCTGCAGGGATTGCACGACTTCCGGCATCACGTATTTGAAAGTGCCAGTAGCATGGCAGCAGAGCTTGCCCGCCTCGTCATACAGCCAGCCTTCACAGAAAGCCATGGTCTTGGTGCGCGAGAGCAGCTTGCCCTTGGCCACCAGCGGGCCCTTGGCAGTGGCCATGAAGCTGGTTTTCATCTCGATGGTGACGGCGCCGCTGCCTGCAATGGCACTGCGCGCCGCGTGGGCCATGGTCACATCCAGCAGCGTCATCGATGCACCGCCGTGCGTCACATCAAAGCTGTTGAGGTGCTCGGGGCGCGCGTGATAGTGCAGCTCGCTCTCGCCATCGGCCCATTTGTGCAAGCTAAAGCCCAGGTGGCTGACAAAGGGGATTTCAACTTCAAAGGGCAGCACGGCGGGCTCCAGCATGAGAACGTAGAACGCAAGGACAAGACAAAAAAGGCCGCGCAGCGGCGGGCGGCCCATGCAGCAAGCATAACCGCTTGCGGGCTCATTTAAGGGGAAACCCTGACGTTTAGGCGACAGCACCCTGTCAGGCCTCTATAGCAGCCGCGAACCCGCTACAGTCCAAGGTCAGACACGCAGATTCAGCGAGCCGCACACCATGTCCATTCAGATCCGCCCTCTCGCACCTACTGACTACCTGGGCTGGAAGCCGCTTTGGGATGGCTACAACGCCTTTTATGGCCGTGAAGGCGAAACCGCCCTGCCCGATGCCGTCACCCAGAACACTTGGCAAGGCTTCCACAATCCCGTAGTACCGATGTTTGCACTGGTGGCGGAATCCGAGGGACGGCTGCTGGGCCTCACGCACTACCTGTTCCACGTGAGCACTTCACGCCTGCAGCCGGTGTGCTATCTGCAGGATCTGTTCACCCTGCCCGCCTGCCGCGGGCAAGGCATTGGCAAGGCTTTGATCGAGGCCGTGTACGGCGAGGCCCACCGCGCAGGTGCCTGCCGCGTGTACTGGCAGACCCAGGACCACAACACAGCCGGGCGCGCCCTGTACGACAAGGTGGCACAGCACAAGGGGTTCATCGTGTACAGCCATGAGCTGTGAAGGCCTTGAACCATTGGCGGCACGGCAAAGCCCCTGTCGCGGCGCGAGGAGATCGCAAACACGTTCTTACCCTGCCGTCACCACGCTCACGCCGCCATCCACCGCCAGAAACTGGCCAGTGATGTGCTTGCCCGCGTCGCTGGCCAGCAGCACGGCGGCACCCTTGAGGTCTTCGTTATCACCCAGGCGCCCCAGCGGCACATTGGCGGTCATCTGGTCTTCGCCCAGCTGGTCGATCAGGCCATTGGCGAGCTTGGTGCGGAAGAAACCCGGAGCCAGCGCGTTGACGCGGATGCCATAGTGCCCCCACTCGGCCGCCAGCGCGCGCGTAAAGTTGATCACCGCGCCCTTGCTGGTGTTGTAGGCAATGGTTTTCATCGCCACCGGGTTGCCGCCCAGCCCCGCGATGGAGGCCACGTTGATGATGGCGCCGCTGCGCCGGCCGATCATGCTGTTCTTGGCAATGTGCTGCGACAGCAGAAAATAGCCGCGCACATTCAGGTTCATCACCTTGTCCCAGGCGGCGATCGGGTGGTCTTCGGCGGGAGCGCCCCAACTGGCACCCGCGTTGTTGACCAGGATGTCCAGGTCTCCCACGCGCTCCAGCGTTTCTGCGGCCAGACGTTCGATATCTGTCTCCACCGCGCAATCGGTGGCGATCCAGCGCGCGTCGATGCCCGCGCCACGCAGCTCGGCCACGGCGGCTTCCAGCTCGGTGGCCTTGCGGCTGGTGACGACGATCTTGGCGCCCGCCTCGCCCAGCGCATGCGCCAGTTGCAGGCCCAGGCCGCGCGAGCCGCCGGTCACCAGCGCAGTCTTGCCACTCAAGTCGAAAAGCTGTTGAATCCTACGCGCCATGGTGCATCTCCGTTACTACGATTTTGATAGCTTCAGGCGCTTTCCACATCTACGCCATCGGTTGATTTTGCTGAAAACCCGCTCCTGACTGGCAGCCTATGCCGTAGTCGGCAGCACGTAGTCGGCATGCTGCTCGCGCAGCCGGGTTTTCAGCATCTTGCCTGTGGCCCCGAGCGGAATGCTCTCGACAAACACCACATCATCAGGAATCTGCCACTTGGCAGTCTTGCCTTGATAGAAGGCCAGCAAGGCTTCCCTGCTGACCGACTGGCCCGGCTTCAAGGCTACAAACACCACCGGGCGCTCGTCCCACTTGGGGTGCGGCATGCCCACACAGGCAGCCATGGCCACGGCGGGGTGGGCCATGGCGATATTTTCAATGTCGATGGAGCTGATCCACTCGCCGCCAGACTTGATCACGTCCTTGCTGCGATCGGTGATGTGCATGAAGCCATCGGCATCGATGGTGGCCACATCGCCCGTAGGAAACCATTCGCGCCCCTGCGCATCCTTGACCAGGGGGGAGGCGCCCTCGTTGCGGTAATAGTTGCCCACCGTCCAGGGGCCGCGCACCAGCAGATCGCCGTAGGTCTTGCCGTCCCAGGGCTGGTCCTCGCCGTTGTCGCCCACGATCTTCATGTCCACACCGTAGATCACCCGGCCCTGCTTGGCCAGCAGCCTGGCCTGCTCCTCCGCAGGAAGGGCCAGGTGCTTGTTCTTCAGGGTGCAGACCGTGCCCAGCGGGCTCAGCTCGGTCATGCCCCAGGCGTGCAGCACGGTCACGCCGTAATCGTCCTGGAAGGTCTTGATCATCGCTGGTGGGCAGGCCGAGCCGCCAATCACCGTGCGCTTGAATGTGCTGAACTTCAGGCCCTGGCTCTGCACGTGGTTGAGCAGCATCTGCCAGACCGTGGGCACACCGGCGGCAAAAGTCACCTTTTCGGCCTCGATCAGCTCGTACACCGACTTGCCATCCAGCCCCGGGCCGGGGAACACCAGCTTGGCGCCATTCAAGGGCCCGGAAAACGGCAGGCCCCAGGCGTTGACGTGGAACATGGGCACCACCGGCAGCACCACATCGCGCGACGAAATGTCCATCACATCGGGCAGCGAGGCGCCGTAGGCGTGCAAGGTGGTGCTGCGGTGCGAATACAGCACCGCCTTGGGGTTGCCCGTGGTGCCGCTGGTGTAGCACATGCCGCAGGCGGTGTTTTCGTCGAACTGCGGCCAGTTGTAGCTGGTGGGCGCCGCGGCAATCCAGTCCTCGTAGGACACCAGGCCGGGGATGCCGCTGCCAGCCGGCAGCTTGTCTGCATCGCACAGCGCCACCCATTGGCGGACCGTGGGGCATCTGGCATGCACCGCCTGGACGATGGGCAGAAAGCTCATGTCAAAGCACAGCACCGCATCTTCGGCGTGGTTCACGATCCAGGCGATCTGATCGGGGTGCAGGCGGGGGTTGACGGTATGGATGACGCGGCCCGAGCCGCCTACGCCGTAGTACAGCTCCAGGTGGCGGTATCCGTTCCAGGCCAGGGTGGCCACGCGCGTGCTCGGCGCAAGCCCCATGGCGTCGAGCGTACCTGCCACCTGGCGCGCGCGCCGGGCAAAATCGGCGTAGGTGTAGCGGTGGATATCCCCCTCCACCCGGCGCGAGACGATCTCGGTATCGCGGTGGTAACGCTCCGCAAACTCCAGCAGGTTCGAGGTCAGCAATTGCTGGTTTTGCATCAGGCCAAGCATACGTTCTCCTTCAGTCTTATTCGATGTGCAGCGCTTATCCGGCAAGCGCCAGCAGCAACCATTTTTGTAGCACCAACCGGTGGCACCCAGCCATCGTAGCAACCCTAGTTGCGGCAAATCGGCATGAGCAAATGCCGCTGGTGCATGTGGGCGCTGCGCAAGGGTAAGGTAAGGCAAGGCGCGCCGGTCGGCAGCATGCTGCTGTCGCCTTCCGTACAGTTTCTACAATGTCGGTCTTTCTTTGGCGAGACGGTGCCCTGTGTTGATTCCCGTGTATGAAGACGCGCACCTCGTGGTGCTGAACAAGCCTTCCGGCCTGCTGTGCGTGCCCGGCCGTGGGCCGGACAAGCTCGATTGCCTCAGCAGCCGTGCCCAGCAGCAGTGGCCCGACGCCCTTGTGGTGCACCGGCTCGACCAGGCGACCTCGGGCCTGGTGGTGATGGCGCGCAGCCTGGTCGTGCAGCGTGCACTGGGCGACGCCTTTGCCGCGCGCAAGGTGGACAAGCGCTACATGGCTGTCGCCAGCGGCTTCCCTGTGGCGCAACCCGCGCCTGCCGATGCCGCCTTGCTGGCCGGCATGCCACAAGACGCAGAGCACTGGAGTCTGATCGACCTGCCGCTGATCGCCGACTGGGAGCGCCGCCCGCTGCAGCGTGTAGACCATGCCGTTGGCAAACCCAGCCAGACCTGGTGGCGCGCGGTGACGGGCCAAGAAGCAGCGACTCTGCCCTCCATCCCTTCGGACAGCACGCGCTTGTGGCTGACACCCGTCACCGGCCGCACCCACCAGTTGCGCCTGCATCTGCAGGCCATCGGGCACCCGATACTGGGCGACAGCCTGTATGCCACGCCCGGCGTACAGGCAATGGCGCCCCGCCTGCTGCTGCAGGCGCAGCACATTGCCTTCACACACCCGGTGACACAGGTGCCGGTGGCGTGCACCCTGCCTGCGGATTTTTGAACCGTTCAGGATCAGGCTAGGCCGGTATGGCTGCCGATACGGATGGCTGCTTAAGGGATGCGCCCACCGTCTCATCCATGTGCGCGCGCAGCAACTCCATCACCTGCTGCGCCCTGGGCCCCAGTGCCCCCGTGCCGCTGCGCAGCAGCACGGACACCTGCGGCAGCGAGGGCAGGCCCTCGCCCGGGGCAATCACCCGCAGGCCTTGCAAGGGCAGCATGCGCTGTGACAGCAGCGCCACGCCCAACCCCGCACGTACGGCAGCCTGGATGCCCGATACATTGGGGCTGGTATAGGCAATGCGCCAGCGCCGGCCCATGGCGTCGAGCTGGCCCAGCGCGTAGCCGCGCAGGATGCATTCATGCGGAAAAAGCACCAGCGGCAGCACCTGCGATTGCTCAGGGTGGCTACCTTGCGCACATACCCATTGCAGGCTTTCCGCCCAGCAGTCCGGGCCGGAGCTGGGCTGGCTTTCCACGCGGCGAAACAGGGCTACATCCAGAAGGCCATTGCCCAGGTCCGCCTCCAAAAGCCGCGAAAGGCCGCACCGCACCTCGAGCCGCACATGGTCGTCTCCCAGCGCCAGCGGGCTGAGCACGGCGGGCAGCGAATCGACGGCCAGGTCTTCGGTGACGCCCACGCGCACCAACTCGGGCAGGTCTTCGGCAAACAGATTGCGTGCCTCGTCGTGCAGCGCCAGGATGCGCCGCGCATAGCTCAGCATGCGCTCGCCATCAGGTGTGAGCAGGCTGGAACGCGCACCGCGCGACAGCAACTGGCGCCCGGCCTGCTCCTCCAGTTTCTTGATCTGCTGACTGACGGTGGACTGGGTGCGGTGCACCCGCTCGCTGGCGCGTGAAAAACCGCCGCTGTCCACCACCGAGGTGAAAGTGCGCAACAAGCTGATATCAAAGTCGGCCATTCGAGCCTCCTGCAGGCAATCCATCGATAAATCGAATATCTCACATGGAAACTTTGAATTTCCAAATATCAGCTTAAACCCCTACAGTGGATTTGTCATCCTCTTTTGCCGCCCACTGCCATGTCTGCCCTGCTCCCTTCTTCGGCCTTGCCACTCCCTTCGCGCCTGACCGTACTGGCCTTTGCCATTCCATTCACCCTGGTCTGGGCCAGCGCGTTTGCCGCCACCAAGTTTGCACTGCTCGACAGCTCGCCGCTGCTGTTCCTGGCCATGCGCTTTTTCTGTGCAGGGGCGCTGCTGCTTGCCTGGAGCCACTACCGGGGCGAGCGCATTCGCCCCAGTGGCCGCGAATTCGCCAGCCTGCTGCTGATAGCCGCCTGCAACCATGCGCTGTACCTGGGCGTGAGCTGGAGCGCCATGCGCGAGGTGTCTGCGGGTCTGGCCACCATCGTGATCGGGGCCGCACCCATTGTCGTGGCCCTGCTTGCCGTGCCGCTGCTGCGCGAGCGGCTCACGGGGCGCAAGCTTGCCGGCCTGCTGCTGGGCTTTGCGGGCATGGCCTTCATCGTGCGCCACCGGCTGGGCGGCCCGCTCGACTCCTGGCACGGCACGCTCATGCTGCTGCTCGCGCTCTTGCTGATTTCGCTCGGCACCGTGCTGTACAAGCGCCTGCGCATTGGAGTCGGCAGCACCGCCAATATTGCGCTGCAACTGCTGCTGGCTTCGGCCATCATGCTGCCGTGGGCGCTGTCTGTGGAACAGTGGTCCGATGTGCACCTGAACCTGCGCTTTGCAGCGTCCATGCTCTGGTCGGTGGCCGTGGTTTCCATCGCGGGCTACACGCTCTGGTTCGCCCTGCTGCGCCGCACCGATGCGAGCAGTGCCAGCGCGTGGTTCTTTCTGACCCCGCCACTGGGCCTGATCGTTGGCTGGGCCGTGCTGGGCGAGCCCCTGGCGCTGGCCGATTTTCTGGGCATCGTCCCTGTGGTCATCGGCATTGTGCTGGTCACCCGCGTCCCCCGCGCGGCGCCTGCTGCTGCCCCTTTGCCCCAGCCGCAGGCGTGCAGCGCAGGCAACCGGTGAGCGCAAAGCTCACACGGGTGAATTCACTATCATAAATATAGCAAATGGCGCTTATCAGCAAAGCGCCAGCAGCATAAAGAACTGAAAACCGGCTGGCACCGGATCAGAGATCAGGCCTCAAATATGGCGCATCAGGCCGCCGTCAACCTTGAGGTTCTGCCCGGTGATGTAGGCGGCGCCCTCGGACGCCAGAAACGCCACCGTCGCTCCGATCTCGTCGGCCGTGCCGTAGCGCTGCAGCGGCACGGCGGCCTGCCGCTCGTCCTTCTTGGGCAGACTGTCGATCCAGCCGGGCAACACATTGTTCATGCGGATGTTGTGCTTGCCGTACTCGTCGCAGAAGATCTTGGTGAACGCCGCGAGGCCCGAGCGCGCCATGGCCGAGGTAGGAAACAGCGCCGCTGGCTCAAACGCCCAGGCCGACGAGATATTGATAATGGCGCCACCGCCCTGGGTCTGCATGATGGGCGCAACCAGCCGCGTGGCCCGCACCACGTTCAGAAAATACACTTCCAGGCCCTTGATCCAGTCTTCATCACTGATGGCAAGCAAATCACCCTTGGGGCCGTGGCCTGCCCCATTCACCAGCACATCGATGCGGCCAAAGCGTTGCATCACCGCATCCACCAGTTTCTGCATGTCGGCCACGTTCTGGTTCGAGCCGGTCACGCCGACACCTCCCAGCTCCTTGGCGAGGGCCTCACCCTTTCCCGAAGACGACAGAATGCCGACGGCAAAACCGGCCTGGTGCAGTTGGCGTGCGGCTGCAGCGCCCATGCCGGAACCGCCGGCGATCACGATGGCAACTTTTTGCTGGCCCATGGTGCAATTTCTCCTGAATCGATCAAACCCAGCCATCCTAACCAAGCTCTTCGAAGTGCGCAGCCGAACCGATAGAAAAGGATGAAGCTGCGAGGGGCGAAACGTGCCCCAACTACCGTTAGGATTGCTGCCTATGACCAAGCATCTCTACATCCTCACCGGCGGCTCACGCGGCATGGGCCTGGCCATGGGCCTTCAACTACTGGCCCAGGGCCACACCGTGCTCAGCATTGCGCGACGCGCGTCCAGCGAACTGGCTGCTGCGGCCCCTCAGCCTGCCAATCTCATCCAGTGGGAACAGGACCTGGGAGAGACCGATGCTACCGCCCAGCGCCTGGGCGACTGGCTGCGCAGCCTCCAGCCTGCAGACTGGGCCAGCATCACGCTCATCAACAATGCGGGGGTCATCCCGCAGATCGCGCCCCTGTCTGCCGTGCCGACCGCAGACCTGCGCAATGCGCTGCGCGTGGGCCTGGAAGCGCCCATGGCGCTGACCGGGGTCTTTCTGGGCGCAACCGAAGGCTGGACCGTTCCGAAAAAGGTGCTGAATGTGTCCTCAGGCCTGGGCCGCCGCCCCATGGCATCGCAGGCTGCCTACTGCACCGCCAAGGCGGGGATGGACGCCTACGCCCGCTGCGTGGCGCTGGAAGAAGCGCACAAGCCCCATGGCGCCCGGATCGTCTCGCTCGCCCCAGGCGTGATCGACACCGACATGCAGGTGCAATTGCGCAGCGCCGACGCGGGCGCCTTTCCCGATGTAGCCAACTTCAAGGGCCTGCACGAAGGCGGCAAACTCAGCTCTCCGGCAGAAGCCGGCGCCAAAGTGCTGGCCTGGCTCGATCGCCCCGATTTCGGCCAGAACGTGGTGGCCGACGTACGTGAGCCGTAACAACACGGACCCACGTTGCCACCATGCTTGACCACATTGGCATCAACGTCAGCAACCTGGAGCGCAGCCGTTCCTTCTACACCCGGGTGCTGGCTCCTCTGGGCTACGAGATGCGCAAGCTGCATCCGGGCGCCATCGGCTTTGGCAGCGCAACGCCGGTGCAGGGCTCGGACCCTGGCGGCGATTTCTGGATTCGTGAAGGCATCCCGCACTCGCAGTGCGTCCATGTGGCCTTCCGGGCCGCCAGCCAGGCACAGGTGCATGCCTTCTATACGGCAGCCCTCGCAGCCGGGGGCATCGACAATGGCGCACCCGGCCCGCGCAGGCATTACCACGCGCACTACTATGCGGCCTTTGTCCGTGATCCGGACGGCTACAACATCGAGGCCGTGACGCATGCCCCTGACTGAAACCGCCTCCTGATCGCTCATAAAAACATAGCATCTTGCACACACCAGTTGTGCGCAAGACCTTGTTTTGCGCACGCAGCTGAGCCACAGCGGTGTCGCCAAGGCGCGCTGCACGCCTGTACGTAGCCGTCCCGACTTGTCCGGCAGACACGAGGCTGGCAATAATGCGATCATGCTGCAACGCACCAATAAGACCCGCTAAGAAGTAGTTTCCTGCGCGCGGCATACTGTTTTCATTCGCCTTTTCGCATACCCATCCAAGGAGATACACCATGACCCGTGAAGTACTTGTCTGCAGCGCCGTGCGCACCGCCATCGGCACCTTTGGCGGCAGCCTCAAGGATGTTCCACCGACCGAGTTGGGCGCGCTGGTCGTCAAGGAGTCGCTCGCCCGCGCGGGTGTCGAGGGCAAAGATGTGGGCCATGTGGTGTTCGGCCATGTAGTCAACACCGAGCCCAAGGACATGTACCTCAGCCGCGTGGCGGCCATCAACGGCGGCTGCCTCAAGGAGACGCCCGCGATGAACGTGAACCGCCTGTGCGGCTCGGGCCTGCAGGCCATCATCAGCGCGAGCCAGGGCATCCTGCTGGGCGACTACGACATCGCCATTGGTGCTGGCGCCGAAAACATGAGCCGCGCGCCCTACGCCAGCCTCAACACCCGCTGGGGCGCCCGCATGGGTGACACGCAGATGGTCGACATGATGACCGGCGCCCTGCACGATCCGTTCCACAAGATCCACATGGGCGTGACAGCCGAGAACGTGGCCAAGGAATTCGGTATCAGCCGTGACGACCAGGACCAGTTGGCCCTCACCAGCCACCAGCGCGCCGAAGCCGCCTGGGCGGAAAACCGCTTTGCAGGCCAGATCGTGCCCGTCATGCTCAAGAGCAAAAAGGGCGAGGTCGCCTTCGACAAGGACGAGCACTTCCGCGCCGGTGCCAAGATTGAAGACTTCCAGAAGATGAAGCCCGTGTTCGCCAAGGAAGACGGCACCGTCACCGCAGCCAACGCATCGGGCATCAACGATGCCGCCGCCGCCGTGGTGCTGATGGAAGCGTCTGCCGCAGGCGCACGAGGCGCCAAGCCGCTCGCCCGCCTGGTGGGCTACGCACACGCGGGTGTCGAGCCCAAGATCATGGGTATCGGCCCCATCCCTGCATCCAAGGCGGTGCTGGCCAAGACAGGCCTCAAGCTCGACCAGATGGATGTGATCGAAGCCAATGAAGCCTTTGCAGCGCAGGCCTGCGCCGTCACCAAGGGCCTGGGCGCCGATCCCGCCAAGGTCAACCCCAATGGCTCCGGCATCTCGCTGGGCCACCCGATCGGTGCGACCGGCGCCATCATCACAGTCAAGGCCATCCACGAACTGCACCGCACGGGCGGCCGCTATGCACTGGTGACCATGTGCATTGGCGGCGGCCAGGGCATTGCAGCGATCTTCGAACGCCTGTAATCCAGGCCGGGCCACCGGCTGCCCCCTGTGCCCTGGCATCGCCGGGGCACGGCGCGCACTGCAGGACACATGCCATCAACGACAGTGCAAGCCCGTACCACGGACGCATGCACGCCTCATTCGCAACAGGCCATCCCATGCGATTTTGTATCTACACCCGTATTGTTGACGTGGAGCGGCGCGCCGACGCCTGGCAGGTCATGGCGGTCGGCTCCGACGGCAAACGCCGCCCCGCAGGCTTTGTGATCCCCGACTTCATCGAGGAGCACGAGCTGGTGCAGTACCTGGAAGACCTGTTTCACGAAAGCGCCTCGCCCACCAATGGCGATGTGCGGCGACTGTACTAAGAACCTGTTCAAAGTCTTTTGAGCAGCAGAACCAAGAAGGCCAGATGGACAAACTGCAAGCTGGTATTGAGCAGCCGCTCGCAGTTCTTCCATAATCGCCTGTTCTTGTCCAGCCAGGCAAAGCTGCGCTCAACGATCCAGCGCTTGGGCATGACCTTGAAGGTGTGTAGCTCGCTCCTTTTGGCTATCTGCACCTTGATGTGCTCGCCCAGGATTTCCTGCGCGCTCTGCTCAAAGGGCCTGCCCACGTAGCCGCTGTCGCACAACAGGCTTTGCACCTGCTTGAGCCCGCTCTTGCAACGCTGCAGTGCTTGCAGCGCTCCTTTGCGATCCGTCACATTAGCCGTGGTCACGGCTACTGCATGTGGCAAACCCTGCGTATCCACTGCAAGGTGGCGCTTGATGCCCGATACCTTCTTGCCCGCGTCATAACCTTTCAGGGCTGCCGTGTCCGTGTTCTTCACGCTCTGCGCGTCCACGATCAAGTGCGCGCTGCATGCGTTGCGCCCCTGTCTCTCTCGGGCCGCGCCAACCTGATTTTTTGAGTGCCTGCTCCAGCAGGCTGCCTCCTTCACGAGGCTCACTCCAGATCGCAAAGTACGAGTGCACCGTGCGCCACTTGGGAAACTCTTCCGGCAGCATGCGCCACTGGCAGCCGCTCCTGAGCAGGTACAGTACCGCACAGAACACCTCATACAGCTCCACTCTGCGCGGTGCCGTCTTCTTGCGCGCGCTCTCCAGCAACGGCCTGATGATCTCGAATTGTTCGCGACTGATGTCGCTTGGATAGCTTTTTCTCACCCTCCAAGCTTCTCACATATTCGAGAGACTTTGAACAGGTTCTAAGAGCCGCTAACACAACCCAGCAAATCGCAGATTTGCGTTTGAGACGAGGCGCGAAGCCGCAGGCAGTACAGACGTACGACAAGGCGAAGCAACGACGTATCAAGGGTTGTGTTAGCGGCTCTAATCCGGTGCGTGTCCCATCCAGAAACGTGCTCTAGATACGGGCTCCGAGTGCCAGATCCTGCGCGTCTGCATTCGCGGTGAACAGCTTGGCCGCATAAGCGCCAGCCACCACCACGGCACTGCCATTCACCTCCAGCCAGGTCCCCTCGGGCAGCGCCACCACGCGCATCTGCGGGTTGGCCACCAGAAACTCGGCCAGGCGCTGGTCGCGGGTTTCGCCCTGGTGGCCGGGCGGCAGGCTGTTGTTGTAGTGCGGGTTGATGCAAAAAGGCACCAGCCCCAGTGCGCCAAAGCCGTGCGGGTTGACGATGGGCATGTCGTTCGTCGTGTTGATCGTCAGCCCTGCCAGATTGGCACCAGCGCTCCAGCCGATGTAGGGCATGCGGCCCGAACGCGCGGCATCGCCCAGGCGCACCAGCCAGCCACGCCTGCGGCATTCGGCCAGCAGTTGAAAGGTGTTGCCGCCCCCCACGATGATGGCCTGCACCTCGCCTGCCAGAAACTGCTCCACCGCATCCTCCACATGCGCGCCCACCAGTTGCACACCGGTATGTGCAATGGCGGCCTGCACCTGGGCGGTGTAATCGTCCCAACTGATGGTGACACCGGCAAATGGAACAAACAATGCCTTGCGCACGCCCTTCAAGGTGGCGGCAATCGCATCGCGCTGCTGGGTGAGGTAGCCGCCATCAGGGGCGCGGGAGTTGCTGAGCAAAAGCAGTTTCATCGAGGAGCTTTCAGGGCTGAATGCGCCAGAGCATAGCAGCCTCGGGGTTCCACAATTTCGCTCAATGAGCCCATGGCGACTCCCAGCCCCACTAAGGCAACCACATCACAAAAACTAAAGATGCACCCCTGCATGAAAGACGCTATGACTTTAATGAACTTCTTGATTTGAATGCTGCCCGAGTGGGAATGCAACGAGGTAGACAGCAGAAGATAGATGTTTGCAGCAGGCTGAAAGGCGGCTGCAAACATCTCATCCGTATAGATCAATGCATGCGCGAGCGGCGCAAGCCAACTGCAGCAAGCCCTGCGAACACCATGGAGAGGAGCGCCAGCGCCCATTGGTTGAGTGCGGGAACGGGCGCGGGTGTGCTGTCCACAATCGCACTATTCTTCAGGGTGTTAGTAATGACAGACGTCGCCACTTGCCCTTCCACGATGGCGCCGGGCTGCATGTAAGCAGGGCTAGCCCATTCCATGCCCGCAGGGGCTGCAGGCAATGCGCCTTCCGTCACCGAACAGGTACTGCCTACTGCTACGGTAATCGGGTCTGAAATACCTTGATTGCCAGAAACAGCGATGGTGCCCGCTTGGCTGAAATTGGGGTTGGTGCAATCAAGGGTGAAAGGAATATTGCCACTGAATGCAGATGCGCCTGCTGGCATCGTCACTTGTTTTCTCACGGTAACGCTACCGACATTTCTTTGCAAGGTGTTGGTAATAACAGCCGTTGCAACCTGTCCCCCTACAATGGCGCCCGGCTGTACGTAGACAGGCGTTGCCCACTGCATGCCAGCAGGGGCTGCAGGCAGCGTCCCCTCCGTCACCGAGCACGCACTGCCTACTGCTACGGTAATCGGGCTTGAAGTACCCTGATTGGCAGATACGACGATGGTGCCCGCTTGGCTGAAACTAGGGGCGGTGCAGTTCAAGGTGAATGGAATATTGCCACTGAATGCAGATGCGCCCGCTGGCACTATCACTTGCTTGCTTACGGTAACGGAACCGACCATGGTCGATTGCAAATACCAGTTATTGCCCACCTTCTGGAGGGTGTAAGCATACTGGCCAACGACCAATGATCCCCCGGGCAAGGCGAATGTGCCACCGGAGTTGCCATCGACTTGCACAACCAGAATGCCATTGCCCGTAGTGAGCGCGCCCAAACCACCAAGATTGTTAATCTGAATGACCGTGATACTCGACGTGTTTCCGGTGATATGGAGAACATCGGAGGCAGAACTGCTATCGCCTACTACGGTGTCAATCTTCAGCACCCCAGTACTATCGAAGTTGCCATTCACAGTAGATGTTGAAGTGGCTGCATTCTGCAGATCCAGTGCCGATGCAGCATCAGAGAGTTTCAAGACACCAGTATTAGCCGCATCGAACAGATTGCCCGTGAGTTTCAAGGTGCCAGCATTTTTGACATCTACGGTTTCCCAGAGGGTCAGATTGCTGCCGAGTGCCGGATTGTTGGCAGCTGCGGTGAATCCGCTCAAGCTGATGCCATCGATATTGAGCGTATCAGCCCCAGCGCCACCATCAAACTGCGGCGCGGCGCTGACGTTCACTGATCCTGTCAGAGTGACGACGTCGTTGCCATCGCCCATCAGCGTTACGCCGTCAATGGCTCCACCCGATGCAGTGAAGGTGTCTGCAGCAGGACTTCCGCGCACCGCTGCCGTAGCACCCGAGATATCACCACTGCTGGTAATGACGCCTCCATGCAAAGCCGCGCTTATGTTAATGCCATCAGCTTGTGCAGATTTGATTTTTCCGGCATTGTTGACTGTCACGTCAGCTGATGCAGGCCCAACTACTACAACACCATCTGAGCCACCAACGCCATTGGCAGTCGCCTGTGCTGCTGCCTGAATATCTATGGAGACTGCGCCGCCTTGAGTAACGGCTCCGACCGCCGCGGAGTTACCACCTTGTGTTACCACCGTGCCACTAGTGAAAACAATATCTACTGGGCCAGTATTGCCGTTAAGCCCCGCAGCAAGCAAACCTGCCGCATTAGCCCCAGCGGTACTCAATGTAATCCCTGACGCCTCGATTCGAGAGCCTCCGGTTGCAACACCGGTGCTCCCATTTCCAGTTACAGCCAGGATACCAAATGCATTAAGCCCGGTTGTTGTAATCACGGTGCCATTGACCTGAGCAAGCGCATTACCCGTACTAGGCCTCAACACTTCGGCCACAATAGCAATGGCAGAATTCCCACCTCCATCTAACCCTCCAACAGTTTTCACCTCACCATTCGTAGCCGTGACAGTGGCCGGCCCAGTATTGGAACTCAGCAAACCGTAGCCGTTAAACCCAGGAGCAGTTGTACTTACCAGATTAAAATCGGTAGCTGCTAAGGTAGAACTAGCTACACCTGCGGCAAAGCGCCCGGGGCCAACGTGCACTCCGTTGGTTTGTACATTCATTGCCGGATTACTTAGAGTAACGGAGGTCGTAGAATACCCATAGTAGTCAATACCACTAGAATATACCGTGTTTGTACATATATTAACAGCTGAAGTTCCACATTCCTGCGCCGCCTGAACGGAAGAAAAGCATGCCAACAGCGCAAGCAGTAATGCATTTTTTTGCATTTTATTCAATCCTCTTTCAAAAGCAAAAATAATAATTAATGAAATAATCTGAAATTCTCAGATTGATGATTAAATCAATAATCATAATGAAACTAGGAAAATCATCAAAAAGCTCAAATGCATGACAAGACCTAGTAAATATTCATAAACACTCAAGAAAAGAATGGGAGTTTAGTTCATGTTTTGGATTTTCTTTGTTTTTTGTTGTTTTTCATCACTACACAATTAATGGGAAATTTATAGATTAGAAATAAACTTCTTAATTCATGAGATTTACACCACGGAGTCGCAATCAAACTCAAAATCCAAATGCAACAACCGTGATTTCCATGACTGATCTGAAGCTGCAGAGTGATTTTTGATGAGCAATAGATGGTGACCCAAAGCAGTGATTAGCCTCTCTGCCGGTGTGCGAGCGGTCATTGGTCTCGTCGCGGATGCCATCGAATTGCAGTTGACTCCATCTACCAAGAGCCGTTAACACGACCCAGCAAATCGTAGATTTGCGATTGAGACGAGGCATCGGGCCACGCCAGGCGAAACCGCAGACAGTACAAACTTACGAGAAGGCTAGGCGCCCCCGACTTGGCCCCTCGGCTGGGGCCTCCCGGCGAAGCAATAAGGTATCAAGGGCTGTGCTAGCGGCGCCAAGACATGCAGAACTGCTCCAACTCAATGGCGCCTGCAAATAAAAACGCAGGCCAAGGCCTGCGTTTATGGTCAATAGAAATAAAAGTGCGTGCGAAGCCCGCTCAGCGCTGCCAGTCCTGCGCAGGCTGCGCTGGTTGGTGGCGGCGGTGGTGGTGGGATGAGCGGTTCTTGTAGCGCTTTTCCCGCAGGCGCTGCTCTCTGAGCCGATCCTGGCGATCACGACGCTCTGCCCTGCGATCATCATTGCCGTAATAGCCTTGTGAGCGTTCATGCTCACGGATCTTTTCTTCGCGGCTGCGGTAATCGCGGTCGCGCGCATGGATCGGAGTTGCCCACGAGCTGGAGGACAGGCCCCATCCAGTCCCTGCGGGCCGCAAGCCCTCGGCCCAGGCGCCGCCGGCCAGCCCCGCCATTGCACCAAGAACCAGCAAGGGCGCGCACAGGCGGCGCAGCACCTTCCGGCCTCTTGCTGCCCCTGGGGTGCTGTCTGCGGGCACATGCTTGTCAACCATGATGGCTCCTCCTTTTGCTTTTGCGTAGATAGGAACATTGTGCCCGCTCACCCAGCTCTGTCCGTCAGCCAACAACGCATTGCTGCGAAGCCCATCGGCCCACAATGCACGCCACATGCAAAAAAGGCCCTTGGCGTCTGCCAAGGGCCTGTGTATATCGATACTAGCGAACGGAGGGCTTTTTACTTGTTGCCGTCCAGGCGGGCCTGCATCGCCTTGGCGCGCTCTTCCGATGGAGGGTGCGAGCTCATCAGCGAGTTGCCGCCGCCACCGCCGAGCTTGGCCAGCTTCTGGAATGCGGTGACCAGACCCTTGCGCTCCATCTTCTGCTTGGTGAGCAGGTCAAACGAATAGTTGTCGGCTTCGGATTCGTTCGACTGCGAGAACTGCGCGTGAATGAATTTCTCGCCCAACTCGCCCGCTTGCGAGCGCGACAGGGACGACAGAGCCGAGTTGCCGCTGTTGGCTGCAATCTGGCGCGCCGCCGAAGTAGCGTAGGCGGTCTGCATGCGCTTCTTGCTGTGGCCCAGGGCGACGTGGCCAATTTCGTGGCCGATCACGCCGCGCAGTTCGTCGTCGTTCATCAGATCCATGAGGCCGCTGTATACCCGGATGCAGCCATTGGCCATGGCCCAGGCGTTCACATCGCTGGTGAGGTAGACCTTGTAGACCGCCTTCTTGCCGTCGACGTCCTTGGGCATGTTGGCGATCACCTTGTTCAGACGCTGGGTGTACTTGCTGTTGGCGGGTGCAATCTTGTTCTGGGCATCCATGGCCTCGCAGGATTCGTTGGACAGCGCCACCACATCGCCGTCAGACAAAGTCATGGCCTTCATCGCCGTCGAGCCGCTGTCGATCATGCTGCCAATGTTGCCCGTATCCATGGTTTTACAGCCGACCAGCGCCAGGCTACCTGCAACGGCAGTCAGAACCAGAGCTTTACGCATACGCTATCCCCCTTCTTGATGCAAGTTGAAAATCGCATCATAGCGTATACATATCAGAACAAGAAAAACAAATTATTTAAGCAATTAACTTAGATTAAGCCGCCTTTTGCACAGCGTTGACAGAGGCATCCTCTTCAGGAGCGGCCGCAGACACCGCCTGCAGCACGACATCACGGGTCAAGGTCGGCACGAAGCTCTCGATGAACTGCAGCGCATAGGCGCGCAGCCACACACCCTTGCGCAGGGCAATGCGGGTGGTGTTGACCTTGAACAGATGCCCTGCGTCCAGCGCGCGCAGGTGGCGATCGCGTTCCTCGTCAAAGGCAATGGACGCGACGATGCCGATCCCCATGCCCAGCTCCACATAGGTCTTGATCACATCGGCATCCATGGCCGTCAGCACCACATTGGGCTCCAGGCCCGCGGTGGCAAAGGATTCGTCGATATGCGCACGGCCGGTGTAGCCCTGCTCGTAGGTGATGATGGGAAAGCGCACCAGCGACTGCAGGCTGAGCGGCCGGCCTGATTCCACCTGCGCGAGCAATGGATGGCCCAGCGGTACGACGACGCTGTGCGTCCAGCGGTAGCCCGGCAAGGTGGCAAGACTCGCATAACCGGTGAGCGCTTCGGTAGCCACGCCAATGTCGGCCGCCCCACTCAAGAGCATCTCGGCCACCTGGCGGGGCGAGCCCTGGTGCAGGTGCAGCGCCACATCGGGAAACTGGGCGCGGAAGTCACGCACCACCACCGGCAGCGCATAGCGCGCCTGCGAGTGCGTGGCGGCAATGCTCAACTGCCCGCTGCGGCTGGCATGAAAATCCGCTCCCGCGCGGCGCAGGTTCTCCGACTCGAGCAGCAGCCGGTCCACGATGGGCAGGATCGCCTCGCCCGGCGGAGTCAGGCCCGTGAGCCGCTTGCCTGCACGAATGAAGATATCCACGCCCAACTCGTCTTCCAGTTCGCGGATCTGGCGGCTCACGCCCGGCTGCGAGGTGTAGAGCACCTGGGCCACTTCGGTCAGGTTGTAGCCGTTGCGCGCAGCCTCCCGCACGGCCCGCAGTTGCTGAAAATTCATGGCATTCTCCGCTTTGCTGATGGGCGCCAGCGCTTATTTCTTGGTGTAGATCTGGTCAAAGCTGCCGCCATCGGCAAAGTGCGCGGCATCGGCCTTGGCCCAGCCGCCAAAGGCATCGTCGATGGTGAAGAGCTTGAGCTGCGCAAACTGCTTGCCGTACTGCGCCTTGGCCTTTTCACTGGTGGGTCGGTAGAAGTTGCGGCCCGCAATGTCCTGGCCTTCGTCGCTGTACAGGTACTGCAGGTAGGCCTCGGCGATCTTGCGCGTGCCGCGCTTGTCCACCACCTTGTCAACCACGCTCACCGTGGGCTCGGCCAGGATGGAGAGCGAGGGGGTCACGATCTCGAACTTCTCGGCACCGAACTCCTTGAGCGCCAGATAGGCCTCGTTCTCCCAGGCCAGCAGCACATCGCCCTGGCCGCGCTGCACAAAGGTCACGGTCGAGCCGCGCGCGCCGGTATCCAGAATCGGCACGTTCTTGAACAGTTTGCCGATGTAATCCTTGGCGCCCGCCTCACCGCCGTAGGTGCGCTTGCCGAACTCCCAGGCTGCCAGATAATTCCAGCGCGCGCCGCCGCTGGTCTTGGGGTTCGGCGTGATCACCTTTACATCAGGTTTGATCAGATCCCCCCAGTCCTTGATGCCCTTGGGGTTGCCCTTTTTGACCAGGAACACGATGGTCGAGGTGTACGGCGCACTGTTGAGCGGCAGGCGCTTTTGCCAGTCGGCCGGCACCAGGTTGCCGAACTTGTGCAGTGCATCAATGTCGCCCGCCAGTGCCAGGGTGGCCACATCGGCCTCGATGCCGTCGATGATCGCCCGCCCTTGCTTGCCGGATCCGCCGTGCGACTGCTTGATCGTCACATCCTGACCAGTCGTCGCCTTCCAGTGCTTGGCGAAGGCCTGGTTGAACTGGTTGTACAGCTCGCGCGTCGGGTCATAGGACACATTGAGCAGAGTCACCGGCGCCGCGCCCTGGGCGTGCGCGCTGCCGATGAAAGCTGAAGGAGCGACAGCAATCAGAGACGCGATTGCGGCTGCGGCTATCGGAAACTTGATAAAGTGGCGGCGTTGTTGCATGAAGAGCTTTCAGAATTTCAGAAATCGGATGGTCATCGGGTGCATATCGCACATGCCCCATGGCTTGAGCGCATTCTGAAATCCGCTCCTCAAAACTCAAACTACTATTAATTCAGTTTTTAATGACTGAAATTTATTAACAAGACGATCCTCAGCCTGAACCTCCCTGATTTTTCAATCGATTCAATCACTTGATCAATCAAGGCTGAAGTGCGGCAACCGCTGCATACCCCGTCAACTACGAGAAGGACACCACCCCATGGCACGCATGGTTCAATGCATCAAGCTGCAAAAAGAAGCCGAAGGCCTCGATTTCCCGCCCTACCCCGGTGAACTGGGCAAGCGCATCTGGGAAAACGTCAGCAAGGAAGCCTGGGCTGGCTGGCTCAAGCACCAGACCATGCTGGTGAACGAAAACCGCCTGAACCTTGCCGACGCCCGCGCCCGCCAATACCTCGCCCGCCAGATGGAAAACCACTTCTTTGGCGGTGGCGCAGACGCCGCGGCGGGCTATGTCCCGCCCAGCGAGTAACGCAGTGGAGCGCTGCAAGAAGGAGTTTCGCTAAAACCACTTCTTTGGCGGCGGCGCAGACGCCGCAGCGGGTTACGTCCCGCCCAGCGAGTCGTAATTGCTACTTATTTAATAGCTTATGGCGTTCATCCACCGGGCGTCAAATAGCTGTTTCGCACCAAGGCCGGTCTGTACCGGCCTTTTTTGACCCTGTTCATTCCGCACCTCCATTTCGGCATGCCACCTGACCTCACCTCCTCACTGAAAGCCTGGGCGCTGGTGCCGGATGGCCCGTTGGTGGAGACCCATGCGGCCACCCTGCTCCCCGTCGTTCACCAGGGCCGCGCTGCCATGCTGAAAGTGAGTGAATCGGAGGAGGAAACCGCTGGCTACGACGCGCTGCAGTGGTGGGACGGGAGCGGCGCGGTGCAGGTCTATGCACGCAGCGGCCATGCCCTGTTGATGGAGCGAGCCGCCGGAGCACGCTCACTTGCGGCGATGAGCCAGCGCGGCCAGGATGGCGAGGCCACCCGCACCATCTGCACCGTTGTCGCGCAATTGCACGCCGCACGTGCCACACCGCTGCCTGCATTGACGCCGCTGCCCCAGCGCTTTGCCTCATTGGCAGCCTTCCGTGCCGAGCCCGCCAGCGCGTTGCGCGCGTCACAGCGGGCCATGGAGCAGCTGCTGGCTACGCCCCGCGATGTCGTCTGCCTGCACGGCGATATCCATCACCACAACATTCTGGATGGCGGCAATCGCGGCTGGCTGGCCATCGACCCCAAGGGCCTGCTGGGCGAGCGCGGCTTTGACTATGCCAACCTCTTCTGCAACCCCGATGCCGCAACCGCCTGCCATCCGCAGCGCTTTGAGGCAAGGCTGCAACTGGTGACGCAGGCCGCGCAGCTCGATCGACAGCGCCTGCTGCAGTGGATTCTGGCGTGGAGCGGGCTCTCTGCGGTGTGGCACATGGAGGACGAAACCCCGGCCGACATTGCCCTCCAGATTGCGAGCATGGCAGCTGCGGCGCTCAATGGGTAGTGGCTTTTCACTCTACTTTTAGCAGCACTCTGCGCAGTCCAGAAAGGCGCTGCACACTATTTTTGCTGCACACCCGTGGTCGCGCTGTGAGCGTCACTGTGTTCCGCCTCCCCCCTTGGCGCCGACAGCTCCATCACCAGCCGCGCCACCAGATACAGCCTGGGCACGATGCTGCCCAGCAGAATGTATTCGTCATGGTTGCTGTGGGCGCCAAAGCCGCCCAGGCCCATGCCTTCGACCACGCCGCCGCGCGCGCTCAGCGCGGCAAAGGCCGCGTCGGTGCCGCCGCCCAGGGCGACGTCGTTCACGCGCAGCGGCAGATCCAGCTCCTTGCGGTAAATCTGCTGGGCCTGGGCGGCAATCTTGCGGGCAGCGTCGCTCGCCTCCATGGGTGGGCGGCGCAGCTCGAACCGGGCGCTGATCCGGCTGCCGTCGAAAAGCTTGTTGCGAATGCGCTCCTGCACGGCGCTTTGCAGCGCATCAAAATCCTGCACGCGCAGGGCGCGTGCGTCGGCCTGTGCCTCGGCATGGGCGGGTATCACGTTGCGATTGCTGCCCGCCTGCGACAGCGTCCAGTTGAGTTTGAGGCCGCGCTCGGGCCGCGAGAGGTTGCGCATCTGCAGCAACTGGTGCGACAGCTCGTAGAGCGCGTTCACACCATATTCGGGCCGCGCGCCGGCATGCGATGCCTTGCCTTCCACCGACAGGAACAGCGCGCCAATGCCGCTGGTGGCCAGGTGCAGCGTGCCGTCCTGCCCGCCGCTTTCAAACGAGAAGACCGCGTCCTGGTCTCTGGCGAGCGCGGTGATCAGCTTGCGCGATCCGGGCGAGCTGATTTCCTCATCGCTGTTGAACAGCACGGTGATCTGGCCAAACTGGTCGTAGCCGATCTTCTGCAGCAGGGCCATGCTGTGCAGCACCAGCGCCACGCCCTGCTTTTCGTCCTCAATGCCCAGGCCATAGGCGCGCTCGCCATCGATCCGAAAGGGTTGCTGCGCCAGATCGCCCTGGTGGTAGACCGTGTCCATGTGGGCGATCAGCATGATCTTGGAATGCCCCGAGCCTTTGAACACCGCCTGCACGGCGGGGCCGGGTTGCTCGGGCGTGTCCTGCAGGCGTTCGGGATCGGTGCTGCGGATGATTCGCACCTCGCCCCCCAGGGCCTTGAGCTTGTCGGCCGCCACCTGGGCGATATAGCTGACGCCGGCAAAATCCTTGCTGCCCGATTCGATGTTCACCAGCGTCTGCAACGTATCGAGCAGCGGTTGCCGCTCGGCCTGCGCTGCACTGTAGACGGAGGGCTCGGCACCAACGGGTATCGCGGCCTCGCCGCTGGCCACGGTGGCAAAAAGCAAGGCGCCAGCGCACACCACAGGATGGGCCAGCGTTCGGATCACAGAGCGGCGGGAACACATGGGGCCATGATAGTCTGCACACTTGGGTCTTTCTGTCATGCCAATGAAATGTGAACATGGCGTATACCCCAACTGCCTACAATGCTCATGTTTTTGACAAGGAATCCGAGCAAGCCATGAGCGAGATCGTGCAATGGATGGAAGACGGCACGCCCTACAGCCCGCGCTTTGGCGACCGCTACCGCAGCGAAGCCGCGCATGCGGTGCAGCAGGCCGAACAGGTCTTTCTCGCTGGCGTGGGGTTGCCCGCAGCCTGGGCGGGCCAGCCGCAGTGGCGTATTCTGGAAACCGGTTTCGGCTTTGGCCTGAATTTTCTCGCCACCTGGCATGCTTGGCGGGGTGACGCTGCACGCAGCCAGTTGCTGCATTTCGTATCGACCGAGGCCTTCCCCGTGAGTGCCGACGACCTGCTGCGCCATGCCGAGCAGTTTCCGCATCTGCAGGCCATGGCACGGGAGCTTGCCGCGCAGTGGTGGGGCCTGCTGCCCGGCGTGCACCGCCTGCGCTTTGACGGCGGCCGCGTGCTGCTGACCCTGCTGGTGGGCGATACCCAGGCCATGCTGCGCCAGCAGGACATGGTGGTCGACAGCATCTACCTTGACGGCTTCAGCCCTGCGCGCAACCCGCAGATGTGGAGCCTCCACACCCTCAAGGCCGTGGCCCGCTGCGCACGGCGCGGCACCCGCCTTGCCACCTGGACGATTGCCGCCCAGGTGCGTAAGGATCTGGCGCAGTGCGGGTTTCAGGTCAACAAGGTACCCGGTGTTCCGCCAAAGCGCGACAACCTCCACGCCACGTTCGACCCCGCATGGGAGCCGCGCAAGGCGCCGCTGTGGGCATTGGGGACGCACGCTGTCAAAGCAACGGATCTGGCAGCACCGCTCCTGCCCACCGCCGTCGTGATTGGCGCAGGAATCGCTGGCGCTGCCTGCGCGCACCAACTGGCCCTGCGCGGCTGGCAGGTAACAGTGCTGGATGCCGCCCCCCAGCCCGCCGCAGGCGCCTCCGCCCTGCCCG
This sequence comes from Comamonas odontotermitis, assembly GCF_020080045.1. Lineage (NCBI taxonomy): Bacteria > Pseudomonadati > Pseudomonadota > Betaproteobacteria > Burkholderiales > Comamonadaceae > Comamonas > Comamonas odontotermitis. The sequence goes on from NZ_CP083451.1 coordinate 2,253,179, forward strand.
CCGGCATTTTTGCGCCGCACACCAGCAGCGACGACAGCGTGCTTTCACGCATCACCCGCGCAGGCGTGCGCACCACCTGGCAATGGGCGCGCCAGTTGCTGCAAGCAGGTGAAGACTGGGCCCCGACCGGGGTGCTGGAGCGCCGCCATCTGGCCACCCCGCGCGACGAGACCGCCGCGCATGCCGAAATCGCGCCGGACCACGCTGCCAGCCGCCGAACCGGCGCCCACGAGCGCCCGCCGGCCTGGAGCACAGACCCTGCCCTGGCGCAGGCCGCAGCGGCCTGGAGCACCCCTGCCAGCGCAGACGTGCTGGCCGCACAAGGTCTGCCCGCTGACGACGCGGCGCTCTGGCACACGCATGCAGGCTGGCTGCGCCCGGCAGCCCTGGTGCAGGCATTGCTGCAGGCGCCGGGCATCCGCTTTGTGGGACAGGCGCAGATGGCGCAGATCAAGGCTTCACCGGATGCGGCGACCTGGTCGGTGCGAGACGCGGCAGGCGCAGAGCTGGCCCGCGCGCACCTGGTGGTCGTCTGTGCGGGGCCGCATTCCAATGCGGTATTGGCCGCCATGCCCGAAGCAAGCGCGCCCCAGCCATTGCCGCTGCAATCCATTCGCGGCCAGGTCAGTTGGGCCACCTACGGCAATGGCGAGCAGCCTGCCCGGCATCACCCGGTCAACGGCCACGGCAGCTGGGTGCCCTTCTTCAAAGCGCCAGCCGGGGCCTCTGGCGCGGCAGGGCCAGCCTGGGTCATGGGATCGAGTTTTGAGCGCGATGTGACAGAACTGCCACCATCCCCTGCCGATGCCGCCCGCGCGCATGGCGACAACTGGGCCAAATTGCAGACCCTGCTGCCCGCGGCCAGCCAGGTCTACACGGCCTCTTTTGCTACTGCCCGCACCTGGGCCCAGGTGCGTTGCGCCTCGGTAGACCGGCTGCCCGTCGTCGGCCCCAGGCCTGTAGACGGTGACGCCAGCGATTCAAACGACTCCCTCAATGGCCGCATGCCGCCCTGGGTCTGCACCGCCATGGGATCGCGCGGCCTCAGTTGGGCGCTGCTGTGCGCCGAGTTGCTGGTCGCCCGCCTGCACGACGAGCCCCTGCCGGTCACCAACGGCCTGGCCAAAGCCTTGTCCACCGACCGCACGCTTCCTGCGCGTAGTGAACGCTCCGCCCAGCCATAGCGCCTGAAACTGACAGATGCGCGGGCGCTTATGCCAAATTTGCACAAGCTTTCTTGCTTTTCTTATTACTGAATTTCATACATGCACAAGAAAAAAGTCGTTTGAGTTTATATAAAACTTTTCTACAGTACATCGAAACAGCCGGACAGCCGTCGCCATTGCGGGGCAGCTTCTCCGGTCCGGGCCTAGCAAACCTTGCACCACGATGTACCAATACACCTCTTTCGACCGCGAATTCGTCCAACTCCGCGCCCAGCAGTTCCGCGACCAGCTCGAACGCTGGCAGCGCGGTGAGCTGACCGACGAGCAATTGCTGCCGCTGCGCCTGCAAAACGGCTGGTACATCCAGCGCTATGCGCCCATGGCCCGCATTGCCGTGCCCTATGGCGAAATCAACAGCGCCCAGCTGCGCATGCTGGCCCACATTGCCCGCGAATACGACAAGCCCACGCCCGAGCTGCTGGCCCATGCCCAGACCACGCAGGACCAGTTGCAGGCCGCCCAGCCCGGCCTCACCCTGGCCGCTGCGCCGCTGAAGTACGGTTACGGCCACTTCACCACGCGCACCAACGTGCAATTCAACTGGATTCCCATCACCAAGGCTGCCGATGTGATGGACCTGCTGGCCAGCGTGGGCATGCACGGCATCCAGACCAGTGGCAACGCCATGCGCAACATCAACTGCGAGGCGTACGAAGGCATTGCGCAAGACAGCGTGGCCGATGCACGCCCCTTTGCCGAAATTCTGCGCCAGTGGAGTACGCTGCACCCCGAGTTCGCCTTTCTGCCGCGCAAGTTCAAGATGTCGCTCAACGGCTCTGCCGAAGACCGCGCCGCCACCGGCTGGTACGACATCGGCCTGCAGACCGTGCGCAACGACGCGGGCGAGGTCGGCTTCATCGTCAAGGTGGGCGGCGGCATGGGCCGCACCCCGGTCATTGGCACCGTGGTGCGCGAGTTCCTGCCCTGGCACCAGATGCTCAACTACATCGAGGCCGTGATCCGCGTCTACAACATCTACGGACGGCGCGACAACAAGTACAAGGCCCGCATCAAGATCCTGGTCAAGGCCGAGGGCCAGAAGTTCATCGACGCGGTGGAAGCCGAGTACCGCGCCATTGTGGAGCAGGACGGCGCGCCGCACACCATCACCCAGGCCGAGCTGGACCGCGTGAGCGCCAATTTCGTGGTGCCTGCGCTTCAGCCCGCCAACCTGCCTTCCAGCGTCAAGACGGACGGCCAGCTCTACCAGCGCTGGCTGCAGCAAAACGTGCGCGGCCATCGCCTGCCAGGCCTGCGCTCCGTGGGGCTGTCGTTCAAGCGCGTGGGCTTTGCCCCGGGCGATGCCGACGCCGACACCATTGACGCCCTGGCCCAGCTGGCCGACCAGTTCTCGGCGGGCGAAGCACGCCTGACGCACGAGCAGAACCTGCTGCTGCCCTGGGTGCATGAAAGCGACTTACCCGCGCTGTATGAAGCGGCGCGCAATCTGGGCCTGGCCCAGCCCAACATCGGCCTGCTGACCGACATGATCGCCTGCCCCGGCGGCGACTACTGCGCGCTGGCCAACGCCCGCTCGCTGCCCATTGCGGCAGCACTGACCGAGCGCTACCAGGATCTGGACGAGGTGTTCGACCTCGGCCCCATCGACCTGCACATGAGCGGCTGCATCAACAGCTGCGGCCACCACCACAGCGGCCACATTGGCATCCTGGGCGTCGACAAAGACGGCAAGGAGTGGTACCAGATCACCCTGGGCGGCGCCGACGGCACCACGCTCTCCGGCCCAGCCATCCCGGGCAAGGTGGTCGGCCCCTCGTTCTCGGCGGCCGAAGTGCCCGATGTGATCGAAGCCATGCTCTCCACCTTCCGCGAACTGCGCAAGCCGGGTGAATTCTTCATCGACGCGCTGCGCCGCATCGGCCACGACCCGTTCAAGGCCTCCGCCAATGCCGCACGCCACCCCAAGGCTGAAGAAGCCATTGCCGGATAACGCTGTCACTGAGAAAACGCTATGAAAATCATTGCTGCCAGCGCAGTCACTACAAGCGCCGATGTTGAAAAGACCCTGGTTATTGCCAACGACGCCGAACTCGCCGAGATCGCAGCGAGCGGCGCATTGCAAGGCGTGGAGCGGGTCGAGCTGAACTTTCCCAAGTTCACCGATGGCCGCGCATTCAGCCAGGCCGTGCTGCTGCGCCGCCGCTACGGCTTTGCTGGCGACATCCGCGCCACCGGCGACGTGTTGATCGACCAGTTGGTACAGATGGCCCGCAGCGGCTTCACCAGCGCCGTGCTGGCCGAAGGCATCGACCCCGCCGCCGCAGAGCGCCAGTTTGCCCGCTTCAGCGGCTTCTACCAGGGCGATGCACTGCAGCCGCGCCCGCACTTTGCCCGCGACGCTGCCGGTACGACGGCTACCACCGAGGAGGCCGCATGAACAGCAGCCTGAACCTCTCCCAGGTCAACGCCGAACTCGGCCACAATGCGCCCGGCCTCGTGCAGTGGGCCCTGGGTCTGGGCAAAAGCGCCATCGTCACCACCAACTTCCGTCCGTTCGAGGCGGTGATCCTGCACATGGTGGCGCAGGTGCAGCCTGATGTGCCCATCATCTGGATGGACAACGGCTATAACACCGAAGCCACCTACCGCTTTGCCGACGAGGTGACGCGGAAGTTGGGGCTCAACCTGCGCACCTACCTGCCGCTGCGCTCTCGTGCGCACCGCGAAGCGGTCGAGGGCCCCACGCCCGCGCTCGATGACCCGCGCCACGCCGCCTTCACTGAAGAAGTCAAGCTCGAACCCTTTGCCCGGGCCCTGCGCGAGACGGCGCCCCAGGTCTGGTTCACCGCACTGCGCGCCACCGACAGCGCCGTGCGCGCCCAGATGGAGCCGGTCAGCATCAACCCCGATGGCCTCATCAAGGTGGCGCCGCTGCTGCACTGGTCGTCCAAGGATCTGTATGACTACTGCGAAAAGCACGGTCTGCCCAACAACTTCGACTATGTGGACCCGACCAAGGGCGAAGCGCAGCGCGAATGCGGCCTGCACTTGGCGCATTGAACATGACACCCCCTGAGCCACTTCGCGTCTTCCCCCTCTCTCGCTACGCGGGAGGGGGACGCAGCCAGCGCGGCGGGTCGGCCCTTGCGCGGCTGCCCTCGCTTAGAGCGCGCCAGTTTTGAAAGTATTGGAAAAACAAATGAATGCCCGTGTTGAAACCGATGTGCTCAGCCACCTGAGCAACCAGCATCTGGATGCGCTGGAAGAGGAAACCATCTTCATCCTGCGCGAGGTGGCGGCCGCCTTCGAGCGCCCCGCCCTGCTGTTCTCCGGCGGCAAGGATTCGCTGGTCATGCTCAAGTGCGCGGAAAAAGCGTTCGGCGCGGGCCGCATCCCCTACCCACTGCTGATGATCGACACCGGCCACAACTTCCCCGAGGTGACCGACTTCCGCGATTTTCGCGCCCAGGAGCTGGGCGCCGAGCTGATTGTGCGCAGTGTCGAAGACTCCATGGCACGCGGCACGGTGCGCCTGTCGCACCCCAGTGAATCGCGCAATGTGCACCAGTCGGTCACGCTGCTCGAAGCCATTGAGGAGTTCCGCTTCGACGCGCTGATTGGCGGTGCGCGCCGCGACGAGGAAAAGGCCCGCGCCAAGGAGCGCATCTTCTCCCACCGCGACAGCTTTGGCCAGTGGCAGCCCAAGGCGCAGCGCCCCGAGCTGTGGACGCTGTTCAACACGCGCCTGGCGCCCGGCGAGCATTTCCGCGTCTTCCCGATCAGCAACTGGACCGAGCTGGACGTGTGGCAGTACATCGACCGCGAAAAAATCGCCCTGCCCAGCCTGTACTACGCCCATGAGCGTGATGTGGTCGAGCGCAAGGGCCTGCTGGTGCCCGTGACCGCGCTCACACCGCCCAGGGACGGCGAATCGGTGGAACAGCGCACCGTGCGCTTTCGCACCGTGGGCGACATCACCTGCACCTGCCCGGTGGAGAGCGACGCAGCAACGGCCGCCGACATCGTGCTCGAAACCCTGACGGCCGAAGTGAGCGAGCGCGGCGCCACCCGCATGGACGACAAGACCAGCGACGCCTCGATGGAAAAGCGCAAGAAAGACGGATATTTTTAGGAGCATGCCCTTCTGAGGCGCTGCTGGGCGGTTCTGCCCTCGGCAGTGCTGCATCGATGCGCAACGCCCAATGCCTGAATCACTGAGATGAATGCGATGACAGAAACCATTACTTCAATAGCAGCCACCGCCCAACCATCGGGCGCCGGCAGCCCAAATGATGCAAAACCGGCAGGCAATGCCTCTGCGCTGCGCTTCATTACCTGCGGCTCGGTCGATGATGGCAAATCCACGCTGATCGGCCGCCTGCTGGTTGACAGCAAATCGGTGCTGCAGGATCACCTCGCTGGCGTACAGCGTGGCGGCGAAACCGATCTGGCGCTGTTGACCGATGGCCTGTCCGCCGAGCGCGAGCAAGGCATCACCATCGACGTGGCCTACCGCTACTTTGCCACCGAAGCGCGCAAGTTCATCATTGGCGATGCGCCCGGCCACGAGCAATACACCCGCAACATGGTCACCGCCGCCTCCAGCGCCGATGCCGCCGTGGTGCTGGTCGATGCCACCAAGCTCGACTGGAAAAACCCCCAGCTGCCGCTGCTGGCCCAGACCCGCCGCCACAGCCTGCTGGTGCACCTGCTGCGCGTCAATGCCCTGGTGTTTGCCGTCAACAAGCTCGACGCCGTGGACGACCCGGCCCTCGCCTTTGCCAACATCCGCAATGCGCTTGCCACCTTTGCGCAGGCAGCGGGCATCACCGTGGCGGCCACCGTGCCCGTGTCGGCACTCAAGGGTTGGAATGTGGTGACGCCCCATGCCGACTGGGCCGGCTACCAGGGCCCCAGCCTGCTGCAACTGCTGGAAAAGCTCCCCGCAACGCCTGCCGATACCGGCCAGCCCTTTGCCTTTGCCGTGCAGTGGGTGGAAAAGTTCTCATCCTCTGCCGACACCAGTCAGGGGCGCCGCGTGTTCTGGGGCAAGGTCGCCACCGGCGACGTCGCCGTGGGCACCGCCGTGCAGATCCTGCCCAGCGGCCAGCGCGCCACCGTGGCCCAGGTACTCGACCACACCCGCCAGGCCAAAAGCCGCGGCGCAGGCCAGAGCGCCGGCATCGTGCTCGACCGTGAGGTGGACGTATCGCGCGGCGACTGGTTGATTGCTGCCCCTGTTGCCACTGCAGCTGCCGACGACGACTTTGACGCCCCTGCCGAGCAGGCCGCCTGGCCCGCCACTCGCGAGATCACCGCCACCGTGGCCTGGATGGACAACGAGCCCCTGGTGCCGGGCCGCGTGTACCAGGCCCTGCATGGCCGCCGCTGGATCAAGGCCAAGGTGCGCAAGGTGCTGCACCGGCTCGACATCAACACGCTGGAACGGCAGGCCGCCGAGCAACTGGAGCCCAATGCCATCGGCCGCGTCGAGATCACGCTGCAGGAGGCGATTCCTGCAGCGCCCTTTGCCCGCTCGCGCGAACTGGGTTCGCTGATTCTGGTGGACCCGGCCTCCAACAGCACGGCTGCGGCCGTGCTCGTGGAATGAACATGTCCCCCATCCCGTACCCGAAAACCACGGTATTCAAGTACGCTCTATGTGCTCTTGCACAAAAATCGTAAAATTCCCGCTGTTTGTCTGAACCACTGGCGTAAATAAATTCCATGACCCACGTCGTCACCGAAAACTGCATCAAGTGCAAATACACCGACTGTGTAGACGTCTGCCCTGTTGACTGCTTCCGCGAAGGCCCGAACTTCCTCACCATCGATCCGGACGAATGCATCGACTGCGCCGTCTGCATTCCCGAGTGCCCGGCCAATGCCATCTACGCAGAAGAAGATGTGCCAGCCGACCAGATCGCCTTCATCAAGCTGAACGCCGAGCTGGCCCTGGCCGACGGCTGGAAGAGCATCACCAAGCGCAAGACGCCGCTTGAAGGCGCCGATGAGGCCAACGGCCAGCCCGGCAAGATCAAGGACCTGATCCGCTGATTGCCAGCACCTCGACAAGCCAGCCTGCCAGCTGGCTTTTTTATTGGGCCTGCCCCGTCAAGGCCATGCATGTCTCCACCTCGTGCCATGGGCACGCACGGGGTTCCCGCCCCGCCCGCTCTTGCCAACAGGTGTACCGTGAGCAACTCCCGATTCGCAAAAACGCCTCAGCCCCCGTATTACGCAGTCATTTTTACCTCGCAGCGCACCGCGACTGAAAACGACGCCTACGGCAACATGGCCGATCAGATGGAGGTTCTCGCCCAGCAACAGCCCGGCTTTTTAGGCGCAGAAAGCACACGCGGCGCCGATGGCTTGGGCATTACTGTTGCCTACTGGGAAACCGAAGCCGACATCGCCGCCTGGAAAGCCAATGCCGACCACCTGGCCGCCCAGCGCGCAGGCGCAGAGCGCTGGTACGAGCACTACGAGGTGCGGGTAGCCAAGGTAGAACGCGCTTACGGAAAGCGCTGAGATCGTAAACACGTTCTAAAGCAGCAGGCGCTGCCGGAGCGGCGCCATCAATCCGGGTGCGACACCCCCAGCCGCTCATGCAGGCGCTTGCTCGTCGTGGTGTATTCGAGCAGCAGCTTTTCGCCGCGCAGGTATTCGATGGCTGCCATGGCCGCCATCGTGGCCTCGTAGAACCCGCTCAGGATCAGCTTGCGCTTGCCGGGGTAGCTGACGATATCGCCAGCCGCGTAGATGCCCGTGGCGCTGGTGGCAAAGCTGTCGGTCGCCACCTGCAGCTGCTTTTTCTCGATCGCCAGACCCCATTCCAGCAGCGGCCCAAGCTTGGGCGAGATGCCCTGGCATACCCATAGCTGGTCGCAAGGCAGGCGCTGGTCCTGGCCGTCCGCATCGATGTACGCCATGGTCTGCAGGCGCGCAGCCGCGCCGTCTTCAGCCACCTCCAGGCTCTGCGGCATGCCAACTACCACCTCCACGCGGCCGCTGGCGCGCAAGGCCGCCAGCGCATCCAGCAGGGCCTGCGGTGCGTTGAACTGGTCGCGCCGGTGCAGCAAGACAACCGACACCGAGGCAAGCAACGGGTGCTGCGCAGCGGTGACTGCCACCTGCACGGCGGCCTCGTCTCCGCCATGCACCACGATCTTTGGCGCCTTGGATGCAGCCAGCGCCGCCGCCTGCTGCGACACCCAGGCTTCGCCCAGATCCGGGTGGTAGAACACCTGCCGCCCTACCAGCGCGTCAATGCCGGGCAGACGCAGCTGCTTGGGCACAAAGGCACCCACCCCGGCTGTCACAAAAATGGTTCTGGCCAGCAGCCACGTGGTTCCATCGCCGCCATCCGGCGCAGGCTCCTGGCCCTGCAATTGCACGCGCCAGCGGCCATCGCCCCGGGCCTGTACCTGGGCCATCTGGGTGCGGGGGTGGAAGACGGGGGCAAAAGGTGCAATCTGCTGCTGCAGCCTGGCGGCCAGTTCGCGGCCGGTGCACAGCGGAATACCAGGGATGTCGTAGATGGGCTTGTCGGCATACAGTTCGATGCACTGCCCGCCCATGACGGGCAAGGTGTCGCAGATATGCGCCTGCACGCCCTGCAACCCGAGCTGGAAAGCGGTGAAGAGCCCCACCGGCCCGGCGCCGATGATGAGCGCATCCACCTCCTGCGCAGCCGGTGCATCAACACCGGAAACGGCTGACGTGGCTTCAGTGGCGGCAATCGGGGCATCGGGAACGGTTTCGGGGCGCTGTGTATCGGTCATGCCCCGATGGTAGTGCAGCTGCCTTGGCCTTGATGGCTTTGCGCATATGCATGCGCCGAGCTGCGCTACCGGAAGCAGTCCTTCAAAAAACAGAGCTGCCCGCGCTTGCTGTTATTGGTTGTCTGGCAATAATTCCCTTCAAAACCAATACCTGCAAGCGCGGGCAGCTCACTTTTTTATCTTACTGTACGGAATCGACCCCGCCGCCTAGCGCCTTGTACAGCGCAATACGGTTGACCTGCTCGGCCTGCAGCAAGGTGATCTGCGTCTGCTGCGCGGCATACAGGCTGCGTTGCGCATCCAGCACGGTGAGGAAGTCGTCCGCCCCCGCCTTGAAGCGCGCCTGCGACAGCTCCAGCACGCGGCTGGCCGATGCCACCAGGGCAGTCTGAGAGTCCAGCCTGCGCTGCATGGTGGCGCGGTCGGCCAGGGCGTCGTTCACTTCGCGGAAAGCGGTCTGGATGGCCTTTTCGTACTGCGCAAGCGCCACATCGCGGTTGGCTTGCGCAATATCAAGATTCGCCTGGTTACGGCCGTTGTCAAAAATGGGCAGGCGGATCTGCGGCACAAAGCTCCAGGCGCGGTTGCCGCCTTCGAACAGGCCGCTGAGTTCGTTGCTGCCCGTTCCCACGTTGGCCGTCAGGCTGATGGTGGGGAAGAAGGCCGCACGCGCCGCGCCAATGCTGGCGTACTGGGCCTGCAGGCTGTGTTCGGCAGCCGCGATGTCGGGCCGCGCCAGCAGTACGGTCGACGACAGGCGCGCGGGCACCTGTGTCATTGCCGTGGTGGCAGCCTGCGTGGCCACCTTGGGCGTAGCGCCGTCGAGCAGTTGGCCGGAGCCCGCCTTTTTCAGATCCAGGGCCGTGAGCGACGCCGCAGGCGCCTGCGGCAGCATGTCGGCGGAAACCGGGCCACCTACCAGCAGTTGCAGGGCATTGCGGTCGCGCTGCACCTGCGATTCATAGGCCGCCACGTCGTTGCGCGCGGTCTCCACCGCCGTCTGGTTCTGTGCCAACACCAGTCCATTGGTGGCGCCCAACTGGTGCATGCGCTGCACGAGGCTGTAGCCATGCTCGCGCGTGGCCAGAGTGTCGCGCGCCAGCTGCAGGCGCTGCTGGTCGCTGGCCAGCGTGATCCAGGCGTTGCTGATGTCGGTGATCAGGCCCAGTTGCACGCTGCGGCGGTTTTCTTCGATCTGCAGGTACTGCTGCAGCGCCGATTCGCTCAGGTTTCGTACGCGCCCCCAGAAATCCAGCTCGTAGCTGGCCAGGCCCAGTTGCACATTGAACTGGTTCGCCGTGGAAGCGCCCGCGCTGGCCGAGCGCAGGTCGTCTGCCGTGCGCGTACGGCTGGCCTGGCCGCTGGCATTGAGGGTAGGCAACTGGTCTGCCCGCTGCACCCCGTACTGCGCACGCGCCTTTTCGATATTGGCGATGGCAACGCGCAGGTCACGGTTGTTCTGCAGCGCCGTCTCCATCAACTGGCGCAGCCGGGCGTCTTCCACCCACTGCTGCCAGGGCAGCATGCGCCATTCGCTGGCAGAGACGGGCTCCACCGAAAACTCGTCGGGCACGGCAGACAGCGCGCCATCCAGCGTGGCAGGCACGGGTGCATCAGGGCGCTGGTAGATCGGCGCGAGGTTGCAGGCGCTCAGCAACCCGGCCGCCAGCAGGGCAAGCGGCAGGCGCAAGGCAGAGGGGCAGACAGTCTTCATGCTCGGAATCATTGCGCGCCCTCCACCGGGTGCGCGTTAGCGGTTGCGGTTGCGGGTGGTGCAGCCTCCTCATGGCGGCTGCGCGAGCGGAACCAGCTGCGTATCAGCAGGAAGAACACCGGCACCATGAAGATGCCCAGCAAGGTGGAAGCCACCATGCCGCCCAGCACCGCCGTGCCGATGGCCACGCGGCCGGCCGCGCCAGCGCCGGTGCCGATGGCCAACGGTATCACGCCAAAGCCAAATGCCAGCGAGGTCATCAGAATGGGACGCAGCCGCAGCCGCACGGCGGCCACCACGGCATCGAACACGCTCTTGCCCTGCTCTTGCAGCTGCACGGCAAATTCCACGATCAAAATGGCGTTCTTCGCAGCCAGCCCCACCGTGGTGAGCAGACCGACCTGGAAGTACACGTCATTCGTCAGCCCGCGCGTGTAGGTGGACAGCAGCGCGCCGATGACGCCCAGCGGCACTGCCAGCATCACCGACAGCGGCACCGTCCAGCTTTCGTACAGCGCAGCCAGGCACAGGAAGACGAACAGGATCGAGATGGCGTACAGCATGGGCGCCTGCGCACCCGACTGGCGCTCCTGCAGCGAGGCGCCCGTCCATTCGTAGCCAATGCCGGGCGGCAGCTGCTTGAGGATGTCCTCGATGGTCTGCATGGCCACACCCGAGCTCACACCGGGCGCGGAGCTACCGATGATTTCATAGGCCGGAGCGCCGTTGTAGCGCAGCAGCTGCGGCGAGCCATAGGCCCAGTGGCTGCTGGCAAAGGCGCTGAAAGGCACCATTTCGCCCTTGTTGTTGCGCACCGTCCACTGGCCAATGTCCTGCGGCAGCATGCGGTACTTGGCGTCGCCCTGCACATACACGCGCTTGACGCGGCCATTGTTCAGGAAATCGTTCACATAGGTACCGCCCATGGCGCTGGAGAGCGTGCTGTTGATGTCGTTGTACGACAGGCCCAGCGCCGCAGCCTTGCGGTCGTCCACCTCCACGCGCAGCTCGCTGGCGTCGTCGAGGTTGGTGGTGCGCACGGCGGTCAGCAGGTTGCTTTTGCGGGCTTCGTCCAGAACCTTGTTGGTGGCGGCCAGCAAGGCGCTGTGCCCCAGGCCGTTGACGTCCTTGATCATGAAGTTGAAGCCCGCGTTGGACCCCAGGCCCCGCACGGCGGGCGGCATCATCACATAGACGCGGGCATCGCGGATGCGCGCCAGATCCTTGTTGGCCTTGAAGGCGATGGCATTGGCCGCCTGGCTGGCCAGGGGGCGCTCATCCCACGGTTTCAGACGGATGAAGCCGCGTGCCGAGCTCTGGTCGCCGTTCAGCCCCGATACCTGGTTGAAACTGATGATGTCGGGCTGGTCCAGCAGGTAGTCGCGCACCTCGTCCAGCACGTCCTGCAATCGGGCGTCGGCAGCGCCTGCGGGCAGGTTGACGTTGACGTACAGAAAGCCCTGGTCTTCGTCCGGAAGGAAGGATGTGGGCAGCACGCGTGCCACGATCCAGATGGCGGCCAGCACGGCCACGAAAATCAGCATCATGCGCTTGGCGCGGCGCAGACTGTAGGCCACCGTGCTCTGGTAGCGGCTGGCGGTGGCGTCAAAACTGCGGTTGAACCAGCGGAAGAACCGGTCGCTCACACCCAGCAGGCCTCCGCGCACGGCGCGCTCGTGGTGCGCATCTTCTTGCGGGGCTTTGAGGATGGTGGCGCACAGCGCGGGTGTCAGCGTCAGCGCCACAAACACCGACAGCGCCATGGCCGCGACGATGGTGATGGAGAACTGGCGGTAGATCACTCCGGTCGAGCCGCCAAAGAACGCCATGGGCACGAATACCGCCGACAGTGTGACGCCAATGCCTACCAGGGCCGGGGTGATTTCGCGCATGGAGAGCTTGGTGGCCTCCTTGGCGGACAGGCCCGTCTCGTGCATCACGCGCTCGACGTTCTCGACCACCACGATGGCATCGTCCACCAACAGGCCAATGGCCAGCACCATGGCAAACATGGTCAGGGTATTGATGGAATAACCCGCGATGGACAGCACGCCGAAGGTGCCCAGCAGCACCACTGGCACGGCAATCGCAGGAATCAGGGTGGCGCGCAGGTTCTGCAGGAAGATGAACATCACGATCACCACCAGCACCATGGCCTCGCCCAGCGCACTCACCACCTCATGGATCGAGGCGCGCACAAAGGGGGTCGAGTCCGAGCTGACGAAGTATTCGATCTGGTTGGGGAAGAACGGCTTCATCTCCGCCAGCTTGGCGGCCACGGCATCCGATACCGCCATGGCGTTGGCGCCGTCGGCCAGGATGATGCCCATGCCCGCGCCGCGCATGCCGTTGAGCTTGGCCTGGATGGAGAGGTTGTCGGCGCCCAGCTCCACCCGCGCCACATCGGCGATGGTGACAACCGAGCCGTCGGTGGCAGCCTTGAGCACGATGTTCTCGAACTGGTCCACCGTTTTGAGCTTGGTGCGCGCCGTGATGGTGGCATTGAGCTGCTGGTTCTGAACGGCGGGCAAGGCCCCCAGTTGGCCCGCCGAGACCTGGGCATTCTGCGCATTGAGCGCGTTGACCAGATCGGAGGGCACAAGGCCGTACTTTTCCAGCTTGGCCGGGTCCATCCACACCCGCATGGCGTAGAAGGTGCCGAAGACGTTGACGTCCCCCACCCCTTCGATGCGGCCGATCACATCGACCAGGTTGGAGTTGATGTAGTCGCCAATGTCCACCTCGGTGATCGATGGATCCTTGGAGTAGAAGCTGTAGGTGACCAGAAAATCCTGGCCGCCCTTGTTGATGAAGACGCCCCGGCTCTTGACCGCATCGGGCAGGCGGTTCAGGGCGCCCTGGATCTTGTTCTGCACCTGCACCTGGGCAACGTCCACATTGGTGCCGGGCGCAAAGGTGAGCGTGATCCGCGCCTGGCCGGACGCGCTGCTCGACGAGCTCATGTAGAGCATGTTGTCGATGCCCTTGATCTGCTGCTCGATGATCTGGGTGACGGAGTTTTCCACCGTTTCAGCCGAGGCACCGGTGTACTGGGCGCCAATCGTCACGCGTGGTGGCGCGATCTCGGGGTATTGCTCCAGCGGCAGCTTGAAAATGGACAAGGCGCCGCCCAGCATGATGACGATGGCGATCACCCATGCAAAGATGGGGCGCTGGATAAAGAACTGTGCCATGGGTGCAGCCTTTTTCTTCTTGCTTCTTATTTGCCAGCTGCAGGCGCAGAAGCAGCGGGCGTGGCAGGTGCGGCCGCCTCACCAGGCGCTCTTCCCGGGCTGCGCGGCTTGTCGGCCTTGGCCTGGAGGTCGATCACGGTGGGGTTCACCTTGTCGCCCACCTTCACACGCTGAAAACCATCCACCACCACACGCTCGCCCGCCTTGAGGCCGCTGCCCACCAACCACTGGTTGCCGATGGCACGGTCAATCTCCAGGGGACGCTTCTCGATCTTGTCGTCCTGGCTCACCACCATCACACTGGCACGGCCGGTCAGATCGCGAGTCACCGACTGCTGCGGCACCAGGAGCGCATCAGGCGCCACTGCCGTGGGCAACAGAGCCTGCACATACATATTGGGCATCAGCATGCCGTCGGGGTTGGGCACCTGCGCACGCAGGGTGACGGTGCCGGTGGTAGCGTTGACGATGACGCCCGCAAACTTGAGCTTGGCGGTGTGGGGGTACTGGGTGCCGTCATCGAGGCGGATGCGCACCGGAATCTGGTCGCCATCCACCTTCTGGAAGCGCCCGGCCGCCAGATCGCGCTGCAACTGCAGCATCTCGGTGCTCGACTGCGTGAAATCCACATACATCGGATCGAGCTGCACCACGGTGGTGAGCGGCGCCGTCTGGTTGGCCGTGACCAGCGCGCCCGGCGTTACCGAAGAGGTGCTGACCCGGCCACTGATGGGCGATGTGATGCGGGTGTACTGCAGGTTGACCTTGGCGTTGTCGAGCGCGGCCTGTGCCACGGCGACATCGGATGCAGTCTGCGCGACTGCGGCCTGGCTGTCGTCGTACACCTGGCGGCTGATCGCGTCGATCTTCACCAACTCGGCATTGCGCGCTGCATTGCTGCGCGCGGTCTGCGCGGTGGCCTTGGCCTTGGCAACAGCCGCCTGGGCGCTGTTGACGGCGGCGGTGGCCGAGCGGTCATCCAACTGGTAGAGCATCTGCCCGGCCTTGACCTGCGCGCCCTCGGTGAACAGGCGCTTTTCGACGATGCCGTTGGCCTGGGGCCGAATGTCGGCCATCATGAAGGCGCTGGTGCGGCCCGGCAACTCGGCCATCAGGCTCTGCGCAGTTGGCTGCACGGTAATGATGCCCA
Source organism: Comamonas odontotermitis (assembly GCF_020080045.1). NCBI lineage: Bacteria > Pseudomonadati > Pseudomonadota > Betaproteobacteria > Burkholderiales > Comamonadaceae > Comamonas > Comamonas odontotermitis. The sequence goes on from NZ_CP083451.1 coordinate 2,268,208, forward strand.
CCTCGGTCGCCTTGGCTGCAGGCGCCTCCACCGCCTTCTTCTCGGAACATGCCGCCAGCAAGGCGATGGCCGCTACAGCGGCAACACTGCGCCAGCCGGAAGATGAAAGCGGAAGGACTGGATGCAGAGGGGCAGAAGCAACCATAGCGTGGCGTGAGGGAGAATGGGCATCCAGCATCATCGGTGGTGATTTTGGTAGAGAGCAAACTACTATTTTTGCAGCTTAATATGTAGGAAATGTAAAGCCCGCCAGCGGATTGGCTTGCGCATGCTGCAATGCGGCGCCCCGGCGAATCACACATTCTGCTACAGCCTGTATCCCTGCGATACAGGCGCTGCAACGCTCTATGGGAAAGCGATAATGCGCAAAGGTTCCCTTCGAGTCACCTTGCTGACACCGGTTTCTTTTTTCACCACAGAGTTACCCCGCTTTCCATACGGCCAGCCTGTTTCACCGGGCTGCCCCCTTTTGCCCCAAGGAGCGCTCCATGCCCATTTCTGCCCCCGCATCCGGACTGATTCTGCTCTCGCATGGCTCCAAGGACCCCGTCTGGCGCGGCAATGCCGAACGGCTGCTGGCCCTGGTGCAGCGAGACAGGCCGCAGGCGGCGGTCGCCTGCGCCTATCTGGACTGGTGCGAGCCCGCGCTGGGCGCCGCCTTGGAACACCTGGTGCAGCAGCACCCTCGATTGACCCAAGTCACCATCTGGCCGCTGCTGTTTGGCGTGGGCAAGCATGCGCGTGACGACATTCCCGCCCTGGTGCAGCGCACGGCACCGCAATTTCCGCAGATGGCCCTGACCATCGCGCCCGCCATGGGTGAAGACGACCGCGTGATGCAGTTGCTGGCGAGCATGGCCGCCGGCTATCTGCAAAGCTGAAATCCCGCGCTGCGGTCTTGTGGCCCTGCTGCGCCGGTGCACCGCTGCGCTTGCGCTCAAGGCGCCACCGGCGGCATCGGCCTGCCTAACCCCGGCAGAGTTTCGGTGTTCTATCGATATCACTGGCGTTTATATTCCAATGAAGCATAATGATGCAGATCAATATTCCATAATCTTGTAGGACCTGTGCAAAGCGCGCACCCAGCTGCTGGGCGCAGGCCGAATCTTTTATGAACCTGCATCAGTTCCGCTTCGTGCAAGAGGCCGCGCGCCGCAACCTCAACCTGACCGAGGCTGCCAAGGCGCTGCACACCTCGCAACCCGGCGTCTCCAAGGCCATCATCGAGCTGGAGGAAGAGTTGGGCATCGACATCTTCGCCCGCCACGGCAAGCGCTTGAAGCGCATTACCGAACCCGGCCAGCAGGTGCTCAAGAGCATTGAGATCATCATGCGCGAAGTGGGTAACCTGAAGCGCATCGGCGACCAGTTCAGCACCCAGGACAGCGGCACGCTGTCGATTGCCACCACCCACACGCAGGCCCGCTATGTGCTGCCCACGCCCGTGGCCAAGCTGCGTGAACACTACCCCAAGGTCACCGTCAGCCTGCACCAGGCCACGCCTGCCGAAGTAGCGCGCATGGTGATCGACGAGCAGGCCGATATCGGCATGGCCACCGAATCGCTGGCGGATTACCCCGACCTTGTCACCCTGCCCTGCTACGAATGGCAGCACGTGCTGGTCATGCCGCACCAGCATCCATTGGCGCAGAAAGAGCGCGTCACGCTCGAAGACATTGCCAATGAGCCGCTGATCACCTACCACCCCAGCTTTACCGGGCGCGGCAAGATCGATGCAGCCATGGCCTCGCGCCAGCTCACGCCGCGCATCGTGCTGGAGGCCATCGACTCCGACGTGATCAAGACCTATGTGCGCCTGGGCCTGGGTATCGGCATCGTGGCCGAGATGGCCATGCGCGACGACCCGCTCAAGGACCTGGCGGTGCGCCCCATGGGCTACCTGTTCGGCCAGAGCGTGGCACGTGTGGCCTTCAAGCGCGGCGCCTACATGCGCAACTTCGTCTACAAGTTTTCCGAGCTGCTGAGCGACCGCTTGAGCCATGACCTGATCGACCGCGCCATGGTCGGTCACGTGGCGGACTATGAACTGTGAGCCCAGCGTCTAAAATACTCATGAATTGATAGCTACCAGCGCCCGGCCAACGGGCGCTAGCTACGTAAAACACTGCAAATCCATGACTGCCACCGTCTCCACACCCAGCTTTCCCAGCCGTCTGCCCCAGGTGGGCACCACCATCTTCACCGTCATGTCGGCACTGGCTGCCGAGCACAAGGCGGTCAATCTGGGCCAGGGCTTTCCGGATTTTGGCTGCGACCCGGCGCTGATCGAAGGAGTGACCCGTGCCATGCAGGCGGGCCACAACCAATACCCGCCGATGACTGGCGTGCCTGCGCTGCGCGAGGTGGTGTCGCAGAAAATCGAGGCCCTGTATGGCAGACGCTATGACGCCACGAGCGAGATCACCGTCACCGCCGGTGCCACCCAGGCCATCCTGACCATCATCCTGAGCTGCGTGAGCCCGGGCGACGAAGTGATCGTGCTCGACCCCTGCTACGACAGCTATGTGCCCAACATCGAGCTGGCCGGTGGCGTGCCCGTGCGTGTGCCGCTCACGCCCAAAACATTCCGCCCCGATTTCGGCAAGATCGCTGCGGCCATCACGCCCAAAACCCGCTTGATGCTCATCAACACCCCGCACAACCCCAGCGGCACCACCTGGACGGCGCAGGAGATGCAGCAGCTCGAAGACCTGCTGGCTCCCAGCAACATCCTGCTGCTGTCCGACGAGGTGTATGAGCACATGGTGTACGACGGCGCACGCCACGAAAGCGCTTCGCGCTACCCGGCCCTGGCGGCTCGCACCTATGTGGTCAGCAGCTTTGGAAAAACCTTCCACGTCACCGGATGGAAGGTGGCCACCGTTGCAGCGCCCGCAGCGCTGACTGCAGAATTCCGCAAGGTGCACCAGTTCAACGTGTTCACCGTCAACACGCCCATGCAGGTGGGACTGGCCGACTATTTGAAAAACCCGGCCCCCTACCTCGACCTGCCCCCGTTCTACCAGAAGAAGCGCGACCTCTTCCGCGCAGGCCTCGAAGGCTCGCGCCTGCAATTGCTGCCCTGCCCGGGCACCTATTTCCAGTGTGTCGATATCTCCGCCGTGACGGATGCCAGCGAAGCCGATTTCTGCCAGCAACTGGTCAAGGACCTGGGCGTTGCCGCCATCCCGCTGTCCGCCTTCTATGGCGATGGCTTCGACCAGCAGGTGGTGCGCTTCTGTTTTGCCAAGAAGGACGAGACACTGCTGGCAGCCCTGGAGCGGCTGCGCAAGCTGTAGGCGAGCCATCAGGTTGCTTTGCGGGCCTGGTAGTTGGTGCCGTACATGGTAGCGGTGCTGTAGCCGCGTGCGTTGGTGCATTTCTGGCTGTAGGCGCCGTCCCATTGGTTGGAGGCGGTTTTCTTTCCGTTGAATGTGCGGTTAAGTTCGTTGCCCTGCAGGTCGTAGATGTAGACGGTGGCGTTGCCCCGGCAGTCGGTGTAGGTGACTTCAAAGACGCGTTGCTCGTGCAGGTAGTGGTTGGCGCCGGTGGCCGAGCACCCACTTTGCCCGTCAAACCGGCCCACACGCCCGCCTCCCCAGATGTTGGCGAGTTTTTGCGTGGTGCCGCTGGTGCCTGCGGGGTCGATGGTGGTGCCTTTTTTGCCCAAAGGCCAGCAGGGGCTCGGGTGCCTTGATGCTTTGGCTGTACTGGACCGTGGTTTTGAAGCCTACCGGGTCGGTGCGGCTGGTGATTTGGCCGTTGCCGTCGTATTCGTACTTCCAGAGGTTGCCCATGACGTCAGTGACCTGGGTCAGTTGGGTGCCCGTCCATTGGTAGCTGACGCTGCGCCCTGCCAGATCTTCGGATAGTCGGTCTGCCAGCCCAGCGATCCCATAATTTTCGTGCGACGCTATAGGTGTTTATATCGACGATGCTTTGGCATGGGCTGATCTTAACCGATCAGGTGTTGCACTTCAATTTTGAATTTTCTCTATTATGTTTTAGTTTTTAGACTGCCAATTCAAAATCAGCGGGATCACAAAATTCATAATAAACCCAATAACCATCGGAATTATGAATAATACGCGATTTTTTTTCAAAAATCTCATCAAAACAATAATTAATATTAAAAAGGATGAAATATAAAACCATCCTCCCACTTTTAAAAATTCAGAAAATAAAAAACTGCATAATGCAATTTGCATTGGCAACGTAATAACGTAAATAATATGATTCATTATTATGCAATTAATTCATGCAACAGGAGGCCTATACCTAGGGTCAGGATACTTCCTCATAAACTCAAAATATTTACAAGTAAAAATCCCAACAAAAGAAAATGGCCTTTCACTCCATGTATTGGTAGAAAAATCAACCATAGTCCATTCACCGCATCGCTCTTCATATTTCCAACAGCCTACTTCCCAAGTTACCGGAAGGCTAATACACATTACCTGGCAGCCATCGGGCTTTTCCTTATACTCGCACCTGGGACATACCCCATTATCAGACAACCCTGAAGAATCAAATCTAGTAATTGGATTTTTATTTGCATAGTTATATAAATTCAATCCACCGCTCAGTCCAACAGGGTCCTGCTGAAGGTATCTACCCACTAAAGATTTGTAGTCCCTATGGAAATTATAATGCCCGCCAGATTCATAGTCGTAATATTGACCAGAAAATCTTAAATTCACCTGTATTGCATTCTCTATAATTTCAGTTGCTCCAAATGCTTCAGCGACTCCTTTCCATACCACAGTACCTTGCTTATCTGTTGCGGTCATTGGTGTTCCCAAATGATCTGTATGTAAGTAATAGTAGCTTGTTGCGTTATTCGTCAGACTGCCCTCTACGACATCAGCCTGCCAGAGCGGATCAGTGCTCCATAGCCCTCGCTGGCCTGCCAAGGGATTGAACTCATAGGCTCTTTGCAGCTTACCACTCTTATCCAATTCCCCCATTAACGCCTTTTCGCTATAAATGAAGTAGGTAACTTGGGTCTCAGTGCCTTGGGTTACAACTTTCCCGATTCTGCGCCCAAAGGGGTCATAGCGATATAGGGCTTGCGTGCCATTGCTGCTTTCGTATTTGCTTAATCGCTCTGCTGCATTGTAACTGTACGTTTTTTCTTCTTGGCTGCTGGCTTCGTACTTGGTATGACCTTGCGAGGTATAATTCACCTGAGTGTCAATGACAGGGCTTTGACTAAATGGCGTCTTCTCTGGATATCGCAACATTCGATTGTCTGCATCATAGATCCAAGTACCAGGTTGATGTACGCTACTGGTACGGTTGCCGACAGCGTCATAGCCATAGCTTTCATTGGGTAAGCCAAGTATTTGCAGATTTTGATCTGGCTCCACCCCCGTGAGGCGATTCAGACTGTCATAACTATAATGAGTAGTACCCAAATCACTGCCAATCTTGGTAATATTGCCTGCCATATCGTATTGATAGGCGCTACTAGCAAGTGGCTGATTACTATTTTTATTAACCTGAATGCTTGTAGGCCGCTCAAGTGCATCCAGTGCAAGGATTTTAGTGGCCCCAGGCGTTTCAATGATCGTGGGCACGTTCCAGTGGTAGCTCTGGTAGCCAATTTCACTGCTATTGGGCAGTATTAATTTCACTAGCTGCCCGTTGGTGTAGGTATAGGTCTGCCTGTTGCCATCAGGATAGACGAGACTTGTCAGTTGTCCATCACTATTAAAGCTTTGGCCGGTGGTCAAACTAACGCTCCCCACTTCGTCCATCTTTCCATAGACGATCTGGTTTTTAATGGTACGTCCTCGTCGATCTTTCGTGTAATTAGCGCTGCTGATCAACTGCCCATTTCCGTCTTTTTGCTCATAGCTCACAAGCTGAGCGTCTTTGTCATGTAGGTGACTTCAAAGACGCGCTGCTCGCGCAGGTAGTGGTTGGCGCCGGTGGCCGAGCATCCGCCTGTTCCTCCCGATCCGCCGTCAAATCGGCCCACACGCCCGCCGCCCCAGATGTTGGCGAGTTTTTGCGTGGTGCCGCTGGTGCCTGCGGGGTCGATGGTGGTGCCTTTTTTGCCCAGGGCCAGCATAGGCTCAGGTGCCTTGATGCTTTGGCTGTACTGGACGGTGGTTTTGAAGCCTACCGGGTCGGTGCGGCTGGTGATTTGGCCGTTGCCGTCGTATTCGTACGTCCAGAGGTTGCCCATGACGTCAGTGACCTGGGTCAGTTGGGTACCCGTCCATTGGTAGCTGACGCTACGCCCTGCCAAGTCATCCACCTTGGTGATCAAGCCATTGGCCATGGTTACCGTGTAGATGGTTTTGCCAAAGTGGTCGAGGATGCGGGCGCTGGTAGCACTGTCGTAGGCAAAGCTGACTTTGACGCCGCTCGCGTTGGCGTAGTTCAGGATGCGGCCGTCTTTGTCATACGTAATGGTGTTGCCAAAGCGGTCGTACCACTGCCAGCCTGTGTGTTGCTGGGCAGGGGGCTGCGCTGGATCGATGAGTTTTTTGATATAGACCGGAGCGTTGCCTTTGCTTTTGGCCATGTACAGGTCGCTTTGGCCACTTTGACCAATACGCTCGTAGATGACGCCTACGCGCTCGATGACTTTGACGTCCGCCCGCAGGGGATCGAGTTCGAAGTTGAGGGGTGCCCAGGCGGGGTTGAGCCACCAGCGGCCCTGGCTCCAGGAGCGGGCTATTGTTAAGGTGCCGCCCAGCACTTTGACGCTGAGGTCTTTGTTGGTTTCTTGGTATTCCCCATTGATCCAGTTGATGCGCGGCTCGCCTGCCGCGGCGACGGGTGCAAAGCCGAGTTCGGTGTTGGGAGCAAAGGCGCCGATGCCAGATATGCCTTGGGCGGAGGCTAGGGCGACATAGGTGAAGGCGGAGATCAGTAGGCTGCAGCGGAGCAGTTTGTGGATGATGCCTCCAAGTATTTTTCTATGCATTTCCCAATTTCATTCAAAATTGCTATTGCAACGAATGTAGTTGGGCTGTGCATATTCACCGGGTTATTTTGCGGAAAGAAGGTGATTGTTTGATAGGGGGCAAAAAACAGGCCCTGGATTGTTAGATTTCTGCATCGCGTGTTGCGTTGAGTTGAAGTGCCAGGACGCGGAGGACGAGTCCATAAACAGTAGAGCGGTACTACAAGACGACACAATGACGTATCAGGGGTGTTGTTGGCTTGACCATAAAAAAACTGCTTGAGCCCTGATGCAGGGCGCAAGCAGCTATCAAACTAGGAGTAACAAAACACTATCGCAATCACATTCTGGTGCCCGAGGCGCATGCAGCACAGGACTGCACAGCGCCCCGCCTCATCAGAACGAATGGCGGATACCGACCTGGTAGCCGGTGCCCGAACCATTTCCGTCGGCCACCGCCAGGCCATCGCCCACCGTATAGGCCTTGCCGCCATCCTTGTTCTTGACGCGGGCCACATTGCCGTACAGCGCAGTGCGCTTGGACAGGTTGTGCACATAGCCCAGTGCGATGTGGTTGGCGTCATTGGCCACATTGGTTGCCTTGACAGCGCCGTAGCTCACACGGAACTGACCAGCCGAGCCCACCGGCACATGTGCGCCCAGCGCCCAGACGCGCGTCTTCTTGTCGTCGCCCGCCTTGTTTTCGCCCAGCAGCAGCATGGGCTTGACCACGCCGAAATCGTAGCTTGCGCCAATGTTGGACTGCTTGAGGTCACCCAGCACGCTGTGCGTTGTCTTGGTCGTCGCCACAGCCAGGCTGAGCGGCCCGCTCGCGTAACCTACGCGGGCACCGATCACGCGGCCATCATTGTTGGCCATGCTCTCGCTGAAGCCATACATGACGGTACCGAAGAAGCCGCCCATCTTGGGCATGTGGTAGGCGATGGAGTTGGACGCACGCACGTGGGTCACGCCCCGCGCACCCGCTGGCGGGTAGAACAGCGCCGCCGACGAGCCCACGCCGTTGGTGCCAAAGGCATGGTAGCCGCCACCCGACACCGCGAGGTTGCTGAAGCCTGGCACGAAATCGCGGCCCAGTCGCACTTCACCGAAATCGCCCGACAGGCTGACGGTGGAGCGGCGGCCAAAGGTCAAGCCCCCGCTCTGGTTCTTCATGTTGTCCACGCTGGTGGAGCCCCCTGCGCCCGTATCGGCCTCGTATGCAGCCTCCAGCCAGAAGCTGGCCTTGAGGCCACCACCCAGGTCTTCCGTGCCGCGAAATCCCAGGCGGCTGGAGGTATTGCCATCGGCGCCCAGTTGGTTGAGCGAGCCGCTGCCGCTGCTCGACAGGTGCGTGATGCCCGAGTCGATCACGCCAAACAGCTGCACCCGGGATTGCGCCTGCGCTGCGCCACCGGCGCACACCAGCGCCAGCCCGAGGGCTGCAGCTGCCGCTTTGTGCCGCACATGCGGGGGCTGAGGCAGGGTCGATGGTTCAAGTTTCATGGTGCTGTCTCCTTCTATGGTTGATGAAAGCCAAGGGCATCATCGAAGGAGAAGCTGTCATTCAGCTGTCATGCGGGCCTTGAATCTTCAGGGAAAACTCGGGATTGCCAGCCGTTGCGCTTTGAACGAGACGCGCCACCCAGCGCAGCCGGGGGCGCTCGCCATCAGAGCAAAATGATGTCGTACTGGTCCGAGCCGTCGCGCCCTTCTGCCTGCAGCGAGATGGGCTTGCCGATGAAATCGGACAGACCTGCAAGGTGCTGGCTCTCCTCGTCCAGCAGCATCTCGATGACAGGGGGCGCCGCCAGCACCCGGAATTCCTTGGGGTTGAACTGCCGCGCCTCGCGCAGGATCTCGCGCAGGATGTCGTAGCACACCGTGCGCACGGTCTTGACCTCGCCCACGCCATTGCACACCGGGCACGGCATGCACAGCATATGGGCCAGCGATTCGCGCGTGCGCTTGCGCGTCATCTCCACCAGGCCCAGCTGCGAGAACTCGCCGCACATGGTCTTGACGCGATCGCGCTGCAACTGCTTGCGCAGCTCCTGCAGCACCTGCTTCTGGTGGTCTTCATGCATCATGTCGATGAAATCGACAATGATGATGCCTCCCAGGTTGCGCAGGCGCAGCTGGCGGGCAATGGCGTGCGCCGCCTCCAGGTTGGTCTTGAAGATGGTGTCGTCGAAATTGCGCGCGCCGACGTAGCCGCCGGTGTTCACATCCACAGTGGTCAGCGCCTCGGTCTGGTCCACGATCAGGTAGCCACCCGATTTCAGATCGACCCGACGGCCCAGCGCACGGGCGATCTCCTCGTCCACCGCGTACAGGTCGAAAATCGGCCGCTCGCCCTTGTACAGCTGCAGCTTGGGCACTGCGGCGGGCATGAATTCCTGACCAAAGGTCTTGAGCAGCGCAAACTGCTCGCGCGAATCGATGCGGATCGACTGCGTGTTCTCCGTCACCATGTCGCGCAGCACGCGCTGCATCAGGTTCAAATCCTGGTGCAGCAAGGTCTTGGGCGGCAGTTTGGTCGATGATTCCTTGATCCGCTTCCACACCTTGCGCAGGTAGGCAATGTCTTCGGCCAGCTCTTCGTCGGTGGAGTCTTCGCCGTTGGTGCGCAGGATGAATCCGCCGCCACCACCCGTTTCGGGCGTGCCCACCAGCGCCTGCAGGCGCGCGCGCAAGGCATCGCGCTCGTTCTGTGGAATCTTCTGCGACACGCCGATGTGGTCGTCCTGCGGCAGAAACACCAGCAGGCGTCCCGCCACACTGATCTGCGTAGACAGGCGCGCACCCTTGGTGCCGATCGGGTCCTTGATGACCTGCACCATGATCGATTGGCCTTCGAACACCTGCTTTTCAATCGGCACCTGCGGCTCGCCCTTGCGGGCAAACATCGGCGCCTCTCCGCCTTCCTGGCGCTGCCACACATCGGCCACATGCAGGAAGGCCGCGCGCTCCAGGCCGATGTCGATGAACGCCGACTGCATGCCCGGCAGCACACGCGAGACCTTGCCCAGGTACACATTGCCGACCAGGCCGCGCTCCAGCGTGCGCTCGTGGTGCAGCTCCTGCACGGCGCCGCCTTCGATGACGGCCACGCGGGTTTCCTGTGGCGACCAGTTGATCAGAATATCGTTTTGCATGGGTAGTCTTCAGAGAACGAGGCCGGCTGCACGCAGCAGGTTGGCAGTTTCAAATACGGGCAGGCCCATGATTCCGGAGTAGCTGCCATTGATGTTGGCAATATACGCCGCCGCATGGCCTTGCACGCCATAGGCGCCAGCCTTGCCCATGGGCTCGCCGCTGGCGACATAGGCAGCAATCTGCGCATCGCTCATGTCTGCAAACCGCACCTGAGACACCGACAGCGTGGTCAGGCGCTTGCGGCCCGTGTGCAGCGCCACGGCGGTGAGGACCCGGTGGGTCTTGCCGCTGAGGGCCTGCAGCATCTCGGCGGCCTCCTCGGCCGATTCGGGCTTGCCCAGAATACGCCGCCCCAGTGACACGGTGGTGTCAGAGCACAGCACGGGCGCGCCTTCGAGCCCTCGACGTTCCAGTCGCGCCAGAGCCGCGTCGAGCTTCAGGCCGGTGACGCGCTGCACATAGTCGCTTGCCGATTCGCGGGGCAGCACGGCCTCCAGCGCCTCCGGGTCTGGCTCATGGTCTTCGCTGTTGGCCAGCAGCAAGGTATAGCGCACCCCGATCTGCTCAAGCAGTTGGCGGCGGCGCGGAGATTGCGACGCCAGGTAGACAAAGGGTTCCATGGTGCGGGGTCCGTATTTTCTAAAAAACAAGCGCCTGCGCCCAACCATCAAGCGCAAGCAGCTATTGTTTTTGCAGCATACCGCATCCCGAGGTGCGCTGGCAAGATCGGCTTGAAGAATACTGCGGATGCACCCCCCGCCTGCCCCCATCATCCGAGCCCGGCAGGCCCGCTACTCGCGGTGGTAGGGGTGGCCGGCATTCACCGACCAGGCACGGTACAGCTGCTCGATCAGCAGCACCCGCACCATGGCGTGCGGCAGGGTCAGGTCGGAGAGGCGAATGCGTTCATGCGCCGCAGCCTTGAAGGCAGGCTCCAGCCCGTCGGGGCCGCCAATGACCAGTGCCACGTCATCGCCTTCGAGCTGCCAGCTCTTGAGGCGCTCCGCCAGCGCCGTGGTGCGCAGGCTGGTGCCGCGCTCGTCCAGCACCACGATGCGGGTGCCACGAGGAATCGCCGCCTCGATGCGCTTGCGCTCGGCGGCGTACAGGGTCTCGACGGTCTTGGAGCCGCGTGGCTCGGTCTTGACGGCCTTGAGCTCCACCTTCAGCTCCGGCGGAAAACGCTTGGCATAGTCGTCGTATGCCGTCTGCGCCCAATCGGGCACATGCTGGCCGACCGCGACGATGAAAATTCTCATATCGAATGGCTCCAACGAAAAACGGCGCCTCCACGCAACCCCTTTGCCTGAGGCTGCAGCCTCTTCACAAGGCTTTTCATTCCGGGCGCTGCGGCAATGAAAAAAGAGCTGGCCTGCCCTGGCAGTACAGCTCTTTGGTCCAGCCCGTGTGGCTTACTTGGCCTTGGCAGGCGCGCGCTTGGCTGCGGGCTTCTTGGCGGCAGGCTTGGCAGTCGACTTGACTGCGGGCTTGGCGGAGGATTTCGCTGCAGGCTTGGGCTTGTTCACCACCACCTTCTTCACCGCTGCGGCAGGCTTTGCCGCCGTCTTGGTGGCGCGCTTGGCAGCAGGTTTGGCGGCAACCGTCCCGGTGATCTTCCGGACGGCAGGCTTTTTCACGGCCTTTTTGGCGGGCGCGGCGTCGTCGTCCACAGCAGCAGCGGATTTGCGTGCTGCTGGCTTTTTCTTGGCCGGCGCTGCTTCATCGGCATCCGCCTTGGGCTTGGCTGCCTTGGGCTTGGCGCCGCCCAGCTTCAGACGCACAGGCATTTCGCCCCACATCTCTTCGAGACGGTAGTACTGGCGAATCATGGGCTGCATGATGTGGGCCACCACGGAGCCGCAGTCCACAATGATCCATTCGCCATTGTCTTCGCCTTCGGTGCGTGGTTTGGGGAAACCCGCTTCCTTGACCGCATCCTTCACGCTGGAGGCCAGCGCCTTGGTCTGGCGGTTGGAGGTACCGGAGGCCACGATCACGCGTTCGAAGAGCGGTGACAGGTGCTCGGTGTTGAACACCTGGATATCCTGTGCTTTCACATCTTCCAGGCCATCAACGACGGCACGCTGGAGCAATTGCACGGATTTTTTCGCAGAGGATTCGGATTTTTTGGCGGTGGTCATCAGTCGTTGATGGATGAAGGTGGTTCTACTATAGCGCGTGTTGCAGTTATTGTTGATCGTGTCAACACGCAGTATCAAGGGATTTGGCGCAGCGCCAAATGTGCATGGTTCACGTTGCCAGGCGGTGCGTGCAGAGTGGACGCATATCGGCAAGCGAAGGGGTCGATTATACGAGAGTGGCTCGAGAGGCGCTGGAAACACATCCCGATGGCACTCCACGGCCGCTGCATGGCAGTTTGCAACAGGGTTCTACAGCCAGTCCCTGCGCACCAGAAACTCGCGCAGCAACGCCGCTTCACGCGTGCCCTCCGGATCCTGGCGCTGGTAGCTCCAGCTTGCCAGCGGCGGCATCGACAGCAATATGGATTCGGTGCGCCCGCCTGACTGCAGGCCAAAGTGGGTACCACGGTCCCACACCAGGTTGAACTCCACATAGCGGCCCCGGCGGTAGAGCTGAAAATCCCGCTCACGCTCGCCATAGGCCACATCCTTGCGCCGCTCCACGATGGGCAAATAGGCTTTCAGGAAGGCATCGCCTACCGATTGCAGCATGGCAAAGCCACCTTCAAAGCCGAGCTCCGAGAAATCGTCGAAGAATATGCCGCCGATGCCGCGCTGCTCGTCACGGTGTTTCAGATAGAAGTACTCGTCGCACCATTTCTTGAAGCGCGGGTACAGATCGGGGCCGTAAGGGGCAACGGCAGCGTGGCAGGTCTGGTGAAAATGCACCGCGTCTTCCTCGAACGGATAGAACGGCGTCAGGTCCATGCCACCGCCGAACCAGAACGCTGCCGGTTTGCCCGCGTGACCCGCCGAGATCATGCGCACATTCATGTGCACCGTGGGCACCCAGGGGTTGCGGGGGTGGAATACCAGCGACACACCCATGGCCGAGAACGGAGCGCCTGCCAGCTCGGGCCGATGCTGCGTGGCCGATGGGGGCAGTTGCGGACCCCGAACCTGCGAGAAGCCCACGCCGGCACGTTCGAACACCGCGCCGCCTTCCATGATCCTGGTGATGCCCTGCCCCTGCAGCTTTTCGCCGGGCGCCTTCTCCCAGGCGTCTGTCAGAAAGCGGGCACTGCCGCCAGCCTGGGCTTCCACGCGCTCCAGCGCCTGCGTGATCGAGGCCTGCAGGCCTTGCAGATAGCCCGAGACCGCCTGCTCGTGGTCGCCATCGAGATTGATTTCAGCCATTGTGATCTGTCCAATACCTTGCCCATGCGCGGAAGCGTTCTGTCGCCCCTTTCTCGCAGCAGCACCAGTAGCTGTTGCACCCCCTTCTCCTGCACGCGGCAGCGGCAGGGGATGCAGCCACGCTGCGCAGGAGCGCTCTACTTGACCGCTCGATAGCCGATGTCACGCCGATACTGCGCGCCGTCGAAATGCACCTGGCTGGCTACCGCATACACCCGCGTCTGCGCCTGCTTGACGTTGTCGGCCAATGCTGTGACGCACAGTACGCGGCCACCGCTGGTGACCGGCTCGCCATTCTGCATGGCGGTGCCTGCGTGGAACACCATGGAGTCCTCCGCATCTTCGGGCAGGCCGGTGATCAGATCGCCCTTGCGCGGGTCTTCCGGATAGCCGGCAGCAGCCATCACCACGCCCAGCGCGGTGCGGCGGTCCCACTGCAGGTCGATCTGGTCGAGCCTGCCTTCAGTGGCCGCCTGCATCACGTCCACAAGATCGCTCTTGAGGCGCATCATGATCGGCTGCGTCTCCGGGTCTCCCATGCGGCAGTTGAACTCCAGCGTCTTGGGATGCCCGGCCTTGTCGATCATCAGGCCCGCGTACAGAAAGCCGGTATAGGGAATACCGTCCTTTTCCATGCCACGGATGGTCGGCAGGATGATCTCGCGCATGGCGCGGGCGTGCACATCTGCCGTCACCACGGGCGCGGGCGAATACGCGCCCATGCCGCCGGTGTTCGGGCCCTGGTCGCCGTCCTTGAGGCGCTTGTGGTCCTGGCTGGTGGCCATGGCAGCCACGTTCTTGCCGTCGCACAGCACGATGAAGCTGGCCTCTTCGCCATCCAGAAACTCTTCGATCACCACGCGGGCGCCGCCGTCGTTGTGGGTGACACCGTACTTGTTGTCCACGAGCATGAAGTCCACGGCATCGTGTGCCTCCTGCGCCGTGGTAGCCACCACCACGCCCTTGCCCGCCGCCAGGCCGTCGGCCTTGACCACGATGGGCGCGCCGAGCTTGTCGATGTAGGCGTGCGCCTTGACGGGGTCGCTGAACGTCTCATATTGCGCCGTGGGGATGCCATGGCGCGCCATGAAATCCTTGGAAAACGCCTTGGAGCTTTCAAGCTGCGCAGCAGCCTTGGTCGGCCCGAAGATCTTGAGGCCATGGGCGCGGAACTCATCGACCACACCGGCGGCCAGGGGCGCCTCCGGCCCCACCACGGTCAGCAGCACATGGTTTTGCTGCGCCCATTCGCGCAGTTGCACCACATCGGTAATCGGCAGGTTTTCCAGGTGCTTGTCGCGCTCGGTACCTGCGTTGCCAGGGGCAACATAGACTTTGGTGACCTTGGGCGATTGCGCCAACTTCCAGGCCATTGCGTGTTCACGGCCGCCGCCACCAATCACAAGAACCTTCATAGCGCAGCGTTGTGGTAAACCTCTTGAACATCGTCCAGATCTTCCAGCACATCCAGGAGCTTTTGCATCCTGGCAGCACTTTCCTCATCCAGATCGATCGTGTTTTCGGGACGCATCGTCACCTCTGCAACCTCGGGCTTGAAGCCGGCTGCCTCCAGGGCGTTGCGCACCGTTTCGAAATTCGCAGGCGGCGTCAGTACCTCGACGGCGCCGTCCTCGTCGGTGATCACGTCGTCGGCGCCCGCTTCAAGCGCCACTTCCATGATCTTTTCCTCGTCAGCGCCAGGTGCAAAAATCAGCTGACCGACGTTTTTGAACTGAAAGGCCACCGAGCCTTCGGTGCCCATGTTGCCGCCGTGCTTGCTGAATGCATGGCGCACATCGGCCACGGTCCGAACGCGATTGTCGGTCATCGTGTCGACAATGACAGCGGCGCCTCCGATACCATAGCCTTCGTAACGGATTTCCTCGTAGGTCACCCCTTCGAGATTGCCAGTGGCCTTGTCGATGTTGCGCTTGATGTTGTCGGCCGGCATGTTGGCGGCCTTGGCCTTGTCCACGGCCAGTCGCAGGCGCGGGTTGGCGGTCAGATCGCCGCCGCCTTGCCGTGCGGCCACCATGATTTCACGGATGATGCGGGTCCAGATCTTGCCGCGTTTTTCGTCCTGCCGGCCCTTGCGGTGTTGAATATTGGCCCATTTGCTGTGTCCTGCCACAGAATTTCCTTTGCTATCGTTTAATCTAGCTAGACTGCGATTTTACTTTTGACTTTGACGCTTTTGAGGAAAACCTATGGCTGAACCCCTATTGGTTGCCAAACATGGATCGGTGGAATGCTTTTTGCTGCCGGGTTTTGCCAATCGGCACGGCCTGATCACCGGCGCAACCGGCACCGGCAAGACTGTAACCCTTCAGACATTAGCCGAGGGTTTCTCTCGCATTGGCGTGCCGGTCTTCATGGCCGACATCAAGGGCGATCTGACCGGCATCAGCCAGACCGGCAAGGTGGGCGAAAAAATGGCCGCCACGCTCAAGGACCGCGGCATCGATGCACCTGAGCCCATCGCATGCCCCACCACCTTGTGGGATGTCTTTGGCGAGCAAGGCCACCCCGTGCGCGCCACGGTCTCCGACATGGGCCCGCTGCTGCTGGGCCGGATGCTGGACCTGAACGACACGCAGATGGGCGTGCTCAACCTGGTGTTCAAGATTGCGGACGACAACGGCCTGCTGCTGCTCGACCTGAAGGACCTGCGCACCATGCTCACTTACGTGGGCGACAACGCCAAGCAGTTCACCACCGAGTACGGCAACGTCAGCTCGGCCAGCATTGGCGCCATCCAGCGCGGCCTGCTGCAAGTCGATCAGCAAGGCGGCGACAAGTTCTTTGGTGAGCCCATGCTCAATATCGACGACATGATGCAGACTGTGGGCAACAAGGGGGTGGTCAATATCCTCGCGGCCGACAAGCTGATGCAATCGCCGCGCCTGTACTCCACCTTCCTGCTGTGGATGCTGTCGGACCTGTACGAAAAGCTGCCCGAAATCGGCGATCCGGAAAAGCCCAAGCTGGTGTTCTTCTTCGACGAGGCCCACCTGCTCTTCAACGAAGCGCCCAAGGTGCTGCTCGAACGCATCGAGCTGGTGGTGCGCCTGGTGCGCTCCAAGGGCGTTGGTGTGTACTTTGCCACGCAGAACCCGCTGGACATTCCAGACAGCGTTCTTGCGCAGCTGGGCAACCGCGTGCAGCATGCGCTGCGGGCCTTCACGCCCCGCGATCAGAAGGCGGTGAAGGCCACGGCCACCACGATGCGCGCCAACCCGTCCATCGACATGGAAGCAGCCATCACCGAACTGGCCGTGGGCGAAGCGCTCGTGAGCTTTCTCGATGAAAGAGGCCGCCCCAGCGTGACCGAGCGCGCATTCATCGTGCCGCCCGGCAGCCAGTTGGGTCCCATCACGCCCGAGCAGCGCAAGGCCCTGCTGCAGGGTTCTTTGGTTGCAGGCGTGTATGACACGGCCGTGGACCGCGAATCCGCCTACGAGATCCTCAAGGCCCGCGCTGGTGAAACCACCACAGCCGAGGGCGGCAAGGCGACGGCCGGCTCGGGCGGTGCAGCAACCGCCAATGCAGGTGACAGCGGCCTGATGGGCAGCCTCAACGACATTCTGTTTGGCACCACCGGCCCGCGCGGCGGCAAAAAGGACGGCATTGTGCAGACCATGGCCAAATCCACCGCCCGCTCGCTGGGCACCAAGCTGGGCAACCAGATTCTGCGCGGCGTGTTGGGCAGCATCATGGGTGGCAAGAAGTAGCGCGCTCATCCCCAGGAAAACAAAATAGGCTGATTTCCTAATACCAGTCAGTTAAGGGTTGACAACCCGGCAAACCATTAATTAGAAAGGAGCGCGAAATGCGCTCCTTTTTGCGTCCACGGCTGTCAGAACTGCCATCACCGAAGGCTTAACTGACTGGTGTTGGCCTTTGGCCGGCTTTTTTGCGAGCATAGGCTCAGCCCTTTCCATTATGCGCAGGCTCTATCACCCATCAGCACATACAGCGCTAACACCCCAAAAATTGCGCTCTGAACAATCGTTGAATCCACTTGTAGCTTTCCACTCACCAAAGCATTAATAATTTATAACTACAACGCCTGTTTTATCGTACCCAGATAAAATTTATACGTTACGTCACCCTCAATAGAGTGCATGCACCAGATATGCACACATCACATAAATTATTATATATTTGGATTAATAATATATTTATTAATATAAATTATCATGAGACTCAAAAAAACCTCATATCTTGCGATTCCCACACTCGCTCTTCTTCTGAGTCTGAGCGGAATGAGTGCAGCGCAGACGGCCCCCCTCATCCCAACGATCAGTTGCAAATCCAACCCCTTGTCTTTCAATACCGGCTATGACCAAGACACGGGCCAACTCCTGGCGAATGGTAGCCAAGATCTCCAATGGTGGGTTTCAAGCACGCAATCGGATCCGTCCGGAAGTATTGGCCCTGGTAGTACCGCGACTTGGAAGCCCACCAGCGTTCCTTATGCGGCCAACATCTCTCCAGCCTGGGTTTCTGCAACTGCACTTGGAAATGAAACCAACTGGGTATCTCCAGACCCCACCGGCGTAACCTATACGCGGCCGCCTTATAGCTACCCCTACACCCCGGCGGTCACCAACTACTATCGAATGCAGTTCAATCTTTCGCCAGAGGTGCCGCCAAGCGCCTTGAAGCTCAACATGGACTACTACAACGATGATGGCATGCTGGGCGTCTTCATCAACAACAGTTTTCAGACATTACCAGCAGCTGGATTCGGAGCGGGCTCTGCCGCGACCGCCCAGCTTAATGGCCCCTGGGTCACCGGTTTGAACACCGTGATTTTCTCTATGACCGATTTCGGCTGGGCCTCCGGGTTGCTCGCCCACATTCGTTCAGCAGCATCGCCCTGTTCAGAATCCCCGCTGGAGATTACAAAATCTGTCAGCAAGCCCATTTTTGTGCCCGGAGAAGTCGCGACATACACCATCACCGTGAGCAACCTGGGAACTCTGGATGTTACGGGTGCGACCCTGGCAGATCCCAGTCCTTCAGGCTTGCTGAATGGGAGTTGGACTTGCTCCACCTCAGGCGGCGCAACATGCCCAGCAGCCCTAGGTAGCGCGCCCATTGGTTTCGACCTTGTCGCGGGAGGACAGTTAATATTCACGCTGTCTGGTACGGTTGCAGAATCAGGAAGTCTCACCAATACCGCAACCATCGCTCCTGGCATGGGAGGCGTTTGCGCGGCATCCACAGGTTGCTCGGCAACCGCAACGGCCTCGATCAATCCAGTCCCTAATCTGGCACCAACCTGGACGATTGCACCGACCAGCCTGGCTATTGGCCAGGCCGCGCAGTACCAGGTTACGGTAACCAACAATGGTGGCCTGGGCAGTACAGATGGGCAACTGACTATTACACTGCCTGCAGGTATGGATTTTACACCAGCACAAACCGCGCCTGCCAACTGCAGCATCAGTGTTGCCTCCATGGTATGCACGCTGAGTGCACTGACTGCCTTGGGCGGAACCACCTCCGTCTCATTCAATGCACAAGCAAATGCGGTATTCAGCGCACAAAACATGACCGCTCAGGTTAGCCAGGTGACGGGTGAATTGGTTCTATCGGACAACGTGGCGAGCACGCCAGTTGCAAGCTTCGCCGCACCTATCAAAACAGCAGAGCCAGTTCCCTCGCTGCAGGAGTGGGGCTTGGTGGCACTATCATTCATATTGGCAATGCTTGGTGTACACCGAAACCGCCGCCAGAGCTAATCCCGAAAGCCACCGCCAGGCTAATGCCGATAAGTTTAGGGTTGACAGCCCGGCAAGCCATTAGAAAGGAGCGCGAAATGCGCTCCTTTTTGCGTTCTTGGCTGCCAGAATGGCATCCACCGAAGGCTTAACTTTAACTGACTGGCATGAGGCCTGTTTCCGGTTTTGCGATTTGCAGAGAACGCGGGGTTTGCTGCACCTCAGATGGTGTGCGCACGTCAGGTTCTGTCGCTGCGTGCCAGGTGGTCTTCCAGCTTGCGCAGCCCCACGGTCAGCAGGAAGGTCATCAGCCAGTACGCCAGCGCCACGGCCAGGTACGGCTCCCAGTAGCGCCCATAGGCGCCTGCCACCGTGCGGGCCGCGTAGGCCATTTCCGCCAGGCCAATGGCCGAGACCAGCGATGTGTCTTTGAGCAGCGAAATCATGTTGTTGCCCAGAGGCGGCAGCATGCGCCGGAAAGCCTGTGGAATCACCACATAGCGCATCATCTGCCCGTGCGTCATGCCCAGCGACAGGCCCGCCATCTTCTGGCCCGCCGAGATCGACTGGATACCGGCGCGGAACACCTCCGAGATGTAAGCCGATGAGTTCAGCGTCAGCGCCACCACGCCCGAGATGAGCGCGCCATGGTCCTGCTTCAGGGTGCGCGCCAAATCACCGCTGATCAGCCAGCCGTTCACCGGGTGGATGAACAGCGGCATCACGGCAAAGTGCATCAAAAGAATCTGCACGAAAAGCGGCGTGCCGCGAAAGAAGCTCACATACACGGTGGACGGCCAGCGCAACAGGTACTTGCACACAGCCTTCCAGGGCTGGTGGCGGGCATCGGCCAGGCGCGCAAGCGCCAGCATCAGCCCAAACGCGCACCCCATCAGGATGCACGCAATCGTCATGCCGACCGTGACTGCGGCACCTTGCCAGAACAGCTGCTTGTATTCCACCAGGATATCGGGGCGGAACCAGCCGAACCATTCGACGGGCGTGTTGTTATCCATACATCATTCTTTCCAGCAAAAAGACGGCCTGGTGGCCGTCCTGCGTGCGGTAATAGCTATCAATATTGTAGTTTTGCATGGCAGGCCTCAAGGCCACTGGCTTGCGCCCCGTGCAGCCTGCCGATACACATCCTGTCTTATTGCGCCTTGTAGTCCTGGTTGAACCACTTCTTGTAGATCACGTTGTAGCTGCCATCGGCGCGGATGGCGGCCAGACCCGCGTTGATCTTGTCCTGCAGGGCCTTGTCGCCCTTGCGCACGACGATGCCGAAATGCTCCTTGGGGAAGCTTGCGTCATCGACGGTCTTGAGCGCCGGGTATTGCGACACGCGGTAGGCAATCACGCCGTTGTCGCCGATGGCGGCATCCACGCCGCCGCTGGCCAGCTCGGAGATGATCAGCGGCGTGCTCTCGAAACGGCGGATGTTGGTGCTGGTCTTGCCAACCTCGCGGCTCATCACGTCGTCACCTGTCGAGCCGCTGACCACGGACACCTTCTTGTCCTTCAGATCCTTGAGCGACGCGACCTTGCTGTCCTTGGGCACGGCGATCAACTGGCGTGCATCGAAGTATGGCTCCGAGAAATCAAAGCTCTGCTTGCGCTTTTCGTTGATCGTCACGCCCGAGATCACGAAATCCACGTCGCCATTGTTGAGCGACGCAAAGATGCTGGTGAACGGCGTATTGACGATACGCAGCTTCATGCCTTGCTGCTTGGCAATGGCGTTGACGATATCGATGTCAAAGCCAACGATCTGCTTGTCCTTGTTCTCAAACGCAAAAGGCGCATAGGTTGCGCTCGAGGCCACGACCAGTTCACGGCTCTGCGCCTGCACGCCCGATGCAGTCAACGCCGAGACAGCCAATGCGCCCGCTACTAGCGCAAACTTCTTGTTCCACATATGCAAACCCTTTGCAGCAAAAACCAGTACAAACGCTGGATTATACGTAAGCACATGTTCGCAATCGCCGCGCAGGCGCTCGCCAGCGGTACCAATTTTCAATACAGCAACACTTTGCGGACGCCCGCATTGGCGGCTTGCGGCATCAACCCGCTCCTGGTTTTCCTCTAATATGGCAAGACCTTTCCCATTCACCCGCCAGACCGATGAACGACTCCATCTCGCCGACCACCCTGCCCACCTTCGCCGATGTGCAAGCCGCCTCGGAGCGGCTCAAAGGTGTCGCCCACCGCACGCCAGTGCTGCATTCGACCACGCTCAACAAGCTGACGGGCGCTGAGTTCTTCTTCAAATGCGAGAACCTCCAGCGCATGGGCGCGTTCAAGTTCCGTGGTGGCTACAACGCGCTCGCACAGTTCAGCCCTGAGCAGGCCAGGCGCGGCGCGCTGGCGTTCTCGTCAGGCAACCACGCACAGGCGATTGCCTTGTCGGCCCGCATCCTGGGCATGCCTGCCGTGATCGTGATGCCGCAGGACGCGCCAGCGGCCAAGCTGGCGGCCACTCGCGGCTACGGGGCCGAGGTCGTCACCTTCGACCGGTTCACCGAAGACCGCGAAGCCATCAGCACCCGCATTGCGCAGGAGCGCGGCATGACGCTGGTGCCGCCCTACAACCACCGCGACGTGATTGCCGGCCAGGGCACCGCCGCGATGGAGCTGCTGCAGGATGTGCCCGATCTTGACTACCTCTTCACGCCACTGGGCGGCGGCGGCCTGCTGTCGGGAACGTTGCTGTCGGCCAAGGCCATGGCGCCTGCCTGCAAGGTTTACGGCGTGGAGCCCGAAGCCGGCAACGACGCGCAGCAGTCGCTGCGCAAGGGCGAAATCGTGAAGATCGCCACGCCCAAGACGCTGGCTGACGGCGCGCAGACGCAGGCGCTGGGCGATCTGACCTTCGCCATCATCCGCCGCGATGTGACCGACATTCTCACCGCCAGCGATGCGCAGCTGGTTGAGAGCATGCGTTTCTATGCGGAGCGCATGAAGATCGTGGTCGAACCCACCGGCGCACTCTCGCTCGCAGGCGCCCGCCATGGCGACCTGGACCTGAAGGGCAAGCGCGTAGGCGTTCTTATCAGCGGCGGCAACGTTGACCTGGCCAGCTACGGGCAGTTGCTCGCCAGTTGAAGGGCGCCACACTCGCTCAGCCCTGCGCCATGGCCGATGCGGGCGCAGGCGCCATCAGGCGCAGAAGCCGCCGCACTGCGGCCGAGATGGGCGCAATGACCGGAACCTGAAATCGCGGCGCCAGCTGTAGCGCAGCCTGCCCCAGCGGCCCGCCGCCAATGATCACGGCCTCGGCCTGGTCCTGCTCGATGCACTGGCGCACCGCCTGCGCCAGTGCAGCATCCAGCGCCTGGGGGTCCGCCGTCAGGGCGCGCGGGTCGCCCGAGGTCAGGCGAATGCCTGTGAACAGCTCCGCAAGCCCCAGCTCGCGGGCCTTGCCATTGATCGCGTCGGCCAGATCGGGCGTCACGGTGGCAATGCCGAACCGCCGACCGCCCTCTGCTGCCTCCAGCATCGACGACTCGCAGATGCCGACCACGGGCAGATCGGTCGTACGCCTGACCAGGTGCACGCCCGGGTCGCCAAATGCACTGATGATGACGCCCGACCAGCCCTCGGCCTGCGCCGAGCGCCATGTGGCCTCCACCTCCAGCGCCGCTGCATCCAACTCCTGCTGGTTCACGATCATCAAAGGCGCACGTTGCGCAGTCAGGCCGCTGACGGCTACACCGGCGGGTGCTTCGTCTGCCGCGATATTGACCATCATTGACGTGGTGGCCCTGGATGAGTTCGGGTTGATGACCAGAATGTTCCGCATTCAAATTCTTCCTGAAATCGTGATGCTCCGCTCAGCGCGTGCGTGCCTGGATCGGTGCTGCTGCCCCGGCTGGCTGTCCTTCGCTGCCGCCATCGATGGGCGTGGCGTCCGGCGAGGTTCCGTAGGTCTCGGGCACGCTCTGGATGCTGATGACGAAGATCGCATACATCGCAGCCACCATCGAGAACACGCCTGCAAGGCCCACTGAATCGAGCAGCTTGCCTGCCACCAGCGGCATGAAGGCGCCACCGGCCGTGCCGGTGGCCAGAATGAAGGCGGTGCCGAAGGCACGCACCCGGGTGGGATAGAGTTCGGGGGCAAAGATCCAGATGGTGGTGTTGAGCAGCAGCACAAAGAATTGAAACACCGCACCTGCCGCCAGCAGCACGACGATGTTCTTGGCCAGAAAGCCGATGGACAGCGCGGCAATGCAGGCACAGACGGCGCCGATGGTCAGGACGCGCTTGCGCGGGAAGTGAAAGCCCAGAGCCGATGCGGCAATGGCGCCCAGCAGGCTGCCGCACTGCATCACCATGGTGAACATGAGGCTCTTGGAGATGGAGTAGCCCAGCGTCACCAGAATCGTCGGCATCAGGGTCAGCACGGAGATCTGCGCGCCATAGGTCATCCATATCGTGATGCACAACGGGATGGTGCGGCGCGCCAGGGCACCTCGGAAGATTTCGGTGACACGGACCTTGATCTTCGATTCCGGCGGAGCTACACCGTCATCGGTGATGAATTCGCGTTGCGGAATGTCCTTGCCCGAGAGGCGGCCTGCTGCCAGCTTGGAGAGCACGGCATTGGTCTCCTTTACCTTGCCTTGCGAGAGCAGAAAGCGTGGCGTCTCGGGAATGTAGCGGCGGTAGAACGCGCCCAGGATGGCCGGCACCATCAGGCATACAAACAACCAGCGCCAGTTGTTGTCGCCCGGAAACAGCCAGAACACCAGAAGGCCGAAGCCCGGCGCCAGAAAGTTGCCCAGGCCGCCAGCTGCAACGTTGACCGTACCGATGGCCACGCCGCGTGCCTTGGTCGAGCAGAACTCGGCCAGCATCGTCACGGCAATGGCGATTTCGCCTCCCAGGCCAAAACCCACCACCGCACGGCCAATCGCCATCACAGTCAGGTTCGGTGCCATGGCGCAGATGCCTGCCCCCAATGTGAAAAGCAACAGGTCGATGCTGAGCATGACCCGGCGCCCATACCGGTCTGCCACGTAGCCGGATACGACACGGCCGATGGCCGCTGCCGCAAAGGTGACGGTATTGAGCATGCCGATGTGCGCAGCGTCCAGGCCCCACTGCTCGCGCAGCATGGGGCCGACGATGCCGACCGCGTTCTGCTCAAACGCATCGAACAGACAGCCGATCAGAATCAGAAAGATGATGGTGTGGTGCGACCGCGTGACCCCGATCTGGTCCAGCGCCTGGTCGAGTTGGGCCACCTTGGGAGAGTTGGGAAGCGATGAGAGTTGAGGTCCGCCTGCCATATGAGACTCCAGTTGCGTGCTACGGTATGGAAAAATTATTTCTAAAATGCATAAATATGAAAATCAATTTTCAATCACGAAAGAAGAATCCGTTCCAAGGACAAACCCTTGATGGAGCGTTTGGCAAACGTTTTTTGAAATCCCGCTGTCAGATGAGCAGCGTCGTCACAACTCGTCCAGGTCTTCGTGCAGGAGCTCGATGGCCGCGAGGCGCTTGCGGCCGGCCGCGCCCGCGCTCTCGACAACCATGGTGGAGATCAGGTCGCACAGCGCCATGACCGCTACATGGTTGTCCAGCGGCCCCGGGCCCATGCACTGGCACTGGATCGACCAGGTCGCCTCGCGGCGGTCGGGCGACATGGCATCGCTGATGAAAAGGATTTTGCAGCCCATCTTGCTGGCCGCCTCCAAAAGGCCCGACATCTGCCGCGTCTGGCGCCGCATACCGAACACCACCAGGCAATCCTGTGGCGCGAGCCCAGCCAGATGCTCGCCCAGTGACTCCCCCGCATCGGGAACCGCCACCACGCAAGGAATCACCTGCAGCAACTGCCAGCGCAGGTAGCGCGCAAAGCCATGGCTGCCCCGCGTGCCAAAAATCAGGAGCCGCGGCGCCTTGACGAGCGCGGTGACGATATCCTGCATCTGCATGTCGTTCAGCTGCGCAAAGGTGCGCGCCAGGTTCGACTGCGATTGTTCGAGGTTGGTGGCAATCCGGCTGGCAAGCGGTGTCTGGCCCGCCGCACTCTTAGCGGCCTGAAACAAGGGCGAGCCCGACTCCTTTTCGCGCCGCACATCGCGCTTTGCCTCTTCGTAGCTCGCGTAGCCCAGGCGCCGGATGAATCGGCTCACGGTTGCGTTGGACACGCCAGCAAGCGTCGCCAGCTCGCTGGCAGCATAGCTAGCGAGCTCGCCCGGAAACTCCAGCATGAAATCGGCCAGCCTGCGCTCTGCAGTGGAAAGCGCGTCAAGCTGGCTGCGAACGCGGCGAACAAAGGAATTGGCGTGAGGTTTGGAATGGTGCATTGACCGGATTTGTCTGATGTCTGCTGAGGGAGAACACCCTATCCTAAAGTAGATGCCTCTGCCCCGCGATTCTCAGCCCATGATGGTATTGCGATCATTGCCATTGCATTGGAGTGCGCAAGCAGGTCATTTCCACCCCGCAGGCAGGGCAGGCATCGGTTTCTGGCAAACTTGGTGCCCAGTTTTCACCCTGAAAAACAAAAACATCCATGACTACCAACATCGCCAAAGTCACCATCATCGACCACCCCCTGGTTCAGCACAAACTGACCTTGATGCGCCGCAAGGAAGCCAGCACCAACAGCTTTCGCCGCATGCTGGGCGAGTTGTCGACGCTGATGGCCTATGAGATCACGCGCGACTTTCCGCTGCAGGATCTGGAAATCGAGACGCCCATGGAGAAGATGGTCGGCAAAGTGATCGACGGCAAGAAGTTGGCCCTGGTGTCCATCCTGCGCGCAGGCAACGGTTTTCTGGACGGCATGCTGAACGTGGTGCCGGGCGCGCGCATCGGCCACATCGGCCTGTACCGCGACCCGCAGACGCTGCAACCGGTCGAGTACTACTTCAAGATGCCCGACAACATGGGCGAGCGCGATGTGATCGTGGTGGACCCGATGCTGGCAACGGGTAATTCGGCCGCTGCAGCCGTGCAGCAACTCAAGGACAAGTGCCAGCCCAAGTCCATCAAGTTCATGTGCCTGCTGGCCGCCCCCGAAGGCATTGCCACCCTGCAGAAGGCGCACCCCGATGTGCCCATCTTCACGGCCGCCGTGGACCGCGAGCTCAACGACCACGGCTACATCCTTCCTGGCCTGGGCGACGCTGGCGACCGCATTTTCGGCACCAAGTAACGAAAAGCTGCCTCGGCAGGCCGCGTCCGCGCTGGAAGCCCGGGCGCTTTTTTTGCATCCACCCGGCCCAAAACCGGCTTGCACGCCTTCGAATGCTACTCGGTTGCTATTTTGCGGCGATTTATTTGCTATTTAATAGATAGCAAATGGCACATACCAGAAAAGCGCTGCAATGCGTTTTTGCCAGTGCACCACTGATCAATCGGTTTCCCGCGCCCGCAGCACCATGGTGTTGCCTGCCATGCTGACATCGAAGTAGCGCAGAAAGTTCTGGCCCAGCAGCGCATCCTTGTCGCTCTCACCCGTGTAGCCGGTGCCAACCCGCAGGTTGTTGACGGCAAACGGGCCGACTTCAATGCGCTCGGCCCTGCGCATGGTGCCTTCGCGCACACCATTGGCCGTCTGGAACTGCATGGGTACGCCTTCGGGCAACTGGGCGCGTTCGGCCACCTTGTCGGTGATGCTGATGATGCTCGCCCCGGTATCGACCATGAACTGCACCGGCACGCCGTTGACGGCACCGCCCACACGGAAGTGCCCGTCCCGGTCACGTGGTATCTCCAGCACACCGTGGGCCAGCACTTTGCCTTCGGCGGGCTTGCGGTACGCATCGGTCGCCAGATAGATCACCAGCGTCACCGCCGCCCAGCCGCCCAGCAGCAGCCAGGTGGTGCGGCGCGTGGGCGCTGGCGGGCCGCCATTCGGTGAAGATTTGCGTGGCGCGCCCGGCGGGGCTGCAGGCGGGTATGCGGGCGGCCACGCTGGTGGTTGTGTTGGGGGCGCAGAAGATTGTGAGGCAGGCGAAGGCGCCTGCCATGGTGCTGGCGGCGGCGAAGCGGTTGCGGGCGGCTCGGCGGACAGGTTGGCATCCGGCGTGGCAGGAGCGGGGTGGGGGTTTTGGGTGCGAAGTCGGCTCATGGATCAGCTTCAGAACCTACCCAAACAGAAATGCAGCAGATGCACCTCCACGGGGCCAGCGCATTCGCCTGCGCCCGGTTTGCGTAAGTCGCGGTTTTTTGCCAACGCACACAGAGGATGCGCCAGCCGGTGACAGAGCTTGAATCATACCGATACCACAGGCATGCGCAGCGCCCTGGTGTGCGGCGGCCCAAACCGGGAGTGTTTGCCCCCTGGCAGACGCCACCACAGGTGACAGCCTCCTTGCACCGGCATGCAGCGCGCTGCGTTAGGATGGCCGCCTTTGCATTCGTCCGTCCATTGCGATCACACGGCCTTGCCGTCAACCGCCCTGCTGCCCCATGACCCCTACCCGCCGCCACCTGCTCCAAGGACTTGCCAGCCTGGCCAGCGCCTGTGCACTGCCCCTGTCCCTGACCCGCGCACATGCTGCCGATACCGTCTGGCCCAGCAGACCGCTGCGCTTTGTGGTGGGCTACCCGGCGGGCTCCTCACCCGACATGCAGGCGCGCATGATCGCCCAGCCGCTGGCGCAGATCCTGGGCCAACCGGTTGTGGTCGACAACAAGCCCGGCGCCAGCGGCAATATCGGAGCAGACCAGGTGGCCCGCGCCACCGATGACCATACCTTCGGCATCATCGGCAACGGCCCGCTGACATCATCACAAGCGCTGTACTCCAGGCTGCCCTACAACCCGGCCAAGGATTTTGCACCGCTGGCGCTGGTTGGCGTATCACCGCTGGCCTGGGTGGTGCCTGCTGCGGCAGGCACTTCTGCCGATAAGGCGCTGGCGAGCTTGCGCAAAAAAGGCAAGGCCGCCAGCTATGGCTCCACCGGCCTGGGGTCAGGCGGCCACCTGGGCATGGAACTGCTCAAGGATGCCCTGCACTTTGAAGCGCTGCATGTGCCCTTTACTGGCGCGCCGGGCGTGGTGTCCGCCCTGCTTGGCGGTCAGCTCGATTGCGCACTACTGCCCATCTCGTCCGTCCTGCCCCTGGTGCAGAACGGCAAGCTCACGGCGCTGGCCGTGACATCGACCCAGCGCACCAGCCTGATGCCGGACACGCCTTCCATGCGCGAGATCGGCGCCAAGGATGTGAACATCGAGGTGTGGAACGCGCTGATGGCCCCCGCAGGCATGCACGCGGCGGTGCAAGGCCCGTTGAGCGACGCGCTGGTCAAGGTGCTGAGCAGCGCGGAAATCAAGGAGCAGCTGTTGCGCCAGGCCTGGACCCTGGACGATCCCTCGCCCGTTCGGCTTTCGCAGCGCATTGCAGCCGACCGCAAGATGTACAACGAGCTGATTGCTCGCAAGAAACTGCAGCTCGAGTGAGTTGCTTGTCCTGGGTCAATACACCCTGTGGTCTGGCAGACATTGGCTGCCGCCTAAAGATTCAGACGCTGGGGTGGTCGATAGTGGCCGCAATGCGTGGCGGCAATACAGCGGCAGCAGTGTCTGTCAGCGCCGCACCTGCAGCGCGCCCGGGTTGACGATATTCGTCGGCCGGCCCTTGATGTAGTTGATCACGTTGTCAAACGCTGCGCCAAAGTACATCTCGTAGCTGTCCAGCTCCACATAGCCGATGTGGGGCGTGCAGATGCAGTTCTCCAGCCGCAGCAGTGCATGACCCTGCAAGGTGGGCTCGCTCTCGAATACGTCCACGGCTGCAATACCCGGGCGGCCCCGGTTGAGCCCCGCGATCAAGGCATCGGGTTGCACCAGTTCGGCCCGCGAGGTGTTCACAAAGGTGGCGGTCGGCTTCATCATCGACAGGTCGTCAAAGCTGATGCAGCCGCGTGTCTGGTCGTTGAGCCGCAGGTGGACCGAGAGCACATCGCTGGCAGCAAAAAAAGCCTGTTTGCTGGGGGCGACCTTGTGCCCGTCAGACAGGGCGCGCGCACGCGAATTGTCACTGCCCCAGACCAACACCTCCATGCCGAAGGCCTTGCCATAACCAGCCACCATCTGGCCGATCTTGCCGTAGCCCCAGATACCCAGGGTGCGGCCGCGCAACACCGTGCCCAGGCCAAAATTGGGCGGCATGTTGGCCGCCTTGAAACCCGACTGCTGCCAGGCACCATGCTTGAGGTTGGCTATGTACTGCGGCAACCTGCGCGCGGCCGACATGATGAGCGCCCAGGTCAATTCCGCAGGAGCAACGGGAGAGCCCACACCTTCAGCCACAGCCACACCGCGCTCGGTGCAGGCTGTCAGGTCAATGTGCGAACCGACCCGGCCAGTCTGCGCAATCATCTTGAGGCGAGGAAGCTTTTCCAGCAGCAGGCGGTTGATGTGGGTGCGCTCGCGGATCAACACGATGATGTCGGCATCACGCAGCCGTACCGACAGCTGGCCCAGGCCCTTGACGGTATTGGTGTAGACCTTGGCTGAATAGTCATCCAGGCGCGATGCGCACTGCAGCTTGCGCACTGCATCCTGATAATCGTCCAAGATCACAATATTCATACGAAGACCATTTTTCCTCGAACGCTACATCCAGTCAAAGCAGGCCCTTGGGCTGCGAACTGTGATGCACCCATCTGCCGACGCCATGACTGGGCACCCTGGCCATTTGGCTTCATGGCAAAAACAATTCTTTGCACAGCGCCTGCGACCTCATAAGCTATGAACATCATAGCATCTATCCATGCAAAAAAGCCACCGTGGCTTTGGGCGGCGGATAAATACCCATCGCGTATCAACCATGCGCTTGAGAAAGAATCGTCGATTGTTCGACAATTCCGTCATCGCGCCGTCATGCTGCCGCGTTGTAGCGAAACACGCACCTGTCCTGCGCAGCTGTTGCTTTCGCCACCAAAGCCTACCGCTTTACATGGTGCAACGCTAGCAACTGCATGTACTTGGCGCTATAACTATTGCTCCACATCTGCTTTGTTGGTTGATACCATCATGACGAAACCGGCTGTCCGCTCCCGCAACTGTTGCTCCAAACATATGTTCGAAAGAACCATGGAGGAATGGGGAGGCGAACAGGATCTATGGGTATTTGCCTATGGCTCACTGATCTGGCGTCCGGAATTCGAGTTTCTGGAATGTCGCCACGCGCGCGTGTACGGCTGGCATCGCGCGCTCAAGATGTGGAGCCACATCAATCGCGGCACGCCAGAGTGCCCTGGCCTCGTGTTCGGCATGTTCTCGGGAGGCAGCTGCCGGGGCATGGCCTTTCGCATCGCGCGCCACCATGTACCGGAAATGATGCCGCGCCTGTGGCAACGCGAAATGGCTGCCGATGCCTACGATCCCAAGTGGCTCGATTGCCAGACCGAGAACGGCAATGTGAAGGCGCTGGCTTTTACCCTGTCAAAAACCAGCCCACGTTGCACGGGTACCCTGTGCGAGGATGACTACCGCCGCATCTTTGCCCAATCGTGCGGCATCTACGGCACCACCCTCGACTATGCCCAGTCCACCTTCACTGCGCTGCTGCAGCAAGGCATCCATGACCGGGCCCTGGAGCGCTTGCTTCAACTCTCGGCGGAAGCTGCTGCACCCCACGCCTGAGCGCCCAACACATCCACTTTCCCCAGCCTGCCTCCCTGGCAGGCTTTTTTTACTCCCCAAAACAAACACCCTGCGCCTGACTGCAATGCTTGCAGTGCCAGGCCACAGGGTGGTCATGGGGTTTCCAGGTCAAAGGGTTGGAGCCCTGACGTAAGCAACGGCTCCCTGGAGGAGCCGTTTGCCGAGGTTACAGCCCTTGGGCCATAACAGGAATAATGGGTTTACAGCGATGCCGGTGCGCGCTTGCGATCACGTTCGTCTTCTGGCCAGATGCTGAAAACAGTGGTGGGGGTCATGTCAGAAATCTCCTAAAGATGAAACTACAACGGGCCGCGCACGAAGCAGGTTGACAGTGACTTGCACGTAAATTGATATTTACAAAATGTTTACACTTTATGTTTTTACCGGTATTTAATTTGGACAATTGATCAACAATCCGTTACTGGAACGGAGAGAAATTTCCAAAATTATTCTTCCATATCAGCGTCTTATTCAAAAAACTTAAAAAGTAACTTAATCTATCAAACCAGAGGCTATCAAGCCGCCAAAGTCTCCGAATTGATGAAAAATTACCAAATTTTCAGTCAATTAGACGAGAAATTTTAATATTAGTGGTCCAAATAACCAAATCAACGATCGTTTCGACAATCACATCTTCATACCCCACTTCGAACGACCACTTGTGCCTGGGGCTGCCAGCCATGGTTCAGTGGGCCGTGGCCCTGGCCGGTATGCACGTCGGCGCCGGCTGCAATGGCACCCAGGATGTACTGGCGGCCACGCTGTACGGCATCCGGCAGCGTATGGCCCAGAGCCAGCTGGCAGGCAATGGCGGATGACAGGGTGCAACCCGTGCCATGGCCATTGTGGGTGTGGATGCGGGGTGAAGCCAGGCGCAGGCGCGTGCCATCGGCCATGGCCAGCAAGTCCACCACTTCCTCGCCGGGAAGGTGCCCTCCTTTGACCAGCACCGCCTTGGCTCCCATGGCCAGCAGATCCTGGGCGGCGCGCTCCAGCTCGTCTGCCCCCTGGATGGTGCGACCCAGCAGCAAGCCTGCCTCATCCAGGTTGGGGGTGATCACCGCAGCGCGAGGAAAAAGCTGGTTCACCAGTTCGCCCACCGTCGCCTCGGCAATCAGGCGGTCGCCACTGGTGGCCACCATCACCGGGTCCAGCACCACATTGCGCAGCGCATACCGGTCAATGGCAGCAGCGACCACCTGAACCACCTCCGGCGCATGCAACATGCCGATCTTGACGGCGTCGGTGCCGATATCCTGCAGCACGGCGTCGAGCTGATCCTGCAAGAACTGGGGCGGCACTCCGTGAATGCCGCGCACGCCCTGGGTGTTCTGGGCCGTCAACGCCGTGATCGCCGTCATGCCGTAGCAGCCCAAGGCGCTCATGGTCTTCAGATCGGCCTGGATGCCTGCACCACCACCGCTGTCGGAGCCGGCAATCGACAGCACCCGGGCGTAGCGCGGCAAGGTGGCGGAAGCGTTGAGGTTCGAACGGGTCATGGCAGGTATCCAAAACAAAGGCCGGGCAACACAGGCCCGGCGCGCGGAAATTATCCACGATTGCAGGTGCGGCTTGATGCTGTGCGGGCCGCTGCCCCAGGCGCTGTGCTATTAGAACGTGTTTACGATCTCTACGCAGCCGCGTTGGAGTGCAATCGGGATGAGTTCGAAGCGATGGGTCGCAGCTTGCACCAGGGTGCAAGCAAGGGCCAGCGCGCAGAAATCGCCCGATTTCACTCCAACCCGGAGGGACAGCGATTTTGGGGGCGCCCGGCTAGGGGCGGTCTGCGTCGTTGCAGCACTTGCCAATAGCTGGCTATTGGCTGCGCACTGCGCCTAGCATCCCATCCCGCAAAATCACTGTCGCGGCGCGAGGAGATCGTAAACAGGTTCTAATACCCGCTTGAGACGAAACAGGGGTGTCCCTGTGCATGCATCCTCGCATGTGCAGTGCGGCTGAGATCAGACCCTTTCACCCGATCCAGACCATGCTGGCGTGGGGAGTTTTCGACACGGCTGCATCCGCTGTTTTGTCTGTTGCGTGCTGGGCGCTTTCTCCGGCCCGGGCGCCTATAGGCAAACATGACTTCTCACGCACTCATTCCCGCTCCTGCCCGCCTTGCCATCCTTGGCGGTGGCCTGCTCGGGCGTCTGTTGGCGCTTGTGCTCTCGGGCAAGGGCTATTCCATCGATCTGTATGACCGTGGCGGCCCGCAGGCCGAGCATGCAGCCGCACATGTGGCCGCTGCCATGCTCGCCCCGCTGGCCGAGTCGGCAGTTACCGAGCACGGTGTCGTGCGCATGGGCCAGTACGGCCTTGCGCGCTGGCCGCAGTTGATTGCCCAGTTGGCCGATCCTGTGTTCATTCAGCAAGCCGGAACCATGGTGGTCTGGCACCGGCAGGATGCGGCGGAGGCCCAGCGCTTTCGCGGCATTCTGGAGCGCACCCAGGCGGCCATTGCGGAGCTGCCCCCTTTGCAGGCGCTGGATCGCTCCGCCCTGCAGGCGCTCGAACCGGCACTGGCCTCGCATTTTCAACAAGGCTATTACCTGCCTGGCGAAGGCCAGCTGGACAATCGCCAGTTGCTGGCTGCCCTGGTGCCCGCGTTGCAGGCGGGCGGCGTGCGCCTGCATTGGCATACGCCCCGCGAGGTAAGCGACTTTGTCCCGGGCGAGGCCGGCCAGCCCGATTGGCTGATCGACACCCGGGGCCTTGGCGCCAAACCACAGTGGAGCACGCTGCGCGGCGTACGCGGCGAAGTGGTGCGCGTGCACGCCCCCGAGGTGAGCCTGAGCCGCCCTACGCGCCTGATGCACCCGCGCTACCCGATCTACATCGCCCCCAAGCAGAACCATCTGTTCGTGATCGGCGCGACTGAGATTGAATCGGACGATATGTCGCCCGCAAGCGTCCGCTCGGCGATGGAGTTGCTCTCTGCGGCCTACACCGTGCATAGCGGTTTTGCCGAGGCGCGCATTCTGGAGATCGGCGTGCAGTGCCGCCCCGCCCTGCCCGACAACCTGCCCGCCATACGGCAGACCCGGCCGCGTGTACTGGAAGTCAATGGCCTGTACCGCCACGGCTTCATGATCTCTCCTGCGGTGCTCGACTGTGCCGTGCAGGTGGTGGAAACCGGTGGCTCGCCGCTGGCGGCACAGTTCGGTCTGGCCGTCAGCCTGCTCTGAAAACCTGTTTTCACCCTCTATGATGGGCACTTCAACCGATATGACGATGCAAATCCTTTTGAACAACCAGGCCACCGAGCTGCCCGCCCATGCCACCGTAGCCCAGGCACTGGCCCAATTGCAGCCGCAACCACCTTTTGCCGTGGCGGTGAACACCGAGTTCGTGCCCAAGGCGCTTTACGAGAGCCGGGTACTCCAGGCCAATGACAAGGTCGAGGTGATCTCGCCGGTCACTGGCGGCTGACAACCACATGAACGGCGCCCGCTGTGCTGTGAAAACACGCCCAGGATTCCGCGTGTCAGTGCCTTCCTGCAGATTTGCTCTATTTTTGATAGCTATCTGCGCGCTCCAGTTGAGCGCTGATGGCCATTTTTTTACCAATTTCTAGCCATGACTGCCATTCCCTCCTCTGACGACGCCCTGGTTCTGTATGGCCAGCGCTTTCAAAGCCGGCTGCTGCTGGGCACCTCGCGCTACCCATCGCCTGCGGTGCTGGAGGCCGCAGTCGCCCGCGCCAGGCCAGCCATGGTGACTGCATCGCTGCGCCGCCAGGGCAGCAATGCGGCAGAGACCGGCAGCGACTTCTGGGCCCTCCTCAAGCGCCTTGAGGTGCCTGTGCTGCCAAACACCGCAGGCTGCATGCGCGTGCAGGAGGCGATCACCACCGCGCAGATGGCGCGCGAGGTGTTCGAGACGCCGTGGATCAAGCTGGAGCTGATCGGTGACGACTACACCTTGCAGCCCGATACGCTCAACCTCGTCGAAGCGGCCTCCATCCTGATCAAGGACGGCTTTCAGGTGTTGCCCTACTGCACCGAAGACTTGGTGCTATGCCAGCGCCTCGTCGACGTTGGCTGCCAGGCCGTCATGCCCTGGGCAGCGCCCATCGGCACGGGCCGTGGCCCCGTCAATCCATACGCAATGCAGGCCTTGCGCGAGCGCCTCAACGTACCGCTGATCTGCGATGCCGGCCTGGGCCTGCCCAGCCACGCCTGCCAGGTGATGGAATGGGGCTTTGACGGCGTGCTGCTCAACACCGCCGTGGCGCTGTCGCAAGACCCTGTCGCCATGGCTGGTGCCTTTGCCGACGCCACGGCAGCGGGCCACGCCGCCTTCCGGGCAGGAGCCATGCAAGCGCAGGACACGGCCCAACCCAGCACGCCGGTGCTGGGCACGCCTTTCTGGCACAACGCCTGAATGGATGGCTGATAGCGCCTGCCAGATCAGCGAGAAATACCCCAATCACCATGACCGCCAGCCCCATCGCCCAAGCCATTCTTGATGTTCATCAAGCAGATTTTGCGGACTTTCCACCGCAGCCCGCACCAGCACTGAAGCACGCGCAGCAGCAGGACACCGTATATGCAGGTGCAGTTGCGGCCTGCAGCCAGTTGGGCTTCATCGCCATCGATGCAGATTGCATTGCCAAGGCTTGGTCCGCGCAAAGCCAGCGGCTCGGTGTGTTCGACGCCCACGCCTGGCCCACAGCCGCTGCAGATTTTGGCCTGCAGCTGCGTACAGAGGCGGGTGCCTTTGTTGCCTGCCCCGAGCAACTGGGCCTGTACGCCGTGCTGCCCACTGCCCAATGGGTCGGCCGCATGGCGCATGCCGGCGTGCCCACCGTGCAACTGCGTTTCAAATCGGAAGATACCGCAGCAGTGGAGCGCGAAGTCAAGGCTGCGGTGGAGGCCGTCAAGGGCACGCCCGCCCTGCTCTTCATCAACGACCATTGGCGCCAGGCCATCGCAGCGGGTAGCTACGGTGTTCACCTGGGTCAGGAAGACCTCGATGCACTCAGCAGCGCCGATCTGACCGCCCTGCGCGCCAGCGGTGTGCGCCTTGGCGTCAGCACCCACGGCTACGCCGAGATGGTGCGCGCCAGCCAGGCGCAGCCCAGCTATATCGCCATGGGGGCGGTATTTCCCACCACGCTCAAGAAAATGGCCACCGTCCCGCAAGGCCTGGCGCGCCTGATGCGTTATGCCGCCCTGACGCGCGGCTACCCGCAGGTGGCGATTGGCGGCATTGGCGCTGCGCAGTTTGCACAGGTGCTGGAGAGCGGCGTTGGCTCCGTCGCGGTGGTGCGCGCCATCGTCAATGCGGACAATCCAGAGAAGGCTGCAGCCGAGTTGATGGCCTTGATGCCGCAGCGCTACACCACGTAAAGCAGCGCCGCATCGCGCCGCCCGGCAGCTGCCTGCAAAAACGCACGCAGCTCGGCCTGCAGGCGCACCAGCTGGCGCAGCGTTTCCAGCTGATTGCCTGCAGCACCGCGCGCCACAAGTGCCTGCACACGCTGCGAGAACACGCCCGCATCCAGCGCCCGCAGGCGCTGCACGCCATCTTCCACCCTGTCGGCCGGCCACACCCAGCAATGCAAGGCGGGCGTGCCTTCCACAGGCACGCCATCTGCCAGTTCGGGCAATACCTCCATCAGCTGCTGCCACAGCGGGCCCATCTGCATCAAGGCATTGGGGCCTGCCTGGATTGCGCTGCGCTGAAGGTAGGGATCGATGCTGGCGGGCTCGATCAGGAAGCCGCGCAGGTCATAGCGGCTCACGGCATACAGCAGGCCTTCATCCGTCATGCGGGCACCTCGCCAGCCACGGCCTGCACCGCCTGTTGGGCCGCAGCAATGGATTTTTTCATGGCGGCAATTTGGGAAACATTGTCAGGATCACACACCTGGTAGAGCAGCAAGGCTGTTTGCAGATGCGCAAGGCGCGCTGCCGGTTGACCCACCTCGGCCATGAAACCGGCAAAAACCTCATAGGCACGTGCGGCTGCCAGCGAATAGCCTCGGTAGCTGCGGTGCTGAATGCGCAGCGATTGCTCGATCAGTGCCTTGACCCTGGCAGGCTGGTGGCGCACCGAGAATGCGGCATAGCGAGTCAGTACATCGGAGACGGCCTCGCTGTCTTCCATCACATCTCCCATCGCGATGATGTGCTCGTGGGCACTGGCCCAGCATTCCGACGCGCCGGAGACATCGCCTGCGCGCTCGAAATTGAGCGCCAGCCGCTGCAGCAAACCACAGACCTGGGGGCCGCTGCCTGCGCTCCGCGTGACCAGCGCCAGCGCCTGGCGGTAGTAGCGCGTGGCCTCGGCCGTATCGCCCTGGGCAAAGGCCAGATCGCCCAGCTTTTCCATCGCCTGGCGTTGCAGCGGCTCCGGCACAGGGCCATGGCCAGAGGACTTGCCATCGACCTGACCGGCCAGTTGCAGCAGCAGCTGGCCGTGGGCCTGCACCTGCGCGGTCTGGCCCAGGTTGTGCGCAATTTCCATGGCATTGAGCAGGTGTGCAGCCAGATCGGGCGCATCCACTGCCTTGGCGGACTGGCGCAGCGCAATGATCTGCGCGCACAGCGTGGCGGCCTGCTGCCAGTCGCCTGAGCGCATCAGCGCTTCATACTGACCGGGCTGCACCTGCATGGCTGGGGCGCCCGGCTGGCTTTGCAGCGGCGGGTTGCGCAAGCGGTCGAGCCAGCCCTGGGCCTGCTGGGTTTGCACCGACAGGTGCGCAAACGGAGCTGCCAGGTGCACGCCCATCTGCAGTTTCTTGCGTGCTCCCTCCAGGTACTGGGTCTGGTAGAGCACCATGCCATGGAGCAGATAGGCTTCGGCGAGGTGCGGATCGTACTGCGGGCGGCGGCTGCGCTGCTGCAGGTACTGGACGAGGCGCTCTGCCGCTGTATGCGCCCCTTTGGGATGGTTGTCCTGCAGCGTCTGGGCAATCTGCTTCTTGGTCAGTTGGATGGCACGGGTTTTCTTGTGTGCATCGGCTTCATCACGGGAAGGTGCAGCCTCCTTCACGGCGGCTGCCAGCGGTGCGGCTCGCACAAGTGGCTCGCCGCCGGAATCCACAAACCCGGCCAGCTGGGTATCCATCTCCTCTTCTACCCTGAAGTAGTCATGCAGCCAGAAGCCATCATGGCCCAGCCACAGGAGAATGGGGCCCAGCAGATAGGGGGCGTAGGACGCCCAACTGCCGCCCCAGATCCACAGCCCCACCATCAGCACCGTCAACAGGAGCTGCACCGTGGCGCTTGCATAGCGCTGCAGATAAAAGCGGTGCGCGCCCGCCCAGCCTGCCCCGATCAGCAAGCCATAGGCCAGACGCGCTTGTTTTTCCCCCATCCCTGCATCCCCTCTCTTCACCCCGGCCGGAGCCAATGGGCGGATTTCTGGATTCTTATCGGCAGCATTCCTGGGTGAGGCGCACTGGTGCTGCGCACCGACAGGCGATTGCCACTATAGGAAGTATAGCAATTGCCCATCCATGGACCGCATCCGATCGCGCAACTGTGCACGCGCAGCGACAGCTATCAAGTTCGTAGCAATTTTGATCGTGTTCGGCACACAACAGCCATGCGCGATTCTGCGCAAACAGGCGATTTTCGGTTGCAAAGGCTCCAAGGAGCATGCAGCGGCCCTGAATGCGTGCGCTGATGCGTACCCATCTGCGCTCAACCGCCCTCATCTGCACGAGCCTTCACGGGTGCGCCCCATGGAGCCATCCCGTCTTCCGGGACGGCGGCCGGGTACAGCCCGGTTGCGGCCCGCTCGCAGTTCTATTTTTGAGAAAAAACAACTCCAGCACACCACTGGCAGGCGCTGATAGCTATAAAATATATAGCAATCAGTTACGCACCGGCCAGTTCGATTGCTTCCACCGAGCGGCCAGGCTTGGTGCGCGCCAGTTGCATCACTTCGTGCGGAGGCAAGGTTTTGAGGCGATGGTCGCTCCACACCTGGCGCCAGCGGCGTGCGCCCGGCATGCCCTGGCGCAGGCCCAGCATGTGGCGGGCGATGCTGTACCAGTGCGTGCCATGGGCAGCGGCTTCGCGCTCCATGTAGCGCACCATTTCTTCTTCCACCGATTCGCGCGTGGCGTCGCTGGCTGGGTCGCCGTAGTACAGCGCGTCCCAGCGGGCAAGCCACCAGGGGTTGTGGTAAGCCTCACGGCCCACCATCACGCCATCTACCTGCGCCAGCTGCGCGGCAGCGGTTTCGTCATCGGCAATGCCGCCGTTGATGGCAATCGTGAGCTCGGGGAAGTCACGCTTGAGCTGCGCCACCACGTCATAGCGCAGCGGGGGAATCTCGCGGTTTTCCTTGGGAGACAACCCCTTGAGCCAGGCGTTGCGCGCGTGAACGATGAACACCTCGCAGCCCGCGTCGGCCACGGTTCCGACAAAATCGCGCACAAAATCGTAACTCTCCACCTTGTCGATACCAATGCGGTGCTTGACGGTGACCGGCATATCCACCGCATCGCGCATCGCCTTCACGCAATCGGCGACCAGGTCCTTCTCGTTCATCAGGCAGGCGCCGAACGCACCGCGCTGCACCCGCTCGCTGGGGCAGCCGCAGTTGAGGTTGACCTCGTCGTAGCCCCATTCCTGCGCCAGCCTGGCGCACTGGGCCAGATCGGCAGGTTCGCTCCCCCCCAACTGCAAGGCAACAGGGTGCTCTTCATCATTGAAGCGCAGGTGCCGGGCCACATCGCCATGGATCAGGGCGCCGGTCGTCACCATCTCGGTATAGAGCAAGGTGTGGCGCGTGAGCAGGCGGTGCAGGTAGCGGCAATGGCGGTCAGTCCAGTCCATCATCGGCGCCACACTCATGCGCCAGGGGCTGTGTTTTGGGGATTCGGTCATGGTGTCAGGCAGCCCGGGCGCAGATCTTCTACCCGGGCGCAAAGCCTTTGCATGCCTGAAAGCCGGTCTCGGCAGCATGCATTGGCGAATGATTGGTAATGCGCCATTTTAATTTAGACGGGCTCTGAAGCCACAACAGCGCCGTAATGACCGCTTAGAACGTGTTTACGATCTCTACGCTGCCGCGTTGGAGTGCAATCGGGATGAGTTCGAAGCGATGGGACGCAGCTTGCACCGGGGTGCAAGCAAGGGCCAGCGCGCAGAAATCGCCCGATTTCACTCCAACCCGTAGGGACAGTGGGTTTGGGGACGCCCGGTTAGGGGCGGTTTGCGTCGTTGCAGCGCTTGCCAATAGCAGGCTATTGGCTGCGCACTGCGCCGCTAGGCGCGCCCCTCGCATCCCATCCCTAGCCGGGCGCCCCGCAAAGCCGCTGTCGCGGCGCGAGGAGATCGTAAACACGTTCTTACACGGCACCACCTGCCCCGGCATACACTGCAGCGAGCGCTATAGGAGGAAAACCATGGACACCTCACGCATGATGGTCATGTGCCAACCGTCTGACCCGGTGCTCAGCCGTATGAGCAACGCCATCGACCAGCGAGGCTTGCGCGAGTTTCTGGGAGCGCGCATGTTCCCCGAGTGCAACTGGCACCAGACGCTGTGCGGCCCCTACCCCGCCTGCCTTGCCACAGAGCGGGCACTGGAGCGCGCATGCGATGCAGCGCTGGCCGCGCGAATGCGGGCTTTCCGGTTGCGGCTGAACCGCATTCGCGGCGAGCACAGGCCTGCTGGAGAGCGCACGCACTGGTCCTTCCTGTGTCAGGGGCGGCCCAGCGAGTTTGATGATTTGCTCCGATGCTTGCAGACCAAGGTACAACCAGACCTGCCTCCGGACACAGGGCATACGCCCCATGTCACCATCAGCTACCGGGCGCCGGCCCCCTTGGATACGCTACGCATTCAGCCCATTGATTGGCTGATCCAGCAGATTTTGCTGGTGGTACGGCAAGGCACAGGCAATGGCTGGCGCTACGAGGTGCTGCAAAGCTGGGAATTGCCCGTCATGCCTGCCAACGAGTGCCAGCTCGAGCTGTTTGCACCGGTTTGCACCACAGTGGACCCACCCAGCCCATGAAAAAGCCGCCGCAGTGCCTGGCACTACAGCGGCTTTTGGCGTAACACCCTTCTGAGATCAACCGCCCAGGTAGGCCTTGCGGATATCCTGGTTGCGCAGCAGATTGACGCCGCTGTCCTCCAGCGTGACCCTTCCGGTCTCCAACACATAGCCCCGGTCGGCGATCTGCAATGCCTGGTTGGCGTTCTGCTCCACCAGAAACACTGTCACCCCTTGCTCGCGCACGGCCTTGATGATCTCGAAAATCTGCGCAATGATGAGCGGCGCCAGCCCGAGCGTGGGCTCATCCAGCAGCAGCAGGCGTGGCTTGCTCATCAGCGCACGACCAATGGCCAGCATCTGCTGCTCCCCGCCCGACATGGTGCCGGCGCGCTGCTCGGCCCGCTCCTTGAGGCGCGGGAACAGGCCATACACATAGTCGATTCCCTGTGCAATCTCGTCCTTGCTCAGAAAGAAGGCGCCCATCTGCAGGTTCTCCACCACCGTCAGGTCTTTGAAGACCCGGCGGCCTTCCGGCGAGACGGCAATGCCCTTGCGCATGATCAGGTGCGACGACTGGCCCACCAGTTCCTCGCCCTCGAACTTGATGGAGCCGCTCGTCGCGCGTGGATTGCCGCACACGGTCATCAGCAAGGTGGTCTTGCCCGCGCCGTTGCTGCCGATCAGCGAAACGATCTCGCCCTGG
Source organism: Comamonas odontotermitis (assembly GCF_020080045.1). NCBI lineage: Bacteria > Pseudomonadati > Pseudomonadota > Betaproteobacteria > Burkholderiales > Comamonadaceae > Comamonas > Comamonas odontotermitis. The sequence continues at coordinate 2,309,657 of NZ_CP083451.1, forward strand.
TTGACATGCAGACTCACATCGTTGACTGCACAGATCGCACCGTAATGCGTGCTGATATTCTTGATTTCCAACATCGGCTGCATCACGACTCTCCCAGGTACGCCTTGATCACGCGTTCGTCATTGCGGATCGCCTCCGGCACACCCAGTGCAATCGGCTTGCCATATTCCATCACCAGGATGCGCTCGGACACCCCCATCACCAGACTCATGTCATGCTCAATCAGCAACACGGTGACACCATACTCCTTGCGCAGCTGGTCGATCAGGTGCTGCAATTCCACCTTCTCCTGCGGGTTCAGGCCCGCGGCTGGCTCGTCCAGCATCAAGAGCTTGGGGTTGGTAATCATGCAGCGCGCAATCTCCAGCCGCCGCTGGTGGCCATAGGCCAGATTGCCCGCCTCCCGGTTGGCAAAGGCCCGCAGGCCCATCACGTCGAGCCAGTGCGCGGCATTGGCCTTGGCTCCCTCTTCCGCCGCGCGGTAGGCCTTGGTCTTGAACAGCCCCGAGAGCAGATTGCGCTTGACCTGCTGGTGCTGTGCCACCAGCAGGTTCTCCATCACCGTCATGCCCTTGAACAGGCGCACGTTCTGAAAGGTGCGCACCACGCCATGGTTGGCCACGGCGTGGCTGGGCAGGCCCGCGATGGACTGCCCGTTGAGCGTGATGGCCCCTTCGGTCGGTTTGTAGAAGCCACTGATGCAGTTGAACACCGTGGTCTTGCCCGCGCCGTTGGGGCCGATGATGGCGAATATCTCTTGCTGCTTGACGTCCAGCGCCACATGGTCGACAGCCAGCAGGCCGCCGAAGCGCATGCACAGACCGTCCACTTTCAACATGGTTTGACTCATAAACACTTCTCCCTGTTTGCGTTATCCGTGTTTACGGTCACTTCAACTCTTCGTGGTGGCGCTTCATCGGGAACAGGCCCTGCGGACGCCACACCATCATCAGAATCATCACCAGGCCGAAGATCAGCATGCGGTACTCGGAGAACTCGCGCGCAAACTCGGGCAATACCGTGATCAGAATCGCCGCAACAATCACGCCCAACTGCGAACCCATGCCACCCAGCACCACAATCGCCAGGATCAGCGCAGACTCGATGAAGCTGAACGATTCGGGGCTGACGATGCCCTGGCGTGCGGCAAAAAACGCACCACCGAAGCCCGCAAACATGGCGCCCAAGGTAAAGGCCGACAGCTTGATCTTCGTGGGGTTCATGCCCAGCGATTTGCAGGCCACCTCGTCCTCACGCAATGCCTCCCAGGCACGACCAATCGGCATGCGGATGAGACGGTTGCTGATCCACAAAGTGACCAGGGCCAGAATCAGCGCCAGCAGATACAGGAAGATCACCATGTGCATGGTGTTGAACTCGAAGCCCAGGAACTGCTGCAAGGTCTGCGTACCTTCCTTGGAGGCCGTGCGCGTCAGCTCAAAGCCCAGCAGCGTTGGCTTGGGGATGTTGGAGATGCCATCGGGCCCGCCGGTAAAACCCACCAGATTGACCAGCAGCAGCCGGATGATCTCGCCAAAGCCCAAGGTCACAATGGCGAGGTAATCGCCACGCAGCCGCAATACGGGAAAGCCGAGTACAAAGCCGAACAGCGCGGCAGCGGCGCCCGAGAACGGCAGCGCTTCCCAGAACGACCACCCCGCCCAGTGGAACAGCAAAGCATAGGTATAGGCGCCCACGGCGTAGAAGCCGACAAAGCCCAGATCCAGCAGGCCCGCAAAGCCCACCACGATGTTCAGGCCCAGGCCCAGCATCACGTAGATGAGCGCCAGGGTAGCAATATCGACCGCATTGCGGCCACTGAAGAAGGGCCAGACGATGGCTGCCACGATCACCAGCCACAACAAGGTGGTGCGGGTGCCGTGCTTCATCGCAGGCAGGCTTGGCGCCTTGATATGCGCCATCTGCTTGGCCAGAAACGGCTTGATGAGCTGCAGCACCAGCACGATCACAAAGCCCCAGATCACCAGGTTCCAGTGCGGCTCGATGTAATTGCGTGTGCCTTTGCGCTCCAGGTGCAGGCCGAAGATGGGCAGCACCACCAGCGCCGCCAGTACGGCGGAAATCAGTGCATTCTTGAAATTCGCTTTCATCAGACCTTCTCCACTTCGGGCTTGCCGAGAAGACCTGTGGGACGGAACAACAGGATCAGCACCAGAAGGCCAAAGGCCACGATGTCCTTGTATTCCGACGAAATGTAGGCTGCGGCAAAAGTCTCTGCCACGCCCAGCAGCACGCCGCCCAGCATCGCGCCGGGAATGCTGCCGATGCCGCCCAGCACGGCAGCCGTGAAGGCCTTGATACCTGCCACGAAACCAATGTAGGGGTTGAGCTTGCCGATGGCCAAGGCAATCAGCACACCGCCCACTGCCGCCAGCACGGCGCCCAGGATGAAGGTGAAGGACACCACCTTGTTGGTGTCGATGCCCAGCAGATTGGCCATCTGCATGTCCTGCGCGCAGGCGCGTGATGCACGTCCCATGCGCGAATGCCGGATATAGAGCGTGAGCGCAATCATCAGCACCACGGCCACGACGATGATCAGGATGCGCGTATACGGAACAAACACCTCGAAACCATCACCCATGTGGAAGTTGAATGCACCGGGCAGCAGCGAAGGCACGGCCATGTCGCGCGCGCCCTGACCCAGGGCCACCCAGTTCTGCAAAAAGATCGACATGCCAATGGCCGAGATCAGCGCCACCAGACGCGGGCTGCTGCGCAGCGGCTTGTATGCCACCTGCTCAACCACATAGCCGTACACACCCGTCAATACCACCGATACCAGGAGCATGGCCCCGATCACGACAAACACCGGAATGCCGCTTTGCGTACCAATTGCCGACAAGGTCACCAGACCTATGTAGGCGCCAATCATGTAGATTTCGCCATGGGCGAAATTGATCATTCCGATAATTCCATACACCATCGTGTATCCAATGGCCACCAGCGCGTAGATCGCACCCAGTGACAGGCCATTGAACAACTGTTGTATGAATTGGGGCAAAAAATCACTCATACCTTACCGCCTCAATTCCCTGGCCGCTGTGACGGCCAAAACAAGAAGGCATGGTTCTATGTTTTAGAACCATGCCCTTCATCTCACCAACCCGGATTACTTCGTAGCAGGGGTCTTGCTGCCGTCCTTATGCCAGTTGAACACCTGGAAGTCATATGCCTTCAGGTCGCCCTTGGCATCCCATGCCAGGTTGCCCAGCGGGGTTTCAAAGGTTGCAGTGTGCAAGTGCTTGGCCACCTTGCCAGCGTCGTTGCCCACGGCCTTGATCGAATCGGCGATCACCTTGACTGCAGTGTACGAGCCCATCTGGAATGAGCCGGAAGGATCGCGCTTCTTGTCCTTGAATGCCTTGACCAAGGCCGCATTCTTTGGGTTGGAAGCAAAGTCTGCAGGCAGCGTCACCAGCATGCCTTCGACGGCAGGGCCTGCAATGGCGTTGATCTCAGGGTTGCCCACGCCTTCTGGGCCCATGATGCGGACCTTCAGGCCTTGCTCGGCGGCCTGGCGCAGCAGCAGGCCCATTTCTGGGTGGTAGCCACCGTAGTAGACGAAATCCACACCGGCGCTCTTGAGCTTGGTGATGACAGCAGAGTAGTCGCTGTCGCCGGCGTTGATGCCTTCGAACAGCGCGACATTCACGCCATCGGCCTTGAGGGTGTCACGCACAGCGGTTGCAATGCCCTGGCCGTACGACTGCTTGTCGTGCAGCACAGCGACCTTCTTGGGCTTGATGGTTTGCGCAATGAACTTGGCAGCGAAAGGACCTTGCTGATCATCGCGGCCAATGGTGCGGAAGACCGAGGTGAAGTTCTTGCCTTCGGTCAGCGCTGGCGACGTGGCAGATGGGGTCACCACCACCACGCCTTCGTTGTTGTAGATCGGTGCAGCTGCAATGGCAGCACCCGAGCACACAGGGCCCACCACATAATGAATCTTGGCGTTGACTACGCGGTTGGCGGCCACGGGGCCTTGCTTGGGCTCGCAGGCATCGTCCACCACCACGGCTTCGAGCTTGTTGCCATTGACGCCGCCAGCGGCATTGATCTGCTCAAGAGCGGTGTCCACCCCTTCCTTGACCATGTCGCCGTACTGGGTCAGAGGACCGGTGGCAGGAATCACCACACCAATCTTGATGTTCTCTGCCTGGGCAGCGCCAGCCAACAGGGAACCAGCCAGACCAAACGCAACCGCCAAGGTGTTCAGGCGAAACGGTACCTTCATATCTCAGATCCTTTGTAGTCAAAATATTGGTCGCCTCACATTGTTTCGACAACAACGATCACGGGCGATCCGGGGAGCATATCGTTACAGGCGAATCCTGCAACAGGGATGCCAAGGATTGGCAAAGCTGTCACTTTTGTGCTAGCGTAATTGAAATATTCGATTTGACGGTTTTTTCAGGGTCGGCGCCACTTTTTCTACATCTTTTTCTTTCACCCTGACTACCTCCAGCGCTCCCGGCAATCCACCGCTGTGGCCCACATCTAGCGCGTATTTCCATGAGAGTTATGCCACATAGCTAATGCTTTTTAACATTACTCAGACGCGCCCTACAGAAGACAGCCGTGCTTTCGGAGAGCATAAAGGACACCATGAAAGGAGTCCGATATGCAGCAAGCACCGACCTTCCCCATGCTCACCATGCCATCGCGCCCTCTCGTCGCCCAACGAGGAGAGAAACAAAGTCGATATGTCCCCGCTGTGGCGACTGACATCCGCAAGACCTTCGACAAATACAGGCGCTTGATGGCGCAGCAGGAAAAGAAATGAGGTTTTCAGCCGATACCTCTGACCCAAAACCGCCTCCCAGGGCGGTTTTCTCGTTTTCTAGACAAGGCATCGCATCCGGCCACCAGGAAAACCACGGTAGACAGCGCGATCAGGCACGCACCGCCTTTTGCGAAATGACCTGCCCCCAGCATCCTTGAACCGCCTGCCAAGGTGACATGACAACCTGTCAAATTAACTTTTCATAATTTGTCAATTCGACATACGTCGTCCACAGGTACAAAAAAATATATTCTGATTCAATGAGTTAGTAATTCATGAGTGCATGGCAAGCATTTTGCTTTAAGCCTTGCGAGCACAAGCAATGGCATGAAATGAACACCATGATGAATCGACAGTCTTTCGCGCTATGCATCCTGGCATTGTCCAGTGGCGCATGGGCGCAAGCGACAGGCCCTGTGGCCGGGCTGCAGCCAGATCGCAGGCCGGACGGCGCACCCCAATTGGCACAAGCCACCTTGACTCCAGAGAAACGAGATCAAGTTCTGCGAGGCATAGAACGTCCAATACCCGGAAATGTGGAATCCATTGCCACCACAGGCAGTTGGTGGGTTCCTCTTCGGGGCCCGGGCATGACGGGGCCGTATGACCTACGCGGGTGGCACAGCATCACAGCCGCAGGCGTTCCTGGCTCAGGATCTGCGCGCTGAGCGCTCTCTCGAATTCAATACCACGTTTTTACCGCCCTCCAGAAACAAGAAATGGAGGCGTTATATCGGAATCGTCAACACCCCATCAGGGTGGCTGCGATCCTGCCTGCAGGCAGGGGGCGGTGTGCCCCAAAAGTTGTTAGGTCCTCTCTAAGTACGTAAGGAAAAGCTATGAAAGTTGCTCGCAAAATCCTCGGTCTTTCGGTTACGGCCGTTGCATTGGTCACTGCCTTGCCGGTGACAGCCCAGCAGTCCGGCATGAGTGGTATGTCAGGAATGTCAGGCCAGCAAGGCATGAGTGGCATGTCGGGTATGAGTGGCATGTCCGGCCAGCAAGGTATGTCCGGAATGTCGGGCATGAGTGGCATGTCCGGCCAGCAAGGTATGTCCGGAATGTCGGGCATGAGCGGCATGTCCGGCCAGCAAGGTATGTCCGGAATGTCGGGCATGAGTGGCATGTCCGGCCAGAAAGGCATGTCAGGTATGAGCGGTATGTCTGGCATGAGTGGCATGTCCGGCCAACAAGGTATGTCCGGAATGAGCGGCATGTCCGGTCGACAGGGCATGAGTGGTATGTCTGGTATGTCCGGCAACAAAGCCAAGGCAAAAAAAGCCAAAAAGCACAAGGCTAACGGGCAACAAGGCATGAGTGGAATGTCTGGCAACAGTAAATAATTTCCCGTTAATCCTTGAGATTGGTCGCGCGCCAAGGCGCGATCAATCTCAAAAGCAGGCGTCATCTCCATATTGGCGCAAAGGTTCGTGATATGTTTCCCAAGAGTGCGTCCATGACTGCCTTATGGCCAAGGCTGTTGCACATTGTTATGGTCAGCGCAACATTAACGCTCGCAATAACAGGCTGCAAAGAACATACATCTACTGCTCCGCCCAGCAGCAATAGCAGTGTTGCGAGTTCTTCAAGTCCGTCATCGTCAACCGCCCCTGCCAGCTACCATGCAGCAAAGTATGACCCCATTCACTTCAAGCCTGGCATAGACAAGGCAACAGATAAGCAGTGTTTGGCCTGCCATTCTGAAGTACTGAAACCCTCTGTCAAAAAAAGCTCTTCGGCAGGCATTGAATCCACTGCAGCAACAGCTTGGTACCAGCAGACCTCAACCTATGAAGGTGAACAAGATACCTTTCATCGCCGACATTTGGAAACAGCCCTGGCGAAAAAACTGATGAATCTGCGTTGCACAACCTGTCACCAAGGCAACGATCCGCGAGATGAGGCCCCCGGAAGTTCAGCAACCGCACAGAGCGATTTAACACTGCGGAAAATGGTGAACCCAGAAACCACCTGCCTTAAATGCCACGGCAAGCTGAATTGGTCCGTCATGGGACTCCCCGGCCCGTGGGAACAATCGAAACAGACTTTTCAAAATAACTGCCTGTTATGCCATGCCAATATTCGAACCAATCGGCATCAAGTCAGTTATCTGAATGCAAAGGCCATAGAAGAAATGGCCGCCAAACCCGATGGTGGCAATGTTTGCTTTGGCTGCCATGGTGGGCGCTCATGGTATCGCACGCACTATCCATACCCAAGACATGCCTGGCCCGGAATGGGGACCGATGTACCTGATTGGGCCAAGGACCGCCCTACGGAATCAGAGGTGCGATTTATCACCAATGCCATGGGTCAAGGAGAGAAAAAATGAAAAATGAATGGTCTGAAGCGCAATCTCAGGCTCCGGCGCCTGCAGTACGGTTTCCCAGCGTGAGCGACAGCATTGACCCAGCAGGCGGATATAAACGCCGTGATTTTCTGAAAATTGTTGGTGCAACCACAGGTGCAGCCACTTTAATAAGTGTCGGTATCACGATCAAGCCCGAGGAGGCAAGCGCATTTGCCTACGAGCCCTATCTAGGCGACGACCAACTCACAACTGTCGTTACTTCGTGCGCGCACAACTGCGGATCGCGTCATTGTTGATTTCCACGCAAACCTGACCCACCGGGGATGCGGACGAAAACTTGGACTACCAGGAGGTAGTTCATGTATTCCTACGAAGATCGAATCCGAGCCGTTGAGCTCTACATCAAGCTGGGCAAGCGCGTCAGGCCCACCATCCGGCAGCTGGGCTATCCGACGAAGAATTCTTTGAAGGGTTGGTACAACGAGTACCAACTCAAGCTCGACTTGTCCGCTGGCTACGCAGGCCGTGAACCGAAGTTCTCGCAGGCGCAGAAGGCCGCAGCCATCGAGCACTACCTCACCCATGACCGATGCATCGCGGCCACCATGAGGGCGCTGGGCTACCCCGGTCGTGGAACGCTTACCAAATGGGTGCGTGAGGCATTCCCTGAGGCCAGAAGGGCTCTGGTTAGCAGTGTGGGTCAACGAAGGTATCCCGAGAGCTTGAAGCAAGCGGGAGTCATGGAGCTTTGCACTCGGCAGCAAAGTGCGCAAACAGTGGCTGATAAGTTCGGCGTATGCCGGCCAACGTTGTACAACTGGAAGAACCAGCTGCTGGGACGTGAGGCACCCGCATCAATGAAACACACCGATCAATCACCGCAGGAGCGAGAGCGCGAAGAACTCGAGCGCCAGGTTGAGATACTGCGCCGCGAAGTCAGGCAACTGCGCCTTGAGCAGGACCTCTTGAACAAGGCCAATGAACTGTTAAAAAAAGGTCTGGGCGTCGATCTGCAGCTCCTGTCCAACCGGGAGAAGACACTGCTGATTGACGCCCTCAAGGAGCACTACCGCCTGCCAGAGCTCCTCGCACAGTTGGGTCTTGCACGCAGCTCGTACTTCTACCATCGGTCCCGCACAGTGGTCGGCGACAAGTACCTTGTGGTGCGCCAGTCCCTTACCGAGATCTTTGAGTCCAACCACCGCTGCTACGGCTACCGCAGGCTGCAAGCCTCTCTGGCCAGAGAGCAAGGCCCGATCTCCGAGAAAGTGGTGCAGCGGCTGATGAAGCAAGAGAATCTGGTCGTCGCAAAGCCCAAGCGGCGCAGGTTCGCGTCCTACCTCGGCGAGATCAGCCCGGCACCAGATAACATCATCAACCGTGACTTCCAGGCGGCCACCCCAAATGAAAAGTGGCTCACGGACATTACAGAATTCCAGATCCCAGCAGGCAAGGTGTACCTGTCACCCATCATCGATTGCTTCGACGGCATGGTGGTGAGCTGGACCATTGGAACGAGCCCGGACGCAGAGCTGGTCAACTCAATGCTGGATGCAGCTATTGAGACAGTGGCAGACACAAGCGATCGTCCAGTGGTCCACTCTGATCGTGGTGGCCACTACCGTTGGCCAGGCTGGCTCTCTAGGATGAGCGAGGCGAACCTCACCCGCTCGATGTCTCGCAAGGCCTGCTCTCCTGACAACGCGGCTTGCGAAGGCTTCTTCGGCCGCCTCAAGAACGAGTTGTTCTATCCTCGGGACTGGAAGGGCACGACCATCGAGCAGTTCATTGAGGTGGTCGACTCGTACATCCGCTGGTACAACGAGAAGCGGATCAAGATATCCCTTGGCTCTCTCAGCCCTGTTGAATACCGGGCGAGCCTTGGACTTGCGGCGTAAACCAGTCCAAGTTTTTATCCGCATCCCCTTTCTTCATGTAGAGACTCCGATGGGGGGATTCTCTACTTCTGAGTGGTTCAGGTTTTCAAGGGGACTTCACCAAGTCATACGCACTGATACGCTTGAATTCGCTCATTTTGGGCCAGATTTAAGGATGGGGGCAGCAGTGGGCAGCGCAGCACGTAGCTCTGGAGCGGCGCCAGCCTCAGTGCAAAGCTACTCACACGCGGCTGCAGAGCGAGGTGACTGCCGAGCCAACCTTGCGCGCCTCTGCATCCTTCTTAGCCATGGCTTCAAAAAGAAGCTTCTACCCACAAGACTTATATAGGTAGGCGGGTCGTCTGCTTGACTCGCCTCAACGGGATCTCTGTAACAACGTTCTGTATCCCTTTGACCTTTGTGAGCGTCTCCATCTGGAAGCGTTGATAGTCATCCAGATCTGTAGCGATGACACGCAGAAGATAGTCATAGCTCCCAGCCATCAAGTGACACTCAAGAACTTCTGGAGCTTTTTCCATCTCGCTTGCAAAGTGCTCAATGGTTTCCTTGTCTTGGCTCTCCAACGTGATGCGTACGAAGGCTGTGAACTTGAGATCCACAGCAGCAGGATTCAGGATAGCTACATAGTCCGTAATCACGCCGCGCTCTTCAAGTAGATGAACGCGCCGCAGACATGGCGTAGCAGAGAGTCCTACCTCATGCGCAAGTTCCGCATTGGTCCGGCTCGAATCTCGCTGGAGAGCACGAAGAATTCGTTTGTCTAAGGAATCAAGCATGGATAGTGAAATTTACCACGAATTATGCAAATAATAGCAGAAAAAACCAATCCGAAATATTAATTTAGACAAATACGCTAGCAAAACCTAAAAGATTTTCGCCATAATCCTTTTATTGCTTAAGCCCATTGTGCAACATGCGCGAAAACTTGGCAACTACTTGAGGAGAAACCGCATGCTAGAAGTATCGTGGCTGCCATTTATCGCCACATCTCTTTTAATCATTATTACACCAGGTCAAGACTTGATCTTGGTGATGACACGCACATTATCTGGAGGAGTTCGGCTCGGTGTATTGACAGCAGCAGGAGTTAGCTCAGGCCTCCTTGTTCACACCATTCTGGTATGCCTTGGATTAGGAGCATTTCTCCAAGGGTCTGCCTGGCTATTTTCGGTACTAAAGCTTCTTGGCGCCTTGTATTTGCTATTTCTAGGATTTATGCTAATTCGCTCAGCAAACAGCCATTCTATAATTGAATCAAAAAATACACCTATCTCTTACAAGAACGCATTTATTCAGGGTGCGCTATCAAATATCACAAACCCCAAAATTGCTCTATTCTATTTAGCATTTTTGCCACAATTCATCCCCGTAAGCTCTACGCATTCAATCCTATCCCTTTTTATCTTAGGCATAGCATTTTCGCTATTGACATTTCTTGTAAAAGGCCCGGTAGCATTACTTGCAAATCTACTATCAACTGCTATCCAACGCAATCCAAAAATATTGACAAGAATCAATCAAACAAGTGGACTGGTATTAATAACTCTAGGTATCAAGCTAGCAATAGACACACCTTCACGCTAACTACACTTCAGATTAAATACCCCATGATAACACCATATATCAATCTCGCAATCAAGATAAAATCACATCTTTCGCACCCCATTCGCATATTCAGCACCATTGCAGGATGCCTTATCACCTCAAGTGCAATGTCAACCACCTATGTTTATATAGGCACACCTTATACGAGCACAACTTACTATACAGAAATGCCTGACTCTTCTAGCCAAGGCACTCCGCCTTCACCTTACAGCCCAGAAATGAAGGTACTTGGTCGATTTACAACTACAAATCGTCTCCCGGCCAATCTATCGACTCCCACTAGTATCGCACCTGCCCCTGAAGGCGCCAATTTAATGAATGACTGGCAATTCAATGATGGAGTTATTGAGTATACGAAAAACAACAGCAATTTTACCCCCCTAGGCACACAGGGAAGCCCGACAATAAGCGGAGCAACCGTAACTACAGACAATTTGGGAAATATTGTCAATTACTTTTTCATGATGCAATCGCCTCAGGCCCCTATAACAGTTGGTCAAATATTTAGTAGTTTGCAACTCAGTAAAATCATATGGGGCAATGGGGAAGCTATCCAGTACAGAGCAACTTGCATTTTTCCTTTCCCCAATGGCACCTGCAATGCAAGCTATGTCACCGCCGCAAGCCCAGATGACATATTAATCTCACATAATAGCACTGAAGCTATTTGGTCAAGTTTCGATACACTGCCGGATACTGGAGAAGCAGTAAGTGGAACTGCATCTACTGCTATTGCGAACATCGCGGCCAACGATGGCATTAACGGTGTTCCCGCAACTCTCGGCTCAGGGGCTAACGCGATAGTTGCAATGCAAGGCACATGGCCGAGCGGAATTTCACTGAATGCAGATACGGGTGCGGTTGAAGTTTCTCAATTGGTAGCACCAGGTTCCTATGTGGTTGAATATCAAATCTGTGACTTCAAATCTCCCAGCGCATGCGTAACTAGCTCCGCATCTTTGACTATTGCCCCTCCAACAGTGACACCACCCACTGTTACTTCAGCACCTACACCAGTTCCAACACTTAGCGAGTGCATGTTGATTTCTTTATCTGCTCTTGTGGCTGGAATTGGCCTAACGGGCTTCCTTAAGCGCCGAAGCAGATACTGAAACATTAAATCTAATTTTTATGCCGGGTCAAGGAGTTCCTCCCTCCCTATTCATTCCCTTGACTGCTTAATTGCACCGGCCTTTCTCTTCATATATTCACCTAGAAATTGTATGCAAGTCAAATTAATACTTTTCATTCTCACCTGCCTTGGTGGAGCACAACAAGCCATTGCAGCCAAACAATGTCTAGGACTTCCTGGCACTTATGGCGCCGTAACTGTTTCAGGCTGTGCCAATGATTACGCTATTGGAGTTATTAATCCAGCAAGTTCGTTGCCGGGATTTACCTCCACCTACCCTGCCTACCCATATGATGGCCTTGCATTAGGTGGATTGCCTGGAAATTTAACATGCACATATAATTTTAGTCACTCTATTGCCACCAACTCCATCACCATCGACCTAGACTTCATACATAAAAATGATCTAAATGCAAATCCGCCAACGCAAGACTCATTTACCGTTGAAATTAATGGATCAGCTTATGCTTTCAGTTCAAGTGATATTATAAAAACACCTCTTATAGATGGTGCATCACCTCAAGTGATTGCGGCAAATTTGGGAAGAATTCAGAATGCCCCGGAAACCTATAACTCGTCCGGAACAGTTCAAATTGGAGCAACAGCTCCTATTAGAACAACGACTTTAAAATTAAGCATGGATTCAGGAATTGGTGGTGGTGTTACCCGAGTATGCCTTGATGATACTGCCCATTTACCGAAACTCGTTGATGACTCAAAAATTATATCACCCACATCATCATCTAGTGTCAGTGTACTGGAAAACGACGAGGCAGGGGTAACACTCGATTCTGCCTACCCACTATCACTTTCGAGCCCTGCGACTGGGACACTTACTTATTCTGGAAATCAAATTCAATTTACTCCAACCAGTAGTTTTAGCGATACTGTGACATATCAATATCAAGCGTGCAATACTTATGGCGATTGCTCCTTGGCAAAGGTAACACTCATACCTCAAGCAGTTGCTCCAGCCCTATCTACGGCAAGTCCAGTGCCTTTATTAAGAAGCTGGTCTCTAGCAGCAATATCTTTTCTATTAGCCTCTTTTGGCATAATTTTTTATCGCAGAAATCAGAATAAAATGATTAGTTGACCGAAATGATGCTGCATTTTATATGCATACATTTTTCCATATTTTAAATACTGATTTCTCGCCTCTTCATCCTCTATTTTTTGCACAATAGCTAGATTAACCTAGATCGGCTTTTTTGTTGCTCCAAGCCACCTCAGGGTGGCATTTTTTATCAAGCTGAATTAGAACGGGTTGAACGGTGCTTGCCGGGTGTAGGCCGAATCTAATGGCTGGCCAAACAGGCACTTGATGGTCAGACAAAACGGGTTGGCCGCATCTGAAAACTTCTGGCAACGACTACGCTCGCCCGTGGGCGGGGCGATTCAGTCAGACCAGCAGCAGGCAAGCTCGATTGTTGCACTGTGAGTCGCAAGACATCACGGGATTTGAAAGGAGCCATGCTGCGCGGTTTGTTTCTTGGGGCGCACACCAGGTGCACAACCCCGTCTGTAGATGTGCAGTCTGTTCCTAGTTTTACGCCTCTTGAACACCACGGCATTCAGGTCTATCAAAAAGAAAACCATCAGCGCTTGCTTTTATGGGAGTCTCTGTAGTGCAACAACGCCCATTTGATCCTAAAAATTCTCAGTCACATATCCTCGGGGTGATGAAAGAACAGATCGATTGGATCTGGACCTGCATCACTCTGATTTCTCCATCTTCATTTCTTCCACCCTCAGCGCCCTTGGCTTCGTGCCAGGGGCGCTTTTTTATGCCGGGAATATTCATGACGATTCAATGCACACGCTGCAAGTCCTTCTCCGTCTACACCAAAGCCACAGCCAAGAAAGTCGGCCAGAACGTCGGAGCCATCGCAGGCACGGCAGCCGGTATCGCCAATGCCGTCCAAGGCGCATCACTGGGCGCCCGTGTGGGGTTTGTCGCTGGCCCCGCAGGCTCGGTGTTTGGCTCCATGGTAGGCGGTGTCATCGGTGTTGTGGCCGGAGGCGCTGTCGGGCGCGAGATCGGTGGCGCCATCGGTGAGCAGATCGACGGATCCTACCTCGACAACTACCAGTGCCAAGACTGCGGCCATTCCTTCAAAGCCTGATACCTACAGAACCCATTTAACCAATTTCATTCAGGAGGACCTCACCATGTCTCATCTCATCGACACCATGGCCTACACCGGTCAAACTCCCTGGCACCAATTGGGCCATGCTTTACCCAAGAAGCAATCCATCGATACCTGGGCGCAAGCCGCTGGCATGCAGTGGCAGATCCTCGAAACGCCGGTCCGCTATCTGGCGTCTGATGCCTCAGGATCTGCATCCGCGCTGTATGGCGAGCCCATGGAGTTTCCCGACCAGAAGGTGCTCTACCGCAGCGACACCAAAGCGCCCTTGTCGGTGGTCAGCAACCGCTATCAGGTTGTTCAGCCCCGCGATGTTCTGGAGTTCTACCGCGACCTCACTGAGGTTGCAGGTTATGAGCTGGAAACCGCAGGCGTGCTCAAGGCTGGCCGCAAGTTCTGGGCATTGGCGCGTACTGGCAAATCGTCCGCTCTCAAAGGCGATGACCTGGTCAATGGCTATTTGCTGCTCGCCACCTCCTGCGACGGGACACTTGCCACTGTTGCCATGCCCACCACCGTGCGGGTCGTCTGTAACAACACCTTGGCTATTGCGCTGCAAGGCGGTGTGAATGCGGTCAAGGTGCCGCACTCCACCAGCTTCGATGCCCAGGCCGTCAAACGCCAGTTGGGCATTGCCGTAGGCCAATGGGACAGCTTCATGTACCAGATGCGCACCTTGGCCGAGCGCAAGGTCAAGAGCCACGAGGCCATGAACTTCTTCCTCAAGGTGCTATGTGATACCGACAAGCCCAGTATTTCTGGAGCGAGCAAGGGAGGTCTCACGAACGAGCGCGCATTGCAAAAAGCCCAGATGCTCTACGACGGCCATGGGCGCGGCGCCACCAAGCAAGCCGCACAGGGCACTGCCTGGGGATTGCTGTGTTCGATCACTGAGTATGTGGACCATGAGCGCCGGGCTCGCAGCCAAGACAACCGGCTTGACAGCGCCTGGTTCGGCCAGGGCGCGGCGGTCAAGCAGCGGGCGCTCGAATATGCCATGCAGTTGGTGGCTTGAACCAGCAGGCATCTATTACCGGATCACGGTGAATTTTTACCATTCCCGGCCATATTCGACCAGTCCCAGCCAGAAGCCTTCGCTATTTCCGTGGCGAGGGCTTCTGTGCTTTGGGCGTGCTCTTCTTTCCTTTGGAGGTTTGATGCCTATTACCGTTGTTCCCTCGCAGCAGGCCTTGCAGCCTGTTCCCGCCAATCCCTCTGCGCCAAATCGTTCTGTGCCTCATGCCAGGTCGGCGGGTCCCACCCCGCGCCCAGCGCTGCGCCTGGTCTCCACCCGGGATCTGCCCCGCGAGAGCTGGCTCGATGTGCGCAGACGCGGCATCGGCAGCTCCGATGCCGCTGCCGCCGTGGGTCTGAGCCCCTACCAGTCCCAGCTGGAGCTCTGGATGCACAAGTCCGGCAAGGCCGATATGCTGCCGTCCATCGATCCTAACGATGAGACTTCTCCGCTGTACTGGGGCACTTTGCTCGAACCCATCGTGGCAGCCCACTACACCAAACGTACCGGACGCCGGGTGCGCCGCGTCAATGCCGTCCTGGGCCATCCCCGCATTCCCTGGATGCTGGCCAACATCGACCGGGAGGTCGTGGGTGCCCCAGATGTCCAGATCCTGGAATGCAAGACCGCAGGCATCCATGGTGCCAAGCTCTGGAAGGACGGTGTGCCCGAGTATGTGCAACTGCAGGTCATGCACCAGTTGGCCGTGACCGGCAAGCAGGCTGCGGATGTTGCCGTGCTGATCGGTGGTCAGGAGTTGCAGATCCATCGCATAGAGCGCGATGAGGCCATGATCGCGCAGCTCATTGCGCTGGAAGAACAATTCTGGGGTTGGGTTCAGCGGGGAGAGCAACCACCGGCTGATGCCTCTGACAGTGCCGATCTGGCGCTGCGCTGTATCTATCCGCAAGATTCGGGCGAAACCATTGATCTGTCGGAAGACGTTACTGCTTCACAAGCCTTTGCCCAACTCCTACAGGTGCGGCAGCAGATCAATGATTGGGAGTCACAGGAGGCTTTGCTCAAGCACCAGATCCAACAGCGGATGGGGTCAGCCTCCCGTGCCAGCTTTGACAGCGGAAGCATCAGCTGGAAGCGCAGCAAGGAGGGGCAGACCTTCGATGCAGCGCGGTTTCAGCAAGAGCACCCGGAAATCGCTTCCCGCTACATGCAGCCCAAGGCGGGCAGAAGGCGGTTCCTGGTACAGGCCGAGGACATGCCGGGTCATTGACCGCTGTTCACCTATTCACTTCTTCATCGCCCCAGCGCTCGCGCCGGGGCTATTCTTTTATGAGGAGCGCCCTTTTTATGATCCAAGGACTGATGATGACGCCGCCTGTCGTTGGCCGAATTGCCATCGGCAAGATGGTCGAGCGCAATGGCAAGCGTTTGCCCGAGAAGGATGATGAGTTCACCATCACCACCCAGGTACAAAACCGTGCAGGCTGGGTATTGCATCCCATGGATGCCGCTCTGCGTTCGCAGGTTGCGCACTCAGCAAATCCGGCAACTGCGCCAATGCCTGCCAATCCGGCGGGCCTGCAGGTGCAAGAATCGGAGCAGCTATTCTCCCGCTCGATCCCTGATGCCTCGCCACCTCCCAAAGCCAACCTGCAGGGCAAACTCGCAGAGCGGGCCAAGGTGCAAGGTGCATCTTCGGAGCCACTGAATCAGCAGACGCCTAATACAGATGCAGGAACTGCTGCAAATGCTGCCCCCGCCTCTGGTATGACTACCACCAGGCCAATTCAGGCACCACCCAAGCTGCGCAGCATCCCGGTACGTCTCTTGTTCAATGATCCTGGGCTGAACTTGCGTGCCGCCTACACCCTGTTTGACCGGGCTACGGCCAGGCCCGTCTGTGTGGGCGACGGCGAAAGTTGCAAACGGGTGCGCCAAGGCATTGTGGAGTCTCACCCCTGTCCCGGGCCAGATCACTGTGCGCTCGGGATGGAGGGGAGCTGCAAGCTCTTTGGGCGCTTTCATGTGCGCATCGACCATCCAGCCAACCAAGTTGATGCCTGCAGTACCTTTGTGCTGCGCACTACTGGCGTCAACACGGTTCGCACATTGATGGCGCGCATGCAGTACTTCCAGGCGATCTCGGGAGGACTGCTGGCCTACCTGCCGCTGGAGCTGCGCTTGCGGGGTAAATCTACCGCGCAGTCGCATCGCTCGCCTATCTACTACGTGGATCTGTGCGTTCGCCAGAGTTTGAGTCTGGAAGCAGCCGTGCACAAGGCCCGGGAAGCGGCGGAGCATGCCCGGCAGATGGGATTGGACCAAGCGGCCTTGGACGCAGCAGCCCGCGCAGGCTATGCCCTGGGGGTGTTTGAGGAGAGCGCAGAGGAAGCCGCTGGCGTGCTCCAGGAGTTCTATCCTGCGGCAGACCCCGGCCAGGATAGCGCTTACCAACAGGAGGCCTGTCATGGTCAAGAAATCCAAGCATGAACCTGTGCTATCACGCTCCTTCCATTTGGAGCAGCGCTACATGGATGGACTCAGGTTCGATGGCGTCTGGTCGCATGTGGCGAGAAACAGTGCAGGTGCATGGCGCTGGAAGGCGCTGCCTCTACCAATCATGCCAGCCCTGCCAGAAGCACCATCGGCCAGGGCCCGATCTGGTGATCCGCAAGGCGCTTGGTGGTGCGCACGACAGTGCGCTGCCGTGATGAGCCCGAGTGCAGTACCGCCGCAGTCCCTGGTGATCACGCCAATGCCGCACCCTGAGCCTGCTGCTCTGGCGCAGGCGCTGCAAGCGTTTTTACCGGATTGTTCTGTCCAAATGCGCGAGTGCGGCGATACGACATACCAACCCATCGATATTGCGGCGAATATCGATGCGAATGTGGCTGCGGATATTGCAGCGGATATGACTCAGGTGCTGCATGCCGGGGGATGCGCTTTGCTGCGGCTGGAAAGCCTGGATCGCAAAGTGAAACGCAATGACAGCGCCCCCAATGTGCGCTGGGCCTGGATGGTTGGTATGGAGGCATGGCACCAAGCCCGTGCTGACAGGCCCATGCAAAGATCTATCGACAGCACTGCTACGGATAGCACCGTACATGCACTGCTGGTGGTTGGCCCCCACTGGCCTGCGCCTTGGGGTAGCGGGTTTGGCGCAAAGCTGCGTCCTCAGGTGGATGGCAGTTGGCGACTTGCCAGTACAGACGGTGAAGCCATGCATTGCAGGGTGACAGCCTGCATTGTCGTCAAACCCGCAGTGCCCGCGGTAAGGGATTAATGCACCTTGATCGATGAACTTGGACGGCATAAAGGCAGGCCTTGCGGGGTCTGCCTTTGTGTTACTGGTGCAAATTCAAATCCAACTGTACCTGCCCCTCCAAATCTCACTACGTGCCGGTAACACTCGTAGGGTGACTTGCCGGAGGTTTTAAAAGCGTCCAAGGCTCCACTCCCAAGGCCTGAGCCAGCCGCTCGATATTGGAGAGCGACACATTCCAGCGTGATCGCTCCACGGCTGACACATAGGTGCGGTCCAGTTCGCACTCCATCGCCAACCGCTCCTGCGACCAGCCCTTGTCCACCCGCTTGAGCCGGATCCAATAGGCCAGCACTTCAAGCAGGTTGTTCGGATCAGGCAGTCGGGACGGTGGGGTCGGTTTGGCAGACATCCCTCCAGCATGTCTTTCTGATACATTTACATCTACGGAGTTTGCATCACATATCAATCAATAAGCACCACACGCACCAATTGCTATCACCGTTTGCTTCCAGTAGGAAAGCTGGCTTGGGGTGGAGATCCATCCCACTTTTTCTAATGAGACTTTTATGAAAACGAACAAAATATCTAGTGCACTTTTGGGAAAAAGGACATTTCCCCAAACGCCTGCGAAGAGCGCTTTTGTGGCTCTATTCGCAGGCGTGTTCCTGGTCGGCTGCTCTGGCAAACCGTCCTCTGCAGAGATTGAAAAGGCAATGACCCTTGAGGTTCAGAAAAACTGCGAATATGCTTCGGTGACAAATGTGGAGGTGCTCAATACGCAGTACGGCGATCCGCAAAACAAAGAGCGCATCCATGTAAAGTTCACGGGGGATGTCAATGTGAAGATCACCGGCAAACTTTTGGAGTCGTGGGACAACTTTGACAAGGCCAATGAGATCTTTTGGGCCTGGGGCCTTGCCATTCAGGACTTCAACAAAGAAATTGATGAAGCACGCTCAAAAATAGATGATGCGTACGATGCGGAGAGAGCAGAGTACAAAGAGGCTATGTTTAACGGAGGCGCGTCACCCGAGTTATGGGAGCAAGAGCGTGTAGCAAAAGCTAGGGCAGATGAAAAACGTCAACAGATGGGAGAGTGGATCAAGAAGAATGCCAATGAGATTTTCGAGAAATATGACAAACAAGCCCAGGGTATGTTGAGTAGTTATCTCGATAACGGTATAAGACGGTTTGATCGGATCTCCAAACCAACGGTGCCCTTTGGATGTATGAGCTTTGATCCAAAGACGCCGCTGGGCTTACTCTATGAGAACGCAGCTCAAGGAGGAAAGAACATTGACCCTTACTTCTCGCGCAAGGGTGCAGTCGTGGGTATGCAAGCCGAGCGTACGATGGTGAAGACTGAGAAGGGGTGGATGTTGCTAGGGCAGATGTAGATAAGCTAGACACAGAATTTCAGCTGGAGTGTCGACGTACATATGGCACACATACCGAGGCAATTGCCTCGGTATGTGTGCCTTTTTTTCTTGCTGCAATTGGGCAATCAGACCTTGGCGGGAAACTCAGAAACTCCGTGTTTAGGGCGAGATGGGAATTATACAGAAGGTTGACTGAATCGCTCAACTTAAAGGATAGCGAATTGACTTATGGCCTGCTTCCAATCTTGGGCTGAGCGACTTCATTTGAGTGGCGCTGTTTAGCCGGGCTAATCGGGCGATACCTCGGTGGCGCATTACTCTAGCACAAGGTTCTCGATCTCCCGTACCGTCATGCCTCGGGCATACAAGGCGACGATCTTGTCGTCGAAGCGTATGAAGCGACGCTCGTGCTTGGGGATCAACAGTGGGGCGAAGCTGCCCTCGCGGTCACAGGGTACATTAACGCGGATCTGGCCATCCTCGATCAATACCGTCTTGGTCCCCTTGCCGTTTCGCTGATTGTTCACCGCGTCAGGCTTGTCTGCGCCGACAGGGTAACCCAAGTGATGGTTCTTCTCGCCGGCCAGGGCACGTTCGATGAAAGCCTTCTTGAAGGCTTTGCTTGACACCATAACTCGCCAGCATCGCTCTGTAGGGCTGCATCTTGTAGTGCCAACCTTGGTCGGAGTGCACGATCAGGTCAGCGGCGGACTTGGCGCGCGAGAGCGCTGTCTCGAGCGTGCCGGAAACCAGCTCGAAGACTGGCCGCCGTGCCATGCGGTACGAGACGATCTCGCCGCAGTACAGGTCCATGCAGGCTGACAGGTAAAGCTTTTGGCCGCGTACATTGAACTCGGTGACATCGCTCGCCCACTTCTGGTTCGGCGCAGTCGCGCAGAAGTCACGCCGCAGAACGTTGGGTACGTGCGCATCACTCATGCCCGGGATATGCCGGGAGCGCTTCTTCGCCCGGATCAACGCACGCAGCCCCATCTTTTGCATCAGACGCTGCACGCACTTGTGGTTGACCGGCTCCGCCATTGAATTACACAGCGCTGCCGTGATCCGCCGGTATCCGTAGCGGCCCTTGTGCTCGTCATACACAGTACGAATTCTGGCCTCCATGGCTCGTTGTTGGTCGACGCGCTGGGCCGCCTGGCACTGGTAGTAGAACGTGCTGCGCGCCAAGCCTGCTACCTCCAACAAGTCCGCCAGCTTATAGTCATGCCTCAACCCGGTAATCAGGCGCGCTTTGTCGGCGCAGCTGACATCTTCGACCGGATCAAGGCATGCAATTTTTTTAGGTACGCGACCTCCGCGCGCAGTCGGTCGTTCTCTTCTCGCAGGATTTTCTCCGCATCGGCAACGACCGTGCTCAACGGTTCTGCAGAACGTCGTTTTGGCTTCATCTTGGGCTGTTCTTCTTTCCCGCTCTCGCGCGCCTGCAGGCGGCCTTGATCGAGATTGCGTCGCCAGACCACGACCTGATTGGAATTGCGGATGTCATAGAGCGCTGCGACCTGGCGGCTGGAGAGCTGCTCTCAATCCTGATGAACCAGCACCTGCAGCTTGAACTGCGCACTGTACGCGCTGCGCTTGGGGCGCAAGCCGTCGATGCCGTACAGTCGGTAGTGGCTCACCCAGGTGCGGACCTTCTCCTCAGGCACCGACCACCGACGAGCCAAAAGCTTCGCGCCGCCTTCGCCTGCCAAGAAGCTCTGGACCACTTCCAGTTTGAACTCCGTCTCGTACTTCTTCATGAAACCCCTTGAAGTTCGTCCAACTTCTGGGGGTCAGCTCAATCCCGGGGCGATTCATTACCCTATGATGGCGCCGTCCCGTACAGACAAATTACAGGACCGCTCAAAATTTTCTGCGTGCGCTAAGAAACGGTCCACTATTGCATAGTGCCTAGGCGTGTTGAGCGCAGGTGCATGGCCGCAGTTTGGCACCTCCACGACCTGGAGTAGTCCGTGCATGCCAGGGCCACGCCTAAGCATTTCATCTGTTACCTCGCGTAGGACTAGATCGGAATGCTCTCCACGTAAGCACATTACAGGGATATCTAACGCATCGTAGTGATCCCATATCAGATAGTCATTTTCGTATTTAGTGAATTGCTGCACCATATCCGGGTCGTAGTGTGTTGTCACACGACCATCGGGCAAGCGGCGCATAGAGGTTTCGGTCAGGCGGCGCCACTGCGCGTCACTGAGCCACCCGTAGGGGAGGTAAACCTCTCTAAAAAAAGCCTCGAGCTCATGAACCGTGTCAAATACGGGCGGACGACCAGCATATGCCTTTATGCGCGCCAGGGCCTCGTCAGCAAGGCGTGGTGCGTTGTCATTAAGCAGCAGGCTGCGGATTCGCCCCTTTAGCCGAGGCTCGTAGCGGCCAGCCGCGCCAACGGTGCCAATGGCGCCGCCCATTGAAGTGCCAATCCAGTGCGCACGCTCGACGCCAAGCCTCTCGAACAGATCGCCTGCGAGCCGCGCGTAGAAAGCCAGGCAGTATTCCTCCTCGGGCTTTGTTGCCCACTGGCTCAGGCCTCTGCCCAACGTGTCGGGGCAGATCACCCGGTAGCGGCCGCTCAGATGTGCAGCTAGATCATCCATATCACGCCCCGTGCGTGCCAGGCCATGCCAAGCAATCACCACAGGTGCATCGCGAGCACCCCATTCCATGAAATGGACTTCGTAGCCCGCGCAAGTGGTGTAGTGAGATGAGGGAAACATAGGGGGAAGACCTTGTTATAGGAATAGAGAACGGGAAACAAATTTGTTCGTGCCTACTACCACTGATCTTGTGTTCAATTGACTAGTGGATCGGTCTCTTCATCGTGGCGAGACAGGGGATAGCATCGCCTGCCGCGAATGCCGGGTATTTGTCGGGAATAATGACGGAGCCTGCGAGCCACACGGCGTTCAAGCCTCCTTCATGGGCTTTGTCTCCTGTTGTATTCACGTAAACAGGGAATAGATGCCAGAGGAAATCATCAAACCTTGCGCTGAGTGCTCACACGCAGCCTTCCCACCACGCCGGTGGGGAAGTAGTAGACCGACAGTACGAACAACAGGCCGAGCCACAATAGCCAGCGGTCCGGCGAGAGCAGCGCCGAGAGCCAGGGTAGCGCAGACGTTGCTTCACTCGCGAGGCGCAACAGGTCCTGCAAGTAGCTCTGCGCCGCCAGGAACAGCACGGCGCCAATGACTGAGCCGTAGATGGTGCCCATGCCACCTATGACGACGATGAGCAGGCAGTCCATCATGATCTCGAACGAGAGGGACGTTTCGGGTCCGTTGTAGCGCAGCCAGAGCGCGAGCATGGCTCCCGCGAGCGTGGCGAACAGTGCAGAGATGACACTCGACGTGGTGCGGTACACCACCACGCGGTAGCCGATGGCCTCGGCGCGGAACTCGTTCTCGCGGATGGCCTGCAGCACGCGGCCGAACGGCGAGTTCACGATGCGCAGCAGCGCGAGCACCAGCAGCACGGCGGCCACGAAGAGCAGGTAGTAGCAGATCAGGCGCCCGTCGATAGTGACGCCGAGGAACGGATCGTCGAAGAGCTCGAAGCTCGGCGACAGGATCTCGGGCACCTTGAAGGTAAGTCCATCCTCGCCGCCCGTGATGTCGGACAGCTGCGATGCCAGCGTCTGGAACGCGGCAGCCACCGCCAGCGTGATCATCGCGAAGAAGATGGCACGCACGCGCAGCGAGAACAGGCCCACGGCGAGCGACAGCAGCAGCGAGAGCATGAGCGCCCCCGCTAAGCCCACGGCCAGCGCCGACCAGGTGGGCCCCATGCGCGTGGTGGCCACGGCCACGCCATAGGCGCCGATGCCGAAGAACATGGTGTGCGCGAAGCTCACGATGCCCGTGTAGCCCAGCAGCAGATCGAAGCTCGCCACCAGCACCACGAACACCAACACCTTGGCGGCCACGGACAGCGCCTTGACACCGGGAAAGATGAAGGGCGCGAGCGCCAGGCCCAGCAGCAGGGCCATGAGTATGGCGGCCAGCACGCGGCTTCGCGGATAGTCGCCGGAGAGGAGTCGGTTCAGCATGTAGTTGCCTTCTTCAGCGGTTCGCCACGGGGTACACGCCCTGCGGGCGCCACAGCAGCACGGCCACCATGAGGGCGATGTTGGAGAACAGCGCCACCTTGGGCACGAGAAAGCCCGTGTAGTTGGCCATAAGCCCCACAAGCAGCGCGCCGATGAGCGCGCCGCCCGTGCTACCCAGGCCGCCGATGATGATCACGATGAAGATCAGCACGTTGACCTGCGCGCCCATCTGCGGCACCACGCTTTGCTGGTACAGGCCCCACATCACGCCGCCCAGTCCGGCGAGCGCGCTGCCCACCACGAATACGCCCACGAACAGGCGGCGGATGCGGTAGCCCAGCGACTCGACCATCTCGCGGTCCTGCACGCCGGCGCGGATCAGGAGGCCTACCTTGGTGCGCGACAGCGTCCAGGCCAGCACTGCAAATACTGCCAGCCCCACGAGCACAGCCACCACGCGGTACTTCTCCACCGCCGCGTCGCCGATAAGCCAGGAGCCTTTCATGCCGCCCGGCAGCGGCAGCGGAATCTGCTGCGGGCCCCAGATGACCTTGATGAGTTCCTCGCCGATGATCATGCCGCCCATGGTGATGAGGATCTGCTTGAGGTGCTGCCCGTACACGGGCCGCACGATAAAGCGCTCGAACGCCAAGCCGATAGCTCCCGCCACGAGCATGGCCACCACCATGGCCGACAGCACGGCCACAAGGTTGCGCCAAAGTTCACTGCTGTCGGTGTAGTAGCCCAGGGCGCCGAGCACGCTCGTGGCCACGAAGGCACCCAGCGCGATGAACACGCCGTGGCCAAAGTTCAGTACATCCATCAGACCGAACACCAGTGTCAGGCCCGACGCGATGATGAAGATGATCATACCCATGGCCAGCCCCGCCACCGTGAGCGTGAGCCAGGTACTAGGCGAGCCGATCAGTGGTAACACGATCAGCGCGAGCAGCGGCACTAGGGCCACGGGCTTCCAGTCAAAGTCGCGGGCATTCATGCACGGCCCCTTTGCTGCAAATGGATAGCTGCATCATCGATGGCATTCCATGCCTGAGGGGCGCGCGAAAGAGGTATTTCCTGTTTGAATTTCATAGCGACAATCCAAGCAGCGATTGCTGCAATGCGTCGTCGGCCGCGAGCGCAGCCATGCTGCCCGCATGCACCACGCGGCCGTTGTCCATCACCGCCACGCTGTCGCCCAAGCGCTTAGCAAAGTGGATGTTCTGCTCGACGAGCAAAATCGTCACGCCGCTTTTTTTCAACTGATCAAATGCCTCGATCATGTTGTTGATAATGGCAGGCGCCAGGCCCTTGCTTGGCTCGTCGACGATAAGCAGATCGCGCGGTTCAATGATGGCGCGCGCCACGGCCACCATCTGCTTTTGCCCCCCGCTGAGCTTGCCCGCTGGATGGTTCCAGAACTTCTCTACGGCGGGAAAGAGTTGGAAGATCCATTGCAGCCGCTCCTGGTCCATACGCGCGGCGTTACTCGCTTGGCGTGCGGCGAGCAGCAAATTCTCTTTGACCGTCAGGTCGGCAAAGATGCCCATGTTCTCGGGCACATAGGCAATGTTTAGGCTCGCGATCTGGGGCGTTTGCAAGCGCGTAATGTCGCGCGGGCCAAAGTGGATACGGCCCTGAGAGGCCTGCCACAGACCCATGATGGTACGCAACGTCGTTGTCTTGCCCGCGCCATTGCGGCCCAGCAGCATGGTCAGTTGGCCTTTAGGCACAGCCAAATCCACGCCGTGCAGGATATGGTAGACCCCGATGTGGGTGTGCACGCCCTCCAGTTGCAGAAGATTTTCGGCACTCATGTGGCTTCCTCACCAGCATTTTTGCTGATGCCCAGATAGGCTTCTTGCACCACGCTCGACGCGATCACCTCAGCCGGTACGCCATCGGCCACCAGCGTGCCGTTTGTTAGCACGATAATGCGGTCGGCCAGCTCGCGCACCACGTCCATCTTGTGTTCCACCAGCAAGATGATCTTGGTCTTGTCCTTTTTGAGCGCGCGAATCAAGTTCAGGATTACCGGAGCCTCGTCATGGCTCATGCCGGCAGTGGGCTCGTCAAACATATACACGCATGGCTCCAGCGCCATCAGCAATGCGACTTCGAGCTTGCGTTGGTCACCATGTGGCAGACTGGCCACGGGCGTTTCGGCCCGGTCGGCCATGGCCACCGCCTGCAAGATGGCCTGCGCCCGCACCACCAGTGTGGAGTGGTCGCTCCAGATGCTCCAGAGGTTCAGCCCCCGGTGGTGTTTGCCTGCTTGCCGGGCCTGTACAGCCAGGCGCACGTTCTCCAGGACCGAAAGATTCGGAAACAGATTGGTCAGTTGAAACGCCCGACCCACCCCCACACGCGTACGCGCCGATGCAGACTGCCGCGTGATATCTTGCTCGCCTAGCATCACAGAGCCGCTGGAGGCACGCAACTGCCCTGAGATGAGGTTGAAATACGTGGTCTTGCCCGCACCATTGGGGCCGACAATGGCGGTCAGCGTGCCTGGCTCAAAAGCGCAACTCACGCCATTGACCGCCACATGGCCGCCAAAGCGAATGGTCAAATCCTTGGTGGCCAAGGTGCTCATGGGCGGTGCTTCACTTTCACAGTCAATAAAAAGATGGGCGCGCCCGCTCGTAGGCGGTGCGCTCCAGGGATGCTGCACGAATCCAATCAACGCATCTCTGGCACTTTACTTCAGGGGCAACTGCCAATCACGTAGTAATTTGGCCCGGTCTGCTTGAGCGTCTTGGTCACGAACATGTTCCACAGCCCCATGGCTTGGTTGGAGCCATTGGCATAGGCATTGCCCATTTTCTGATAGGCGCGGCCCGCTTGCACATGGGCGTAGTTGCTGGCTGTGGTGCAGGTGACCGGGTCAGTGCCGGTGCCATCGCTTGCTAAGGTTGTGCCACTGACTGCATTCGATGCCGCACCTTCGGCCCCGTTGAGGTCCACAGCGCGCACTGCCCAGCTATAGGTAGTGGCAGCCGCCAGACTCGTTTCCGAATAACCCGTGGACTCCACTGTCAGCACATTGACCTTGCTGCCGTTGCGGTAGACGTTGTAGCCGCTCGCGTCAGCGACTTCGTTCCAGCTCAACTCCATGGTCTTGGCGGTCGCGCCCCACAGGCGCAGGCCCGAAGGAGCAGGCAACACAGGATCGGGATCAACGCTGCCTGAAGAACCACTGGAGAGACGATCCACCATGGCTTTGATGGCAGCCATCTGCGGACCAGACTTCTTCGCATAGTTGGCGCTGTCATAGCCCCACCAGTCCCAGCAGCCATTGGTAGCGGTGTAGGTGGTTTGGGGGTAAATCACCACCATATTGTTGGTGTCAGCCCAGCGGTTGTAGCCGGTGTTGCGCACGTATTTCTGCTGGACGCTGTTTACGTTCTGCTGGCAGCCATGCAACACCACATGCAGCTTGCAATCGGCGGTACCGCCCGCCTTGCAGGCCTCGGGCACATAAGCCCAGCCCGTGGCAGCCATGCCATGGTTGGTGATGAACTCGCTCTGGTTGAACTCAAGGTAGTTGCCCTCGGCTAACGCATTGTTGTTGCGCGGGTTCAACGTGCCGTACAGGTGCTGCAAAATGGCACCCGCCAGGTCGAAATTGCAATCGTTGATATAAGGCGAGCCGTTGGTGGAACAGGTGTTGCCAAAGTCGTCAGTGATCATTGCGTGCTCGGCGGCCATGTCTTTTTTATAGACCACATTGGCGTCTGGCACAAAGCTGTTGTAATACGTGCGAAGCGTATCCATCACGCCTTGCTTAACCGTGCTGTCAAGCGTGCCGGAAAACAGGTACACCTTGGAGTTTTGCAGGTTAGCCACTGGATCAATCGCCCCCTGCCCCGCCCAGGTATTGGTGGTGCTGACCAAGCTGCTCGTAGGGATGCCCGAGGGAGTCTTCATGCAGCGGCCTGTGGCATTCGTGATGGAGCCCTCCGCACAGTAGAACGGGCCACCCGCCACAATGCCCGCGCCCTTGGCAAATGTGCCCGAATAGGCCACATGCAGTTGCGCGGCCATGAACCCGCCGGACGACAAGCCCGACACCGTGACCTGGGTTTTGTCCACCTTGAGTGCTGGTAGGTTGACGGCGGCAACAGCCGCTCCTGTAGAGAAAAGCGCCAGTGCGGCGATGGCGGTGGCCGCCTGGATGCGTGTAGAAGCCATATTGTCTGTCTCCATGTAGTAAGTTTTTAGGAAAAGCTCCGCCTGCCCCGGGCACTTAGGGGTATCAGGCAGTCGATAAAGTCAGTGGGAAAGTGGCGGTCACCCTTGTAAGGCAACTCCCGACAACCTCTCTGCCGGGCGCGGCCTGCCGTCTAGCGCTTGTTGCGAATCGGCACGTTCATATCTTCAGGGGTGATCTCTCGCACCAGCTCTGGCACGCCCCATGCGAAGGCAGGGTCCACCTTGATCTTGAAGTGGTACATGCTTTGCATGGCCTGATGATCTTCCTTGCGGAAGGTCATCAGGCCCTTGGGCGTATCAAAGCTCATGCCTTCCATGGTCTTGATGAGCTTGTTGGTGCCTGTGTCGCCGTTGGTGGTCTTGAGCGCTGTCACCAGGGCCATCGCGGCGCTGAAGCCGCCCGCGGTAAAAAAGTCTGGCGGCGCCTTGAACTGCTTGTAGTGCGCTGACACCATGGCCTCATTCACCGGGTTCTTGGGAATGCCAAAGTAATAGTAGGTGGCGCCTTCCATGCCGGGGAAGTTTTTGTAGCTAGCCATGGCGGGCAGGATGTTACCGCCGGTGAACACCTCAATGTTGAAGCGCTTTTTTAAATCTTGTGCGGCCAGCGCATTAAAAGGCGGCGTGCCGCCAGCCCAGATCACCTCAATCGCCTTACGGCCGGGCTTGTCCTTGAGCGCATCAGCCACGCGCTGGATGCCAGCAGTGAAGTCAGTAGTGTTCTGCGGCAGGTATTCCTCGTGCACGATCTTTGCGTGCTTGAGCGCATCCTTGAAGGCTTTTACGCCATCGCGGCCAAAGGCGTAGTCCTGTGCCAACGTGGCCACTGAGACACCGTCCTTGTCCATCGCCACTGCGTTGCTGATGGCGTCCTGGCTGCTATTGCGGCCAGTGCGAAAGATGTACTTGTTCCACTTATCGCCCGTGATCGCGTCGGCCACGGCGGGCTCCACCAGCAGGATTTTCTTGTATTCCTCCGCAACCGGCAACAGCGCCAGCGCCACGCCCGATGAGGTGGGGCCGACGGCAATATCGGCCTTGTCGTCTGAATAGGCCGCCGCCAGCAGGTTCTTGCCCATGTCGGGCTTTCCTTGGTCGTCTTTTTCGAGGACAACAATCTTCTTGCCACCCACGACCATGGTACCGCCAGTGGCGTATTCCAGTCCCATCATCAGGCCTGCTTGGGTTTGCTTGCCGTAGGCTTCTAGTGGGCCGGTTTTGCTGTAGACGTGGGCGATGCGGATTTCACCAGACTGGCTGAATGCCGGAGTGCTGAGAGTGGTGAGAGTGGTGGCCAGGGCGGCCATGCCGACCAGTGTACGACGCAGCATGTGATGTCTCCTATTGTAATACCCTTGTACTGCACAGTTCGTGCCACTTTATAAACCATTGATTTTTAAAGAAATTTATATATCAAATTCATATCGTCTAAAATTTAGACAAAATTATTGTTTAAATATTAGACATATGCCTGACATTTATTCAGGGTTTTCCAGTCTCCCATAGAGGGTGGCCCGCGAAATGCCGAGTTGCCTGGCTGCAGCTAATTTGTTGCCGCCATGGGCAGTCAGAGCCGCCTTAATGACTCGACGCTCCAGCTCCGCAACTTGAACGGCCAGAGGACGCAGCAGGTTTTGCGGGTCTGAGCTCCCTCCATGCCCATCAATATTCTGCTCAGGAGCGACAGGCTCCACTCCAGCCTCGCGCAAAATGACAGTGAGCTGCATTGCATCGATGGACAAGGAGTCGCAGCGCATGACAGCCTGCTCCAATACATTGCGCAGTTCTCGGATGTTGCCGCGCCATGTTTGGCTCGCGAGCAACGCCATCGCATCAGGCAACAGCTCGGGCGGTGCAGTGCCATTGCGTAGCGCTAGGTCTTCGCACAGCACCTCAATTAGCGCAGGAATGTCACTGCGCCGTTCACGCAGCGCCGGAACGCGCACGGGTAATACATGCAGACGGTAGAACAAATCCTCGCGAAAGCGTCCCTCGCGCACCAACGCAGGCAGATCACGTGAGGTTGCCGCCACCACACGCACGTTGAACGGCACGAGCCTGTTACTACCCAAAGGCTCTATCTCGCCCTCTTGCAGCGCGCGAAGCAGCTTGGCCTGAAGGCTTGGCGGCATGTCACCGATCTCGTCAAGAAACAGCGTTCCACCGTCGGCCAGCTTGAACTTGCCATCGCGCCCCTTACGGTCCGCCCCCGTATAGGCCCCGGGTACCACGCCGAAGAACTCGGCCTCCAGCAGCGTGTCGGGAACGGCGGCGATGTTCACACTGACGAAGGGACCACTTGCGCGACTCGACGCCGCGTGGATAGCATGTGCAAGCAGCTCCTTGCCTGTGCCCGTTTCACCCAATAGCAGCACAGGACTAGACGACTGAGCCGCTCGCCGCGCCCTGCGCTTAACCTCGACTGCCGCAGGGCTAGAACCCACGAAGCTCGCAAACGTGTATTTGGCACGCCGCTCACCTCCACCCACAATACCAGCCTTGGAGCGCTCGCGCTGTGCAGCCAGTTCACGCCGAGCATCGTCTAGATCGCGCTGCAACAGCGCAAACTTGCCGATAAGCGGTTGCAGTGTAGTCTCTGGGTGATCAAACAATACAATACCAATAGCGCCGATTACCCGGTCAACATCATCACGCAGTGGAATGCGGCTCACCACAAAGGTGCCGGCCTTGTTGGTCAGCAGATCGATGAGCACAGGCTGGCCAGTTTCAAGCACACGGCGCATCTGTGTATTGGGGATTACCTCCTCGACCATGCGACCCACGAACTGATTCACCGAACCCACACCCAAATCGGGAAGAAAGCGGCGGTAGCCCTCATTCACCCAAACGACACGCCCCGCCTTATCCACGAGAAACATCCCCTGACTTATGTTGGAGAACAAGTGGAACATGGAGCGCGCAGCTAGCTCCAAAATGCCCTGGGCATCGAGCGGTAAGGCGGGCATTTCGTCGGCGTGCAGGGTCATACCGCCATCGTAGCATTCATGAATCTTTTAGATCAGGATCATCTACGCCTGACTCCATGAGCCTATTGCCCAACTGCTGCTGCACCCTGCTCTACAACAGCTCAGACTGGTGATTGATGAGGCCCGAGCTTTTATGTGCGCTCAACTTCTTGTAAAAAGAGGCCCGGCTGATGCCTATGCTGGCGGCAGCACTAGCGACATTGTCGGCGTTCGAATGGAGCGCATGAACCAAGTATTGAGCCTCGAACTGCGCCATGGCCCGGGCGTAGTCCAACTGTTGTAGAGGACGTACTGCCGCTCCATTTGGTTTTGCAGGCTCATCCGAAGGTGCTAGTGCAGGTGCTACGGGCACACCCAGCAAGGAGGATATCTCACCGCCATCCACCTCACCACTATCGTGCGTCACCACCAACCGCTCAAGAGTGTTGCGCAACTGGCGCACATTCCCCGGCCACTGATATTCACCAAGCAACTTGAGCGCGGCTTCGGTCAGCACCGGTACATCGCACTCCACCTTTGAGCAAATTTCCTCAAGCAGCACATAGACCAGAGGCAACAGATCGGGTTGGCGTTGCCGCAATGGCGGCAATTGGATGGGGAGCACGTTCAACCGATAGTAGAGATCAGCACGGAACTTCCCCGCCTCCACCAATGCCAGCAAATCAGCTGAAGTCGCCGCAATGATTCTCACGTCAACACTGATGACCCGGTTAGAACCTATGGGTTCGATCTCTTGCTCCTGGATGGCTCTCAGCAGTTTGCTTTGCAGCATAAGTGGCATCTCGCCAATCTCATCCAAAAAGAGGGTTCCACGATGTGCTAGCTCAAATTTGCCCTTGCGCCCCTTGCGATCTACCCCTGTGTAAGCGCCAGGATCTGCACCGAAGAATTCAACCTCGAGTAGCGTATCCGGGATAGCCGCGACATTTACGCTCACTAGTGGTCCAGCGGAGCGGGAGGAGGCTGCATGGATCGCGTGGGTCAAAAGCTCCTTGCCGGTTCCGGTCTCGCCCAAAAGCAGCGTAGGAGCCCCAGACTGAGCAGCAAGGCGCGCCAACCGCTTGACCTCCAGTGTTGCAGAGCAGTTTCCTACAAAACTTGCGAAGGTGTGCTTGGCACGACGCGTTTGTTCTAGTGTGCGACGCGCACTGGCCAATTCCTCTTTCGCCCGGGAGTAGTGTGCAAGTATGGGCGTAAGCGTCTTGAGTTCATCAAATAAGGCAAAGCCGACGGCTCCGACAGTAGCACCTGTGTTGTCCCTAATAGGAAGACGGATCACGACCATGGGATCCTGCTGAGTCTCCAGAACATCAAGCAAGATGGGCTTGCCAGTTTCCACCACATCCCGCAGCAAGCTGTTGGGAACTACTTTTTCACAGTCCAGACCTATCGCCGCTTGAGGTTCGTCAAAACCAAAGCGTGCAGCATAACGCTTGTTGATCCATACCACGCGCGCCTGCGCATCCACGACGATCGTGCCCTCGCTGAAATTCTCAAATGTTCGAAATAGGGACTCCATGGCGCGTCGAGCCACAAAATCGTAGTTCGTTAGCACGTCGAGGTCCTGTGCGCGAAGCGGGTCTTGTTGTACTGTCTCCATTTCGAGAAATATATCAAATTCGAGACAAACTGCAAGAGAATTTTCTCCATTTCGAGAAAAATTGAAAAGAGACTGAGCAAGTCCGAGAGTGGGAGAGCAGCAAAGCCACATGGCATGGTTGTTGCAGCAAATGCGCTATCGCCTGCGGATTGTTTCGACATGCGAGGCCCATAAAAACTTTCTCGGAGACCGAATGTCGTTAGTTATCGTTGTTGCAGCACTTGCTTTCCTAATGTTCGCCGCCTACCGAGGCTACAGCGTCATCCTGTTTGCCCCCCTAGCCGCCCTTGGCGCCGTTCTACTCACCGATCCCTCCGCGGTCGCCCCAGTGTTCACCGGTATCTTCATGGAGAAGTTGGTCGGGTTTCTGAAGCTCTACTTCCCTGTATTTCTGCTGGGTGCAGTGTTTGGCAAAGTCATTGAGCTTTCAGGATACTCCCGTGCGATTGTGGCAGCAGCCATCCGTTACATCGGCAGCTCACATGCGAATGCCGTCATTGTGGCGGTCTGTGCATTGCTGACTTATGGCGGGGTTTCACTGTTTGTAGTGGTGTTTGCCGTTTACCCATTTGCCGCGGAGCTCTATCGCCAAAGCAATATACCCAAGCGCCTCATGCCTGGAGCTATAGCGCTCGGTGCCTTCTCGTTCACAATGGACTCACTGCCAGGAACGCCACAGATCCAGAACATCATCCCGACCACATTCTTCAATACAACCTCATGGGCTGCACCAGTGCTTGGGATTATTGGAGCGGCATTCATCATTTGCGTAGGCCTGTCTTATTTGGAATGGCGCCGACGCGATGCCGTCAAGCGAGGTGAAGGTTATGGGGCTTCGCTTATCTTTGAGTCAGAGCCAGTTCACACAACATCTTTACCAAACCCACTGCTGGCGATTGCACCCTTGTTGCTGGTTGGAGTCTCCAACTTTGCACTGACTAGACTCATTCCAATGTGGTATGGCACCCAAAGTAGTGCCGCTCTGCCTGGGATGGCCAAACCGGTCACGATCCCGACTGCTTCAGTGGTTGCGATCTGGGCAGTAGAAGGAGCGTTACTGCTGGGGATTGCGTTTGTTTTGTTGACGGCTTTCGGAACTGTGCGTGAGCGTTTTTCCGAAGGAACAAAGACTGCCGTTAGCGGAGCGCTTCTCGCATCCCTGAACACAGCATCCGAATATGGATTTGGAGGAGTGATTGCAGTATTGCCAGGGTTTCTTGTTGTCAGCGATTTTCTCAAGAGCGTTCCTGATCCATTGATCAATGCTGCAGTTTCGGTCAGCTCACTTGCGGGCATCACTGGATCAGCATCCGGAGGTATGAGCATCGCCCTTGCAGCAATGGGCGATACCTTTATCCACGGTGCACAAACTGCAGGCATCCCATTGGACGTCTTGCACCGGGTGGTTTCAATGGCAAGCGGCGGCATGGACACCCTGCCCCATAACGGAGCCGTCATCACACTACTGGCTGTAACTGGGCTGACGCACCGAGAATCATATCGAGACATCTTTGCCGTTACCATTATTAAAACACTTGCCGTGTTCTTTGTGATCGCAGTTTTCTATACGACGGGTCTTATCTAGACTTATTTTAATAAGGTTTACATCGTCCTATGCGAGACGACTATAGTACTCACCGAAAGAATCTATGAAAATTTTGACTGGAAAAACTGCCTTAGTAACAGGTTCCACGAGTGGCATTGGCCTCGGGATTGCAAAAGCATTAGCACAAGCAGGCGCAAATATCGTTCTCAATGGGTTTGGCGATGCTGATTCAGCCCTTGCAGATATTCTAGCAACCGGTGTACAGACTATGCACCACCCGGCTGACATGCGTAGTCTTCGAGAAATAGAATCCATGTTCACTGCAGCCAAGGCAAAATTTGAGATGGTGGATATTTTGGTAAATAATGCAGGAATCCAACATGTCGCACCAATTGAGTCCTTCGATCCTCAGAAATGGGATGACATCATTTCCATTAATCTGAGCTCAAGCTTTCACACCACTCGGCATGCACTGCCTGACATGCTCGCGCGCAACAGTGGCCGCATTATTAATATTGCTTCAGTACATGGGCTGGTTGGATCCGCTGGAAAGTCTGCTTATGTGGCAGCCAAGCATGGATTAGTTGGCCTCACAAAAGTAACCGCCTTAGAAACTACTAAAACCGGAGTGACCTGCAATGCCATTTGTCCCGGCTTCGTTCTGACACCCTTAGTACAAAAACAAATCATCGACCTGGCAAACGCAGAACACATCTCCCTAGACGAGGCTCAAGCACGTTTACTGGGAGAAAAGCAGCCCTCCGGTCGCTTTGTCACACCGGAAGAGCTAGGAAATATCGCGCTAATGCTTTGCTCACCCTTGGCAGCGGAGATGCGAGGTACCACCATAGTTGCAGATGGCGGTTGGACGGCCCAGTAAAACACAGATTTTTGGCGGCATGTAGCAGCAACGATATTATTTTTTATTAACCTTTAGAAATATTTAATCATGACAGTTCAAGAAAACACCTTTTCCCATATCAAACCCAGTGATACTCCCTTTACAAGTGGCGGATTACGTGATTTCTTCATCTACCGTGATCTGGGCATCGCCAATGCCACTGGCGGTAAAGTGGTAGCCCATCTTGTGCGAGCAAATAGTGCCCCCGAAGCAGGAACTGGTTGGCATACCCATGGAGCAGATTTCCATATTGTCTATATGCTCAAAGGCTGGGCAAAATTCATGTACGAAGATAAAGAGACATTGGTTGAGGCCGGCGACTGCGTACATCAACGTCCCGGCATCAGGCATTTTCTTTTCGACTATTCGCCAGATATGGAGTACTTAGAAGTAGTTGGACCAGCAGACTTCACCAGCATAGACACAGAGGGCCCCTGCGCTGTTCCCGAGCCTGCCAAGTGGTAAATTTTTTAGCCATAGCGGTTTCAAATCTGAAGTGAACCCCTCCCTGGGGCGTAGTCAGGTTGGCATGGAAATCACACACGCGATACACGTGTACGCGCAGTCTTGTCAAATACGCTCTTAGAAAAATTTCAACTCAGTCAATAATGAAGAGTCTACGAGTCAATTTGTACGATGCATTTGCCTGCGAATTGCACGGCGGCAATGTGGCCGGGGTTGTCTATTGTGAGGCCCCTCTGGCCACCCGACTGATGCAGCACCTAGCCGCAGAACTGGCAGCACCGACCACTGGCTTCGTTTCGCGGGAGTCAAACGGCTGGCGCATTAGGTTTTTCACGCCGAGCCAGGAGATTGACATGTGCGGCCACGTCACAGTCGCGGTGTTCTCATCCCTGGTTGATGATGGCCTGCTGCCGGTCGACCAAGCAACCCGCACCTACGCGTTCACGAAGGCCGGACGTATGGATATCGTAATCGCGGTGGATGGGCCGCGCCCGATGATCGAGTTAAAGCAGCTGCCGCCGAGGTTTCGCGATGTGCACATCAACAAAGATCAGATGGCATCACTGCTAGGGCTCGCAATCGACCGATTGCACCCGTCGCTGCCGCTTGAAGTGGTATCCACAGGGCTGAGCCATTTAGTAGTACCCGTTGTACACGTTGAGGCACTGCGGGAGCTTAAACCGAAGAATGAAGCCTTGGCCTGCCTCAGCAGGGAACTCGGTGTGGACACAGTCCCAGTCGTAGCGTTCAACGGCCTACCAGTGTCCGTGATGGCGAGATCTCGCGACCTTTGCCCCGGCATCGGCAATGCGGAAGAGCCCGCGTCCGGCACGACTAATGGTGCATTGGCTTGCTACATGGCAAAGCACGGGCTGCGCGACAACTCTAGCTCGATAGGATGCGCTGAGCAAGGGGTCGAGATGGGGCGCTACAGCCTGATCGAAAGTAAGCTTCTCTTCGATGCTCACGGATTGGTAATGGGCGTTTCGGTGCGCGGCCAGGCACTACTTTCGTTGACTGGATTGCTGCATCTACCCCAATGAAGTTGCCTCAGGCCCGCTACGACGATCCCAATTCCATATCTATTGAGTTCGTCTACCTGACTAGGGGCAGTCCAGTCCAGCCACTCTGGCCAAAGCCTGCACATATCGACCAGGGGAGCCGCCGAACTCCAATGTCGCTCGGCGCCCCATTTCAAGCAGTTCTGCGACAGCGATTTCCATCTGAGCAGGCTGGCCGAGCCTTGCAAGTGGCCCAGACACCGTCAACGCTCCCTTGAGTTCTCCTAAGGCGCCGAACACTGGGACGGAAGCCGAGGCCGTTTCGGGGTCCCGCTCTCCGTATGACGTTGCCCATAAGCGCGCTCGAATGAGGTCGCCGCTTGGCTTTGCCTCTGTAAACGCAAGCAGGACCTTGCCTGACGCGCCGCGGCTGACGTCAAACTCCTCTCCAATCCGGATCGAGACCCGCACAGCGCGCGCGGGCTCAACGCGGCTGACAACCAATCGCCGGGCGCCCGCTCGCACATAGAACGAAGCAGTCTCTCCGAGTTTGCCGCTGAGCTCTGCAAGCAGCGGCTCAATGATCGAGTCCACCCGAAATGAGCGCTGATAGATCGCTGCCAAACGCATCGGTTGGGGGCCAATGGCGTACTGACCGTCGTCAAGCTTGCGCATGAAGCCGCCGTGCTCAAGTGCCGCGAGCAGGCGAAGCACCGTGCTTTTATAGAGGCCAGTACGGCGCGACAGCTCTGTGAGCGAAAGTCGCTCATCGGTGGGCTCAAAGGCCCCCAGCAATGCGAAAGCCCGATCGAGGACAGCAACGCCGCTTGAGCTATCGGGAGTTTCTATATCTGGTGGGGACTGGGCTTCTGATGACATGCCATTCTTTTGGAGTTCCGCCTAGTAGAACACGGTTGTAAGCTACTTTGTATTAAGGGTTTATACCTATTTCCCACCTCTAACGCAGTCATTACAGTTCTCTTAAATAGAACCAAGTTCTATCGGATAGAACAAATTGCTGTAAATCTAGATGTGTTGTGGTCTCAAATAGGCCCATTTATTGAAAGTGGTGGAGATAGTGGTGTTGCTCGCTCTCGGTTACGGCATGGTCATCACCTTCATGGTGCTGATCATGACCAAGCGCATGGCTGCTCTGGTCGCGCTCGCGCTGGTGCCGATTGCGTTTGGCTTAATCGCCGCATCGCCCGATTCGATCGGCAAGATGATGATCGATGGCGTCACCAAGCTTGCCCCCACGGGCGTGATGCTGACCTTCGGCATCTTGTACTTCAGCATCATGACGGATGCGGGGTTGTTCGACCCGTTGGTCAAATGCATCGTGCGCTTCGTTAAGGGCGATCCGCTGAAGCTGTTGGTGGGCACAGCCGTCATGAGCACTGCTGTTGCATTGGACGGCGACGGTGCTACCACCTATGTGATCTGTGCAGCTGCTTTGCTACCGATCTACAAACGGCTCGGCGTGAAGCTGCAGTACATGGCCACCGTGTTGCTGATGTCAATCGGCATCATGAATATCGTCCCCTGGGGAGGTCCCACAGCACGTGCGGCTGCCGCAATGCACGTCGACGTAGCGGAGGTGTTCATTCCGTTGATCCCGGCCATGCTTGTCGGCTTGGCATATCAAATCGCTGTAGCCGCCATCTTCGGCTTGCGCGAACGCCGCCGGCTCGGTGTTCTAAGCTGCCCAACCGAGGTGTCAAACATCATGGCAGTGGCACAGGTGCCCTCCGAGACGCGCCGGCCAACGCTGATGGCTCCGAACCTATTGCTGACAGGGGTGCTGCTGTATTGCCTGATCAAGGGTGTGCTTCCCTTGCCGGTGCTGTTCCTGGTAGCCACGGCCCTGGCTTTGATGCTCAACTACCCCAAGCTCAAGGACCAGCAGGAGCGCATTGCCTCCCATGCATCGAACGTGCTGGCCGTGGTCTCGCTGATCTTTGCCGCTGGCATCTTCACGGGCATCCTCTCCGGCACGGGCATGCTCGACGCCATGTCAAACAGCCTGCTAAATGTGATGCCGGCATGGATGGGACCGTACATAGCCCCGGCGACCGCACTGCTCAGCGCTCCGGCCACCTATGCACTACTGAGCAACGACGCTTTCTACTTTGGCGTGCTGCCCATCTTGGCCAATACCGCCAGCGCATACGGCATCACACCAGCAGAGATGGCACGAGCCTCGCTGCTGGGCCAGCCTATCCACCTGCTGAGCCCGCTGGTGGCATCGACCTACCTTCTGGTCGCTCTGCTGGACATCAACTATGGCGACAACCAGAAAGCCTCACTGCTTTGGGTATTCGGCATGGTGCTCGCGATGATCGGCGGCGCATTGCTATTCGGAGTGATTCCCTTCGTCTCGAACTTATGAGGTGCGTGCGATGAGTACCAACTACATTGCTGTCCGTGAGGACTGGCTCAAGCTCGGCGAAGAAGAAGCGATCGAGCCGGCGCTTGCCATTATCGATGCGCACCACCACTTCTATGACAGGCCCGGATGGACCTATCTGCAGGACGCCTACCAGGCCGATGCTCGCAGCGGGCATGCGATCGAGTCCTCCGTCTATATGCAAGCGCTTACCCGGTATCGGCAACAGGGCCCAACAGCATTGCAGCCCGTTGGAGAGACCGAGTTTGTGGTTGCTGTCACATCCAATAGCCACGCGTCACAAACTGCCAAGGGCATCGTTGGCTATGCCGATCTGCGCGCAGGGGCGGACGTGGGCGCTGTGCTCGATGCGCACATCAAGGCTGGCGAGGGGCGCTTTCGCGGCGTCCGGCACCTCACCACCTGGGATTCAGACACCTCCTTGGCCAATCCTCTGACCGCTGCAACGCAAGGCCTGCTGGGCGATACGGCCTATCGTGCAGGCCTTGCGACGCTGCTGTCCCGCAGCCTGTCCTACGATGCCTGGCTGTTCTGGCCGCAACTGGACGAACTATACGAGGTTGCCGCCGCGCTCCCTGAGCTGCCGATCATCATTAACCACTGCGGCGGCATCGTTCGCATTGGTGCCTACGCGGGTCGCGACGACGAAGTGTTCTCGCGCTGGTCCGCATCGATGCGCAAGCTTGCACAGCTGCCTAACGTGCACGTCAAGCTCGGGGGCCTGGGCATGCGCATCAACGGCTTTGGCTTCGATGCTGAGCACCTCCCTCCGTCCTCCGATCAACTGGCCGCAACTTGGCGGCCGTGGATGCTGCATTGCATAGACACGTTCGGTCCCGAGCGCTGCATGTTCGAGAGCAATTTTCCCGTCGACAAGGGCTCATACAGCTTCGTCAATGGTTGGAACGCCTTCAAGAAGCTCACGGCAGATTTCTCCGCCTGTGAGCGCCAAGCCCTTTTCCAGGGTACGGCAAGCCGCGTGTACCGGCTC
Source organism: Comamonas odontotermitis (assembly GCF_020080045.1). Classification (NCBI taxonomy): domain Bacteria; kingdom Pseudomonadati; phylum Pseudomonadota; class Betaproteobacteria; order Burkholderiales; family Comamonadaceae; genus Comamonas; species Comamonas odontotermitis. The sequence continues at coordinate 2,349,359 of NZ_CP083451.1, forward strand.
GTCTGACGCATTCGCATCGTACACATCCCGGAGACATCATGAACCTTTTTCCTCGTCTGGCCATCGCTTGCACGTTTGGCGTTGCTGTCGTTGCGCAAGCGCAGACACCTTACCCCAACCAACCGATCAAGTTGATAGTGCCGTTCCCTCCAGGAGGCGGCACGGATGCGGTTGCGCGCATGGTGCTGGACAAAATCCGCATTGGCACAGGCTGGACCCTGATCGTAGAGAACAAGGCCGGCGCGGGCGGCAACATCGGCATGGATGCTGTTGCAAAGGCAGCGCCTGATGGCTACACGCTGGGCATGGGCCAAACTGCCAACTTGGCGATCAATCCAACGCTTTACGCCAAGATGCCCTACGACGCGTCAACAGCTTTCACGCCTATCGCGACAGTTGCCGGTCAAGCGGTTGTATTGGTTGTCCGAGACAACTCTCCTTACAAGTCGTTGAAAGACCTAGTCAATGCCGCGAAGGCTAAACCCGATTCGCTGACCATGGCCTCCGCAGGCAGCGGCACCGTCGGCCATCTCACCGGCGAGGTCTTCACGAAGCAAGCTGGAATCACCACACGGCACATCCCATACAAGGGCGCCGGCCCCGCAGCCAATGACCTTCTGGGCGGCCAGGTCGATTACTACTTTGCCACGCCACAAACGGTGATCTCCTTCGTCAAGGCCGGCAAGTTGCGTGCACTTGCGGTCAGTTCCGCCAAGCGTATGCCTGCGCTCCCTGATGTGCCCACTGTGGCCGAGAGTGGATATGCCGGCTTCGATACCACCGACTGGAAGATGCTCGTGGCACCGGCCAAAACACCACCAGCGATTGTGGCGCAGCTACAAGCTGAAGTCGCCAAAGCCCTGGCACGCAGCGACACCATCGCCACGCTTCTAGCGGAAGGCAGCACACCGGTCGCCGGTTCGTCTCAGGATGCTTCGGCATTGCTGAAGGCCGAGCAACAACGCTGGGGCGCCGTCGTTCGCTCCGGGAACATCAAGATCGACTAGTCACCCTGTACAACGGAAACCTCTCATGAATATCGTCCGCATCCTTTCGGCTGTCGCATTCGCAGCTGCGTCGACTGCCACCGCACCGGTTTCACACGCCCAAACCTTCCCTGCGCGCCCCATCACGATCATCGTGCCCTATGCCGTCGGTGGCACCACAGACATCGTCGCCCGCCTTGCAACCAACCAAGTCGCCAACGGCCTGGGCCAGCCGTTTGTTGTGGATAACCGCGTTGGCGGCGGTGGCCTCATTGGCTGGGGCACTGTGGCGCGCTCCACTCCGGATGGCTACACGGTGCTGACCACTGAAATGTCTTTCACCATCGCTCCAGGCTTGCTGCCCAAGATGCCGTTCGATGCGCAGAAAGGTTTCTCACAGATCATCACTGCCGCATCTGCTCCCCACGTCCTAGTTGTCAATCCCGCTCTGCCAGCCAAGACTGTCCAAGAGTTCGTCGCATTGGCCAAAGCCAAACCTGGCGCCATGAACTATGGTTCTGGCGGCAATGGCACGAACACACACCTGGGTGGTGAGCTGTTCAAGAGCGCCGCAGGCGTGGACCTGATGCATGTGCCTTACAAAGGCGCGGGGCAGGTGCTGACTGATCTGATGGCCGGCCAAGTGCAGGCACTCGTGACCTCGCTGCCCACGGCACTGCCGCACATCAAGTCTGGCAAGCTACGCGCTCTCGTCGTCACCAGCGAGAAGCGTTCGCCGTTGCTCCCCGACGTTCCATCTGCTAAGGAAGCCAACCTGCCAAGTTTCGTCATGGACTTCTGGGTCGGCTTCGCCGCCCCTGCGGGCACGCCACAACCCACAATCGACAAGCTGAACCAGGCATTCGTCGCCGCGCTCAATTCCGAGGACGGCAAGCGCCGTCTGGCGGAACAAGGGCTGACCCCCGTGGCCAACACACCAGCACAGGCGACACAACTCGTCGCAGCAGAAATAAAGCGTTGGGCGACGGTGGTGAAGACTGCCAACATCAAGGCTGAGTAAGGAGCTGCCATGGCGATCAAACCTTTAAGCGGCATCCGAGTATTGGATCTCACGAATGTCCTCGCTGGGCCGTTCGCGTGCCACCAGTTGGCTCACATGGGCGCTGACGTCATCAAGGTCGAGGCGCGGTTAACCGGTGACCTAGCGCGGCAGTTAGGAGCCGACCACGACTTGAACAAAGCGATGATGGGCGTGTCCTTCCTGGCACAGAACCCGGGCAAGCGTTCCATCACCCTGGACCTGAAGCATCCCAAAGGCAAGGAAGCCCTGCGACGCTTGGTGCGCACTGCCGACGTGGTGGTTGAAAACTACCGTCCGGGGGTGATGAAGCGTCTGGGCCTGGGCTATGAGGATCTTCTGAAGGAGAATCCCACGCTAATCTACTGCGCGATTTCTGGCTTCGGTCAAGATGGTCCTCTGCGCGACTTGCCAGCATACGACCAGATCATCCAGGGCATGTCCGGTGTCATGAGCATCACAGGCGCCCCGGAGAATGCGCCGTACCGTGTGGGCTATCCGGTTGCCGACACCATCGGGGGCATCACAGCAGCCTTCGCCATCGCCGCTGCACTAGCGGATAGCAAGCGCAGCAGTGGCGTGTTCATCGACGTGTCGATGCTGGAGGCGGCCATGGCTACCATGGGTTGGGCGGTGTCGAACCACCTGATTGCGGGTCGCGAACCTAAGCCATTGGGCAACGACAACGTCACGGCGAGCCCTTCAGGTACCTTCCGCACCGGCGACGGCCTATTGAACATCGCAGCCAACAAGCAAGAGCAATTCGAAGCCGTGTGTGATGTGCTGGGGCATCCGGAATGGAAGAAGGACTCACGCTTTGCCGAGCGCCAGGGCCGTTTGCAGCATCGCACTGAGTTGAAGACGCGCGTCGAGGAAGCGCTGTCTAGCAAAACTGCGGACGAATGGTGGCAGCTATTGAACAAAGCTGGTGTGCCAGCAGGCCCGGTCTATACCGTGCCACAGGCACTAGACCATCCGCAGATCGCAAGCCGCGGCATGGTCGGCACCTTCTCAGAAGTGCCTGGTGTAGGCCGCGACATCCGCCTGGTTCGCACCGGCTTCAAACTAAACGGCGAGACTCCAAGCGTCGTCCACCCGCCGCCCCAGCTTGGCGAACACACGGCAGCTGTTTTGGCCGAGCTCGGCTACACGGACAGCGAAATTCAAGAGCATATCAAGGAGAAGGTTGTATGAGCACGAATGATCCCCGCGTCTCTGACTGGTGGCGCACCTCCATCATCGAAATGCGCCCTGGCGTGATCCGATTCCGCGGCTACGCCATTGAGGACTTGATCGGCCAAGCCGGCTTCGCGCAGATGATATGGCTGATGACACGCGGCGAATTGCCTACTGACAGCCAGGGCCGTTTGCTCGACGCCGCCCTGATGGCCGGCGTTGACCACGGGCCGCAGGCACCAAGCATCGCCATCGCACGCATGGCTACCACCTGCGGTGTGGGTCTGAACAACGCCATGGCATCCGCAGTTAACGTGCTAGGCGACGTTCATGGCGGCGCCGGCGAGCAGGCCGTAGAGATGTTCGAGGACATCGCTGCACGGCAGGCAGCGGGCGCCTCACTTGAAAACAGTGTGCGCGGCGGCCTGGACACAGCCATTGAGCAACACGGTAAATTCGTCGCAGGGTTTGGACACCGATTCCACCCTGTGGACCCGCGCTCGCCCCGCCTAATGCAACTGGTCGAGGAGGCTGCAACGGCCGGCATCGTTGATGGCAAGTTTGCGGCGATTGGGCGCGCGGTCGAGCGTGAGCTGGCAGAGCGCAAAGGCGGCCGCCGCATCCCCATGAACATCGACGGCGCCACTGCTGTGATCTACGCCGAACTGGGGTTTCCGGCGCCTCTAGCGCGCGGCCTGTTCTGCCTATCGCGCTCGGTGGGCATTCTTGCACATGCATGGGAGCAGAAGCAGCAAGGCGGACGTAACAAGGGTCCTTTACCACGCGAGTACCTGTGGACTTACGACGGCCCTGCGCCGCGCGCAGTTCCGCAGCGCGATGCCTGAAGCTGTTCGCGCCGCACTCGACTGTTTTGACTTCCAAAGGAGGAGACATGAGCCTAACTATGCAAACCATCGTCCGCTGGAGCGCTATTGCACTGGCAACCATCTTTCTTGCCGCCTGCGCGACGCCGGACCGCGAAGAGCACCTAGCCGAGCGCAGCGCATTCTTCACACTAGGTAAATATGCTGGCGACAAGGGAAAAGAGGTGATGCGAGGTGCGATGTACGTCGAGCACCTGCGCCCAGCGCATACCACGCAACCTTACCCGATCATCATGTTCCATGGAGCAGCCCAGACGTCCATGAACTGGATCAGCACGCCGGACGGTCGCAAAGGTTGGGCACCCTACTTCCTGGAGCGGGGTTACGAGGTGTATTTGATCGACCAGCCCGCCCGCGGACGTTCCGCCTGGCATCCCGGCATCGATGGCACGATGCGCAACCTCCCCGCCCCTGTCATCGAGCAACTGTTCACTGCGTCGGCTGCTCTGGGAAAATGGCCACAGGCCAAGCACCACACGCAATGGCCTGGCGATGGCCCGAACAAGGGCCGTGTGGGTGACCCTGTGTTCGATCAGTTCTACGCCAGCCAGGTGGAGTATTTAGCCTCCAATGCCGAGACCCAAACGCTGATTCGCAGCGCCGGCGAGGCCCTGCTGGACCGCATCGGTCCGGCCATTCTGTTGACACACTCTCAGGCGGGCCCCTTCGGATGGCTTCTCGCCGATGCACGTCCGAAGCTAGTGAAGCAATCGTCGCCGTGGAGCCAAATGCTCCGCCGATCCAGGCCTCGCCCGTCTTCAGGGCCAGCATGCAACTCGCCTGGGGTGTGACCGACATCCCCGTCTCCTACACCCCCGCGATCCGAAGTACCGACGAGCTGGTGCTAGAGCAGGAAGCTACAGCCTCACAGCCGGACCTCGTGGCATGCTGGCGGCAGAAAGAGCCGGCGCGAAAATTGACCCATGTCGGCGGACGGCCGATCCTGGTCCTGATTACGGAATCCTCCTACCACGCACAATACGACCACTGCCTGTCGAACTGGCTGACTCAGGCAGGAGTAGCTAACGAAATGGTGCGACTCGAGCAGGTCGGCATCCGAGGGAACGGACACATGGTGATGCTAGAGAAGAACAGCCTCGAAGTGGCCTCTTGGATAGACCGCTGGCTACGCAGCAAAGTCCGATAAAGAGCGTGCCTAGCCCTGGCAAGCCAATCAGGACTTTGGTCGAGAGCCGAGGTTGGTGCGCATTCCACCACCGCGCCGCCTTGGGCATCGCGGCTTACGGATTTGTAATGCCTGAACGCCTCAGCGCCGAAGAAGGTGTCGGCGATTAAAAAACTTCGTCGAACTCCAAGTGCCTGCCCTTCCCGAAGATTACGTCTCCCGCGGCAGTCCTACGCGCCCAGCGCCATATGACAACGTCGATCACGAGCTTGCGTCAGAAACCGGGCCACTAACTGATCATGCGTCTCCCGCCAGTGTCCGTGCTGAGGCGGGGCAGGCATAAAATTGCTCTTGTGACACATTAAGATTGGCAAGCCTTCTCTTAGGGTAATGATCTTGTCATACACGTTGAACAAAATTGTGAATGTCTATACACAACACAGTGCCATCGGCACATAAGCGACATGAGCAGTTCCATGGCCTCTTCAGGAGGCTTGTCAGCGAGTGCTGTCAAGCCAGATTTCAATCAGAGATCCAGCCCTGTGCAGGTAGTGATCTTTCTAGGTTTGTTGGGCATTGGCTTAGGCTATATGGCTTGGGCCTTGGTGACGGATGTCACCGGCTCGCCGGGTGGCAACAGCATCACAATGGTGGCCTTCTTGCTGCTGGCCGTGGCACTGCTGATTGCGCTGGGCTTTGAGTTTGTCAACGGTTTCCACGACACGGCAAACGCCGTTGCCACCGTTATCTATACACATTCAGTGCCGCCAAATGTAGCGGTGGTCTGGTCGGGCCTGTTCAACTTCTTGGGCGTGCTCACGTCCAGTGGCGCTGTAGCCTACGGGATCATCTCATTGCTGCCAGTAGAACTGATTTTACAAGTCACCTCCGGTGCGGGCTTTGCGATGGTGTTCGCGTTGCTCATTGCCGCGATCATCTGGAACCTGGGCACATGGTGGCTGGGCTTGCCTGCATCGTCCTCACACACTATGGTGGGGTCAGTGATTGGCGTCGGCGTAGCCAACGCGATCATGCGGGGACGGGACGCCATGAGCGGCGTGGATGGCCACCAGGTGTGGGGCGTCTTTAAGGCCTTGCTGGTCTCGCCGGTGGTAGGCTTTTTCTGCGCCGCGCTGCTGCTGTTGGCCATGAAGGCATTGGTGAAGAACCGCAAACTGTACGAAGAGCCGACTGACAGTGCACCTCCGCTTTGGATTCGCATCTTGCTGATCTTCACCTGCACCGGTGTGTCATTCGCCCACGGCTCCAATGATGGGCAAAAAGGCATGGGCTTAATCATGCTGATCCTCGTTGGTGTAGTGCCCATGGCCTATGGCCTGAACCACGCTGTGACTGAGAAGCACACACCCCAGTTTGTCGCAGTCGCCTATGCCACTCAGGCCAATCTTGCCAAAGTCTCGACCTTACCCGCGCCGGGGACCGATGCGCTCGCACGCAGCACCGTGTCCGAGTTTATCCGCACCAAGGAAGCCAGGCCCGAGGTAATCCCCGCTTTGGCCGAGCTAGCGGGCAGCATTGGCAAGCAGGTGCAAGAATACGGCTCGTTGGCCAAAGTGCCCTCCACGGCAGTGGGCAATGTGCGCAACGACATGTTCCTGGCCTCGGAGGCCATTTCCGTACTGACCAAGAGCGATGCGATCTCGCTTGATGAAGCCAGCAAAATGCAGCTCAAGACCTTTCAGGCCGAACTGAACACCTCCACCAAGTTCATCCCCGTCTGGGTCAAGGTGGTAGTGGCCATTGCCTTGGGACTTGGCACGATGGTGGGTTGGAAGCGCATTGTCAAGACCGTCGGCGAAAAGATCGGCAAGACCCATCTGACCTACGGCCAGGGAGCGGCCGCTGAACTGGTCGCGATGACCACCATTGGCGCAGCCGATGCATTTGGCCTGCCGGTGTCTACCACCCATGTACTGTCATCGGGCATTGCCGGTGTTATGACTGCTAATGGATCGGGCCTGCAAGCTTCAACCTTGCGCAATATCGCCTTGGCCTGGTTGCTGACCCTGCCTTGCGCCATGATGCTCTCGGGAAGCCTGTACTGGTTGTTCAGTCATCTCCTCTCCTAAAAACGGGGCGGAGGAAATGAGCCGTCCTAAATTCGGTTGAGAGTTTGGACGATTGAACAGGCCGGATCAACCCGGTCAATGATGCCCGGTGCACTGCATCGGGCGTTTGCCTTTTCAGGGATGTGTGCAGCCTCTTGCTGCTGTATATCCGAATGGCCTCTGCCACCATCTGCCTGGCCTGAGCTAGGTCCGACGCCCGGTACTGCCGGATAGCAGAGAGCCTTTGCATTCTTCCGCCCAAAAAATGACTTACGCCGAGTGGATCGTTTGATTCAAGTAGATCTTTGAAAATCGTTCGGTTGATCGCGGTTTGCACCTATGCGCTCTTCATGTGTACAGCTTCCAGACCATGACAGTCTAAAAAGCAGCTCACATGATGGATCATTTGATTCAAATCATACTTAAAAAGGTACAATTACTCCAAACCACTTAACTCTAAAGCGACTTTCCGGGGACGTGGAGCGCACCGGAGGGTGCCAGTCGCTGATCATTCATAGCAGCAGGAGAACACGGATGAATTACGTAAAGACTGCGGTGTACAGTGGCGCGCCCATTGAAAGCCACTTGAGTGAAGCAAACCACACGATGATGTCTCGACGGGGGCTCATCTTTGCCGCAGGGGCCTGGGCATGCACGAGCGCTCAGGCGAGATCCGTCGACACTGAGCGCAATATGGGTCTTCCATTCAGGGAAGCACCTCCGGGGCATGTCCATCGCAATTTCGGCTATGGGGCATCCGCAAATCATCCGGCTGCTGTTGATGCGGCTCAGCAGATTCGCCTTCAAGGGGGAGGCGTTTTTGACATGTATCTGGCCGCGCTAGCGGCCGCGTGGGTCGTTGATCCAGCCAACTGCAGCCCTTTCGGCCGCATGCAGGGGCTGTACTTAAGCAATGGAAACTATAGCTGCCTACATGCGGCGACCCAGATCCGAAATGAGCCTGGATCAACAGTGCCTTTCTCAGGAAACATTCCGGCCTACTTTCACATGCGTAACTCGGGGCGGCTCAGACTATCCATGGCATCGATTCTGGCCCCAGCCATTGCTATCGCCCTGAAGGGCTATCGCCCCACGGATGCGCTGCGCGTTGCAATTCGAAGTTCAGCAGAACAGATGCATCCGACAATGAGAGCGATCTATGTGGATGATGATGGACAGGTGCGGTCGCACATCCGTAATCCTCAATTGGCCGAATTCCTTGAAGTGCTTGCCATGGTACCCGATGAAGGCGGCCTCTGGGATGAACTCTATACTCGCTCGCCAGGGCCATGGCATAGGAACGAGCTTCCGACTAACGCGCCTCGCCAAAGCCAGCCTAAGGGGTTTGATGTACGCGCTCCCGATGGACAAACCTATCAACTGCGTACCACTGGGAATCTTGAGACTTGGGGTACATGGACGCTACTCAGCGCCTCAATTACAGCCGATCTCCAAGCTTCAGGCGTGCTCTCCACGTTAGAGACCGCCATGGAGGCGTACCTTTTGGCGACAATCTTGGTGCTAGACCGGATCCCTTTCAAAGTGGGCACGCTCAAGCCCAAAACAGCCAATCCATCGGTGGACATTGACCTGCAGCATGAGAGCCGCGAGATAGCCCAGCGTGTGCGAAAACTACTTGCCGCTTCACGTGCTGACTTGTGGGCGGACCTGGATCGTACCTACTTCGCCGGAGGAGCTAGCAACACAGATGATACGAACACTAACGCGTTTGCCTTTGCCGTAAACGACGAATTATTGTCCTTCACAACGTCAATGGGTCCTTGGTTCGGCTCAAAGCGCTCATGGTTCGGCGCTGGCCTCGCGTATAGCTACGCCATGAAATCTGGTCAGCTCTTCACCGGCCAAACGCACGACGCCACCGAGATGTCCTCATTGATTATCGAGCGCGAGGGGAAACCCTGGCTAGCAATGGGGGCAGCAGGGAGCGAGAGAATCTTCGGTTCGCTCACTTACCTACTATTTCTAAAACTAGGGCTCAATCACGGCGTTGATATGGCAGAACTAATGATGATACCGCGCCTTTTCCCCAAGGATAGCAAGGTCCGCATCCATCCGGATATGCCGAAAAGCATTCAGCAGCATCTTGTCGATCGAGGATTCAATTTGGATGTCACGAGGTACGACTTGCAAAAGCACCTAGGGATCGTCAACTTGGTTGAGCAGGTAAGGCCGGGCGTCTTCCGCAGTGGGGCTGACCCTTCAGGTGACGGCGGTGCGCTGTAGATGAGGACGCGCACTATCTTGGCACCTGAGTGCAGGCGAGGCTTACTGGGCTTGATGTGATTTACATTCAAACCTGACCCACGCACTAACGCTAGCACGCTGCTTAATTGAGCAGCGGGAGACCAGGACTGATAGACGTGACAATACTGAATTTCACGGTCCATAGGCTTTGGGCCCTGGGAGAGCTGTTGTCCATCAGAGAAATCGCCCGGGCCTATCGCGCAATGCCATCCGCAGGTACCTGCGCGCAGGCGCCGCCAAACCGCGCAACGCCAATCGGGTTGGCCCTGCCAAGCTCGATCTTCGCATTGAAACTTGCCGGCTGGCTCAAGATTGAAGCTGGCCGATCTCGCAAAAAGAGGCGCTCCGTCAAGCAGATATTCGCCGATCTGCAAGCACTGGGCTACACCAGCTCGTACGCGCAGCGCTGGGGGGCGCAAGCCGTCGATGCCGTGCAGTCGGTAGTGGCTCACCCAAGTGCGGACCTTTTCGTCAGGCACCGACCACCGACGAGCCAAAAGCTTCGCGCCTCCTTCGCCTGCCAAGAAGCTTTGGACCACTTACAGCTTGAACTCCGTTTGGGATTTCTTGATGAAACACCTTGAAGTTTGTCAAACTTCTGAGGTCAGTTCACTTGAGTTGGACAAGCGCCAAGGGGCGCCATCAAGAAATCGAACAAGTTCTTGCCCGAGGTCCGTGAGCGTGCGGTGAGGATCGTGCAAGAGCACTGTGGTGAATCTGTGATTCACATACCGTTGAAGTGAGGTGCCTATGTTTGATTCGTCCGGGCGAGGGGGGATCCGAATGTGCTCAGCCCCAGTTTCGTATCTCGCGCGCGACAAGCACTTCCGCGTAACTTCGGTCCAGCTTTTGCGCGACCTCGCGCCGAGCGGCGATCTTGGCAGGCTCCATAGCCTGCCGAGCTTGGTCGCTCAAAGCCTGCTCAAGCTGGGGAAGGAAATCCTGATCTAGGGTCCGTCCTACGGCTTGATTACCCATCTTGTCATCAAGCAGCAAGAGGCGAATGGGATTGAGGCGCAGCAGCCGGCGCCAGCGCGCGTCGAATGATACGAAATAAGGCAGAAAGAAAGAGCACAGTTGTGTCTGTCGGGCCATGTCCTGCAACGAACGCAGGTGGGTCAAATCCCAGGCCATGCCTCGCGCATCCTTCACGATATCGGCCGATGGGCTCATCAGTGGCCCAAAGAAGGCATTTGGTTGCTTGGTGCTCAAGCCATTCCAGATCAGAGCGAGTTCCGTGATTGGGATGCTGCCGAGCTCGAAGATGGAGAAATCCAGCAGGCCGCGAAGGATCGAGGACAGGTCCTGTTTGTGGTTACGTCGCAGCGTCGCCAGCCGCAGTAGCAGAGCCTGCGTGCCCAATGCCTTCACCTCCTGTCTGAGCACACGCGCATCAGTGTACTGACTCGAGAGAAACGCCTCTTCGCCAGGGCGCAGGCGCTTTGCGAGGGATTCGATGTTTTCGCCGAAGTCAAGTCGGCTCGAATCTGCCAAGAAAGCAGGCCAATCAAGATGGTCTAGCATACGGAACGCGATCAGCGTTTCCAGGGGACGCTGGTTCGCCTGGTCGTCACGTGCAAAGCGGATGTTCTCGTTCAAAAACGGGAGGATATCGAATTGCACTCGAGAGTTCTTTGCTTTCAGGCGCAGAACCAAAACTACCCGTTCGCGTTCGACTGCACTCATGTTCCTGCCGTAGACGAGAGCACGTAGATTCTGCGCAAAATTGGAGTCGAAGCTAAGAGAGTAGTCGAGCCGGACCTCCGAGCATCCACCCGACAGGCGCGTCTGCAGCGCCGTTTGCCAAGACAAAAATCGCACGCGAGGGCCTTCAAAGATTGGGGTGACGTAGTCGCAGGAGCGCAGCCCGAGGTCCAAATCAAGATTAATGGCGCCCGGATCGTCGGTGCATGCAACCATGCGAAGATGGACGCAATCCTCCGCGTAGTTGTCCTCAATGTATTGAAGTAGACGGTCATCTCTATTGAGTATTGCTTCATAGAGAGCATCGACGAGGGGTCTATCAAGCATCTCGGTGGAAGTTTAAAGTGGAGTTGAGTTAAAGATGGCGATGACGATGGTGGTTGAAAATCGCAACGGCAAGGCGGAATTGAATGACGTTGTATTTTTCGCAAATTGCTTCCGAATATTGTTCCACTCTATCATTTCGAAGATGCTTTCTTGGCTACTGCTAGTAGGATGATTGGACGATGACCGCTGGGATCGAATGTAGTACTGTCGGTTAGCGCGGTCCAAATATGTTAGCGATCTGTCGATGTGCCTTGAGGTTTGAGAACGACATGATGAAATACACTGAACCGGCCCGAAGTGTGGGTATTCCACTGAAGCATCGCAGAGCCTGCCGCGCATGAGCCCCCGCCTTCAAGCCTTGGTAATTGGCAATGGCGCTTACCAGACAACCTCCAAGCTGTTGAACCCTGTCAATGACGCCGAAGACATTGGCCATCTGCTCGAAACGTGTGGTTTCACAGTGTTGAAAAGTACCGATAGCACGCACCATGAGATGGATCAAGCGTTAGACGAGTTTCAGGTTGCGCTAGAGACGAGCGATGTGGGTTTGTTTTTCTTTGCGGGACACGGGGTGCAGATCAAGGGGGAAAACTACTTGGCTGGCGTGGACGTGAAGGTCAAGGATGAGATTTCCGCCAAGCACTCATCGCTGGCTCTGAATCGCGTCATCGAGGTTATGGACAATTCGGCATGCGCGACCAGCATCGTCATTTTGGATGCCTGCCGCAACAATCCATTCACCCGCGCGTGGTCGCGTTCGATGGAGGACCGGGGGCTCGCTCCAGTGTATGCGCCGCGTGGTACCTTGATCGCCTACGCAACCTCTCCAGGCCAGACGGCTAGTGACGGCAAGGGGCGCAATGGCGACTACACCGCCGCGCTGCTGCAACACCTGACCACTCCCGACTGCTCCATCGAGACCATGTTCAAGCGGGTGCGCAATACCTTAGGTGCCGCCACGGAGCAACAACAGATTTCATGGGAGCACACCTCGCTGGCAGGCGAGTTCTTCTTCAACCTGAGCTTGAGTGTCCGTATCGACATTTACGACAAGACAGCGCTCAGCGACAAGTTATTCGTGCTGGATGACGCCAAGACTTCACACAAAGTAGTTCAGGAGTTGAAGTCCTCCAACTGGTACGCACAAAACGCCGCTATCGACAGTTTCACAGTCGATGTCGCGAACCAAACGTCAATAGACACATTGTTTGTGATCGGACGCAACCTGTATCAAGCTGCGTGTGGGAATGCGAACAATGCGATCAGCTACATTGAAAGATTTGCGTCGCGTACAACAGGCATCGAAACAACAAAGCGTAAAGCCATATTGGACGGTATGTTGTTCGAAGCCTTCTATGACCCGGACGCCAAGTTGCGCGACTCGTTTAAACTCCGGCAGTTTGGAAGCTTGTTCGCTTTGCAGTTGCATGACGAGCTAATGTCTAGCTTCGATTTCATTGCGGAATGCCTGCTGCTTGACATCGGGAGATTCCATGCGATTCCTGGCAAACGCCACGAGGTGGCGGTCGACGTCAAGTTTAAAGCGCTGGACGATGGCGACGACCGGCGAATCGTGGAGGCCGTCATCTTTGGCGGCAAGAACATCCTATGGCTGGAGGATGATGACTATCTTCCCGATCCAAGCAAAGACCCGAGATATTCCAAGTTGAACCGGGAGACCTTGGAGGCACGTTTGTCAGAACAAATGATTGTCCCAGCCCACTTGCTGAAGATCACCTATCCCACGCCGGGGCTATTGGACAGCAACTCCATTCATTTCCCGCTCGGCTGGACCACCCGCAAACGTCCCGGGCCTTCCGCTTCAACACCAACGCTCGACAGCGCGCTTCCTTGAATCCTGAAGACTTGCGAGAACCGTGAAGGTAGGCGAACCTGCAGCATTGTCCACATTTGAAGCTTTAGCGAGAGATAGCTGAAGTACATCTGTCATGATTCGCTTCATGGCCTTTGCATTGGGGAGGCACGCGACTGCAATTGCTACTGCAGATGAATCGCCCTGCCCATGCGACGACAACCTGCTTTGCCTTTGACGTGCCATCCGCTGGCTGAAGGCAAGTCCGCACAAAAGCACCTACGGAAATAGCGGCGAAGATGAGCATGCAATGTTCAGCTCTGTTGATTTCCATGCAAACCTGACCCACCGGGGATGCGGACGAAAACTTGGACTACCAGGAGGTAGTTCATGTATTCCTACGAAGATCGAATCCGAGCCGTTGAGCTCTACATCAAGCTGGGCAAGCGCGTCAGGCCCACCATCCGGCAGCTGGGCTATCCGACGAAGAATTCTTTGAAGGGTTGGTACAACGAGTACCAACTCAAGCTCGACTTGTCCGCTGGCTACGCAGGCCGTGAACCGAAGTTCTCGCAGGCGCAGAAGGCCGCAGCCATCGAGCACTACCTCACCCATGACCGATGCATCGCGGCCACCATGAGGGCGCTGGGCTACCCCGGTCGTGGAACGCTTACCAAATGGGTGCGTGAGGCATTCCCTGAGGCCAGAAGGGCTCTGGTTAGCAGTGTGGGTCAACGAAGGTATCCCGAGAGCTTGAAGCAAGCGGGAGTCATGGAGCTTTGCACTCGGCAGCAAAGTGCGCAAACAGTGGCTGATAAGTTCGGCGTATGCCGGCCAACGTTGTACAACTGGAAGAACCAGCTGCTGGGACGTGAGGCACCCGCATCAATGAAACACACCGATCAATCACCGCAGGAGCGAGAGCGCGAAGAACTCGAGCGCCAGGTTGAGATACTGCGCCGCGAAGTCAGGCAACTGCGCCTTGAGCAGGACCTCTTGAACAAGGCCAATGAACTGTTAAAAAAAGGTCTGGGCGTCGATCTGCAGCTCCTGTCCAACCGGGAGAAGACACTGCTGATTGACGCCCTCAAGGAGCACTACCGCCTGCCAGAGCTCCTCGCACAGTTGGGTCTTGCACGCAGCTCGTACTTCTACCATCGGTCCCGCACAGTGGTCGGCGACAAGTACCTTGTGGTGCGCCAGTCCCTTACCGAGATCTTTGAGTCCAACCACCGCTGCTACGGCTACCGCAGGCTGCAAGCCTCTCTGGCCAGAGAGCAAGGCCCGATCTCCGAGAAAGTGGTGCAGCGGCTGATGAAGCAAGAGAATCTGGTCGTCGCAAAGCCCAAGCGGCGCAGGTTCGCGTCCTACCTCGGCGAGATCAGCCCGGCACCAGATAACATCATCAACCGTGACTTCCAGGCGGCCACCCCAAATGAAAAGTGGCTCACGGACATTACAGAATTCCAGATCCCAGCAGGCAAGGTGTACCTGTCACCCATCATCGATTGCTTCGACGGCATGGTGGTGAGCTGGACCATTGGAACGAGCCCGGACGCAGAGCTGGTCAACTCAATGCTGGATGCAGCTATTGAGACAGTGGCAGACACAAGCGATCGTCCAGTGGTCCACTCTGATCGTGGTGGCCACTACCGTTGGCCAGGCTGGCTCTCTAGGATGAGCGAGGCGAACCTCACCCGCTCGATGTCTCGCAAGGCCTGCTCTCCTGACAACGCGGCTTGCGAAGGCTTCTTCGGCCGCCTCAAGAACGAGTTGTTCTATCCTCGGGACTGGAAGGGCACGACCATCGAGCAGTTCATTGAGGTGGTCGACTCGTACATCCGCTGGTACAACGAGAAGCGGATCAAGATATCCCTTGGCTCTCTCAGCCCTGTTGAATACCGGGCGAGCCTTGGACTTGCGGCGTAAACCAGTCCAAGTTTTTATCCGCATCCCCGGTGGGTCAGGTTTGCGTGGAAATCAACAGCATCACATCGTGCACATCGTCACCCGTATAGCCTTCTGTGGAAGCCATCCAGCTTATGGCCTCGCGGTCACAGCAGTCCAGCGCAAACGTTGTGTGCACGGCCTCGCCGTTATCACAACGGAACTCAAAGCCATCCGAGCACCCGCGCTGGTTACTTGCATCCACCGACACTCGCCCATCATGACGGCGCTGGGGGCGTGCTACTAGGCTAGGACGTTGGAGTAGCAGGCCATGCACCCGTATGACCTGATAGACCCGCTTGTGGTTGACCGCGGACCGCCCTTGGCAAGCCCGCTCGCTGCGTAGCAGCGCCCAGGCGCGGCGTGCGCTTGTCGTGAGCCTGACGCAGACACGCAATCAAGTCACGGCGCAGCTCTCCCACGGGTAAGGCATAGATGCATTTGTAGATGGTTTCGTGTGACACGTGCCTCTTATGGCCCTTGGGGTGCAGGCACCCCAGTATCAGGGCAATCTGCTCGGATGACCAGCGCAGGCGCAGGAATATGCACACCAGGGCGAACAAAACCAAATCAGGGTGGAGCTTACGCGGGGCACGCGCACTGCAGCGGCGCTGCTGGCAAGTGCGCTAGCCACCGAGCTTGCGTAACCCTCAGGATTACTGTTGCCCCCCCCTGCTCGCGGCTGACTGTACGGGCCAAGCGCCCTAACACTGCAGCGATGGAGCGCACGTTGTGGTGTTATTGCTTGAGGCTGGCAATCGTCATTCGATCTTCTGGCTATAGCTGCTGGTGCTGGCGATTCTTATGCATGGGCTGACCTTAGTTGATCAGGTGTTGCACTTCACTGTTGAATCCACCTTGAGAATTTTTAAAGAAAGTATTTATTAAAAATACTGTAAACCCTTTTTTAAAATAAAACAATCACAAAAGAAAATTCATGTAGACAAAAGTCTATTCATTTCAAAAAATTACCAAAGACAATCCACAATGCAATAAAAATTATCAAAAAAAACCCATTTATCCAAAAATTTAAATTTTTAGAAAAAGCATAGAAAATAGGAAAAAACAAAGCTGTCGCCAATATATAAAACTCCAATCCGTGCATTCTTCCAAATGTAATACTTGGTCCAGCCATTAATGCGTATATCGATACACCAAATGCGCTCAGTAATTCAGATTGTAAAAATCCACCAACCACAATCGAGTAGAAAAAATAAACAGCAAATATTTTCGCCAATTTCATTTTTTACATCCGCAATTTTCAAATAAATTTCTAGTGTTGGAAATCGCATTTTCTCTCGATTTTTTACTTGGAAAAATATCCATCAAAAAATGATCCAACTCAAATCTTCCATGGTACTGCTGATAGCCTTCATGTCCACCTGCTGCTTGATCTTGCACTACATGTATAGCTCTTCCGATGCTCTCTGTAGTTCCAATTTTCATCTGTTCTGCAACGAAGGTAGACGCAATTTTTGCAGGATTCCCTGTAATGGAGTTACTTCCCATTGCATGCCAACTAGCGCTCCCTAATGACTGGGATTCATTCCAACTTGGCATCCAGTCCCCTGCAGCCGACGCATATCCAAGG
Organism: Comamonas odontotermitis; assembly: GCF_020080045.1. Taxonomy (NCBI): domain Bacteria; kingdom Pseudomonadati; phylum Pseudomonadota; class Betaproteobacteria; order Burkholderiales; family Comamonadaceae; genus Comamonas; species Comamonas odontotermitis. Next base: position 2,366,286 of record NZ_CP083451.1, read on the forward strand.
CTTCTTACATATTCCGCACTAAATCCGCATGACCATAATGCTTCAATAGTTAAACCAATATGCTGATCACTGGTAAATAATCCGAGAGGATCGGTGTTATTAACTGAGTCCTGCAAGACATACCCATACAGATTGGTATCGCCACCCTTAAACAGAATTGGGTCCTTCGCAGTCCATCTCCCCGTCTCCGCGTCATAATCCCGAGCCCCGAATCGCGTCAGGCCCGTATCAGGGTCGTACAGCCCTCCAGCAAACCCAAAGGGCTGGAAATTGGGGTTGGTGTCTTCTGTCACGTTGCCCCATACGTCATAGTCTAGGCGCTGTTTGACTTCTCCCGTCTGTGTATCAATCACCAGCCGCACACTGCCCAAGTGATCGGAGATGAACTTGTACTGCTTTCCATCACGCTGCATGCCCGATGGCGAGTTGAGGTTGTCGCCATACAGAAAGACGCTCTTGATGGCCCCTGCTGCATCCAGCTGGGCAATGGGCCGCAGGCTGTCGAGGTACAGCAGGCCGTACTGCAGCACTCCGTTCGTTCGTTTGCCTATACGGCGGTTGGTTGGATCAATGATGTACTCGATGCTGGTGTTGTCTGCAAGCTTGACGCTGCGCAGGTTGCCCAAGCTGTCATACACATAGTCTGTTTTGCCCGCTGCTGTGGTTTTAGAGAGCAGGTCTCCAGCATCGTTGTACTGGTAGGTGTTGCCCTTCCAGGTAAGCAGTCGGTCTTCTGTGTCATAGGTGGCAATGGGGGTACCGTTTTCATGGGTGCGGTTGCCATTGGCATCGAACGACCATGTGGTCTGCGTACCATCCTTGGTGTAAGAGACAAGGCGTCCAGAGTTATCGTAGCTGTATTGGTAGGTGCTTTGCCCACCTATGAGCTGTTCCTTTTGTGCAGTGATGCGGCCAATGTCGTCGCGCTCATAGTCAAACTGGGCAGCAAAACCATAGGTGGATGTATTTGCAAGCATTGCGTTGAGCAATGCATTCATTTCATCAAAAATCACCTGTATTGCCGGGCTGACGAAGCTGGTACAGGGCAGATAATCCCACCCAGTGATCAGGCAAGGGCCGCCTTTGAGCCTTCCCTCCAAGCTGCTGAGGGCTTGTTGAATTCCAGCCAACGATGCTCCATCTTGAGCAATCCATACCTCGATGCTTTCTAGCTCATTCCTAACCAGCTCCACACAATAGTTAGGCTCTCGCGTGACGGGACTGCCGTATTGGGTCAGGTATTGACTCCGGGTATCAGCATCTAGGTACTTGTCATCAGGAACCCAGCGGATACCGTCCGTGGTGTCCCACCAACCAGAGGAACTACAGTTGTCTTGCTTGATGACTTCAGGCAACACCGCGGCAGTCAACAAGCTGGCCTTGGATGCAAGGGCGACCAAGTCCGCCTGCTTGTTGGGTATAAAAATCGAGCCAGGCGCGACATGCGATGCGCGGCCCACTTCCATGAAGCTGTTGTAGTGGTATGTGGACGCGTATTTTTTGAACGAAGTGGTACTCAGCCTGCCGTCGGCTTTTCTGCCAATGCTCAAGTCTCCAAACTTGGAGACCCTTTTAAGCGCGTCGTATTCAAAGGGCAGTGAGTAGGCAGATGAGCCCGCCGTGATGTCGATCTTGGTTGCAAGAATGCTTCTGTTCAGGTTTCTCTGAACACTTCCGTTGATGTCCCCGGACCAACGCGTTCCACTTGGGATGACGTTGGTGTAGTCAATATCAATCTTGTTGCTTCCAAGTGCGATGGATGTGGGTGCTCCAACATTGTCGTAGGTGATGTTGGTGGTTCCCTGCCCATGCTGAATGCTAGATGGCCGTCCACCCAGGTCGTAGGTGATGGCAATGGACTGGCCTCCGGGGCGAGTGATTTTCGTCAACTCCCGGTCAAGGTTGTAGGCCCAAGTCGTGGCCTTCGATGCGATGTCGTAGCTTGCAGGGTTATTGATTGCGTTCCAAGAAAAGCGATGTTCGACGCCTGCAGGGGTGCGCAGGCTGGTCATGTTGCCTACCGGGTCATAACGGTATTCAACCGATCTGCCATCAGGCCCAGCGGAATTGGTCAATTGGCCTTTGGCATCGTATTCAAACTTGCTCTCTTGTCCCAATGCATTGGTGATGCTCGCAAGCTGCCCTTTGCCGTTGCCAGCGGTGTGGTAGGCCATTTGCGCAAAACGGGTGGAAGACACAGGAGTCTGGTCTTGCACTGACGAATAGCCATCACTTTGAATTCGTGTTGGCCGTCCCTTGCCATCTCGCTCAATAGAAACACTTGCACCATCCGTTGGTGTGACGGATGTTGGCCGCATTTGGTCATCGACAGAGGCGTAGGCCTTCTCTCCCAACGGCCCTGTGAGCTCCAAATAACCATTCCTATAATCTATCTTGCTTGATATCCCATTCTCATTCCATGAAGCACTCCATACCCCAGATCCAATGTTGCTAGACACATTAACTCTATTGTATATAGAATCAAAACTGCCTGCAAAATAAATATACTCATCTTTGGTGTTGGACGAGGAATTATATCCATCTGCGCCATATCCTCTTGAAGAGTAATCGCTCAAGCTGTGTCGCAGACCGTTCTCATACGTGGTCGAGAAATTATTAGAATAATACGGTGATGACGTCCATTTTTTCACCAATCCATCAGGATTGATGATGATCTTTTCTGAGCTGTAGTATTGCTGAAGTGGTTGGCTGTATTTGAATACACGGCCTTCAGCACTTGTCAGGATGTTGAATTTCCTCTTTTGCCCGGCAAAATCCTCCTCGGCGGTTCCTAACGACCAACCACCTCCTGCCGCATCCTTATTCCAGGCAAGACGACCATCAGACCAGCCGAATTTATCCGTATTGCCATTCGGGTCTGTATAAGATGCCAGCCGCTTCTGACTCACCAAATCAGTTCCATATGCCATTTGGTGCACGCCCCCACCAGGAAGGCTGACCTTGGACAACATGCCCATGGCATCATAAGAAAACGTAGTGACTTGGTCATCAAAGCCTCGGATGGAAGTGATCCGTCCTGATCCATCGCGGTTGATCAGCGCAGTATCACCATCGGCGGTTTTTACCGACGCAATATGGTCTCCGTTATAACCATATTCAATGATGGATGCACCTGAGAAAGCATTGACCGTGGACTTTATCTTGCCATTCAAGTCAAAGACATCGGCAAACAGCCCGTCATCGCGCAGAACATAAGAGTCGCCATTGGCATAGCCCGGCAATTTTCCTGTTTGCTTATAAATATAGTTATCAATTCGCCAGAGCTCTTTGGCCGAATTGAGGAAGAATTTATCTTTAATGCCAGTGGTGCCCACCATCCCGGAGTTATTTATGTAGCGGTAATAGCCTCTTTTACTGTCATAAAAATACAAACCCCCTTCATTATCTGGAACCATAGACTCAGAAAAATTAATCTCCAGACCAACCCCAAACCCATCGTCCACTCCAGTACCGCCACCTGCCATCAGTTTGATGGATCCACCAGGGCTTATATAGGATATTTTATAAGCGTTTGAATTTGAGAATATCCAGATACCGCCACGGTTATCATTTTTTACATCATAGATATAACCCAAGTCCTGAATAGCCAGACTAGTACGCTCACCATTCGAGGCTATCTGATTTAATTTTAAATTAACATCTGTATAAAAGATATTGTTATCTGCATCGATTGCAAATTTTTGAATATCTAACTTTCCTGAAGTGGCATACTTAATGTTAAGTGTTCTAACAGTTCCAGATGTCTCTATAACTCTCACCACAGTTCCATCTTGATCAGCAAGATAGATGGAGCCATCAATTCCCTCAACAATATTCCTTACACGATTAAAAAGTGCGTTCTTAGCCAGGCCCCCGTCACCGGAATAGCCCATTTGATTTTCGATACCTGCGATGAGCTCATACGATCCACTAGTAGAAATTTTATAAATTAAATTATCATTATTTGCACCATTACTGGAAGCAATGCTATAGAACCCACCACTTTTTGAGGCAATGAATTTAGAGAAATAATTCCCAGGTTGGAGATTTTCTAGTTTTGCTACTTTTGCAAAATCCTGAAGGCTGACCTTGGCAATTTCTGGCTGCTGCCCTCCGGTGTAAAGACGTCCATTCGATTTGTCGTAGTACTTCAGTCCGGTCAAAACCCAGCCGCCAGCATTGCTGACAAATACGTCGGGGCTGTCGTTCTTGAGAAATGTGGTCCAGCTCATCGTGGCGTAAAACTCTGTGTTGCCAGAGTCTCGTGACATGCCAACACCACCACCTGCGCGGGAAGAGAGTGCGGAAAACGCCGAACCTGCACCTGCGCCTGATGCGTAGTAGACCAAGGGGTATACATGCTGCACACCAATTTGCGCCTTTGCGCCTTGCGGCATGAAGCGGCCATAGGCATCTTTTCCGTTCCATTCGAAATCCCAGAATGCGCCTTCCTGGAAGGGACCGTAGGCCGTATGCTCCAACCGTTGGCCCGCAATATCGGCGCGGACCTTGATCTTTTTCAGGCTCGCTGGCACAGGCTTGTCTTTTTTGAGCAGTGGCACACGATAGCTGGCAGCAGAGGTTTTGCGACTGTCGTAATACAGGTTGAAGGGCGAGCCTGGAATGGCGATTCCTTGTCCGAGCGAGCGGTCCTGGAAGATGTCGCAACCAGCCTTGGCGCAGCAATCCTGGCCAGACTTGCATGTATCGTCGTCTGGATCAGCTGGAGGCTCGGGCGGGCCATCTGCATCGTTGGGTGGACCATAGGGCTGATTCAGGTCCCAGGGCGTAAAGTGGCTGATTCGCGTGCGCCAGAGTTTCTTGCCTGCGGGATAGATTTGTCCAAGCACAGCCAGCTCCTGATCGGAGAGCCCCAAGCTGCTCAATTCATCAGGTGTGGCTGGGCGGGCTTCTTTGCTTACCTGAACTGTGGCTTTGCCTGCATCAATACTCAAAATGCTGATGACACGGCCGTTTTCGGAGCCAATCCAGGTTGCCTGTTCGTAGTCGTACCATCCCAAGGGAACCGTTTCCCCGATGGGGAATTCCAGAAAATTCTCCAGGTAAAGCGGTATGGGCTGGCTCAATTGCACAGACTTGGCGCCGGCAGCAATGGCTTCATCAGAAGACAGCTCCACCGCATAGGTGTAGCCCACCGAGATAGGCAGCATGCCAGGCATGGCGTTGGGGCCTGTTTCGCCCATGGTGTATTCCGTGGCCCGGAAGGTCAGTTGCGGCAATGGCTGCGTGCTTCCATCTGCCAGTTTGAGTTGGGCCTGGGTGTTGGGTGGGAAAAGGGCCAATGCTGTCCGTTGCCCACGCGTGTCGTTTGTGGTGGAGCCCATTCCTACTTGCCACTGCTCGCTACCAAGAGCAATGGCAGTGGCACGGCTATCCAAAGTGATCAGCGCTACTTCTTCTGCAATATTGAAGTCTCTCCAGTTGGTGTCGAGCTTGCGTTGCGCTTTCATGTAACCGGGCTTGCTGTATTCCAGCACCATCATGCCCAGTCCATTGGCCGCCATGTCGAACCAGCCGTCGCTTCGCGTTTGGGTGTGCCCAAATTCTGGATGACCCCAAACGCTCACCGTTACGCCGGGGAGCGGGTTGCCATTGCGGTCTGTGACTTTGCCACGCAAGACGATTGCCTTTTCCGGAGAAATGACTGTAGGGTCAATGGCTTTTTGCGTCGGATTGGGGCCTTTGTAGAGAAATTCGCTCGATTGTGCGAACGGGGTTCCCAGTTGCAGCGTTGTCGCCTCTTTGGCGGGGTCTGCAGGAATGTCTGCTGGGTTGGTCACCGAGAGCAGCAAGCTTTGGGTCGTGGTACGCCCTTGACCATCGGTAGTCGACAATGTGATCAGGTGTTCACCAACATCCACGGATGTAGGCGTCCAGTTCAACTGTGCTGGGTTGCTGCCTGAAGCGGCCAAAGCACCAGGGGTTTTAGAACTGCGAACCACCGAGACGGATAGCGGCTTGCCATCGGCATCTTTGGCTTCGACCTGCAAGCTCCACGGCTTTGCGACTTCCAGTTGCTGAGCATGGGTAACACTCAATGTGGGATTTTTGAGCCCCAGGGGATCGGGATTTACGGGGTCAACAGGTCCTCCATCGGTGCGCCCTGCATTGGCGTCGATTCGGATGAAGAACTGTCCATCGCTGATCGCGCCGTAGAGGGCCATCAGATCCGGGGTGTTGAGAACATTGTCACCTTGGGGGTCAGTGGCGAGTGCCGATATACCGGCCCAGTCCGAAATGCTGGTGTCGTGGATGCTGAGTTTGGAGAGTGCATTGGCCGCACTGACAACGCCGGTGACCAAGGCAGAAGATGCCAGCACGATGGTGCAGATCGCCACAACAGCATTGCCTTTGATGCGGCCTGTTTTGATGCCCCACCAGCCAGCCACAGCCATGGCGGCGGCAAGTGCCGCAATGAGTGCGGCGCTCATCAGTGGCACTGGCGTGGCGCTGCTGGTTTGAGGGTTTGGAACCGTGAGACCGATGGAGCCATTCCCCTGCCCGCTGACAGGGCTGATGAGGTAATCGCCCGAAGCACCTACATTGAGCGTCAGGTACTGGCCTGGCTTGACGCCCAGTTGCGCCATGGGAATGGCCGCTTCAATGTGCTCGGTGATTTTTCCTGCCGCTGTTGTGCTGGCGAGCTTGCGGGCGCCGGACTCTACCGGAGCGGGGCTGCCCCAGGCATTGTTGCTGCAGGAGGCAAGGGTAACTGCGTTGACGGTTGCACCCGTTGTGTCCTGGGTGGTGTCGATATGGACCTGGTAGTCAATGCCGGAGAGGCTTTGCGAACCCGAGGCATCCTGAACCGTGGCAGAGCACCCAGTAATGCCACTATTTGCGCCACCGTCCGTATCAATATACAAGGTGTAGCGCTGACTCCCAGTGGCTTGTGCAAATGTAGGGGAAGGAAAGCATGCGTAAAGCGCAACGGCAATTGCCAGGAATTGCAATGCCCACAAGCTGATGGATTGGCTAGTCTTCTGCACCGCCCAATCGAGGAAAACACGAATTGAGCTGGTCTTGCTTGCGCGCATACATCTGTCCCCTCATGTCACAGCAATAGCTGAAGACACCTTGGATTTGTTAATTAATTGCTGGAGACTATTTCATAAGGTAAAGTCTTTGTCAAAGATGGTTGCTAGAGGTAGCGGCTTTGACACCACAGGTCGATCAATGGCCAAGGGCTTTTGGCCGGTTTTGGTGGTCTAGGACGAAGAAGTGATTTCAACTCTTGAACGTTCGCTCGCTCGCCTGCATAGCCCCTGAACGCTTTAATATGTTCCAGGGCTATAGATAGAGCTTGCGCGATACGCCAGCTCCCTCAAACCAAAATACCGTGGCACCAAGCAGGCCTAGACCTTGCTCCCACTCCGGCGCAGCAGAGAATAGGATAGTTGCAATGCGACCATGAACAGCAGCAGTCGTTGTAATGCAGAACTCGACGCCATAGGTTTGCTTCAGGCTGATCTGAGTCATTCACGATCTAGGACCTCAACGGCAGCAATCGCCCACATCGGTCGTTGAGCTCCGCCTGTTCTGAGCGCCCGCTTCATGTACGGAACTGGCCATTCGGCAGTTCGGTTCTCTGCACACCGCCTCGAGTGACGGCTTCTGCGCGCACCGACAGACTCATATCGCCCCATAGCGGCTGTGCGCAGTGCTCCGAAGCGGTCACTCAGAAAACACGATGAGTCGACCGACTGTGATCCAGAAAGCCTGTGCAAGAAAAGGCCCCCTTTCTTTCAGGAAGGCCTTCTTGCTCTATCCCCTGAGGATCACCGCCTGATGTGCCTGCAGAAACTCTCGCATGCCCATTGGGGTCAATCCAGGCAACGCTCTTAACAACTCGCGCAGGTCGCTGACTGGGATCTCCATTTCGCCCTTTGCAGTGCTGCGGTCCATGCCGGCGAAAACGCTGGCCATGCCTGGTAAAGCACCGCATTTGCGCCACGCCGCCTCAAGCTGATCCGGCGGTGTTTCAAGTGCCTCGATCCGGGTGCTAAGGACTTCCGATGCCAATGACGCAAGGGCGCGGGCATCCAACGCTTCTTCCCCAGCTACAGAAAGCACACGACGTCCGTCAAAGCCATCCACCAGCGCAGCCGCAGCGGCCGCGGCGCAATCAGCGCGCGCAACCAATGTCATGCGCCCGCGGCCTTGCGCGCAAGGTAACTGACCGCTCCTGCAAGCCAGTGGCAGGGTCGCGAGCAGCAGTTCGGCATAGATCGCATTGCGCAGAATGCTAAAGCCCGTCTGCCCTTGACGCAGTTTTCGTTCGGTTGCCGCATGGTCGACTGCTATCGGGCTCGGCTGTGCAGCACCGGCAGTAGCAAACGACGTGTAGACCAAATGCTGCACACCGCAGCGCCAAGCTGCCTCGATAGCGTTGCCGTGCTGTGTGGAGCGGCGTGGTGGCACACCCTGCGTGTTGGTGCTCACCAGCAGCATGCGCGACGCTCCCTTGATGGCGACATCAAGCGAGTCGGGTTGGTCAAAGTCCGCAAAGCGCACCGATACACCGCGAGCCGCCAAGTCTTCCAGCTTGTGAGGTTGACGGGTGGTTGCAATGATGGGCTGGTGTGGCCGATACCGCAACAGCAGCTCAATCACTTGGCGCGCGAGCGCGCCAGAAGCTCCGCTTACCAGCAACGAGCCGCTGGTGGAACTGGAACAAATGGAGTTCATGAGAAAAGGTCTTTCGTGTCTGGAGCGCTCTGATTGGCACTCCGTCAGATTCGGTGGTTCCTCCAGGCGGTCAGGCGCGCACATGCCGCGTGCACAAGGCAAGCGAGCAGACCCTAAACAGTGGAGGCGATAAAATGGAAGCGACCCGCGCGCATTAAAGCGCGGGCGGCTTCCAGAATCAGCGAAAGACAATTTGCATGAACGAATAATCGCACACTTTCTCGAGTACAGCTACTCTATTCAGCGCGACCAGCTTGTCAGGGCGAAGGGTAAAGGACGACGAGCATTCAAACGACCAGGCAACCGCTTGCGGGAAAATTCCGCATCAGCGGCGGATGACTGTTGTTGGCCGATCTGCGTCTATCGCATAGTGGCAAAAAAACGTTCAACGCTTAAGCATTCTGTTGCATTTACTAGGGGACAATACATTCAACGATTGAACTGGCCCACCGCACGTTGTCCGCAATAGGCCCTAACGTGCCCCGCCTCCAACACTATGGAAAAATTCGATTGCTGAAATTCGAACCGCTTCCATGGTATAGCAATACTTCGCTCCTCATCAAATAGATAGAAGTCTGGCAGAGCAATCAGCGAGCAGTCTCCAGGCAGTCCGCACGGCGCTCCGTGGAGAGAGTCGTCACTTTCGCTAGCTTTTAGAAATCCATCCACTCGCAAAAGTCGAGTGCAGGAAAACTCAAACACAACATCTGCACGGACACTCCCTGACTCACCCCAACTTGCCGGCGCATTCACAGGCAACTGCGTGAATTGCCCAAGAATCGCAAGTTGGTCGAACTGTGCACGCCAAGCATGCGGAGCGAACGTGCTGAGCGGTGGCGGGCTCCCGCAATAGGGACCGAGTACGCCCTTTGGCTCAGTGAGAAGCGAGGTCCATTCAATGGTTGATATGGTATGCATCAAGGTTTGGTAGTTATCGGCATTGTCCTTTGAATTATGACCTCTACCCCGTCTTTGAACGGGTGGTCCCTTCTCACCCCTCCATCCTACCGAGTGCGCCCCGCCTTGACCCATCTCAAAGCACCCTCCCCACCCTTGCCCTACTATGGACCCTGCCTCTGGGAGCGGAGGCACTATGCTGTAAATGCTTAGCCCGCTGCACGCGGGCTTTTTTTGCGCAACTCCACCTTGGGCTGCAGCAAGGCAGTCTCCCCAGCTAACATTTGTTTTGATAATAAAAGTTGCTATATTTATTTGTCAGACCTATGATTCCCTGGCTTCTGAGAGGTGAGATGGAGAAGCACATTGGCGCAAACCACGCTACAGCCCGCATCATGCGGGCTTTTTTTCGCCTAACGGTGGCGCAGACGTGACAAACGCAAACCTCAGACACATAGCTTCACGCTACTATTGCTTCAGTGATTCCTGCCGAGTTCGTGCTCTCCTCCCTCTCTCCCGTAACTTGCACGAGATCCTTGATCCCTCAAGGTCGGCTTTTTATTTGGCGAACTTTGCCACCCTCGAGGTGGCATTTTTTTGCCTGTGATGTAGCATTTCCGCAGTAGGACGGCATGAACGGGCAACTAGATCCTCACATCGAACTGATCCGCAAAAGGTAATTGGGCAAACTTGTATTTGGGTATGCGAATGAACTGTGATCGCCGTTTTTTACTATCGATTGCCGCATGGCCCGCATTATCGATTGGCTTGCTTTCCTGTGGCAATCAGCGAAGCACCTCCCCAACAGTGTCAATTCAAGGCACTGTTCCTTCAGGAGAAGTCCCCTTGGTTGCTGGTGACTCTTTAGCACTGGAGGTGATAGTGAGAGCGCAGGGTTTAAGCGGCCCCTCTCAAGTTGGAATGGTCATTCAAAGCGCTGACGGAAAAGTACTCGGTGGTTGTGAGCCTATCTCGATCAGCAACGGTGTTCCTACAAGATTAGCCGCAACCATTCGCATCCCTGAAACCACCACTGTCCGCGTAATTACTCCGTTGTACCTTGGCAACTCCGACAAGACCGATGTTCTAGACATCCGTAGCTTTAAGGTTGTCGGTAAGCGCGCAAAAGAATAGATTACCACTGCAAAGTCATGGTGTGTCACTGACCGCCGTATAGGCTCCGTTCCATGGCGCGTAGCCACCACCAGGCAAAAGAAAACCCGCCGAAGCGGGCTTGTCCTAATTCACCACCACCCCTGTCCAGCCCTACTCCTCCTACCCCCCATGCCCAGGCTAGGCTAGGCTTGGTCATGCTCATCTGCAAGAGCTACCTGCACTCGTGGCGGAGGAAGCTGGTACTGCAAAAAATGAGGGCTTGGGCGTAAAAAAGCCCTCCGGAGAGGGCGTTGTCTTTGGGATGTTGATTTCGACGCAGAAATGACCCAGTAACCCCCGGGATTTCCGTCCAAACCTGACCCACGTACTAACCCTAACCTGCTGCTTTGTTAAGCAGCAGGAGACCAGGAGTGATAGCTGATACGGCAGACCTCAGGGATCGGCAGCGCCTATTCATGAGCCGCGATGGCGAACTTCAGTCCCACTGGCAGCACTAATGATCACTTCGGTTGCTCACCTGAAACCGGTCGTTGGGTGGCCGCTAGCGGTGGTGCTTGGCCGGCCGCTATGTGGCCGTGACCGAGAGGTCGGAATACCATCGTGAGCAGCAGCAATCGCTGCAGAGCCGAAGTTGGTGCTTTGGGACCTACTTCAGGCTGGCTTGCTGTCACTCAAGGCAGAAATTTCAATGACTGATGATGCTCAGTGCAGTCATTGAGTTGAGTCTTCTATCTACAAAACACTAGTCGATTCACTGTGAAATAAAAAAGCACCCTAACAAGTGCTTTCTTCAGGTTGTAGCATTGAAAGAGTCAATCAACTCGCTCAGGTTCGCCAATGCTTTTCAAGAGAGCGTTGTATTGCACCTTATCTGATGCATAGATCTTGTCCAAGACAAAGTTGGCAACTTTGGCAATCTCAGGAATTTCAACAGGCTTGAAGCCTCTGTCTGGAACTTCCTCCAAGTGCGAGAACTCGTTGCTAAGGCGATTGACGAGGGCAATGGCTATGTCCTCCTCGTCACCGAAGAACTTCTTGACCCGTTCAAAGGGTTCGCCTTTGTTGTCGTGGTATGGGAACTTAAAGAACAAGAAGGCCTCTAGGAATTTGCGCAGATTATTGCCAAAACCAAAGAATGGCTCGTGGTTCTCTGCTGCGGCTGCTTGGTCCTTGCACTTATAGATTTGGTGGAAGAGGTAGTGAAATTCGGTGGTGTAGTCTTTGAGGTAAGACGGCATCAACATAATGTTGCTTGAGCCACCGTTTCGTTCAATCATGAAGTATTCATGATCGCTGACACTCTTTGCCTTCCCACCATCTGCTGCTGGTACTTTCTTCGACGGAATGGAAAGACGCTTGAGATACTTCAGAAAGTCCAAATTGTGCGTGGATATAAACAATTGCTTGTAGCGGTACGCATTTGGGCAATTTGGCTTCTTCACTGGTCTGGTTATCAAGCTTTCAATCAAACTAAACATAAAGAAGATGTGATTGCCATCCAAGCTTGAAATCGGATCGTCAATGTAGATGATTAATTCTTTGCCTTTGCTCTCTGGAGCTTCAAGCTTGGCCATGAAGTAGCAGAATGCGATGAGGCTGCATTCGCCTTCAGAAAGGTTGTAAGCAGCGTTGCCGCCTCGCGTGATCTCAAACTTGACTGAGGCTTTGTCTGCGTCGTCACGGGCTTCTAGTTTGATACCGTCATGGCCGAAGAAATTGTTGAGCAATTCATTGACTCGTATTGCCCCTTTTCGCTCATCCTTTTGTTTAGCCCTCAATACTTGGATCTCAGCCTCGGCTTCACGAATCTCTTTTTCTGCATCGGTGAAGACCGTGCTTGCGGTGTCAGCGGTGGTCTTAAGTGTGGCGATCCGGCTAAGCTCCTTGTCATAGGTTATGGCCTCAGCAAAGGCGAACACATCAGCCAATCGAAGCGACTCTGTGGCACTGGTTTTGTCTTTTTCCAACGTGGCAGTCTTGCTGTTGCTTGTGCCGATCAGTGCGTTTATGTCGGCAACGTGCTTTGCGATTTCCTTGGGGTCATGGGAAGGAGTCTTGAGAGCAGTGAGCTGGAACAGGTTGTTCTTCCGAGTCTCAAGCGACTTCTTCAGTGCCTCCAGATCTTTTTTGTAGACGGCTAGCGCTTCGGACAGAGCTTTGCTACTGGTTTCAAACGCTGTGCGCTCGACAGCGTAGAACTGAGAACCCGTGAAAGTGTTGAGTCCCGCGACGGTGTCAATTTCGGTCGTCACTGCCGTGATTGCCGCATCCAAGGCCGTTTCCAGATCCCCAGACTCCTTGCTGAAATGCTCATCGAGCACCTGCCAAATGTCGTGCGGCAGATCCTGTCGGCAGAAGGCACATGTATCGCGCTTCTCGCGGTGGTGCCCCATACCCTGCTTGACCCAAAGTTGCAAGGCGCTGTCTTTGAGCAGTTCCTCAACGGCCTTGCTAGGCGTGATCGTCTTGGACAGTAACGGTTCGGCTATGGCGGTCAAGGACTCCAACTTGAGAGCGACAACCAGAGTCTCTGTGATGTCGGGTAACGCTTCCTGCTTGAGCAGCTTGATCCGACCTGCTTGTTCTTCGGTCGTGAGAGCGACGAAGCCTGGCTTGCTGATCGTGGCGATGTCACGTCTGATGTGTTCGATGTTGTAGACGGGGCTGCGGAAGTTCGGGTTCTTCTTGATTTTCTCCGCGGCATGTGAGCGTAGCTTGTCGTCCAACTCATTGGACGCTGAGATGTGGGCAGACTTGGCGCGGTCGCGCTCTTTCTTTTTGGCTTCCAGATCAAACCGAAGCCCTGCCTTGCCTTCCATGCTGCCAAGCTTGGCTTCAATTGCAGCGATGGCGTCGTCAATCTCTTTGTTCTGCTCACCGACGATAGCAAAGGTCTTAATCACTCCACTGGCGTCCTGATTGACCAGAAAGCTGAGGTTGTCGGTTACGAAGTCGCGGTTGTAGACACGCACGTCGTAGTTGTGGGCCAGCAAGTCAGTATGGGCGACAGCACCATTGTCGCCTGTCAGGGTGAAGGCCGAACCGACATAGTTGGGGGGAAGTTTGCGAGTCTCCAGCGAACGGAAGACCCGCGAAAGAGTGGTCTTTCCAGAGTAGTTACGCCCGTACAGCACGTTAAGGCGCTTGAAATACTGGGTCGTCTTGCCTCTGTCCTTGACCGTTTTTTTCCAGTCCAAAGCTTGGAAGCTGCCAAAGCTGGCTATGTCTACCTGATTGATCACCGACTCAGTCCCCCTATAGTGGCACGCAGGCTGCTTGCAACGAAATGTATTCTCAGTCTACTAGGCGTTCCGCTGGTGGTCTAGGGTCTATTCACGTAGATCGTGCCAGTCTTCAAAGCTGAATCGAATTGAGTTTCCTCGAGAGACTGTGGCTTGACTGAACTAATTTATTTATTGTGGATGACTGCTGTTTTGGAAAGAGCAGTCATTCATGTTGTGAACTCGACAGGCAGCAACCGCTGCAAAGAAGAATTAGCCGACAAGGCGGCCTGCAGCCGTTCTCCATAGCGATCGAAGAGCTGCGAACTCAAGAGATCTGTCGAACTTTAGATCCGAAGAATCGCAGAATTTTAGTGGTGCGACCATTGATAACAGGGAGCGCTTCCTTGTTGCGCCATCCAATGAGTTCCTGGACATTAGATTGTCCGAACTCGACGAGTTTGTAGTCCTCGTTGTAGATCATATTTGCCATACGCTCGATCACATCGCCCTCTCCAAATACCAGGTAGGCAAGGGATTTGCGGACTCGTTCAGAGTTGTTCGCCGCCAGAAATGCCTTCTTCCATGTTGGCATGCCGCCATCGAAGAATCTGAGCCGATCATGAAAGGAGTGGCACGTGCATAGGGCGTCAAAAAGTTCGTCGTCGCTCGCCTCAATCACAGCATCGCGAGACCCAAACACACGCATTAACCTAGGGTAATTCTCGCTGACAATCTTGCCCTCAAAATGGGGGGACTTGCGCGCCGCCCAATGTTTCACCAAATCGGCAATAAAGGCTATCTGCTCGGATTCGGTCCTGAACGGTCCTGCTGCCCACGATTCGCCGGTCGCTTGAGTGTCGCGCACGAAGCTAATAAACGAGTCGATTTCGAGCCTCAACGGAATGTCTTGCTCGCTTGCTTTCCGGTATCCCGTTGCCTCATAGGCGCGGCGCACAATTGAAAATGCGCTAACAGCCTCCTGGTAGGTCCTCCGGTAGTTCGCTAGGAACAGGGATTGCTTGCTACGTATCTTCTCGCCGCGCTGGATGTTAGCGGGTGCAGTGTCCCCAAGCTGCCGAGCTATCTCATGCGAGAGCTTTTCCGCAGCATTCTCGTGCACTTCGAATTTTTTGTAAGCGACTTCATAGGTTTGTAGCATCGCCTCCGTAGGAACGTCTGCGCCATCCCAGTAGTTTTGGAAAATACTGGCGAGCTCGGTGAAACGCTCATCGTCGCCCGAAATTCCGACCATCACCTCTTGATTCGAGGTGATCGCCGAATGCGTGAGGTTGGCGGATCCCACTAGCGCGACCTCATCGCCAAAGATATAAAGTTTGGGGTGGAAACTCGTAGAGGTGTAGACCCGCAGATCCACCTTTCGGCGCACCGCCTCTATCGCCGATGGACTCGTAGGAAACCCGAGCCTAACAACCAATCGAACCTTACAACCCTTATCGACTAGGCGATTTACGACCGCGGCTTCAGTGAAAAACGCTACGGCGACAAAGACCTCGCTATCCTTGACAGCTCTCCGCTCGAGCTCATTGATAACGAAGTCGCGGCGCTGAGTCCTGTTAGCAAATACATTTAACATAGCCTCCTACCCCATAATCGAATAGTTCTATACGACGCGCCAGCGCCAAAATGCACCACAAATATCGTCAGCATGGGGCCTCAAGTATGGCGACCGATGCTGACTCAGCTGCCCTCTTATTGCAAGTTTCCATAGTACAAGAAGAGAGAGGTGAGGATGGCTGTTGGCGGTCAATCGCAGATGAGATCAGCGGGCATAGTCATTGACCGCACTATGCGCCGACGCCGTACGTCGGTTTGTGGAGACATGCAGCCATCTTTATACCTTCCCATTGAGGCAAGTGCTCCTAGATTTACGGTTTGGGACGTGCATGGCGCATCAGTACTGCACCAACATGTAGTAAGGGGCGCGATGCCGCTCACAGCGGAAGCTGGGCAGCGGAAGCTGGGCAGCGGATGCCGAAGGACTGCAACCGCTGTATAGCGGCCACAAAGGGCGGATTGCCTATGAGCCGTTTACCCACTTTCATGAAGCCCAGCAGCGTGACCATACAATTTGAGATTGCCGACCACACGCGCCGGAAACAATGATCACGAGTAGCTATATTTCGCAAACGGCTGGTAGCTCAAATGTGCAATAGCACGAGCACGCCATGGAGATGATCAACTGGGACTTGGGGCAATCCCCCTCCCTGCTCCACACGGTAGGGGGGTCGGATTTCTCCCTTGAAGCGATAGCAAATGTCTTTATGCATTCGGCCAGCGATCTCTCCATCAACCTCGCCCTGCATCCACACCTACCTATGCACTGAAGCGAAGTCGCTTGTGCACTAGACCGACGTTGATCACCATACAAAGCAAGCTGATGAACGACAGCACTGGCTATGCCGCTCTCATGTGCAAGCGATCTCCTGAGCACAAGATCAAAATAGAGCGTATTGAAACAAGTTGCCTACAAATTGCCTACAGGTTCACCAAAAACAAAAACCATGCTACAAATAATGCAGCATGGTTTCATTGTATCTCTTGGTGGGTCCTGCGAGATTCGAACTCGCGACCAACGGATTAAAAGGCCACTGAGATATCTAAATAATTCAACGCCTTAGCTTTAAATTAGTTCCGCAAATATTGCGCCAAAAGCACACGTAACCTCATGATTCTCAATGCACCTGAACTGCTTTGCGGAACAGATTTGCCGTGTGTTATGACATGGATTATTGTTCCTAGCCTCTTGGCCGTCCTTGAACAACTTCCAGGCTGGGCAGCTTGATCAGTGCCAGCGCATCCTCAATGGATCCGTTCAGCCACCGATCCCAGGCCTCTTCCTCGATAGGCACCACCGCCCGCTTGTCCTGCTTTGCCAGCGGCAGCGGCTCCTTGGTCTTGGGGTCAAGCTCGGGCTTGTGCATTCGGTTGAGCAGCGGGTGGGCATTGCAGTTCTGGGTCAACATGGTGAAGTTGGGCCAGACCTCCCCCGTCTCCTTGTCCACCCATTCCGAATACAGGCCACCCAGCATCCACGGCTTTTCGTCCTTTCGGGTGAACGTCCACCACACATTTTTTCCGCTCTCCCAGTTCGGCTCGTCATAGCTCAGTGCGGGTATCAGGCAGCGCTGACCCTTGGCCCAGGCGAACCTGAACGTCCACCTTTTCTCTATCCCCTCGATGCGCGCATTGTTGGTGCTCAGGCGCCGCCCCTCCCTCGTCATAGGTATGTGGGTCTTGGAGTCAGGCGGGATCATGCCCCATTGCCCGACCACCCAGCCATCAGGCGTGTAGTACGGCGCGTCATTCAGCGGCCCGACGACGGGCTTGAAAGGCCGGTGCTTTCTGATCTTCTTCCCAGGTGGCAGTTCCGTGAACAGTTCCATCTGAGCGGGCTGGTAGACATTGCACATGCACACTCCTAGGGTTGTTTTGCGGATTGCAATATACTGTATGCATGCACAGTGTTTTACAACCCATATCGCTGGAGATGAGCCCCATGGTACTCCCCATGGCTGGTTCCACTGTGCGCGCCGGCTTCCCGAGCCCTGCGGAGGATTGGAGCCAAGAGCGGCTGGATTTGACCAAACTGCTGGTACCGCACCCAGCATGCACCTTCCTGGTCAAGTCTGGAGGCCTGTCCATGAAGGACGCAGGGATCGATGACGGCGACCTGCTGGTGGTGGATCGCTACATGAAGGCGCAACACCGGTCCATTGTCGTGGCAGTGGTGGATGACGATTTCACGGTCAAATACCTGTACCGTCGCAACGGGCGCGTCCGGCTGCAGGCAGCCAACCCCACCTTCCCCGACATCATCCCTCACGACGGCCAGACGATTGAGGTCTGGGGCGTCGTCACCGCCTGTATCAAACGCTTCGTCAAGGTGTAGCCATGTTCGCCCTGGTGGACGGCAATAACTTCTATGTCTCCTGCGAGCGTGCATTCCGCCCTGCGCTGGTCGGGCGGCCCGTGGTCGTGCTCAGCAACAACGACGGCTGCGCAATCGCCCGGAGCAATGAAGCCAAGGATCTGGGGATCAAGATGGGAGCGCCCTATTTCCAGATCAAGCACCTGGAATACACGTCGGACTTGGTAGCCCTCTCTGCAAACTTTGCCCTCTATGGCGACATGAGTGAGCGCATGATGAGCCTGGCCGCAGGCCTGGGGCCAGAGCAAGAGATATACAGCATAGACGAGAGTTTCATTGGCCTGCAGGGCGTGCGCGATGTGACGCGGCGTGCCTGGGCGATCCGTGAGCGCATTGCTCGGGGCGTGGGCATCCCGTGCGGCATTGGCATCGGCCCGACCAAGACCCTGGCCAAGCTGGCAAACCACATTGCAAAGGACGCCGAGCGTAAGCCCGGCAGCTACCCGGCGCACCTCGCGCGCGTCTGCAACCTGTCCGAAATGCCACCAGCCGAGTTGGCCGCCCTGCTGCAGGCCACCCATGTGGGCGACATCTGGGGCATCGGCCGGCGCATCTCCAAGCAGCTCAATGAAGCGGGCATTGCCAACGTCTGGCAGCTGACCCAGGCTGATCTGGGCACGATCCGCCGTCGCTGGTCGGTGGTGCTGGAGCGCACGGTGCGCGAGCTGCGCGGGGAAAGCTGCATCGCCTTGGAGGATGAACCACCTCCAAAGCAGATGATCGCCTGCACTCGGTCCTTTGGCCGCCCAGTGGAAGACCTGGCGCCACTGATCGAGGCCGTCAGCGAATACGCCAGCCGGGCCAGCGAGAAGCTGCGGCGCCAAGGCGGCGTAGCCGGGCAGGTTCAGGTGTTTGCCCACACCAGCCCGTTCCGGCCGGGCCCCCGCTACAGCCGCGCCATCCTGGTGCCGCTGCTGCGGCCCACCGCCGACACTGCGCTGATTGTGCGCAGCGCCATCAAGGGGATCACCCGGATCTACGAGCCCGGATACCAACTCATCAAAGCCGGGGTCATCCTGCTGGACATCAGCGACCGGGCAATCGTGCAGGAAGAACTGGATTTAGGCGACGACGGAAAGGACCGCAGTGCGCTCTATGGCGCGCTGGACAAGCTCAACCAGCGGTACGGCAAGGGCACGGTGCACGTTGCCTCGACCGGCATTGACAGCGACAGCGCCCGATGGGGCATGAAGCAGGAGCGGCGGACGCCGCGCTACACCACCAATATTGATGACATCCCAATAGCGAGGTGCTGAAATGACAAACCAGCAGTTTTTTATTTGGAATCGCCGTTCTGATATTGTCAGGCAGCTATCAAAACAGAAGCAATCATTACAACCCAACCAGCGCATCGCACCAAAACCGATGACGCCGGCAGAAATCCAGTGCTTGTATAAGAGGCTTGGCCCCGATGTCCCTTACTGAACGTCAAAAGAACGTAGTCGCCCTCTGGCGGACATGGCGCAAGAACATGCGCGATCTCAACGATGGGTGGTTCCCGTACTACGACACGGGCAAACAGATCCATCTGTTCTATGAGTACCTGGGAAAGTCCCACCCTTCTCTTTTGGACATGCCAAAAGAAAACCCATACCTTGTGATCAAGGCATGGGTAGAAAGAAACTTGGACCTCTAAGTATTTCTAGTAAACGCCATAGACCTCGATTTCCGAATAAGCGAGCCACGAAGCAGTATTTGTGCCGCTAATACGTATGTAACGGGCATCTCCGCTCATTGGAATATAGATTGGCGCAAAGTCAAATTGCGTGGGCTCCGTAAAATTAGTCATTACAAATGAATTTCCCGTTGAATTACTAGCTGAACCGCTCACAGTAAAATGAACTGCATTATTGTATGACGGCGCATTGGTTCTTAACGTAATTCGAATCCCGCGAACTTTACGAATTACGCCCATATCCAATATCACATCATGAGAATAGGCGCCAGGATTATAGAAGAATGAGGCATCATAAAATTTCTCATCTTTCAGAGAATTAATATCAACATTACCAAGACTACCCGATAGCGAAGAAATGGGAAATCTAGCAATTGGAGAACTCACAGGAGAGTAAACCGCCTTACGGAGTACATCTCCTGCGCCATTTGAAGTTCCTGGAATCGCATAGCGATTGTTCAGAATTTGCTGTTCACGTTCTATAGGTCGAGTTTGATTATTTCCATAACGCGAAGCCAAGGCTGCAACAATAGGTGCTGCGAATGATGTTCCTGACGATGTCTGGAATGTATTGTTATAAAGATTCCAACCGTAGATTAAATACCCAGGTGCCCAAGCCTCTATGCATCGCCCTATATTTGATCCAAGATCAGAATTTGCGGCACCAGGAAAGCTAGTTGGCGAATTATCCTCCGGCATTATTTGATCATTCATATCAAGTGCACCAACAACGATGATCGCATCATTCAGCCGCGCATTTCCTTGATAGTTATATGACATCAAGCATGCATCTGTTGAATAATTACCCGCAGATTGAGTAATCAAAAACCTATTACTAGCCTTCTTGGCAACAATACCCTTATCTGCATAGTCGTTCCAAGTATTATTTGCCTGCAATCTGGAGGTATTCTTATCATTCGAAGAGATGTTGATAACTGAAAATTCGCCAAGAACCTCTGCCAATCCAGCAGCTTTATTAAGATTTTCTTTCAAAGACTCAGCGAGCCAATTTTGAGCTGGATCAATTGCAAAGAATCGAATACCTTGACCAGGGTTAATACCTCTCCCATATAAATTATTCGACTTACCACCAATGACTTGAGTAACGTATCCCGAGTGAAATTTTGAACTGTAATTTTGCCTCGTAGCTGGAGATTCAGCCGTATACTCAGCATAGCTTACAATATTCACTTCGCTACTCATGTCAATATTGTTGGCAGTATCCAACACATATATGTTATGAGATGGAGTTATTGTTGGATTATCTGCATTCACTGACCTGACAAACCACGGAAGCATTTCGCTATTTGGCGCAGGCACTGCCGGAATATTTGCCCAAGCGCTGACAACATCATCTCCACCAACAACAACTTCTTTGATTGACAAAATGTAATCTTGATTCAGAATGAATTCCGCAGTATCAGCATCAGTCTCCATTTGAAATGAAGAGCTAAGCCAGGAATTGACATTCCTGACTTCAATGCCAAATTTATTCGAAAATTCTTTGATAAAAAGCTGCATCCCAGGCTGAATTAAATTATTTGCATCCTCCAATCTAATTGATTTTGCAATCGTTTTATAACCATCATCTATTGCTTTTTGGTTATATATTTTCATAAAAAATGGATCTATAGTGACCTCATATCGCTTTAAGTCAGCTTGATCCGAGGTTGTACTAAAATTTATTTTCTTTTGATCTGCCCTTGGGAAATTTAGTAAGCGATTTGTAGATTTTTGCGACAAAACCGTATCTAAAATGTAGTCCTTCGTAAAGCGTGACTGTGCATATGATCCAATTGAGAAAATAGTAGCCAACGCAAGGATTGATATCTTGATTTTTTCCATAGATAAATTTCCAGATAACTGACTGATGTTGATAAATCTCATGTCTTGCATCGCTCTAGCGATCATGAGAAAAATCAATCTAATCATAATTTTCTCAAATAACATTAGTGTTTTCACCAATGACCTGGGTAGGGCTTGTGCATACTGCATTCGCTTATGCGTATGCAGTCCGCCTATAAATTCATAGTGATATAAAAAATAAAAAACCCACACCTCCTGGAGAAGGCATGGGTTGAGGCGGATCTGGAGCTTTAAGCGGCCACGCGATTTGCCAGCAGGGTTGCAATCCAGCTGCGCACACTGAATGGACGACGCTTGCCAGCCAGATCGGCTTTGGCTTGGCTGTTGCTCAGCACCTTGAATGGCCGGCCGCTGCGGCGCTTCAGTTCTTCCATGTTCTGTTGGCCAGGGGTTGTGTTCATCGGTTGATCTCCCAAGGATTGCCAGCGGCCGGCTGGCTCGGGTTGATAGGCGCAGTGCACACCGCCAGCGCGGCGCGCAGCTTGTCTTCGTAGGCTTCGCGGCGGTCGATCTCAGCCAGCGCAGCGCGCAGCAGCACGAATGGCAGCGCGCCAGGCTCCAGCGTCTCTGTGGGCATTACCGGGCGGGCGGGTTCAGGTTCGCGGCATTCGACCGGCACAGGCACCTTGACCTGCACGTATTCAGTTGTCTTGCAACCAGAAAGCAGCAATGCCAAAATCAACACCATGAGCACAAGCAGCGAACATCCAACTCCAGAGGAAGTCATCCGCGCGCGCGCAGCGCTCTTCCGGCTGGAAGGCGAGCTTTTCCTGCTGAAAGGTGAACTGTGGCGGCTGGATGGTGAGCAGAGACTTTCAGCTGGCAGAGCTGAACTGCAAAAGTACATTGCCGTAGCAGAAGCGGCAGGAATCACAGACGAACATCCATTGGTCAAAGCCTTGATGAAGCATTGGCCAGAGCCACCAAAGATTCCAGAATTGCCGGAATTACTGCAGCACTTACCAGAGCCACCAGAGCTCTCAGAATTACCCAAGCTGAACATTCCCTTCATCTCGCAGCCCTCCCCTTGAGCCACTCATCGCCCAGATGCTGCATGCTGCTGCAAGCATTCAGCGGGTCGCGCGGCTGCAAACTCAGGGTGTAATCGGCCCGGCGCTCCAGGGGTTTCGCCTTCGCTGCAGCGTCGGCACGGAGCTTCTTGGCATCGGCGGCCCGACGGTTGGCCAACTCGCGCAGGTCTTCTGTGGCATCGCTGCAAGCGTTCAAATCGGTGCGAACGCTGTTCAAGCTGGTGGTGGCCCGCGTGAAGTCGTCACGCTTGCCCAGGTAGGCCCAGCCCAAAAGCCCGTTCAGGGCCAGGCTGACAAGCAGGACAATGTGCACGGGGTTCATGGCGCGGCCTTTTCCGCCACAGACTCGCCGCAGCGCGCCAGCGGCACATTGCCCAGCCGGTTATCCACCCAACCCACGGTGAAACTCGGCATACCCAGTTGCATGTAGTGGGCGCCCTGCTGCACGTCCAGCAGCTTCAAGGTCAGCTCACAGGCCTTGACGCGGCCCCGTTTGCGCTCCAGCGCCCGGTAAGCGGCAATGGTCTGGGCGCCGATCTGGCCGTCCACTGCCACCTTGACGTAGTCTTTTCCGCCCCGGTTGAGCAGGTTCAATGCTTCCTGGTACCAGCGCGCGGCACGAACAGGGCCTGCATTCACACCGGCATCCACCAGCTTGTGACCCACTGCAGGAGACAGGGCGATCACGCGATCGAACCCGGGTTTGCGGATGTAGTCCTGCGTGTAGATGTCAGCAGCAACTGCCTTGGGCAAATCCTGCATCGCCCCTTGGTAGCCATGAGCGCGGGCTACCTGCTCGGTGATTCCGTGATTGGTGGCGCCGCCTGGGTCCTTTGGATCATTGACGAAACCGCCCTCAATTCCAAAGACAGCGACTACCGTTGCCGCCACGGCAGCCGCAACAGATGCCCAGGCCTTAAAGGACGAACGGCCAGCATCCCCGCTCATGGCTTGCCCCAGTCCGTTTCACCATCACGACTACGCCGCGGTGGCCGGGGCTTGATCCAGCCTGCGCGCTCAAATACCGGGCGCCAAACCTTCTTCCAGAACCACTCACAAATCAGTAGAGCTGAGTACAGGAATGCAGCCGCTGCGGCGGCCTTTTCCCACGAGGTGATTCCGAAAGCCACCCAAACGCTGATGAGCTTGGCGACTGGAATGCTGATGTTGCTGCGTTCGTCCATGCCCTGGATGATCCAAGGCTTGTCGCTGGCAGGCGAACCCTAGAGGGGTGCTTAGATCACGATCTGGGCAGCGGCGATGAACATCTCGTCGAGCTGCTGATCCGTCAGGCCCAATGCTTGCGCAGCTCTCGTCAGGAAAGGTGACTCATACCGGCGCCATGTGGAGGTGTGATTCCAGGCGAGATCCACCCACATGGCTTCTTCTTCGTCTGTAATGCTGGCGAAATACGCCTCCACTTGAGGGATGAGCTTCATCGACCCGAGAATTGCACGCCCTTGCGCCCGGCTGATTTCAGCTGGCACGCGGGCGCGGCGCTCTTCTTCGGCGATCTGCTCAGCCGTTTTCATCTGGGACCAGTCGATCATGCTGCAGCTCCTGGTAAAGCAATGCCCCCGTCTGGTGGGTCCATGATGGGCGCTGGAAAACACGCTTCCTGCGGTGCATCCCACGCAATAGGCAGCAACAGCGTCACCTGCAGCTGGCCGCCTGTGCGGGTCACGCTGCCAATGATGTGCTCACTGTCAACAGCATCCCCTGGCAAGATTGCACCTTCAGGAAGTTTGGAGAAGTCGAAGGCTTGTCCGTTCACAGTCAACCTGTCACCCTTCTTGGTGACTTTGAGAACGCCGTCGCGCACCTGTGGAGAAAGATCGATACGCATTAGAACCACCTCCCGATTGCAGTGACGCGGGTTGTGGCAGTGCCAGATTGGCTGGACAAAGCCAGAGGGAAGAAGTTGCACAAAGTGGTTGTACTGTCTCCGGGCGCCATCGGCGTAAGCTGGCTGCCAATACGAGTCTGCGGGATTACCTGGGGAGCAACCGCAAAAGTGGCCGGGAATGTCCAACCCTGGGTTGCAAAATAGAACCCGCTGGCCTGTGTGTTCAAGTTGAGGGATTCGGTAAACGAATGCTGGCAGATCATTGTGCCGTCAGCAAAGCGCACAAACTCGCCATTCGCATTGCTGCCCCGTTGGACGATTGCGCCTGTTGGCACGCCGCCTGACTGAGATACCGTGCCAAGAATAGGTGCTACAGCGGCGGATCCAAGGCCCAATGCTGTGCGCACATCGGCCACGGTACCAGCGGAAACCCCAGTTCCGCCCGCAGCTATGCCGAGAAAGTCGCCTGCGGCAAATTCACGAAGCTCGCCGGTCGTGCCCGAGGTCGGAGTTAGTTTGAGGGGTGTTTGTGCTGCCATATCTCACCCTTGGTAGAAAACAAAGAATTTCACAGGCCGTCCCAGAACCGTTGTGGATGCAGTGGCAGTGGTGGACAGTCGCAGGTGCGTGGTATTCGCAGAAATGTTGAACTGGGCGTCACTGAACCCGTTCCCATCCATCACAAGGAACCCGTCCGAGGTGGTCACGACTGCTCGCACCAGACAAATAACAGCCTGGCTCAGCCCATGCGCAACAATATTCCCGGTCGTACCTGTTGATGCAGGTGCTGTGCCAGTCAGAAGCAGGCACTTCAGGTTCGCAGGTGCCAATTCGCCAAGCTGGGCACCACCACTGAGGGTGCTTGCGCCCGTCACGCCGAGTGCGGAGACATCAGCTCCTGCGCTGAAAGTCTGTTTGCCACTCCAAGAGCGCGCCACGCCAGTGATGTAGCTCACCAGATTGGATAGGGTCAGCTTGAAGTTGGCCGCCGCGCGCCGGATGACCAGCAGATCAGCATCCTGGCCAGAGGCAGCAGTCAGACCATTGAAGTCCGCATCCAGCTTCCCCGAGATGTCCACGGGAGCGGAGGATTCTGGGTTCAAGCCGATGCGCCACACCCCAGCCGCGCCAGTGGATACCTCCCGGCTGGTGCCGTTGGCGAGGTACACAAGCGCAGGCCCAGACGCCCCGATGGTGATTCTTCGGACGCCTCCGCCCGCTAGAGTCACAGGGACACTGCGCTCAGGAGTATCCAGCGTCTCGCCCGCAGGCAATTGCCGGCGCACGCCAGCAATCGAAACAATGGGTCTGCGGACGGCGCTGGGCATGGCTTACAGGACCACGTAGCCCTGATCGTCGGTCACAAGCTCGGTAGCACTCTTCGCGACGCCCAGGTACTGGCTCACCTTGCTCACATTGGCCGTGTCGGTTTCATCCAGCGGGGTGTTGATGACCCCGCCCGCGGTGCCCAGGAAGTAGCGCGCACCGACCGTCAGCCCCGTGAGCCCTGCATTCGTTCCATCCAATGGATAGCCGGTGCCCACCGCACCATTGACCACGGAAGCGATCACATAGCCGTCGGCTTGCCGGCCATTGCTGTTATCCGCCAGCCGCATGCTGAAAACACCCGCGTTGTCCCAGAAGTTGATGAACTTGCCAGCGCCAATTGCTTCGGAGGCCGTGGCCTGGGTGGTATTGGCACCAATGCCGACTGGCATCATGCTCAAGTCCCATCGTCCATCAGGCCCAAGTGCGCCGAGCTTGCCGGCATCAGCCACACCCGCAGACGTAGCGATCCCGAAAATCTGTTTGGTCTTGCCCGCGACGCGCGCCAGGAAGCCTTGTGTGGGTTGGGTAGCCATGGGTCACTCCATTTCAATAGGGTCTTGGATGTTGAGCAGCAGCCGGGTCGGAGACAGCGCTACGCCGATAAGTACGTCGAAACCTGTAGCAGGCGAGGTTTGGGTGAGCTGGCCAGCAGCGCCGAGATACACGCGCACGCCGGGTGTCCAGCCCCAAGCGGCATCGTCAATGGATCCCAGGCGCTGCACCAGTACCTGCTGATTGGCTTCGGCAGCCGTGGTGGTCACACCCAGGAGCGTGAACACCTCGCCCGCTTCCGTAGCATCCGCCAGCCATACCCGGCCAGCAGCGCCCTCAAATACTGCGCGCAATGCACTCAGCTGCTCGCCCGCCGTGCGCTCGAGCACCTGGCCGCCAGCTGGCCCAGGGATACCCGGTGGGCCCTGCTCTCCGGCGGCCACCACAACCTGGGTGTCTTCAACAGGAAGCACCAGCAAATCGGTTTCTTCGTCCAGAGTGACCACCGAAGGCGCAGCATCCTCAATGAACACCGCCGCCTCGGGCACTGGCATGACCAGCACATCGGCTGGCTGCTGGTCCACGATCACATTGGCATCAGGAACCTGGATCACCACGTCTTCGGTGTTCATCGGGTGCCCTCCGGCTCCACGGACCAGGTGATTTCAGCCACGCGGGTTACGTCGTTATTGGGGTGGACGATCTCCAGCTGACCAATAGCCTGGCTCCAAGTCTCGGGAGGCTGGTCGCCGTAGGGAATACCGCTGGTGGTCGCGGCATCCAGCACGAATTTGATCCATCCATTGCCCTCTGAGAGGTCAATGCGGCCGTTCTCGGTCGTCAGCTCCAGCAGCACAGCAGACGCGAGCACCTCACTGCGCAACTGCATGCGTGCCTTGCAGTCGGTCAAGTCCACCGGCACCAGATCGGAATCGGGAACCGGCGCGCCATTGTCAGCGCGCACCAACTTGCCGCAATGTACTTTGGTGGGGTAAGGGGCGGTGCACCAGCGGAAGCCACGCCGGAACGTGGCGCCCTGGTAGATCGTGTAGCAAAAGCGAGCAGGCGCTGTCATGGCTGAAAGTGTCAGCCAGCAGCGCCCGCAGGTCGAACCCTATACGGGGGAGCGCCTCAATCAATCCACCTGATGGACGTAGGTATCGGACGATCCGGCGCTGATACCCGCCGATGCGCTCACCATGGACCAGGCCGAGCCCACCTGCTGCGAACCGGTCACCAGCATGACCTTGGCGGCATCCATGCGCGCATCGTTGGCGTGGATGATGGCGTCGTTGTTGGCCTTCTCCACCCGGTAGGTGATCTCGCGCACAGCGTTGTACTGTGCCACCTCGGCCTCCCAGCGCCGCGCGAACGAGGTGGCCTGTGCCTCTGCAGCATGGGCACCGGCGCGGTAGCCGTCCAGGATGACGGAAGACTGGCGCGCCGCAGCCTCAATGCGTGTCGACTCAGCAGCAAGTCGCGCTTTCCAGCCATCCCACTCCAACCCCTTCGCAGAGATCAAACCTTGGTAGCGGGCCACCTCGGCACGCGCGCGCTCGGCCTGGGCTCCCACCTTGGCGCTGTAGGCCTGCACCATGCGGCCATAGACTTCTGCCTTGGTGCCTTCTGCGCTGATCTGCACCTTGTAGAGTTCAGATTTGGCTTGCTCGGCGTTGATCGTCGCCACGAAGGCCTTGATCTGCTCGCCGCCCGCTTGAATGCGGGTGCGCTCCACCTCCACCAGCGTCTGGGCAGCCTGCACCTGAACCTTGTAGATCTCGACGGCTGCCATGCGCGCCTCGATCTCGGCCTTGTAGCGATCCACCAAGCTCTTGTTGATGTCGGCCTTGGCCTGCTCAGCCAGCAGCAGCGCCCGGAACACTTCAACCTTGGTCTGCTCCGCCTTGATGAGCGTTTCATAGGCAGAGGCAAAGGCCTGGTAGCCCACCAACAGCGCCTTGTACTGCTCGAGCGCGGCGTTGTGTACGGCAATGGCATTGTCGGCAGCGGCCTTGGTGGATTCGTACACCAGCATTTCCCACTTGTAATGCTGGTCCATCAGCTGGCCTTCCAGCTGCAGCGCGGCCTGGATGGAGTTTTGCAGGTTCTGCTGCTCCAGGTCGGCCTGCTTGATGGATACATCGCGCGACAAGCCGGAGAGCTTGTCCTGCAGTTCACGGCGGGCGTCAGCCAGCTGGCCAGCCATCACGCCAGACGGCAGCGGATAGCCCAGCGCCTCGGCAGCCCGCATCACATCCTGTTCCCGGGCCAGGGCGATTTGCGTCTCACGGTCGCGGCCACGGTCCCAGATCTGCTGCTCCACGATGGGTGACAGGCCCGTGCCGCCATGGATGCGGGCGTTCAGCGTGGCCTTGAGGCTGTCCAGCAGCTGCGAGGCGTAGCGTGCACCCGGGGTGTAGCGCATGGGCTCCGGCTGCAGGATGGCCAACTCCGGGATGTTGTCGAGCTTGGCCAGCCAGTCCTCGTGCAAGTCGATCCCGCCAAAAGTGTGCACCTGCAAATCGAGCATCTGCGGGCCGTCAGGCAGGACCACCACGGGCGCATCAGGCATAGCCACATCCCGCATCTCAGGGAGATTGGGGGCCTGGCCTATGGTGATGGTAGGCGCTACGCCGAAGTTAAGCGTGGGCGCTGGGGTGTTGAAGTCCGAGAACTGCACATCCTTCATGCTCCCGGTGAAGGGGCTGGGCATGCCGTCGGGCAGATCGAAGTCGATGCCCGGCACCTTGGGCAGTTCGGGGATCGGCGGCAGATTGGGCGCACCCAGCGTGCTCCATTGGATGGAAATCTGAGGCGGCTGGTAGATGCTGTCATTGAGCGCCTTCTGGAAGGTGCTCACCTCTGCAGCGGCTTTGTCAGCCAGAACCACAGAGCGGTCGTACTTGTCTTTGACGATTTCGGCGGGGCCGTTGACTCCGGTTGCCATGGTTAGACTCTCCGTGTTTTGGATTCAAGGGTGAGGATCTCGATGCGGTCGAGGCTGAATTTCTGGCCGGCCGGGTTGCTCAGGGCAAAGCCCAGGTAGTTCTCGCGGATGCCCTTACCCACGATGCACCGGGTCTGTTCGCTGCACCGCAGTGGAAACTCATAGGCCCAGGGCATGCCATTGGGCCCGAGCACACTGAACTGCGCGCAGCCCGCGCCCTTCATCGACAGGTAGACCATGCTCAGGCGCTTCTTGAGCGTCGATTCGCGCAAGGTGGCCGGCAGCCGGATATTGGCCACGATGGGCTGGCCGTTGTCGGTATCGCCGCCCAGCGTGTAGAGGCCACTGGCATCGCCCGCATGGGTGGGCGTGATGCTTTGGAAGGCGAAGCCGGTGTATTCCGACACAGCGCCACTCAGGGTGTTACAGACGATGGTATTCATACGGATATGAGATGTGCGCTGAATGACTGCAGGGCTCCTGCACTCTGGGGCACCAGAGCATCCAGGGGAGTGAGCACGCCTGCAGGAGAGATGGCTTGGGCATAGACCACCTGCCCAGCTTCATTGGTGACCAGCAGTGCACCCCCACCGCTGTTGGGATCGATGGCGGTTTTCACCCACTGGAGGCCTTCCACTTTGGCCACTGGGTAGATATCCTTCACTCGGTCAATTGCGCTGTCTTTGGTGATTTCGACATCGCCAATGCCGCTTGGAATAATCACGCCGGCTACTGCCGGAACGTGCGTGTTATCCGGTAGGCTCCACAGCGCCCCAATTTTTCCGCGCAAAAGTGAGTGATTGCGGTCAGCAGGAGTGAATGGGCTGAATGAAAAAACACCAACCAGCGTATCGTCCTTGCGCCGCGTGTAGGAGCTTTCAGTGGGTGTGAATTCGACTTCAAATATCTTCTTGTTTTTGAGCAGCACCACCAGTTTCGCAGTAGTACCAGCAGTAGAGACAGTCGTGAACTCACCGGCATTGTTCACCGTGTATTGGCTGGTGGTGATTTCAAGGCAGGCAATGATCCCGAGAATGGGGTTGATATGGACAATTTCTCTGCGCACATGCCTTCCGGAGATACCGGTATAGAGAACTTCCTTTTCTTCTACGCCTGATTCCGAATACCTGCCCCTTGCGTAGTTCTGCTGCATACGCACAACCAAATCAACATCATTGGTGACCAGCTCGCCCCATGGGGTTTCCAGCGTTGTTTTGGATCGAAGTGTCGCCGCACGCTTGGCGATGTATTTTTCGCCAAGCATCGTGAAATCAAACTGCAGGTCAGGCGCCGGATCAGCGTCGAAGTAGGCATTGAAGTCAATAAAGTTGTCCAGGCCTCCGCTGAAATCTGGCGTTATATCGTCCAGATCGATATAGCTGAGAGTGTCATTGGCGGTCCTCCCATTTACCTTCCAAAGTGGTGCACCAAATACAGAATGCACCAAGCCATGGTCGAAATCCTCATTTACCGAAGATTCAACCACTGCATTCTTTTCATCCTCAACTCTTGCAAAGAATGCAATCTTCTGGTCCTGCCAGCCACGGGCAAGATACACAGGCACACGGTAGTTCTTCTTCTTGCGCACGCGCTCGACCGTTTCAGCACGGCCACGCACATCTTTCCAACCAATATCGGTTTGGTGATATGTCCTGACATATTGACCAACACCCGGATCGAAGTATGCAATGTAGCTGGTCGATTTCAGGGGTGTCAGTCCAGAGTCAGCCCAGCCATGCTTGCTGAACTCGAAATGCGTCTGCTCCACCAGATCACCGAATTCATTGGGCGCTTTGGGGGGCTCTAACAGGGTCAACTCAGGCAGCGCGTGCCGAACCACAACAGCCGAATAATCGCCATTTGGAGAAAGTGTCACCTTCAACTCGTGGGTAACGAAATCCACCCAGCCTTCGCCCGTGTCCGTGGCGCCGACTACATTGCCAATGGCAGAAACTGACCAAGCAGGGAAGAACACAGCTGATCCATCGCGCAACCGGCTGAAGGTGGCAACACCATACAAATGGGATTGTGTAAGGTTGAAATCAGGGTTCGATGCCTGTACGGTTTGCTTGGAAGGCGGTACGGTATAGAACTCATCGGGCGTTTCCTCAAACACCTTGCGTTTTGCGAGATCAGCTTCATAAATCTGGGCCGTGAGTGCATCGGTCCGCACCACCTGCACATACTTGCCGGCAGGCGATACCACATTGGCCACATTGGAGGCGCCTCCGCTCTGGAGGCCATAGGCCACCCCCTTCTCTACAGAAGTTGCCCCACCGGCAACAATCAAGCTCGGCAGGTTCTCTTCTGAAAACCTTCGCGATAGATTGGGAGTTGCCCCGCCAGAAGCTGTGTCGTCCGTGAAATATGCATTCCTGGTGCTCGATGCCCATACCCCCGAGCCGCCATAGACGATGGGCGCCCGCCGAATAACCCAGGCTTCATTGCGATAGGCCAGCACATATTGGTACCGCGCGCCAAGATCAAAGGTGGCAAAGAAGCTGACCCCACCCATGGCAAGCCCCTGCTCAGCGACCCCCACAGGCCAGATGGTCATCACCGTGCTATTGCCAATGGTGACGATCTGGTAGCGAGAGCCGTCCTTCAGAACCCCTTGTTCGTTCGGGTTGCGCCAGAACGAGACGCGGCTGCGGCCACAAAAGCGAGCAAACTCCGTCTGGGCCATGGCCAGTTGCTCTACCGTGGCGCGCCCGCCCATGACACGAAGCGCCGGCGGCGCCATGCTGGTGGTGCGGCGCCCGTCAGGCGTCAGGGCATAGGGGTTCCACAGACTCATTGCGTCGCCGCCACATACTGAGGGATGCCGTCCACCTCGCGCCAGGTGGCGCATACCTCTTTGACAGTGGTGCGGTAGCGGTTGGCCGTCAGGCTGGAAGTCTGGCCGCCGTTGAAGCCTGCCACGATCTCGCCACCGGCAATACACACCATGCCCATCCCCGTGCCCGCGCCATCTCCGAACTTGAGGCGATCACCGCGCACCGAAACGCCTGAGCCCAGAACCACGGGGCCGCGCTTGGTGGGCTGGTGGGCCAGCTGGTCCCAGGTGGTGCCCGAGAGGAATATCAGGTCCTGGTCGGTTCCCACGTAGACGCCATCGTCCACTGGCTGGATGGCTGTGATCTTGCCCGCTAGCTGCTTGAAATCGCGCCAGTCCGAGAGGTGCGTCACTGACGGGCGGCTTGCCCAGAGTACATTGCCCTGCGCTACCAACACACGGCCGCGCCAGAAGGCCGTGATCGTTCCCACCGGGAATGGCTCTGCGCCCAGGGTGCGGCAGGGCAGCACCAGCGATGCATTGTTGCCACCGTATTCAAAGCTGCTCCCCGTGGTGGTGCCGGCCAGATAAGCGCCCTCCCCGTCCTTGCCGCTCAGGTAGACATTGATCGCATAGCCAAAAAGCACCGGCAGGCCACCCAGGCGCAAGCCGCCCTGCGCCACCGCCACAGGCGCCGAGCTGATGGCAGGGCCTTCCAGGCGATCCGTGATGCGCACATAGCTCAGGGAGTAGCGGTAGTCGCCGGGGTCAAGCTGTCCGAACGCGGTATCTGGCAGCCCCAGCGACTCAGGCACCGGTACGCTGCGCTCTACGCCTGTGCGCCCATCGGTCACCCCATGGATCAATCCATTGGTGTAAGTGGTGCGACCGTCTGGCAGATCGCAGTACCAGACGCGATCTGAGCCCAGCGCCGGATGGATGACATGCCGCGCGCCATCGGGCCAGATGGCCATGAGCACACTGCCGCAAGTCGCCAGCATGTAGCCCTGTGCCTGGTGCAGGTTCTTGTGGCAGGCCTCATCAGCCAGCGCGAAGCCTCCCCGGCGCGTGATCTCGCCCGTGAGGCCAATGTCTACGTTTTCGGCGGCGATCAGGTCTTTGCCCGTCAGCCGGTGCCCGGGCTGCAGGTTGTTGATGCCCGTGAAGTCTGCAAAGGTCAGCATTCCGTCCCCCGATGAACTGTTGGCGGGGTCAGCCGCAGCGCGATGGATGGCCGCACAAATGCGACTCTGTGCGCGCTGGGCACTCCAAGCCTTAATGGATAAGCGGATTGCGATATTGATTCAAGAGCATCCACCACAATGCTTGCCGTGCCCGCCCGCACCAGCCGCAGGCTCGGCACATGGACAGTGGCAACCGCCGAGGGCGTGCCCAGGCGCAGGGGCTTGGACGATGCAGCAAACCCAACCCGGACTGCGGCAGGCTGTCCCAGGGACAACGGCTGCGCACCTGCGGCAAAGGCCACGGGGGTTGCGGATGGCGTGCCAAGTCGCAGCGGAATAGCCCCCGAAGTCGTTGCAGAGACAGGCCCCGCCTCTGCTCGGGGTGTGCCCAAGGCAAGCGGAAACGTGCTCTTGGCGAGCACATCCGTATGGGATGGCGTCTGAATCTGCAGCGCACTGTGGTATTCGGTCTTGACGAGGCGAATGCTGGGGATCACCAGATCCACATCAAAGCCCACCTTGGCGCGCAGCGGCCCCAGCCGCAAAGGGTGGCTGCCCAGCCCTTCCAACTGGAACTCCGCCATGTGCTGGCCAGTCACCACCAGGCGAATGCTCGGCGTGCCCGAAGCCGATTCGCCGTTGGTGTTGATGGCTGCGCCGTTGATGAGCGGGTAAGACATTTATGCGCCCGCGTCGAAGAAGAAGCCGCGCCAGTAGAAGCGCCCATAGAACTTGCCCGTGGCCGGCGTGTCTACCCGGAATCGGATGCCGGAGACAATCCCGCCATAGCTTGCAACAGGAATGCGGTGCACCTGGTTGGCTTTGGTGACCGTATCCAGCGCAACATGGTCAACCAGCGAGTGCTCGGTGTCCTCACCCCGCAGGAGGATGGATACCACCGGAGCTGTCGTAGCTTCGTAGTAGGTGCAGATGAAGCCCACTTCCGACAGCACCAGGCTGGAAGTCTGGCTGGGCATGTTCAGGATGATGTTCAACGGGTCCGGAATAGGCACCCATTGCCCCACCTCAGCTCCAGCATCAGGCCCGATGGCTGGAAATGGCGAACCCGATGCGTCAAAACTCGCCAGCGGCGTGTGGATGTACTCTGAGCTGGAGTGGTAGTCGCCCAGGTCAAGCAGGTAGTTGAAGCCGGTCGCCGTTGGCGCCTTGACGATACTGCGGTCCGAGAGAAAGCCACCCTCTGCATAGGCTGGAATATCGTTACCCAGTTCCAGGTATGCAGTGCCCCCTACTGACTCCTGAGACATATTCATGTCCTGCTGGAATTCGCCCTGGTCTCCAGATACAGCACTTGCATGCAGGCTCTGGAGCAAATGCACGCCAGAAATCTGCACCACGTTGTAATTGTTGGCCACCCGGCCATTCACCACAAAGGAGCGCTGCCCGTCACGGTCTGCCCGATATGTGCCAGATTCATCCGTCTGCAGGAAATTCTTGAGCTGCCCTGCGGTGATGCGGGCCTGGAACTTTGATCCTGCCGGCCAATCCCGTGCAGACGTACCTTCCTTGCCGCGCTCCACCGTGAAATTGACGCCATCAGCGGTCAGGATGGAAACAATCTCATATTCACCAGGTATGGCGTCATTGGTGATGGTCGCACGCTGCAACAGGCGCCCGCTGGAAAAATCAGCGAAAGCAGCACTGTCCGCCACCTCGATCACGGTGGCATCGATCAGGATGGCCTGCGCCAAGGTTGTGTCAGCGTTGTTGCTGAAACCGTCCTTTTTGATCATGGCTGGCCCCTTATGCTGGGATCAGCGAGAAGATCTTGGCGTTGCCATCCGACCAGCGCAGCTTGAATCCGCCGCCATTGCCAGCGAAAGGCAGGCCCATGATGTCATCCTTGATGATCTGCAGTACAGGCGAAGTGGCGGCATCGGCACCCTGGCGGTACAGTGCAACAGAACCAGGTGATTTGCCTGCAGGGACTGTGCCGAAATCCACATCGGTGGCATCAAAGACACCGCCAGTGATGGATTTGCCAGTCAGCTCAACGGGCGTGCCGATGATCTCGCCCAGGTCGGCCAAGTTTTGGTAGGTGCCTTCATGGTCAAAGGTGGCCGGCAACATCGCAACCTTGAGGGTATCCGTGAGGAAGTTCACCCCAGCCTTCATCACCAGCTCGCCGCCAGAGGGAATGAAGGGGTCATTGAGCACTGCGATCTTGTCCGGACCATCATTCCAAGGGAAGTTGATCGCGCCGCCATTGGTCGCCATGGGCAAGCCGGTCACAGTGTCAAAGAAGAACAGTAGCGGCGAAGTCGAGGCGTTGCCAGTGTTCTTGTAAATCGCCACGGACTTGGCCGTATTCCCAGGCGGCAGCGGGTCGGTCGCCACATCGTCAGCGTCGAACACTCCGCCCGTCACATCCTTGTTGGCCAGCACCATGTCTGTGCCAATGCGTGTTCCCAGGTTGCTCAGGAACTCATGCGCAACGCTGTAGGTGTAGGTGGGAGGCAGGAGCGCGACACGAAGGTCGTCGTTGAGCAGGTTGATCTGGGCGGAGAGCAGTTTCTCCATCCCCTTTGGATAGCTGGTATTGGGCACTTGGCGCACTCCTGGTTGATGGTTTCCAAGGAGTGTTCCAGTGAAGAAGCTTGGTGGCGAACCCTAGAGGGGTGACGAAGCCATCAAGCAAATTTCCATAATGCTTCGTAGATTTGCTTCTTGATGAGGCTAGTGTCTATCGACCAGACCTCACTGGGCGTTGCACCATCAAAAGCCTTCAGGCCGTGCAGCGTCGCCAACTCGTGGTGAGCAGCCTCCAATGCCTTGATTAGCACCGACAAATCTCGCACAGGCATTTCTTGGGCCAAAAGGTCACCCATCGCACTTGCCACATGGCGGTTGGCGTTTTCTGCTTTCTGTGCTGTATCGGAATATTTCTCCCCGATGAACGAACGCGAACCAGGAGTTGGATGTGCAGCGCATGCAGATTGGACTCTGAGCGATGGGGGTTCGTAAATAGATGCAGAAAGTGCTTCATGAAATTCACGAACTTTCTCTGCTTCCTTCCTGAAAACCTCATCGCGCGCCTCTATGCAAGCTGATTGGCCAGCAGCAAACAGCTCAAGCGACCTAGCCTCTC
The DNA here is from genome assembly GCF_020080045.1 of Comamonas odontotermitis. NCBI lineage: Bacteria > Pseudomonadati > Pseudomonadota > Betaproteobacteria > Burkholderiales > Comamonadaceae > Comamonas > Comamonas odontotermitis. The sequence continues at coordinate 2,402,436 of NZ_CP083451.1, forward strand.
GCTCTTTTCGCTGCTTGCGGTCATTGAACACATAGACAAACGCCGTCAATGACAGTGCCAGCGCGACAAAGCACAGCGCCCAAGTTACTCCATCCAAGAGATCCATCGTCAGCCTTCCACGCCGCCCACCGAGGCGGCTTTCGCTTCATGGTCGGCTATGGCAAGGGGGTGGGCAAGCCCTAGAGGGGGATTGGTCACGCCATAGGGGGTTGCACAAGCATCTCAAAAGTTATAACATAGTAATAACTTCAGGAGATCATATGGAACTAACTATTCGCGCATTTGGAAACAGCAAAGGCATCGTCTTGCCTAAGGCACTCCTGTCTCAGGCGGGCCTAACTGGCGCAACAGTTGCAAGTGCAGAGGTATTGGAGGGCGCTATTGTTATCAAGGCTCTCCCATCCGTTCGCAATGGATGGGCAGATGCTGCAGCCAAAGTTGCAGCAGCTAAAGATGATCACCTTGTCATGGGTGAGTTCTCGAATGCTGGAGACGAAAACTTGGCATGGGACGATTCGCCTGCCCCTCTGGCAAATGCACCCAAGGAGGCCGTGGAGTGGTAAGCAGCAGCCAACACGTCAAACGCGGCGAAATCTGGCTGGTCAACCTTGACCCAACCCAGGGAAAAGAAATCCAGAAGACCCGACCCTGTGTGGTGCTGACACCCAACGAAATGAACTTCGAAATGGGAATCGTGACTGTCGCACCAATGACGACTGGCAGCCACCCAGCGCCGTTCCGCGTTCCGGTCACCTTTCAGAGCACCAAAGGCTTGATCCTACTCGATCAAATGCGAGCAGTAGACAAGTCACGGCTGGTTGAGTGCAGAGGCGAGGTGAAGAGCCAAGTGGTTCAGTCTTGCCTCAAAGTTCTACAAGAAATGTATTCCTGAGCTGTCAGCCAAATGAACACAAGACTTGCTTCAAGCCTCTCGCACTACTTCACTGCGCGCTGGCACCGTGGCCCCAAGGTGCACATTGCACCGACAGCCCGTGACTTGCCTGTACCAGCACCGGAAGACGCGCGCGGTTTGTACTGGCGCGGTGATGTGCACCTGGTTGCCGCCCAGCCAATGGACTCATTTGCACAGGCGCTGGTGCATGAAGCTGTTGGCCACCACGGGCTCCGGCAACTGATGGGTAGCGAGTGGAAGCACTTCATGCGTCACATCAGCGATGGGATTCGTGCTGGTGAACCTGGGCTGCAGCACATCCGCAGGCATATCCGCCGCTCTTACACGGACGATGCTGGCCGCTACATGCTCACCTCAAGGCAGGAGGCCGACGAGGTTGCAGCCTATGTGGCAGAAGAAATGGTTTGCTATGCAACCGGGAGCATCAAACCGGACCGGCCACTGACTCAGGCGCTTCAAGCAGTCAAAGGTCGGGTTCTGCGCGAAGGACTCTGCCTCGACCGCAATGTCTCTCGATCCGAGCTTGAAGGTGCCCTCTTTCTCGCTGCCAAGCACTTGGAAGGCTGGCCCTGGCTGCCAGTGCGTCACCGCATTAGGAGGTTTTGGGGCACTTGCGCTAATATGCTAGGCATGGTTGACAAGTACAAGCCTCCTATGTCCATGGCCGAGTCCGAGCGTTTGCTGCGGAATGAGGCTCAGCGGATTAAAGACAAGGAAGAACGCGCTTTCCTATTCAATGGAATATTCGGAATTCTGTGCCTCATTGGACTAGTAGTGTGTGCAGTGCTTGTACTACTTGGCTTCGGAAAAATTTTCTTCGGCCACTAACCCCGCCCTCCCCCAAGACGAGCCCACTGATGTGGGCTTTTTGCTGGGTGCGGGTGGACGAGGACACGCCGAATGCGAAGGCTTGAAGCATTTCTGCATCGTTCAGCTTATCCCATAGGAACTTCGAGATACATTGCCGTATATATTTACTTCGAACAACACTCAATGAATGACTCTTCACCCAAAGACATCAAGCGCTCTATCAGAAATAAGTACAAACGCCGATTGCGTTGGCTCGCTCATGCTGTAGAACAATATGGATTTGCAGCAACCGAACGCATTGAAAATGGAGGCAATATTCGAGATAGAGAAGATATAGAAGCGATTCTCAAGGCCATTGAACCGTTAAAGAAATTTCTTCCCAAACAAGATGAGCGTGATGAGAAAGCCAACCGCAGCATCAGTGAAGCCCTTGGTATCGAATTTACGCCCCTCGACAAAGATGCATAACTCTGTGCGCAAATATTCGCCGCCTTGACCCATCTCAAAGCGCCCTCCCCGCTACCGCTCTACCATCACCTTGCCTCTGGGAGCGGAGGCGCTTTGCTGTAAGTGCTTTGCCACCCCGGAGGTGGCATTTTTTTACCCACCATGTAGCACCTCCACAGATGGATGGCTTGGCCGGATAGACACCTCAAGGCGTAAGTCTTTGTGTAATCAGGATTTAGGGGATTAAAGAGAGTACTGTGGGGCGAGGCGATCCATCTTGCTTCGCCGCAATAGACCGGAGGTCTATATGTTCTCCCTACTACTTTACAAGCGCCATCTTGAGTTCTGGCGCGATCTCCAAGAGATCTTCCTCAGGCCCCTAGAGGAAGTCACCCTTACACCCAAAGCAGCGCCTCCAGCCACTCCCGCCTATGACTCAGAACCAGCAGAGCCGAAGGTTCCGGAGCAAAGGTAGCTGAGGCGGCAAGCCAGAAGCACACTCCATGAGAAGCCCCCTAGATCATCTATCTACGCATATTCGCAATCTTCTTGCTGCTCATGGTGCTACAACCCTTGAACAGATTGCAGACATGTATCCTCACAAGCTACTGAGCATGCGCAGATTTGGATTCAAGGCACTGCGAAAGGTCGAGTGGCTTCTGCCAGACCAACCCTATTTCGCTCAAACATCTCCCAAAAGACCATTGCGGTGCATGTGCTCATATTGCAGGAATGCAAAGTAGCTTGCTACTACCATCCGCCTTCGGGCGGTTTTTTGTTGCCTTGGCCACCGCCAGGTAAAAGAAAACCCGCCGAAGCGGGTTTTTGACTCAGAGTTCAGCGAATGGTTCAGCCTCGCAAATCCTTTAGTGCAGTCTTTCTCCTAGTCTCAATATCTGCCTGTAATCGTATGCTTTCAAGGAAGTGCTGCACTTCCTTATACCAATACGGCATCAATACAAGATAGGATAAACAAACGCCAAGTAGAAATCCAAACGCTGCTGCATAGAGAACTGAAGTGGCAGGCAGATTCAAGACTGCTAGCAGCCAAGCAACAATGGTACAAGCCAATCCTATACCTGCCATCCAGAAAATCCGCCCCCGAATTACCTCGAGCCGATAACCCAACCGCTCCTGCTCTCGAGACGAGAGCGATGACACTGAAGTATGAAGGCCATCGACCATACGAAGAACCACGAACTCAATGGTCCAAGCAAAGGCGAATATTCCCGACAACCACTTGAGTGCACCAGGCTCAAGCAACTCAGGCAGCACGTACCATGCCAAGCCAAACAGAATTGGCGACATAGTCAGAATCACCAAGCGGAAAATCTTCAGCATCTTTCTTTCATGGATCTACCACGCCGTTTTCCAGCTGTGAAGTGAGCCACTGGCCCATGCTATCCCATAACTTCTGCTCATCAGGTAGCTTGTTAGCGTGCACCTCAACCTCCAGAGTCGAGGAAATCTTCAATTCTTGACCGCGCACCTTGCTACCGTCTTCAAGCTCTAGTTTCACCTGATCGGCCTCAATGTCTCGTAGGGCAACACCTAGCATGTCCATAAGTGCGACTGCATCTTGCCCCTTAGATCGCTTGTAAGAAGGATAGCGAATCTCTATCCATAGTTCGAGATTTCCATCAAACACGCCGTCCAATCCTAACTTCTCAAATGATTCTTCGTCATTGAAGTAGCTTTTAAGCATGTCCATCACTGGCCCAACCGGCCTAAATTTTGTCGCTGACTTCGCAGGCTTCTGGCCTCCTTTTTGGCTCTTGACGCCAAAACTCTGGTCTGCTTGCATCTCCACCTCAGCCATCATGGGCTGGCCAAATGCAATCTTCTTAACATGCGAACGTTTAATTTTTTCCTTTGTTGCCTTCTGAGCCTCATCCGACAATGCAAAAGAGGATGTAGCAGGCAATTGATTTGTCCGCTCTTTCAGGAGCCAACTCAAGTGCGCCTCTAGGCCAGCTGCGCGCAAAGACGCGCTCTGAACAAGCGCAACATGATTGCCATGTATAGCAAAATACACAACACCAGGAACAAACTGCTGCTGGACTCCGCCCTTCTTTGCGGGGGCCAACATGCTCAAGCGGAGACTCGCGGCAGACGGATCGTCTTCTATGACCGGCTGCGAGGCGCCTCGCTCAAAGGCTGTCAAGTATCCGCACAAACATCTATTGAGCGTTGCATGGTGTCCGATGCACCTCAATTCAGTACTTTGCGGGTTGAGAGGCTCCAATCTGTCAGCTGGCTTTGATTTTACTGACAAGGCAGCCGCCACCAATTGCTGCAATGTTTGTCCATTTTTCGGGCTAATTACGCATCTCCGGTAACTGATGGTGCGCAGAATGCTTGCTTTGGTGGCCAACGTTTGCTCCGACGTTTATGAGGAATCCGAAGACTGTCAGTGACAGTCCCTGCAACGCCATGTTACACAGTAGCCATGAGCAAAATTTGCTTACCCCACACTCATAGTCGATCTCTATTTAAGTTACGAAATTTCTCTATCTGCTAGCGACCGCCCACCCGCCCGGCACCTGCACGACCTTCTTGCGCTGGCGGAGACCGGCCATCTCTGCGTCCAATCTGCGGGAGTAGACCGGCTGCTCAGACTGGGCCGACTGCGTGGCGGCGTTTAGGGCGATTGCGGGGGTCGCTGGGTTCAGTTGGGTGCGCTGGGCTGCCGACTTCACGAATCCTGGATTGGTCATCACACTTGCGAGGCCTCTGCCAAGTACTGGAGTGGCCGCAATTCCCATCAGCATCGGAATGTTCCCAGAGGCAATAGCTCCGGCGAGTCCAGATCCCATCCCAATCAGCGACGTTTGGCGTGCTGTGCCGCTAGGATTTGCAAACACCTGAGCACCATCACGACGAAGAGATGCCATCCGGCCCATGGTCTCGATGCGCTGGCGAAGGCCGGGCATGCCGGAGTTGGCGAACAGAGCGTTGCGCGCTGGGGCGGACATTGCCGCCAAATTGGTCAGGAAGGTCTCAGGACTGAAAGCCGAGCCCATCTCATCCTGAGCCGAGTTCCGAGCGCGGCCTAAGCGTTGGAGCACAGCTGCAGTGACCTCGCGGCGGTTTTCGTCGGGCATGGACTTCATCAACCGTTGAATCTGGGTTCCACCGTCGGCCAGGCCACTGGTTGCAGCCTTGAAAATCTTCTCAGGTGCATCGCGGTTGACGATGCCCTCAAGCTGCTCCAATCGCTGGATGCTGGATTTGGTGTACTGGTTTGCACGGCTCCAGGCTTGCTGAGCCTTTGGGCCTACCTGTTCTGCTGCTCCACCCAAATCATCGCTCAGAGCGCTGTACAAAGCTCTCCATTTCGAGCGCGGAACATCTGCCACCAGCGAGTTGTCAGCAATCTCTTGACCAACCATGGTGCGCAGCTTCTGCACCGCCTGATAAGGCAGTTGACCAGGCTGAGGCGCAACACCCATGCCCTGCATGCCGGGGTTGACCCGTCCCTGGGCAAAGCTGTCCAGATCCTTAAGGAAGGCCTGCTCGATGCTGCCGATCTTGGAGTTTTTGAAGAATCTCGACAGACTAGGCGCGCCCGCAATGCCTTCGTTCAGCGCGGCCAGCGCATCCCTGGTGCGGTCAACCTGAACTGGTGTTTGCGCAGGGATGAACTCGTCCAACTTGCCATACAGATTTTTCTGGACGGTTTTCACGTTGTTCTTGAATGTGTCCACGCCCTTGGCAATCGCCTCGCCCGCGCCCCAGCCGTTGGCATTCGGAGCCAGCTTGTTGGTAATGTCGTCTACGGCATCCTGCAGGGCCTTCGCTTGAATTTCTCCACGGCGGGCCATAAAACCGGAGCTACCAGGAACACTGGACAGCCCCGTTTCTGCAGCTTGGATTGCACGGGACTGGGTAGCTTGACCCAGGGTTGGGGTAATCCCCGCGGCCTTTTCGAAAGTGTCGATGTTGTCAGCCATTTGCTGCCGGCCAGCCTCTCCGCCGCGAACCGCGCCACGAAGTGCAGCCTTGCCTGCGAAACTGCCAACCGTTGGTGCCAGCCCCCCAGCCAAACCGGCAACCATCTGAGCCACCTCCCCACCACCATTCTCGCGCGTAATGCCTGATGCAGCACCAGAGGCAGCGCCGCTGACGGCTTGTAACTTCGGCGCCTCCATCAGCATGCCGCCAACGCCCTGCGCTACAGAGCCTGCACTCTTTGCAAGGAGTGGCCCTGCACCGAAAACTCCCGCAAGTGCGCCGGCACCGCCCTCCGCCACGTCTTGTGCAATGCGCTCACTGGCAGTCTCTGGCTGCGGTAGCCCTGCATGGGTCGCCAGATTGCCCGTTGCCTCCTTGAGCATCTGCAGGCGCGGCCCGTTGCCCTCGCCCATCACGGCGTCGACCGCTGCGTTCAGTGGCTTAGCGATCAGGTTGTCAGTGACCATCCCGGGAACGCTGGCCAGACCTTGCGCAAGACTTCGCACACCCAGGCCCAGGCCACGGGCCACCTTGTCGCCCATGGATGCTTCCTCTACAGGTGGAGCATTCCGAGGCTTCAGGCCAGCAAGCAGCTCCTCGTTCGACATTTTTGAATAGTCCGGGCCGGCGGCTGTAGCTGGAGCAGCCGAAACACCTGGGGTCGTCGCTGGTTGCTGGACCGATGGCGTAGGAGCCTGGGATGTTGCAGGCCCAACAGCAGGTGCTGGGTTACGGGGAGGCAGGGAGGCCAGCAGCTCATCGTTGCTCATTGAAGAGTAATCAGGTGCTGCCATCTCAATACCCCATTTCTTTCAGACGTGCCGCCAAGGCAGGATCAGATGCCGCGCGCCGTTGAAGCTCTGTGACTTGAGCATTCCCGGTGTTGGCTGCTACTGCTGCATTGCCAGCACCCACCACCTGACCAATTCGCTGCTCTGAATTAGGCACTTCTGCCTTGATGCCAGCCGTGGCGATGGCCCGGTTTTTCAGCTTCTGATCGATTACCTCAGGGGAGTCACCTGGCTGCGGAAAGTACTGCTGGCGGGCATTGGCAAACTCACCGTCGCTGATTGCAGCCCCGGATTCACGGCGCAGCACAGCGTTGATGAAGTCCCGCTGGCTCTGCTCGACCTTCTGCTGCTCTGCACTTTGCGTCCAATTTGCAGCTGCACCCATACCGACGGCATCAGCTGCACGCTTGAATAGCCCAGGCTGGTTTACGCCTTGATTGGCCAGATCCGATAGCGTCTTGTCGGCCTCCTGCATACGGCTGCCGAACTGCAGCGCCTTGGACTGGACATCATTGAGCGGCGCTTGACTCTTGTCCGCTGGCCCACCAGGGATCGCCTCTAGCCCGCCGCTGGTATTGAACCGATAGCCTGCAGGAGCATTTGCACGGCTGGCAGCTGCCGCCCTCTCCTTGGCCGCTTCAATGGATCCCAGAGCATCAATCATGGAGCGCTGCATGCCAGAGTCTGCTGCAATGTTCGCCTTCTGCAGCTCCGTCTGGTTCGCCTGCTGGCCCAACATGGCCTGCACCAAAGAGCGCTGCTGGTTACCCTGCTGCTCCATCCCCTCCCGCTGCAGGCCTGCGTTGACCTGGTTGGTAGCCATATCGAGGCGTGGTTGTTCCGCCCGGGCCGACAGATCCGCGCGGGCGGCATCCTGGAAGGCCGCTTGGGCGAGTGAGGGCCCATTGATCCGGCCACGACGGGAATCAAATGCGCCGCCGTTGTTCGTGATCGAGCTGGCAGATACCTCCAAGTTGCGCAGATTGTTGCGAGCTTCCCAGTCATTGCCGCTGTGAGCTACCTGTGGTGCATTGAACTGCGGTACCTGTTGCTGCGGCTGCATGCTGAACGCCCGGTCGATCAGAGACTGGCCGGCAGGAGGCTTTGCGGCTGCAGGAGGAGTGTCAAAAGCCCGCGCAACCAGCCCGCCACCCATGCCAGGAGAGCCTGGACTTGCACCATTTATTGAGACATCGCCTCCCACGTTTCCACCGCTGTAGGTATTCGTGGTCGGGTCGAAGCTCACCTTGTTGGACTGTGGAGTCCCTGCAAAAGCACGGCTCACCAGCGAATCTTGAACGGGCGCAGGCGCTTGGGGGTTTGCAACGCCACTATTGGTGACGTTTCGCTGCAATGGGCCTGCTACAGGGCTGGCAGCTGGAGTCGTTGCAGGGGCTGAGGGAGGCTTTGGAGGCGAGGCCATAGCCACCTGCACCATTCCAGGCTTAGAGGCTGCCGCAGCATCTCCGAACGAGTTTGGCCGCGGCGCTCGATAGTCATCCATTGGGATCTGATCAATAAGACTCTGGCGTTGATCATTCGTTGCCATTCCTGCACCTCTAATAGTTCAGATTGCAGTGTCTACAGAGGAGGGATTTACGTCTAACCCTGTAGGGGGTACAATATTGACACCGTGTCCCAGACAGGCAGTGCTAGCTAGGTTGTGCAGTGTTAATGGCAGTTCGCAAGGACTGTGAAAGTACGAGAGGTGGAAATCGGCGCCACCCCCTCCTAGAAGGCCCGCAAAGCCCCGATTGCTAACGCTTCGGGGTTTTGTCGTTTCTGGCCCTCAATCCCTCAGGAACCACTGTGCGGACCTCATAGCCGCTCTCTGTCTGCTGCAAGGGCATGCGTGCATCGAAGGTACGGCCAGATACCGGATCTCTCACGCCAGAATTCAAAAGCGATGGATTCTGCGCCTGCTTGGCCACGTTCAAGTCTGGGCGCGCACGATTGGCCATTGCCATTTCTGCAAACTTAGTCACGTCTGCTGGTTCAAAGCCGTCTTTGTTGATACGACCAGCCAAGAGATGCTCTGTAGCGGCATCAGTCATGTGCACATCGCGTGTTGGCGCTTCTTTCCCGAAAAGCTGGCTCAAGCCTTTAGCCTGCCCTTCAGTCACATCCCCCAGCCGATAAGTCCCGCTCCCCTTTCCAGCAGTCAGGTCAGCCAACAACCGAGTCTTCCCCTCTGGGGACATGGCCGCCATCATGGCGAGACTCTTGGGCAATGCCGCTGGGGTAGCGAGATTGGCAAGAAGCTCTGCAGCAGGCCGACGCTCAGTGGAGATTGCACCAACATCCTCAAGCTTCTTACCAATCCATTCTGAACCGGCTACTGGAGCAGGATGCTGGTATCCCATAGGGGCCATCGCCATGGCAGTCACATCTACGGGCGCACCGGCCAAGGAAGCCAGGCTGCGCCCAGCGAGATCTCGAATGCCAGATGCGACTTGAGGCGAGGTGGCTTTTTCCACCTCATTGGCAAAAGCCGCGTCGATCAGGGAGCGCGCAGGCGCTCTCGGCGCCGCATTGCTTTGGCCAGCGCCAAACAGACGCGCAACAAGTCCATCCGGAACGGGTGCTTGCGCCTGAGGCGAAGCATAGTTGTCGAACGGAATGGAGTCGATGAGGCTGCGAGGTGGGTTGGAAGCCATGTGAACCTTATGCGATTGGTCCAGGCATCAATCCATCGCCCTGGCGTACCCAGGTTTCGTTACGGCCGCTGGACTTGCGCCCAAACTCGGCTTCGAAGTTGGCAAGGGCAAAGGCAGCCTTGGATGGGTCAAAGAGATCAGAATCGGTCTGGCTGTAGACCTTGTAGAGCATCCATTCGACTAGGGCGGGATGCATCTCAGGGCGGATTTCCGGCGAATCGTTGGTGAGGCTTGCCAAGCGCTTAGAAGGAAGCAGCTGCAGTGTCAGGCGAATGCTACAGTCCACATCCGGCCTAGGCCAAAGATTGAGCTTGCTGGTATTGATTCCCGAGACCAAATACCGCGGCTGAGCGCGATTGCCATGGTCCTGCCAGCCACAGAAAATGGTGTCCATCCCATCAGCGGTGATCCCCTCCAATGGCTGGCCACCAACAGATGCACGAATCACGCGAATGGCGTTCGCTGGCAAGGCCACATCTTCTGCACCAGCCTTTGCCTCAACAAAGACTGTTCCTACCAAGAGTTGCCCACGCCGGCATGCCTCCACCTGCGCCTCATTGGCGTAGATAGTCAGAAGCCCGTCATCGGCAAGGAATGGCTCACAAGAGTCCTTGCTCTGTGCACGATAGGCGGCGATCAGCTCTTGGAGATTCATGGCCGTGCCTTAGCGCGCCTCTGCCAGCACACCAGTCAACCATGCGCCGCCGTTGGGGTTGGGGTCGCTCATGACGCTGAAGGGGAAACGCAGGCTGTGCATGGAACGCAACTTGTTGAAACCCTGCTCACCCAGGCGCTCGTCCAGGGTCTGAGCAAAGTCGGTACGCTTGGATCGGGCCAGAACCTCCACATACTTGCGCTTCACCTGGACGGGCTCACCTCGTGGAATGAACTGGTTGACGCCATTCACACCAACTTGAACAAGCAAAGGTTCATCAGCATTATTGGGAGGGTTGACCATGATGGTTACCCTCTCGTTCATGAACGCCTCCATATCGATGGCCTTCTTCGGCATGGGCTTGTCGACCACATCGATACCTGCATGGCCTCCGATCTCGCCCACGGTGCGAATTTCCTCCGCCCCCAGGAATTGCGAGTCTGCATCGATTTGTTTGCGTGTTGCCATTGTGCTTGTCCAGTCAGTTGAAAATGCCCGGCACCCTCATGGAGCGCCGGGCGTGCCCATTACAGGGCGGAGACACCTGCCTCAATCAAGGCCATCCAGCCTTCGTTGAGCAGCGTGCACTGCATGTAGAACTTGGCGCCCACATAGCCGCGCTGGCCCAGGGGATCACTCTTGTCCTTCTGGCCAGGGGGGATGTAAGTGGGATCCACCGCATCGGAACCACGCAGAGCCAGTTGGCCCCAGGCATCCTCACCAACCACGATGAACGGATATACGTCCACCTTGGTGGCTCCCATCAGGCCCGTGGAGCCGATGTCAGCACCTGCACCCAGATAGGGTGCCAGCTCAGGGCTGGTGATAAAGCGGAAGTTCTCGCAAGAGCCCAGTTCCTGCGCATGGACCGGCTTGCGGCTGCCATAGGCACTGACATGCACGAAGCCAGGCAGATCGCGGATATCAGCTTCTGCGTCCGAGTGCACGAACACCAGATAGCTGGCTTCCACCGGCTTGGTAGCGATATCCACGCTGGGGGCCAGAATGCCCGTCACACGCTTTGCGTGGTTCGCCTGCAGGTTGCGGCTGACCTTGCGCAAGGTGTTCAGAGAAATCTTGCCGTCCACCGTGGCACGGCTGGAGCCAGCGCCACCGTAGAACACGTTGGTGCAAGACTTGATGACACCATAGCGGATCATTTCACGCAGCAGGCCCACGCGCTCGCCGCACTGCTTCTTCATTTCAGCAGGCACGTCGTCTTCGTAGGTATCCACCACCTGGTCGGTCAACTCATACAGGCAGCCGTACTGCTTGATGGTTGTGGTGATGTCCTGTGGCACCAGCGTGTCAGCTGCAGGCGTTACGCCTTCGGTCAACTCGTGGGCAACGGCATCCACCACCGGGCGGTTACGCGTATTCCAGTCCGTATTTGCCGCGCCAAAAGGCAGGTAACGGCGGTAAACGACCGTACGGCCGTTGTTTTTGGGGATGGCACGCTGAACACCAGTGATGCCCAGCACTTCCACGCCAACAGCGTGCGCCAGGATCTCACCCTTCAGTTTGCCAATTCGCTCCGCTGGAGCAGTTGTCTTGAATTGAGCCATGATTTAACTCCTTGTTGGGCTATTGCCCTAAAGTGCGTTTGAACGCAGCTTCCATTGCTTCCTGTTCTGTAGGCGCGGCTTGGGGACGCTGGGCAGAGCCTGTTGGCGTAACGGCACGCTGCAGTCGCTGTTGACCTTTTGCCGCCTTGTCAGCTGCTTCCTGCCTCCCAGCAACCCACTTGTCGTATCCATTCACCACAGAGGCGAGTGCTTCGGCGGTTTGTGCCGCCTGAAACGCCTGCCGTGTTTCATCCCCTTGCGCAGCCAGCCACGAACCAAATGGTTGTGACTGCACCTTTTCACGCCACCCTGGTTGAGTGCGATCCATCACAGCAAGCTCGATGAACATCTGGTCTGGCTCGGCCTGCGCCACCACTTGACCAGTGGCCACTGGTTCTTGCGGCGCGACGGGCGGGGCTGCCAGAGGCTGCGGCTGCTGCGACTTAATTAACGCTTGGATGCCTCGGTACACATCCGGATAGTCCTGCTCAAGCTGCTTGATTTCAGGCAAATCTTCAACAGATACAACTGCTGGTTGCGATGCCAGAACCTGTGGAGCTGGTGGTTGCTGCTGCAGGCGGCCATTCAGCTCACCCACCTTCCCCTCAGCCCTTCGCAGGCGCTGCTTGAGCGTTTCCACCTCAGATGCGCTTTCAACCAGGCGCTTTAGCTCACTGCGCTTGAAGCCTTCAAACAACTCGGGGTCATCTTCTGCAGGAAGCTTCTCAACTGGCGTTTCACCGGTCTTGTTAGCTTCCTCAGCATCTGATGCCTCAGGCTGTAGTTCAGGCTCCTGCGGCTCTGCCTCAACCTCAGGCTCTTGAGGGACCTCGGCTACCGGCGTAACCGGTGCGGGGGGCTCAAGTCCACTAGCCTCAGCAAATCCACGTTCAAACGCTGCTAGCTCCTGTTGCTGCTCGTCCATGCGTCATGCACTCCTTAAATCCACTTCCACCAAGGTCAGTAGGTTGGCCCAACGTTGGTGCTCAATTCCGGGTCAGGCTTATTGGCCAGAGCCAGTAGTGACTTAAAGGCTGCAATTCGCCCTCGCATCTCTGCAGTGGCTATTGCATCCAGCACAGGCGAATCGTTCTTCTCTCTCAGAATGGCAATTTGTCCCTCAGCGAACTGTTGAACTGCCCGCCAAGTCTGAGAGCTAATATCGACTGCCTGCTTCGTCATGGAGGCAGTTTCAATTGGGAGGGATTAAGCGTCCAACCCTACAGGGGGTTACAGCACGCCATCAAGGCGTTGTGTCTCTATACCTTGCTTCATGCCGATGTCAGGACTCACCGGGTTACCTGGATGAACAGGATCCGTGTTCTCCTGTGGCTCGATGGGTGGAATGGCAGAAGTGTCAGCCTCGGGGTAGATTGGCGCTATATCCTGGTCTTTGAATCCAACCGATCGAGCCAGGCCATCAGCAAGCCCTGCCGCTTGAGGCACTGCTGCAATAACCTGAGCGGTCTGAACTCCGCTGTAAAGCGTCTCCATGCCGACATTGGTAGCCTCTGCATCTGCTTTGCGAGCCAACGCCAACTCTTTGGTCTGCTGGGCCTCCAGTAGACCTGCCTTGGCCTCCAGTGTTGGATCAGGTGCTGGTTGCTGCGCTTGCGTGGCCTCTTCGTCCATCTGGAACTTCTTCGGATCCAGGCGTTGCCCCTTGCACAGCTCAGCAGCCAGTTTGGCTGGATCGAGTTTGTAAAGCGGATTGGCAGCTGCTTGAAGCATGGACATCAGGAATTGCTGCTGCGCATCACGCTCTACCAGGGCAGATGACGCACGCACATCAACCTGAAAGTCACCCTTGATACTCTCGTCATCGCTGTAAATCATCATCCAGTCGAAGTAGCGACGGATATGCGGAGCGGTCATGTAGTCGTCAAAGCGCTTGGCAAGGCGTCGCAGCACACTGGTGGCATTGTTGTTCTGCATCTGCATGCCACCCAGGGTGTTGGGCGCATCGCCGCGGATACCCTGCAGCATGGCAGGCATGCCGGTTGTGTCCTCGGCCATCTTGAGCGCGAAGTTGATGATGTTCATCAATTCGTTCTGCACAGACGGGACAACAAAGGCGTTGAAGGCGCCGCGCACATCCTGAACTGTGGCATTTGCTTCTGCACGCCACACCTTGCCTGGGCGAAGCGCATAGCTCCCATCAGCAGGTGTTATGTTGTTGCCAATGATGATCTGCGGCGCCGCCGACAGTCCGCCGTTGTCCATCATGGCCCGGGCACTAGCATTGAGCATGCGCTGCGTGGTACGAATCTGGCGGCTGATGCCCATGCCCCATGGCATGCCAGGGCGACGCTGCCAGGCTAGAACGTCATAGGGGAACTCACCATTTTCCTGGGGGCTCATGACACACTTGACCAGCCGATCATTGATCAGGACCGCCATGGTTGGCACACGATCTTCATCATCCTCTTCCAGATCAACACCGATGGCTGCGAGGTGCTCCTTTGCGCAGTAGCCGTAAAAGATCCACATCTCGTACTCATCATCGCCTGGGCGGTAGGTCGCCTCGGTGCCTTCGCGCACACGGCTTGGCCCTTCTTTGAGAGCAGCCTTCAGGGCAGTGGTGTCGTAGCTCTCATCAGCCAGCAACTCCTTGATCTGGCGCTTGCTAATGCACTCGCGCTCCCAGATATAGCTGCCGTGGTGAATGTTCTCTCCGCAAGATGGATCAGGGAAGAGGTTCCATGGATCAATGCGCTTGCTTGCTGGCTGGATTTCGTCCACCTTGACCATTGCAGTCAAGCCGGTCACTGGGTCCTTTTGTGTCACCCGGACAGTGCGCATGACCGGGAATGGCCCTTTCAGGACGCCGGATCCAATGCGTGCCGAATCTTCAATGACCTGACGCACCTCTCCATGCCAATTTGATTCAACCAATGGATCCTCAATTGCATCCTGCATCCGCAAGGCGGCTTCTTCAGCCTGGGCCTGCTGCGCCTCCAGTTGTGATTGCAACTGCTCGGGCCCCTCAGCGCCCATCTGTTGAGCAAGCGCAGCCAGTTTGATGGGTGAAATCTGCGGCAATGGCGTTGGCTTGATCTCCCAGCACCGATCATCGATTGGCAGCAGCATGTCCGATACTCGTGCGCTTGCTGCGTCCGTATAGCTTCGGGTGATGTTCAGGAAGATGACAGAGCGACCGCCCTCATTCCTTTTCATGCTCTGGCCGCTCAAGATGGCAGTCTTACGGCTGCGGTAGAGCTGGTTTGCATTTTGAAAATCGCGGTTGGCATCATCAATGCCCTGATAGTGCTCCTCATCCTCCGTCCACTCTTCCTCGATCCCAGATCCGGCACGGCCAGAAATGGCCTCTTTCCGCTTGGTCAGGAGCGTATTGAGGAAAGTGCGGCCAATATCCGCTCCAGAATCTGGGCGGTCATGCTGCATGTCTGCCTGGTTGTTTTCTGTGATTGCTTGCATGTCAATATCCCATCTCTGGATCATGTGCTACCCAGCTTGAATTAATTGCTATAGGGCGCTCTTGCTGGGCTCGATACATGTGTTCAGCCGACATAGCGATATATCGGAATGCATCTGCCCCGTGGCTGTACTCATCGTGCAGCGGGCCCATGGGCTCGTTCGTCTTGCTGTTGACCGCGCGCTGGTAACGCTTCAGGCATTCCAGCAGCCTGGCGGCCTTGCTCTTGTCGAAGTAACAGCGAGGGAATAGCATGCGCGCAGACTTGATCCCTTCTTCCACACTGAGCGCCGGATTGCACTTAACCTGGCGCCGGCCCAGTAGACGCAGTTTTTGCTCTGCGGTCTGTCCAGTTTGGAAGTTTCCAGCGTTGCCGTCGTGTGGCAGATAGTCCCACCCCCAGCGGTATGGGCGTTTGTCCAGTTGGGCGACATACCAATCCAATGTCCGGTGGCTGTCCTCTATGTAGTCGATGATCCGAACATCCTGCGCGCCGCCAATCTGGACCATAGCGATGGTCATAGAGTCATTCCAGCCCAAGTCCCAGACAGTATGAACCGGCAGACGTGTGTCATAGGGCACATTGCCAACACGTTGGTCTTGGTACAGCGCTTCAATCTCAAAACGATAGATTGCTCCAGCAGAAACGGTGCGGGCCTTGCCCTCCCAGATATGCTCATAGTCTTCCTTGAGCATGGAACGCTTGGCCTTGAGGCGTTCTTCATTCAGGACATCTGGAAACCAGGGGTTGTCCCGCCAGTTGATGTCACAAACCCAGGTATCTTCTGAAGGTGTGGCAATGAAACGCTGGTAGGTTTCAT
The DNA here is from genome assembly GCF_020080045.1 of Comamonas odontotermitis. NCBI lineage: Bacteria > Pseudomonadati > Pseudomonadota > Betaproteobacteria > Burkholderiales > Comamonadaceae > Comamonas > Comamonas odontotermitis. The sequence goes on from NZ_CP083451.1 coordinate 2,418,485, forward strand.
CGGTCTCCATGTCCGGGTTCAGGGTCAGCCAGATCTCGCTGCCTTCCTTGCGGATCGTGGGTGTGAGTGTGTCCCATGACTTTTTACTCACCCCATGGGCTTCTTCCACCCAGACAAGATCCACCCCTTCAAAGGACTTTATCGAATCCACTGTGTGGCTCTGCAGGCCTGAAAACACGATCAGCGTGCCATTGGCGCCCCGAATCTCCGTGTCCAGCACTTCATAGAACGCTTGCAGGCCAAGCTTGATGATCTTGTCCTTGAGCAGCCGATGCACAGAGTCGCGCATGGACTTCTGGATTTCACGGGCGCAGAGGATGCGCAGTGGGTTCCGAGCGCCCTTCTCCAGCAGCACCTCGGCAACACCGTGTGACTTACCTCCACCTCGGCCGCCCTTCATCACTTTGTACCGGCAAGGCTTGTACAGGCCGGCCAGCTTGGCTGGGATTTGCACGTTGATAGCAAGGGGTGCGTTCATTCGTCATCCTCGGAACGCGCAGGGGCTTCGACGAAGGTGACAGTTGACTGAATGGAGATAGGAGCACCACCTGGGCCACTGTGTTCAGCCTGGAGCTTGTCGCCGTATTTCTTCGGAACCAGCTTAGACAGCAGCCACTTACGCGCATCTACTCGCAGACGGTTGCGGGCTACAGCTGTTGCGTCGAATACCACCTCCGTATTGCCGTCACCATCCTCGTCTCTGCTGCCATGTTTGTCGGCCTTAACCATGGTGCACTCTTCGTCAGCAATGGACAGGATGTCTTCTGCCATCGTTTCGGCCTGCGCCTCTCGCGCGCGCGCGTAACGCTCTCTGAGCTTGTCGCCCTCTTCCCCATCCTCAGCGAGCCATCGCATAAAGGTGGCCATTGCAGGCATACCCGGCTCGGCACAGATGGAGCGCAGGCTGTTCCCCTCTACAAGCTTCTGCAGTACAGCATCCGTGACAGTGCGATCAAGGGCATGAGGTGGCCTTGCTGCAGACGCACCTTTGCCTGCCGCCTTCTTCTTGACAGCAGGCTTAGCTTTAGAGTTCTTGGGAGTTGCAGGCCTTGTGCCTTGCTTTGGTGTTGCCATTCCCTGAGTGTTCAGGGAAGGCTTCGTGATGTCGAACCCTACGCGGGGGGCAATGGCATACTTCTTAGCAGTTGATCTAGGAAGCCAAATGCACAAAACTGAAAAACCACTTCAAGCCAACGCAAAGAAAGACTATTCCAGACTCCTGCACGCCTTTAGTCCCAAGGTTGGCGCATGGCTTACTGTGTTGTACCTACTAGGGATGGCAACACTGGTTGCCATTAGGTGGGAAGATTTCTGCGCGATGAAGCTGAACGAGATTGGTGATTTCCTTGCTGGCAGCTTCGGGCCTGTGGCTTTTTTGTGGTTGGTTCTTGGATACCTACAACAAGGGCGTGAGCTACGCCTAAATAGTGAAGCTCTAAATCTTCAAGCAGAAGAACTCGCAAACTCTGTCGCTCAGCAAAAAGAGATTGCAGAGGCCACAAAGACTCAAGTCAACCAATTACTTGAGAATCATCGTGCAAATCTCAAAATTAATTTTACCCTTGGCATCAACAGAGGTGATTACCTCAATGCAGCACCCGTTGAAATAGAAATAAAGAATTTTGGCTACAGGTGTATGGATATTGACATTTTCATTTCTAAGGCCAGCCAGTTTTCTAGCAATCCAGTTTACGAACAATTAAATTTCAATATACCAGTGCTAGACACTAACGACTCAATTGTGCGCAGATTTATACTTAGCACTGCGGTAGATCTCTCTAAGGAAAGAATTACTATTTCCTACAAAGATGGAACAGGAGAGCGAATTAACAAGCACCATATCGCAACAGTAGCAAATGGGCGATTGCATTTTGGGCCAGTAGGCGAATAAAAATTAGATTAACTCAATTGCCATCTGCCGCCCATCCGCCTCCAGCATCTCCTTGAGCCCCGCCACCTGACGCTTGAGCTTCTCCACCTGGTCGGCGAGGCGCACCGTCAGGTGCGTATGCTCCACCACCGCGGCTTGGGCTGCAGATCCTGCTGCAAGCGGGGCCAGCATCCGCCACTCTCCCGGCGTCAGTGACATCACTTGGTCGCCCTTCTCGATCTTGGCGTATCCCCGAGGGAGGATGGTTACGCTGACTGCCTCTGACTGCTCAGGCACCTCGGCAGGCTCATACAGCCCCCGCTCAATGCTGATGATCTTGTCCTCTCGCTTGAGGGATTTCAGGGCTTCGTCGACCGTCACAGTCTTCAATCCCGTTTGGCGCACCAAGGCATCCCGAGTGATTGGGGCGCCGAGGTCGTAGAGTTCCCATACTGCTTCACAGACGCGGGCCTTGGCAGTTCGCTCTTGGGCTGGGGTCAGCTTTTCGGTCATAGGGCCTCCTTTTCCTGTTGAATCTCTGTTTCGGTGATTAGCCACTTGGGAAGATCCCTGGGCCACTTCCCTTGCATCTCGATTTTTCTGCGGGTGTCTGCGCCCCAGGCTTCGGCAACGATGGCGGCGGCAAGCCGCGGATAAAGCTCGTACTGGTCGAACTTTGGGTGGCACCCCTTCACCCCAGGCCGGTCGCAGCACAGCGGGAAGCAGGTGCGATCATCAGTTTTGAGGCCAGTGCCTTTGCCATGATTGGCATGCGCGGCCTGGCTGTACCCGACGATCTTGCAAGCGATACAGGGAAGGCTTGCCACCAGTCGGCGGTAGCCCTCATGGCGTAGAAACGCGCCCTTTGACACTGGGGTAGCTGCCGTCGATGCCTGTGCGTAGTTCGGCGCAGCAGGCAACGGCCGGCACACAGGCTTTGGGGCGATCTGTCGCTCTTGGCGCTTGAATCCACTGCGCTTCATCGTGCGCCCTCCAGCAATCGACGCGCTTCGCCCAACTTTTGATGGACCACCAGCACACTCACCTTATTGGCGTGTGCAAGCGCCTCAACACTGACACCTCGGCTGCGTTCCAGATGCAGATTCATCAGGCGCATTGGCGTCCAGTGGCAGAACTTGCCTTTTTCAACCCGGTGCAAATACCCTCTGTAGACGCATTGCACCCACTTCTGGCTCATCTTGTACTCATCGGCGATCTGCCTCCAGGTCATCCGGCGAGCAACACAGCCGGCCAGGTCGTAGAGTTGGGCATCCGTCCATTGTTTGCGGCTCATTTCCGTGTGTCTCCCAAAGACTGCCATGTGCGCTGAACACCAGCTGCGATGTCGCTATAGATTTGGTTTAGCTCTCGCTCACGTCTCAAACGGCAATACTCTTGCCATCTTTGATAGGCAGAGAGAGGGGTCGCCCCCACCCCAAACCCTATACCTCCAAGGCACAACCAATACCCATACTTAAGGTAAATCCTTGGCTTCATCGCACCACCCTCCCCTCTGCCCGATTGCTTGCTTCCTGTGACCTCCAGATTTCCACCTGCAGCTCAGCTGCCTTCATCTTCCAGCGGAACAACTCCTCAGCCTCTACAGCCGATTCCAAGCCGTTGAGCAGCTCGATGTACTCGGGGTGGCTATAGGCGTAGGCTTCACGGTCGGCAACGGTCTTGCCTTCCGCCTGCTGCATGAGGATGGCCTTCTTGGACTTGCGGAACTCCTCCAACTGGACACGCTTAGCCTTGGCTGCCGCGTAGCGGGGCGCAGTCTGGAGTAGGTAGTCAACCGCAACTTGAGGATCAATTGGCTCGGACATGGCGCACCTCCACTTTCACCATTCCGCCGATCTGGTCGGCCTTGTCGATACCCAGCTTCCAGTTCTTGTCATCAACTCCCAGCACATCAGCCAGACCATCGAGGCCCGACTTCATGCGCGCCAGAGCGTTGTCCAGGTCAAATGAGCGGCGGCTCGGCGGGAAAAAAAGCAGATCAATGTGCAATTTCTGCACTTTGGTCCGGCCAACACCTTGAGCCCGTGCCTGTAAAGCGCACTCGGCGCGGTACGCCTTCTTGGCCTTAGCCACTACCGCCCAGTGCAGGCGTGCGTTGGGACTCAGCGCCTTTGGCGGCCATGGCAGCGTCAGGGCAGCGATCAATCCAGAGGCTTGGCCTCCTCCGGCGATGGCTTGAACCCCTTGGCCTTGAGTTGCTCCCGCACAGCCTCCCGCATCCCGGCCCAGGCACCCGCCGCATCCTGGTCGGCTTCCAGCTTGGCAGCCTGCGCCCTGCTGTACTGCCACCAGCCCGGCGTCATTGCCAACGTCACCAGCCAGTCCCGTGTTTTTAGAAATTCGCTGCATTGCTGCCCCCTCATGCGGCCTTACGCTCAATAAGTTGAGTGAATATCCCGTTTGCCGCGTACTCCCGGCGATTTCGTCCAGACCGAATTCCTTGCGCTGCAGCTTTGGTAATCCCGAAATGGTCGGCAGCCTGCTGATTCGTCCCGACGAACGCACGCAACCCACGCACCATCTCGTCCGTGATGTGCGAACGCTTCTTTCTGCCAATCGATTGGCGCATGCGGTGCAGAAGAGTCATTTTTTTGCCCTTCTGCGCATGGCCACGCTTTACCTTCTTGATGTGACTAAAGGCCACACATGCAGGGTCTTCGCACTTGGGAAGCAGCACATCACTGTTTGTCAACGACTTGCCCGTGGTCGTCTCCCAGATCAGCCTACGCACCGATGTCTTGGGTTTACCACCTGGCACATACACCAGAGGCCCCTGCCGGCCATTTGTTGATCCAGACCAGAGTTCGCAGCCGCTTTCCTTGTCAACACGACACTTGCCAAGGAGGTACGCGAGAAGCTCATCAGCAGACATTTGCCAATCTGGCAGTGCGTAGCCAGTCCATTCACCGACATGCAGCCTTTTGATGCGGCCTTCTGCCTCCAATTGCTTGAGCACTGGTGCAATGTTCTTGCGCCAGTTGAAGCTCGCGGTGTCTCCCAGGCTTTGCGCCAGTACCAACCCTTTGCTGACGAGTTCCATGATTTGCTCTTTGGTCATGCCTCGACCCCCTTGATGCGGGCAAAGCGGTACTTGCCCACCGCGTTCTTTTCCAGATAGCCGAACCGAACCAGCGCATTGACATGCCACTGCATTGCGTTAGGCGTCATGCCAAAACGCTTTGCAGAAACATTGATGGGAGGCAGCTGATCGTTCTCAGTGAAGAACTCGCGCATGAATGCCAAGATGCCAAGCTGGTCTGGAGTGGCGACGGTAGCCGGCGTTCTCCCGCCCTTTCGCAGCACTTCGGTCTTGCCGGTACCACGGATGGCAGCGGCCAGCGCGTTCGCTTCCTTCATGTAGGTCACTGCCATGCCATCCGCCCTTCCATACCCAGGGCCAGACGTGCTTCGCGCTGGCTGTACCTAGTGACCGACTTGTCATTGCGCTCAACACGCCACAAGATGCGACGCGCCCAGTCTTTGCCGTCGTTCTTGGGTTGCAGATCAACCTTAATGGGTTCAAGCTTTGGAGCAGGAAGGGCCTTGATCCCCTGCTCTTGCGCATAGGTCTTGCGGGGCGTCAGTGCTTCACACACCGCCTCAAACTGCGGCAGATTGGGCGGAAACTCGGGGTGCTCTCGTGTCAGCTTCTTGGCTGCGGCCTCAATGGTCGCGGCGGGAAACTTGCTCAATGCAGCATCCCAAACTTTCATGGTCGAACGAATCCCGAGATCCCGCCCCTCCGAATCGGTCACCCCAGTGGCGAACTTTGAGAGAAACAAGGAGCCATAGGAGCCTTGCAAGGTCACAAACAGCAGCTTCACAGTGCTACCCACTTGACGCTCTGCAGCTGGAGTGCTTTGCTGCGCTGCGCGCACAACGGCGTCTTCGAATTCAACAACGTTGTGCATGGTCATGCCTCGTAAATGGTTGCAGCAGCTGCTGCGAATTTGTGAGATGAGGATGACCGTGAGCCAGAATGCTGAATAAGAGCATTGCCACCTGTCTTCGGCTCAAACAGACCCTGCCAGCCAGCAATGGCTGCGTTTTCCAAGGCCAATGCGTGGTCTATGCCTTCCGCTCTCCACTTGGCCAGCTTTTCAACAGCCATCTGCTTTTGGGCATCAGTGGCGTTCTTGCGTTTAGCACACGAGTGCCACGCATCCCAATGCGCTTGATCAATCCAGTCCGGCAGAACAAAGGTCGAGGCGCGCTTGCGCGTCTTTTTGGATTGTTCAATGGACTGTTCAATGGATTGTTCTTTGCGTGTAGCCTGATCGGCTACGGGTGGTGTAGCCCGTTCGGCTACCGTTTGAGTAGCCTGTTGGGCTACCGTCGCCGATTCGGCTACCGTAGCCTGATCGGCTACTTTTTCACCAATTGGCAGATCAGGAACATTCAAGGTGTAGCGAGTGGATTTCGAAAATCCCCCAACGCCTTCCTTAGTGATCCAGCCAAGATTCACCAGGGCAGTAGTCGCACTGCTGATGTTGGATGGATGCAAGCCCGTGCGCTCTGCGATAGAGGCGCGAGACGGCCAGACAGTGTTTGTCGCTTTATTGCGGAATGAGAAGAGCGCAATCAGGACGCGGGTTTGCTCAAGCGTCAATCGCTTGTCCATCACCACCTCCATTGGCACTACTGAGAATTGGCTTTCTGTCATTCCTGTTTCCTATCTATCTGATGCCTTGCCCTACTTTTCTGCTTCTGGTACATTTCGTTCAAAGCATTTACTTCGAGGTTTTTGCTAATGAAGCCCGCACGGTTGCAGCCGATGCGGGTTTTCTCTTGGGGCTAACGCTCAACAGAAATCTGTGCGAAAATCTGATTGCATAACGCCCTTGGCTGCACCTCCGCGTGCAGCCTTTTTCTTTTCGGGGGCGTCGTCTGCCTGAACTGTCCAACCGAAGACGACCCGTACTTGCGAGTACGAAGCAGTTGAGTCTTTGATTTGCACCTTCGTGAGCTTTGCTTTCTCAGGCGAGAAGGCGATCAGGCATCGGCTGAGCATGTCAGCGGTATCAGATGCACGGATTCGGCCATCCACATGAGAGCGGTACAACGACTGAGCGACTGGTGGCATGGCGTCAAAGTGGCTCATTACAAGCGAGCGGTAGACGCTGCGAACATAGTCCACATCAACACCGTTCTTCATCGACATCACTGCTGCCAGGCGTACAGGTGCGGAACTCCAAGTTCTTGCAGCAGTGGGGCAGAATGCAAGCAATGCGTCGTGGTGGCGCTTGATGTTTTCAATGATCGGAATCAACATCGTTGGGGTGACGCTCGACTTGTTGTGAACACAGATCGCCGCGATCAGGCGTGCGGTTTCCACTAGGCGTCGGTCTTCAGAGCGCAAAGCATCTGCAGCAGTCCGCTTCACGCCAATATCCATCGCCTTGAACGCCTCATCCGACAAGCCGCGAGTAACAAGCATCGGAAAAGATCCATCGCGCAGTTCAGAGATTGCGGTCAGACGATGCTGACCATCGAGCAGCACTCCTCCTGTGGAGAAGGCAATGCCTTGGTGGGTTGGCACATACTCGCCGCGCTTGAAAGCCGCCTTCAGGCCTTCCACTGTGGACCTGCGCAACGTGCGATTGCTCGAATTGCAGCTCAGCCAGGTGGCTGCCATTGCAGGAGTCACATTGATAATTTCAGTCTTCATTGCATATCGCCTTTGTTGTCAAAATGGCGCCTTCCACCTCGGCGAGGAGTTCGCGCTCTTCTTGGGTAAAGCTGTCAGCGGCATTGATTGCGCCAATCAGCAGCCGTGCATAGGTGCACAACATTGATACGCCGCGCTCTTGGGCGGCTTTAAGTTCTTCGCGGATAGCATCGGCCTTGGGGCCTGTCTTGGGCTTGCCAACATGGCGGGCGGCCTTGGCCACCTCTTTGACGCGGCCTGCTTCAACTGCAGCGCGCTGCTCTGGCTCAGGCAGTTCAGCAACGAGGGCCGCTGCCGAAATTGACGCCTTGCCGCTGTCCATGGCCTGGACAAGCTCTGGTACAGCGTGTTGCACCACTTTCTTAGCCTGCTCGTAGGTCTTGCCGTTGCCGAAACCGGTGGCCTTGGCGACCAGGTCTCGGGTGTCGCCCGTCGGTTCATTCAAGCCGGAAAATTTTCCGGCTTGATCCTCAGTTTTGCGATCTCCACCGTGGCGCTGCGCGAACTCCCGCTCAATTGCCTCGCCAATAGCAACCCTCTCAGAGGGCGTGAAGTCCTTGCGGAACTCGTTCTCTGCCAGCTCGCCCTTGAGCAACGAATCCAGATTCACAAAGCGCGCCTTGATCTTGTCCAGGCCCAGCTGCTTGACTGCGCGCAAACGGCGCTCGCCGAACACCAGCCTATAGGCCGAGTCGATGCCAATAGGCTGCAACAAGCCCAGCTCTTCGATGCTTGCAGCGAGCGCGTCTATGTCTCCAAAGTCCTTGCGGAATCGGTCTTGCACAACCACCAGATCTACCGCTACGGAGATGATGTTTTCTGTAGCCGAAGATGCGCTATGTGAGGCAATCATTTCTGCACCTCGCATTCAGCAGCGTGCATCGCCTGGCGGTATGCATTGTTGAAGAAATGCCACAAGGGAGTGCCTTGCTCGTGGTGGTTAGCCTCCACCAGCGGAACTCCTTGCGTAGCGGCGTACCTAGCCTGCGAATGGAGCACAGCGGGAGTAAGAGTCTTGATTGATTCAACCATGAGCACCTCCAGATTCGGGGGCCTCAATAGAGCCTATGAGCTTCGTGAGTGCCTCAATACACTTGGCTTCATGGTTAGATTTATCCAAGACCAATTGCCTGTAAGACCGCTTGTGAACGGTCATGTAAATGAAGTCGCGCAGCAAGCTGGCAGTGTCAGTGCGGATGCTTGCGCAGTACTGGAGCCACAACTCTTGAGTGACCGGGTCAATCTTGGTTTTGGCTTCTTCTGTCAGCTTGCCCAGGGGGCCAGCAATGCCTCGGGCAAGCATCGGAATTTCGTCGTGGTCTGCCATGGCGTGATCCTTGTTGAAAGTGCCGAAGTAGCCCGGCAAGTAATTCGTTTTGAGGTTTCGGAGGCTGATCCGCCTGTTAGCGGTGCTGCTCGGCGTGCTATGACTCGGCGAATTCGAGAACTGCCGAAGAACAATCAGGTGCGGCTGGATGAGGACCCGGGTCATCGAATGGCTCATCCATCTCATCCGGCGGAGCGCCCTTGATCAGAGGCCAAACACCTGGGTGGCACTCGATCTGGGTCGCATGCGTCAACTTAAACGGGATGCCATTGCGCTTGCATACGGTGCCTGCGGGCAAGGTGAAGGTGAAAGGATCAGCCAAAGGTCGCCTCCGTATGGGCGCCCGCCCAGCCATGGCTTACGATGGAAGCTCCTACACAACCACCGCCATGGAGGGCGAGCATGAGCAAAGAGCTACTGGACGAAATCCGCACCATCAAAATGATTTGCATCGCCAACTTCATCGAGTTGCAAGAAATCCGGCACAAGCTGGACATAGCAGTGCAGACCAAAGACGACCAGTACGAGTACGCCAACAACACGCAGGAATACGTGAAAGCTCTAGACCAAAAAATGCATCGACTTTTCAAGGACGATCTCCCTCAGCTTTGGGAGCACACTGTCGGAAAATCGGAGGGCTAAAAGTCTGCTCTTCGTGCAAGCGTTCGATGGCTGCGGCCATCGTGCGTTGCGCCACTTCAAGTGCATACGTCGCGTCCGCGTATGACAAGCCATCCAGTTGGCGGAGCACATCAACAGCTTTCGTCTTGATGGATTCAGGGGTGACGAGACACTCAGCCATGGGCCACCTCCTTTTGCTTGGGGGTGCGGCGAGTTGCTCGAACGCGCAAAGCGGGACGATCTGCTCGAAGCTGCCCATTGGTAGCAAGTTGGGCCTGGTATTGACGTCCGTCAGGTACAGAACCAGCAGCAACCCATTCAGCAATGGTTGATTGCGCACATCCCAGCGCTCTAGCTGCTGCTGCCTGGGTTTGGAAAAAGGATATGAGCTGCTTTGGGGACATGCCCCATTATTTCGGAATTCCAATCACCCTGTCAATTGGAATTCCAATTTTTTTTGCATCCAACATTGCACCATGACTCCACTCCCGACCTTCAAGACATTTGGCGAGCGCCTAGCTTGGTGGATTGATGAGCGCGGCTTCTCGCAAAAGGAACTTGCAAAGCAGGCTGGCATGTCACAGGGCGCTCTCAGCGAAATTTGCAGCGGACTGTCCAAGCGCCCCTCCGCTCAGAATTTCATGGCGCTAGCCACCTTGTTGAAGCTACGGCCTGAATATTTGCTCTGGGGCGACGGCCCCGCAGAAGCTACCAGCTTCGCCCAACTAACTGGGCTAGAGGCGCAGCTTGTGATGCTCTTTCGGGGCCTGGCCAATGACGCCCAGCGCGACGCACTGCTCATTGATGTCAACGATGCGTACAACAACAGTAGGACTGTCAAGAAAGCAACCGCCGCTGATCCATTCAATGGCTCTAAGCCAGCCCCATCTCCAGTAAAAGAAAAAGCGCCGAAGCGCACAACCAAGAAGGCTAGCGAGTCTCACTCGCATTGATCCTATGTGGCGGCTCGTTGTATCTTCGGTTTTCAATACGAAGGAATGCCCAACCGTATTACGGTTTAATTAGCGACCTGCTAAAATTTAAGGCTAGGAGGTCAGAAATGAAACATACTGCGAAGTTCCTGGCCGCATTGCTCAGCGGTCTTGGTGCAGTAGCAACTACGTTTGCTGCACCAACATTTCAGCATCGACCACACGGCTCTGATTTGCAGCGTATGCGCGGTGATGTGGAGCGTGTTGGAAACACGATGAACAAGGTGATCCGCCGAGAAAATGAACGCCAAGCAGCAAAAGCCAACAACTAAGACGCCTTCAACGCCAGCTCCTCAAGGGGCCTCTATCGTATCCGCTCAATGGCAAGGGCCTTTGCCACCGCCTGGCGCGCTTGAACAATTCGACAGAATTATTCCCAATGGCGCAGAGCGCATTATGGTGATGTGCGAGAAGGAGCAAAGCGCCCGACTTGAAAATGAGCGCATCTACACTTGGACGGAAGTAATCATTGAGGCGGGCGGTCGCATTGTTGGTGCGATTCTTGTTCTGGCTTGTATAGGGGCGGCAATCTGGAGCATTAGCCAAGGTGCAGACTGGAAAGTGACTGTTGGCTTCCTTAGTGTTCCCGTCATGGGAGCAGTTGCCAAGTTGTTTGATCGCAGCATCCGAAGCCGTAAAAATTGAGCCAGCATCCACTTCAAGCCGCCCCAGGGCGGCTTTTTCATGTCTACACAGTTGACCGCCCTTCATCTAGCTCGAAGTCAGAAATCAAGCCGCCCTCGCCAACTGCTCCCAGGACAGGAATCATGTACGAGCTTCGGTAATGCACCAGTCCACCCAGCGTGATTGCCTGGGCCTGCTGCTCTGGAGTCAAGCGTTCATAGACTGTGGCCAGCCAGGCTGCATAGTAGGCGCCAACATCACGAGGCCTTGGGATCGGCAGCTCCGGCGAGCTGATCAGCTTCAAGATTTCTTCCTTATTCATTCTTCACTCCTTGATTGAAAGTTCTGGCGATATCTGCAGCCCCGCCAGGAAACTTGCCACTTCTGGAGACTGGAATGGTCTACCAAACAGTAGCGTGTGAGCGCATGTGCAATACAGCATTGCCAGCTGCGCAAGTTGGACGGCAGAGGGGCAACTAGCCCCTGTCTCCCAGGCAGACACGCACTGGCGCGTCACCTGCAGCACCTCGGAAACATAGCCCTGAGACATCTTGTCCCGCTTCCGGGCCTCCTTCAGTCGCACGCCTAAGAGTTCCTTTTGGCCTTCTTCCATGGGTCCTTCATTCACTGTTTTTTTATACAGTATTGCACACGAAATTGCCATGCGCAACCGCAAATTTGGCTTGCTATGCAAAGGAGATTTGCACTCCAGGAAAAGAGATAGCGTGCGAACCAGACTCCATGCGACTTTTGCAAAAAAAGTGAAAAAAGTTTGGAATTCCGATTGACAGAAACGTTTGGAATTCCGATAATTCACCCATCGCAGCAACAACCGCGAAACGACCGAAGGGGTAGCGATCCGGCCCCTGAACCGACTCGATGCAAGAGGAAGGTCTAGCTCCAGTGGAGCGCAGCTAGTTGCAGAACGCGATGGGTGTGAAGTGATCGAGCTAACTCCCCTTCTTTAACAAGAGAGAGCGATGTGATGGGCGGCAGCACGGAAGGACGTGTGTGCAGCAAAGCGCGGTGAACAACCCCATTGGGTTCTATAGGCGATTCCTAGGAGAGCGGCTATAGATGCCAATGGGCTGGCAGATGGCCTTGATCCAAGCGGAAAAGTGCAGCCCAGCATGCGGGCAGCCAATGTCGAGTTTGGCCCGCCCATTACATCGCTCTCCTGGTGTGATTTGGAGAGGCGGCGGCAGGAAGCTTTTGCCTGCACCTTGCCAGTGGTATGAGGCCTCCGGTCTGGCTGGCCGGCGCGGTTAAGGATCTACCCGGTCGCCGCGTGATACGCCTTGCGAAGTAGCGATTCGCCCGCCTCTCCCAATCACATCAGACCATATAGCAGCAATAGCCACAGGCAGTGATACACAGCCCAGGCGCGGGTTAAACCCGTCTCCAAGCCGAGCGAGTCGGTACACGGAGCAAACGGAAGGCCTACGGGCAGGAAGTACGCGGAAATTTCAGGTGCGCCGCGTGAGACCAGAGCACTACAACAACACTGGGCAGCCCAGCGCTGCGAAGGAGAAAACATGCGAGATGCATGAGCCGGACAACCCGGCTGCCACCTGGCCGAGCAGTCTCTCGGAGTTGCCGATAGGCGAGTTACCCGGGCAAAGAAAGCGCACAGAGCGCACGGGGTACTAGGGAGTGGCGAACCCGTAACGCAAGCAGTGAAGCCGACGCAAAGATGACCGAGCAATCGGCGCTCCCCTCTGGGCGACATCAGAGGGAAAACACAAGGCGCTTCAAACGAGGCGCCTTTTGCTTTAGTGAGAACAGGAGCAAATAGTGCAACACGAGATTCCAGAAACCCTCCCAACTAGCTGTGGCGTCCCGCATAAGCGAGCGCAAAAAGTGCTTCTGGACACTGGTGGTCACGCTGCATTGGCAGCAGCGCAGCTGGAATTAGAAGAGATTCGAAAGCAACATCCTGGGATTGCTGGACTGACCCTGGCAATCGCTGTGGTTGCCCGTCATGCAGCAGAGAAACAAATGAATTCCTCACGCGAAGTTCTGATCCAAGCCGCACATGCTGGTTTGCCAATCGAGAACCATGCCATCGCACTTGAATTCACTAATGAAGGTTTGCGGCTCAAAGCATACGACGGCCAAACCGGATAGGCCCAACCCCCAAGCGCCCTACTCAGGGCGTTTTCAATTTATGCGCACAGGCGCGGAAGGATGAAGATGGAAGCAAAGCACACGCCAGGGCCTTGGCGCTTCGGAGAATTTGAACTGTATCCAGGTGCAGGCTTGCGCTTCAACATATCGCAAGCAGAAAGCGCAACATACACCCCTCATTACTCAGATGTGGCCCAAACGATCTCAGGCGAAGAATTGAGCATTCAGGAGGCAAACGCCCGCCTGATTGCTGCAGCCCCTGAACTGCTGGCTGCGCTGCAGTTCTACGCAAACCCTGAGGTCTACAAACCAGATTCAGTCGGTCGCACAACAGATCTAACGTGGGTAGCCCAAGAAGCCATCGCCAAGGCAACCACATAAGCACCCCAAGAGCATCATTTCAGCTGATTTGATGCTTTTGGTACTCATATCCTCGAAAGAGGGCCATCACAGATAGGGAATGCGCAGGCTGATGCGCTGGGGAAATCGAGAGCCAGGGGCACCGCCGAAGTAGGCGCAAGGTTCCAAAGCCGGAGATCAGCACCGGCCCCTATCTGTGATGGTGAAAGCGCAATGGTGATGCGCAGAAGGCTGAATGTCGTCAATTCACGCGGCCTAATTCGGTCAGTGCCGCAAGCCGGGATCACCTCCGGCCACCATCTTCATTTTTCGGGCAAAAGCGAATGCCGCCTCTGGGTGCTACCGGGGGAGCGCACGGTGCAGCGAGTAGCCCACCCCATTCATAGATGTTGCCAACCAAGGCAAATCTATTCACCAATCTATTCATATTTACCGCAAGCCACTAATCAGAAAAGCATCCTGGCTTGGACTATCTATTCACGAAACACACTCCAGCACTACCACGCTGGATTCGCCACCTCCGGGTGGCTTTTTTATCTAGACGACTCCAGCAAAGGGGTCGTCAATTGCGGCCTTGTCCCATGCGCTCAATTTGATGTCAGCACGGCTCGTTCTCTCGTCAAACGCAAGGGCCTCCACTGACACAGAAACAAGGCGGCCTGACACGGCCAGTAGCGCTGCAGCCAGCGCTTTCTCTAATTCTTCGGTCGAAACATTCTTAAGAGGTGCTGACATGACTTCTTCTCCAATCTTTAAAGCTTTGAATCTTCTCGCGGAAATTTATGGTCGCACGCCATTGTCGCCTGCAGCGTGCACAGCATTCCAGCAAGCCACTGGAATTCAGGATGAGTCGTTGCTGGTCAACAAACTAAGCCACTGGCTCAAGACCTCTGACCGGTTTCCGTTGCCGCTTGACTTCCGAACAGAGCAATCCTAGGAGAAGCCAATGAATGACTTGTCCAACCATTACGCACTGAGCCGAGCTCAGGCCCGATGGGATGGCATGGAGCCATCATTCCCAGCTCCATCGCTGACCAGCCCATTCCTGCCGAAGTTCTCCGGTGTAGTGGACACCGCGTTCAAGAACTTCGATCCGGGAACGCTTGATGCCATCTGCTGCCAGTTGCTGGCAGGAAACAGCACTGCTGTAGGCGATTTACTGCACGACTACCTGCTGGAGGTCTGCCAAGACGGGGTTGAAGAAGCCTTAGACGAAGAAGCAAGGAGGGATTGGTAATGGAACACCTCAATGCGCCCTACCTGCGGGCCTTGGCGAGTGGCCAGCAAGTGCTGGTGAAACCGCCCTATGACGACGAATTCATACCGCTTTTCGATGCATCCAGCACAGCCCTGGCAGCACTCCTGCGGCCCAGCACGATCGTGAACCCAGGAGTCTGGGAATTCAAAGTTAAGGAGATTGAAGATGACGAGTGAGAACAGCGAACAGACAGCGGCTCCAATAGGATGGATCAGTGTGGATGACCGCCTGCCAACCCCAGGAACACCTGTGCTTCTGGATATTGGTAGCAAATACCCAATCAGAGCCATGTGGGCTGCCAAGCACACCATCGAAGCAGGCGATGACGACACCGACTGGGGCGAATATGTCGAAGCAGACGATATGTACTACTGCCCCGAAGGCTGGTACGAATGGAACGTTCATGAGGAAACGCACTGGAGTGTGAGCGCCAAAGCTATCGCGTGGATGCCGTTGCCTCATCCGGTCACCAAACACATGGAGGTGTGAGATGACCGAACGCGAACTTCTTGATCTGGCTGCCAAGGCCGCTGGGATTGAAATTACCTGGGAGCATGGCCAAGATTTCCCAGAGCGCGTGGAACTGTTCCGGGGGCACCTTGCCAACTATGAACCTTGGAACCCGCTGACCGACGATGGCGACGCACTGCGACTGGTGGTGACTCTTGGCATTGAGGTGAGTTATCACCACGATAAATGCCAGTCTCTGGCGGTGGTTCCAGGCACCTCTCGTGGGCGGGGTGAGTATTGGCATTCTGGTGAACCAATGGAAGCCACCCGCCGCGCCATCGTCCATGCCGCAGCTGCAATCCACTTAGCCAAGGAGCCCCCATGTTCATCTACAAGCTAGGCGCTCATGTGAGTGAGACCCATTACCCATCCCGCCAAGCCGCAACTGATGCGGCCTTTTCTTTGTTCAATGGGCCCGTTGGCGGCCTAGTTGTGAGGCCAGCATGACCCCAATGCCCACCATGCCATCGCGCCCTCTTGTCGCCCCGCGAGGCGAGAAGCAAAGCCGCTATGTGCCAGCGGTAGCAACCGACATCCGCAAGACATTCGACAAGTACCGGCGCCTGATCGCGCTGCAGGAGAAGAAATGAATTTCCCATACACCGGCTGGGTACTGATGCCCAGCTTCAAGCCAGTTGAGTTGACTTTTGTGAAAGACCGTGGCGGCTGGCACAGAGCAGAGAGGGGCAAGGATTATTCAATCCATGACATTTTCCCCGACAAGCACTCTGCAATCTCTGCTGGTCATGCTGCTTTGGTGGAGCAGCAGCTTGCTGTGAACAAGAAGCAAGCCAACATCCAAAAGCGCCGAGCAGCGCTGGAGAAGGCGGCAGGAGAGGCCAAGACTTGAGAACCCTCTTCCACGCATTCCTCTGGAGCGCCATCACGGCGCTTTCTTTTTGTGCGGCCGCTGTGTATGCGGGCGCGATTGTTTAAGGACGCTCTATGCAAACAAGCCCTCGCCAGAGGCAATTGCCTGGCCGCGTAGAAGCGCTGCGCCTGGTAATCGGCCAAGGGGTAGCAAAGAGTAGCCCCGCGTTAAAGCACCTCGCCGGGATGCATGTGCGCCACCAGCCTATGCGCCGACCTCTGCTCGAAACCATCACCTTCTCCAGCGGAATTGACCAACTGTCCGCTGAGGAGCGGGCAGCAATGCCTTTCTAACCAAGCAGCCCCAAGGAAACACCATGTCCATAGCGACCATGATTCTCGGCAACTCAGGCAGTGGCAAGTCCACCAGCCTGCGCAATCTTGACCCGGCATCAACCCTACTGATCCAGTGCATCAACAAGCCTTTGCCGTTTCGCGCAAGTGACTGGAGGCCTTGCACCAAGGCAACGCCAGAGGGGAATGTTGTCCGCACTGATAAGCCAGACGCGATCCTGAAAGTGCTTCAAGGCAGCACCCAGGACATCGTGGTGATTGATGACTACCAGGCGGTGCTGATCAACGAACTGATCAGCCGAAGTGCCGAGCGCGGCTACGACAAGTTCACTGACATTGCCAAGAACGCATGGGAGGTGTTCCAGGCCGCTGGGCGCCTAGCGGATCACCGCCGTGTCTACATCCTGACACATACGCAGACTGATGAGACTGGGCAGATCCGCATGAAGACCGTCGGCAAGATGGTGGACAGCATGATCGTGCCAGAAGGCTATTTCACCATCGTTCTGCGCACAGAGGTGATCAACAGCCAGTACCTATTTGCTACCCAGTCCAATGGACAGGACTGCTGCAAGTCTCCCATGGGGATGTTTGCGGATCAGCACATTCCCAATGATCTAGCCGAGGTGGACAAGCAGATATGCGAGTTCTACGGCCTCACAGCAACCGCCTAACAGGGCGGCTTTTTAATCCCAAGAGCAACCAAGTAAGGAAACACCATGTACACCATTGACAAAAATGCGGCACGCGAGGCAGAGAATTTCAGCAGCTTTCTGACCGAAACCGGGAAGTACAAAGGCAAGTTCATTCGAGCCGAGAAGCTGGTAAGCACCAACAAGGGCACTCACGGCGTGGGCTTCACCTTCGAGTCTGACTCGAAGCAAACCACTCGCTTTGACATCTGGACAATGAATGCCCAGAACGAGCACTTGATGGGATTCAAGACCATCAATGCAATCATGGCTTGCATGAAGCTCAAAGGCGTCACAGTGGCCCAGGGTGAGGTTGAGCGATTCGACTACACCACCAAGCAGTCGTTCAAAGAACAGGCTGAGGTTTTTCCCGAGCTGGTGAACTGCCCTATCGGTTTGGTTCTGCAAAAGACCGAATACGAGAAGATGCGCGATGGTCGCAAGACAGGAGAAACTGGTTGGCGTTTGGAGCTGACTGCTCCGTTCGAGGCTGCCACAGAGTTCACAGCTGCTGAGATCATGGATCGGGCCACGCAGCCCAAGAAGCTGGCATCCATCATGGCCAGCTTGGCAGACCGGCCATTGAAGGCACGCCCTGTCGCGCAGCCCAGCCAAGGCAACTATGGCTACAGCGAGCCGCCTGCAGGCCATCCAGCGAACGGCGGTTTTAACTCGCCAGATGATGACTTGCCATATTGAGGGCGATCATGCTGCCAGACACAAGCGACACTGAAAAGATGGCGCTGATCGGACGGCAGACGGTGTTGCGCAAAGCTAAGCGTGAAGCACTGCAAGAGCTGCGCGACACCGTTGTTCCAATGCTGAACACGGGCGAAGACTCCAGCAACATCAGGGCTCTATTGCTGCCGATCATTGACCGCGTAGAGGCCTGTAATCGGGCACTGGCAGACCTTAGCTAGCCAACGGAACCCGCGTCCCATCCTTGGCAATCAGCGCATTGCTCTCTCTGACTACGAGCTTGACGCCATGGAACTCGTTGAAGTCATTGCCTTCAAGCGGCTTCAGTCCAACAGACTTCCTGATCAGAGTCCGGCCTGCATTCAAGTCATCCAGGGCAATCTTGGTCAGTTCAAAGCACTGCGGATAGGCATTGTCATTGGCTTTCCAGTGCTCACGTAGAGCGCCAAGCATCGAGTCGTAGAGGGTCATAGCCCGCTAGTCTACCGCCCCCAGTGGGCACCTATTCACAGCCCGCCCTGAGCGGGCATTTCCATTTAGGGAGGCCACCATGGCTGACACCATCACCCTGGCTATCGACGCCCTCGCCTCTGCCGCGTTCATTGAAGGCGGGGTATCAATCGAGCGCACCGACGAAGCACGCGAATTCACCGAGCAGCGCAAGCGTGAACTGATCGAAGCAATCGCAGTGGGCCAACTCCAGGCAGTGGCAGCACAGGCGCCCGCAGCAGTGGCTGTGCCTGAGGGCTGGAAGCTGGTGCCGCTGGAGCCGACTCATGACATGCTTGCACAGGCATCTATGCGCCTACAGCAGAACACGTTCCCAGCAGAATCTGAACTGGAATTTCAGGCAGATGCACACACCGCCTGGGACGCAATGCTTTCCGTCGCCCCAGAACTTCCAGCTACCGAGGATTCCTCGGCAGGTGACGTGGTGGAGGTGCAGGCCGAGCCGGTGGCGTGGCGTTACAAGAGGCGTGGAGACTGCTTTGGCGACTTCTGGTTCAAGCCAGCCGGGAAATCTGCAGATTATCTACGCATTGGCCGGGAAGATGGGGTGGTGCTTGCGCCTTGTCCAGATCACTTCGACTGGACGCCTCTCTACACAGCACCCCAGGCCCAGCCCGCTGATGCGCTGGATGCAAAGCGCTATCGGCTCTTGACGATCAAGGATGTGATCGAGGCCGAAGATGAATTCCTGCAAGACGACTGCAGTTGGAAGAAGGACGAAGGAAGGATATGGGTGGGCGCAGGTTGGACACCTTTGCTGCGGACCGTGCGCCGCGCCCTCGTTAGAACAGAGGCAACCACTGACAACGCCCAGGCTGCATCCCAGGAAGGCGGTACAGCATGATCGCGCAACTCTTTATCGCCTTGTTCGGCGTTACTGCCGTAGCGCTATCGCAGTCAACCCTGGCATCTCGCCGCCGTTGGGCTTCCGTCTTTGGCCTTGTGGGGCAACCGCTCTGGTTCTATGCCGCTTGGCAGTCGGAGCAGTGGGGAATCTTCGCTCTCTGCTTCCTCTACACGCTGTCTTGGGGCAATGGCTTCTATTCAAACTGGATCGCCGCCATGGCTGCGGCCCAGGAAGGCGGCAATGCCGCGAAGGAGGCGTGATGCCAATTAGCCCAGAAAATCGGGCGCGCTACCCAGCCAACTGGCAGGAGATCCGCGCCCATATCTTGGCGCGTGCCGGTAACCGATGCGAGAAATGCAAGGCGCCAAACCATGAGCGCATCGCCCGCGGCTGCGATGACGATGCCAACACCTACATGCTGGATACCGCAGATGTCTATGACGCCGACACCGGTCAGCATCTCGGCCAGTGCCGCATGAGCGACTACAGCGTTGCGCGCATGGTCGACATTGTGCTGACCATCGCCCATATCCACGATCCTGACCCGGCGAACTGCGCGGATGACAACCTGATGGCCCTCTGCCAACGCTGCCACAACAAGCATGACGCCCCCATGCGCGCCGTGAATGCTCGGGCAACGCGCAGAGCACGACTTGCCGTTGGCGATCTCTTTGAGGTTGAACAACGCGCCCAGGCGCAGGAGGGCCAGCCCGCCCAGGCCCAACCACAGAAGGACAGCAACCAATGACCGAAACAGCAGAGCAAAGACATGAACGCTGGGAGCGTGAACGCGAAGCTGACTTGGCCGCTATCACCTTGGGCCTGGCCTACCAGACCGAGCAGCACGGAATCATTTACTGGGGCGGGAACGGTGAGCAGTTCCGTTCAGGATATTGGGCGGGCAAGGCAGCCCAGGCCAAGAAAGAGGAATGAGATATGAAATTCCAAATAGAAATTCAAATCGAAGGCAAGCCGCCGCATGTCGAGATTTACGACAAGCACGAGGTACAGAGCCACGCGCGGGCGGTGAAGTGGGCGCAAGAGACCGTGGCTATGTTCAATGCAACGCTGCGCCACGGGGAGCGCCCCAGAACCCTTCTTTCCGTCACCATCATTGATGAAGGCGCAGCTGGTCTGCCGCACACCTGGCAGAAGCAGAACCTGGTGACACAGAGCGACGGCCACGGCGTTTTTGACATCATGAAGTGTGCAGAGTGCGGGGCTACTGGCCGTAGATATGGGCTCAGCGAGAGCATCACGCGCAGCCAGGCCTATCGCGCCAAGAAGTGGAACAACTGCCCGGGCTCCAAGCAACAGCCCGCCCCCAAGGAGGCGCCATGACCCGCCTTTTTTTCGTTTTGGCTCCAGCCATCATCGCTGGTATGGCCGTCTTCGCTTTCGCGCTTTTGCTTGGGAACACCAATCGCGCAGCAGCTGTTCCAGCCTTTCTTCTGTTCTTCTTTGTAGTCGGGGTCGGATGGAGCGCCACAACCCCGCTACCAGAGCGCGGAGAAGGACCTCAGAAATGACCACCCTCCACCTGCCCCTCAAGCGGGAATACTTCGAGGCCATCCGAGACGGCACCAAGACCGAGGAATACCGACTCTGTACACCGTACTGGCAGAAGCGCCTGTACTCACCTTTCGGAAGTTACGACGAGATCGTGCTGACCCTGGGCTACCCCGCCCGAGACGACCACGCCCGGCGTCTTGTGCGCCCTTGGCGCGGCTTCACGATCAAGACCATCACCCACCAGCACTTCGGCACTGAGCCGGTGCAGGTTTACGCCATCGATGTGAGGGCACCATGACCGAATACGAACCAACCCAAGAGCAATTTGAACAAGATGTCGCCAACTGGGGCATGGAAACGTTGCTCGACACCGGCCTCTATCGCCACCTACGTTTTCGCATGAGTTCCGGCGGCTTCCGCTGGTTCGACATAGTGACTTGGCCTGGCAAGCTGGTGATTACCGGTGACTGCGAAACCTACACGTTCGCTCGCTTGGAAGACATGTTCGAGTTCTTCCGCAGTAGTGGTCGCAGCATCAACCCAGGCTACTGGCAGGAAAAAATCTGCGATGGCAGTGACCGAGCCCGAGATTTTGATTGGGACCGATTCTGTGCAGAAGCCCTTGCCGAGTTCGATAGCGCAACTGCCAATGAAACTGACGAAGAGCGCAGAGCCACGGCGCGCAGGGATCTTGAAGACGAACTAGATGAAGCAGACCCTGACAAATTTGGCGCCATTCAGTTTTTGCGCAACTACCAATATCGCCCAGATGGCTACCAAGAACCGGCCTACTTTTGGTTTGACCTGTCGGAGAGCCCGCCCGATGGTGAAGGTTGGAATTACCACTATATCTGGTGCTGCCGCGCCATCGCTTGGGCAATCGAGCAGTACGACGCTCAGAAAGTGAAGGCACCATGACCGACAAGACAGAAGCACAGCCCGAAGCGCTGCGACTGGCCGACCTTTACACAGCTGAGAATTGGCCGGGCGACCTATCGCTGAACAAGTGGGCCTTGTCCGCTGCCACCGAACTGCGCCGCCAGCACGCCGAGATACAGCAGCTCAAGGCCCGAGTGCATGAGCTTGGGCAAATGCACGACCATTCAAATCTTGTTGTTGATGCTGCAAAAGAGCGTATTGCAACCCTGGAGGCCCAGCTATCAGCGCGGCAGGCTGTGCCGAATCCATGGCAACAGGCCATAGACCATGAGTTGGTTTGCTTGCATCACGGAGTGGCAGGAGAAGCGACCAAGGAATCGGCATTGAAAGCGCTGCAGGAATTAATTCAATGTCACGTAGAGATTGCCATTAACCCGCAGACCAACGGCGGCTTGTCGCTGCAGCCACATACAGAGGCGCAGCCCGTGCCGAAGGGATGGCTACCTGTTTGGGCAGTATTCAGAACCCGGCCTGACGAGAACGGCGGTAAGGAGTTCCTTCACTACGCGATGTGGCACGACGACACCATTCTGAGTGAAGGCGAGCGCTATGTGCAAGGGTACTTCGTCCCTGGAGCCGCCCCTCCCCCACCTGAGCGGGAGCCGCTGAGCCAAGAGCAAAAATATGCTGTGATCCAGGAATGGATCATGGATCGCGTACAAGGAGCCGCCAATGCCCGGTAACTTCTTCGACCTACCGCAGGATCAAACCTGCCGCCACCCGGAGCACTTCGCGCCAACGCATCTCTACATTCCCCAGGGGAAGGGTTGGCACCACCTGCACCGCGTGCAGAGAAGGCACCTATCAGGCGGACTGGAATGGCTACTCCACATTCCACCGGTGCAACAAATGCCGCCGTGTGCCGTTTGACCTGAGTGGCCTCTCTCCAACCCTAACGCAGAAAGCCAGCGAATGAAGATTAGACCAATTTGGGAGAGTAATGCCCCTATTTTGCATGGGCACAATGCACTGCTCAAAAAATAATCAAAGACGCTAAGTCCGGTGAAAAGCCATACTTTTTGCACTTATCCACAGACTTAAAAACAAACAACTGTGCATAAATTATCAATAACACTTAATAACAACTCGTTTTATTGCAATTTTTCCTAGCTCTCTGCTAGGATTGGATGCATATCGCCTTGGTGCATAACTAGCATCCTCGATTGCAAAGCCAAAAAAAAGGACCATCCCAATGGGCAGTCCTTAATTCTGGCATCACCCCTGATTGCCGTCCGGCAAGACACATTGCAATCAGGATTTCGTTGTGCGTCGGTGATTTTAACTTGCTAGCGCCTTCAGTGCAAGCCAGTGATTTCCCCACGCATGGGTACAACCGCGAGGATTACCTATGAGTTTTAATGTCCGGGACTATGAAGGACACCCAATTACCTTCCGCGATGACGGCTGGTTTAATGCCACAGAGTCAGCGAAACGCTTCTCTCAAGAAGTACATGAATGGCTCCGACTGGCAACCACTGAGCGTTACATCATCGCCCTCGGAAAGGCACTCGGTTTTGAACCGGGATTTTCCCGGGACAAGCTTGTTCGTACTTCTAAGGTGCGCGGACAAGCTGGGACATGGCTACATCCAAAGCTAGCAATCATCTTTGCACGCTGGCTCTCAGATGATTTCGCAGTATGGTGCGACTGTCAGATTGATAGCGTAATCCGGGGCTCGCAGGACTGGACCCGTGCACGCCATTTATCTGTGGCATCCGCCAAGTTGCTGCAGACGATGATCAAGGAGTGCCGCGAGGCCGATGGCAAGATTGCCGAAGATGTGCATTACATGTGTGAGCATAAGTTGGTTAACTCTTTGCTGACGGGCCAATTCAAGGGGATTGACCGAGACAACCTGACGGGCTGGCAACTTGACTTCATCGGTCACTTTGATATGCGAGACAGCTTCCTGATGGCGCGAGGTATTGAGTATGCTGAGCGCAAAAAACTCCTTGGCGAAGAAGCGAAGGCGTGGCGTGCTGAAAATGTGCTCCGCATCGAAGCCGCCAACGAAGATCAATGCCATATCGCATAGCCCTTCAACACTCAACCACCAAGCCCGCCCAGTGCGGGTTTTTTGCTGCCCGATAGGAGCCACCAATGAAACCAACTAGGCGTCAAATCCGCCGCGCCAAGAAAGAGCGCGAGCAAGACAAATGGAACCAGCCCCGCTCTTGATGCGGGGTTCTTTTTTGGAGGAATGCATGAGCAAATTACGCCTATCTCCTGCGCAGCGCACCATGCTCCACAACGCTGTCAACGGGAAGCCGCTGCTGCTTGGGTTGACGCGCACCAGCGTCAGCCATCGCACCCACAGCACCGCTCAGGCCTTGCACCGCGCCGGGATGCTGTACGGCATTGACCATAAGCCAACTGCCGCAGGCATCGCCTATTTCAAGGCAACTGCGCTGAGTGACTAATGATCTTATGAACAATCTGCCGTCCCAAGAGATGGCATTTTTTTGGAGCGAGCAGGAATGTCCACCCTATTCCTAAATGAAACTGAACTTGCCGAATTGACTGGCCGAAAGTACAAATCTCGTCAGATTGAATGGCTTCGGTCCTCTGGCATACCTTTTCGTGTCAATGCGCGTGGCCATGCAGTTGTTACACGCGGCGCAATTGAAGGCCGTAAACCAGAACCTGAACCAGTTGCACAAAAAAGCTGGAAACCGCGTGTAGTAGGAGTTCAGTGATATGGGCCGCAAATCCAGCCGCTGGACAAACCTGCCTCCTGGTATGCGCGCCAGAGAGCGTGGGCAGAAGGTGCACTATTACTTGGACACAGGTGGCAAACCTCGCAAAGAAATCCCGCTAGGCTCTGACTATGTATTGGCTGTTCAGAAATGGAGCGAGCTTTCGGCCGCCAAAAAACCTAAGGATGCGCAACGTACCTTCCTTGATATCGTCCCAGTATATCGAGCCAAGGCATTGCCACTAAAGGCAGCGCGCACACGCACTGATAACGAAAAGGAGCTGGAATGGTTGCTTAAGTTTTTTGGTGACCCACCTGCTCCATTGGATGAAATTGAGCCATTGCACATTCGCCAGTACATGGAGTGGCGTCTTGAAGAGGCAAGAAAACTTGCTGAAAACGAGAATAAAGAACGGGCCGGGAAAGGGCTAGCCCCCCTTACTATCCCTCCGAACATTGGTCACGTTCGCGCCAACCGCGAGAAAGCCCTGTTCTCCCATATGTGGAACTTCGCCCGCAAAGAAGGAATCACCAAGCAACCGAATCCTTGCGCTGGAATCAGTAAGTTCAAGGAAACAGGGAGGGATACCGTTATCGGTGATGCACTCATGAATCGCATCATGAAGCATGCAGCTACGCCACTACAGTTCGCAATTCGGCTTGCAAAGTTGACAGGCCAACGCCCTGCTGATGTGTTGCGAATGAGCGAAAACCATATCGCAGACGGAATTTTGCATGTTCAACAAGGCAAGACAGCGGCCAAGCTGCGCATCGAAATCATTGGCGAGCTTGCCACTCTATTGACGGAGATCAAAGCTTACAAAGCTCTAGTTCAATCCGCAACTCATCATTTGCTGGTCAATGAGAGTGGCCAGTCGTTGACGAAGAACATGCTTCGCGACAGGTTTGACGATGCTCGGGAATTGGCCCAAATTCCAAAAGCAGATTTTCAATTCCGTGACTTGCGCGCCACAGCTGCTACAAGCTTGGATGACAGCTCGGGTATCAAGGATGCCCAGGCCTTGCTTGGTCACACCACAGAAGCGATGACTGCAAGATACATCCGTCACAAGGTAGGAAAAAAGGTGAAGCCTGTAGCCTAATTGCGGAACATGGCCTTTAATTGCGGAACGTCAGGAAAGAAAAAAGCTCCTGTGCACTTAGCGTAGGAGCTTGATTCATCAATAGATTGTTTGGTGGGTCCTGCGAGATTCGAACTCGCGACCAACGGATTAAAAGTCCGCTGCTCTACCGACTGAGCTAAAGACCCGCCTTGGTTTGCTTAGTCGCTAATAAAAGCTCCCTTGCTCATAACAGACTTAGATTATAGCGTAAGTTTTTTGTCATTTTTTCGAGAATGCCAGTTTTTCCATGATCCAGCCAGCCGCACACATGCCAAAGGTTGCGGTGACCGCCACCGATGAGCCGTAGCCGTGGCAGTTGAGCGAGCCGTCGCCATCCACCGCGCATGACGGATCGGGGCCCGCCACGGCTTCCTTGCTGAATATGCAAGGCACATTCATTTTCTTGCCGTCCTTGGGCGCGCCATACTCCTTGCGCAGGCGGTACCGTACCTGGGCGAGCAGCGGGTCATGCGTGGTGTGGGCCAGGTCTTCCTGCTCCACCTTCCAGGCATGGCGCTTGCCACCAGCAGCGCCAATGCAGACAAAGGCACGTTTATGGCACAGACCCCAGGCCGCCATGGCCACCTTGGCACGCACCTGATCGCACGCATCCACAAAACCGTTGACGCCGTCCAGCAAGGTGGCGCAGTTTTCGGGGGTCAGAAAGTCTTCGACCAGGTCCACCTGACAGTGCGGATTGATCTGCGCGATGCGCTCACGCATCGCATCGACCTTGGCCATTCCGATGGTACTGGAGAGCGCATGGATCTGGCGATTGATGTTGGATTCAGCCACATTGTCCAGATCGATCAGGCGCAAGCGCGAGACGCCACTGCGGGCCAGCGCCTCTGCAGTCCATGATCCAACGCCACCAATGCCGACGACGGCAATACAGGCCGCACGCATGTTGGCAGCCGGTGCTACGCCCAAAAGGCGGTCCAGGCCACCAAAGCGCCTTTGGAGATCTGCGTCCATCTCGGCGTCCTGCCGATCGGACGCCGCAGGAGACAGATCGCTCATATCACTTGAGTTTGGAGAGTCGCTCTTTGGCCGCGTTGGCCGCATCGCTTTCGGGGTAGGCCTTGAGCAGGTCTTCCAAGGTCTTGCGCGCTGCCTTGGTGTCTTTCAGCTCAATCTGGCAATTGGCGATCGACAGGGCCGAATCAGGCGCGCGCATGTGCTGCGGCGCTGTGGCCAGGATTTGCTGGAAATTGCTGATGGCCGGCTTGTAGTCACGCGTGGCGTAGTAGGCATTGCCCAGCCAGAAACGTGCGGATGGCACATAGCCACTCTTGGGGTAACGCTGGACGAAGCCACTGAAAGCGCTGGCTGCATCGGCAAACTTGCCGCTGCGAAACACGCCCAGGGCCGCTTCAAAATCGCGTTTTTCAGCGGGATCGGCCTTGAATTCCTGACCGTCCACGGTAACAGCGACGGGCTCGAACTGCTGTAGGCGTGCTTCCATGCCCTTGGCCAGATCGGTCTGCCCGCGCTTCAAATCAGCAACCTCACGTCGCAGGGTCTCGTTTTCGCCTCGCAGCTTGTTCATCTCGGCGCGCATGGATTCCATTTGCGACTGGAAGTCCAGCAGGCTGCGGCGCACCTGCGAGGTGTCTTCGCCGTTCTGGTTGCTGCCCTGCGTGACCTGGTCGACACGCTGGCGCAATTCCAGAATGGCGCGGCGCGCGTCGGCATCTTCAAACAGTGCGGCCTGGGCGGCGGTTGCGCATGCCCACAAGGCGGCAAGCGCAATCAAACGAGGGGTTCTGCGAGTGAGGATCATGGAGCCTATTAACGGTAGTTCAGTTCAACGCGGCGGTTTTGCGCGTGTGCGTCTTCCGAACTACCTTCAGCAGCCAGCTTTTCCTTGCCAAAGGATACGGCTTCCATCTGGTTGTCGGACACACCCAGCACGTTCAGCGAGCGGCGCACGGCTTCCGCGCGCTTCTGGCCCAGTGCCAGGTTGTACTCGCGGCCGCCACGGTTGTCGGTATTGCCTTCCAACATGACCTTGCGCGAAGGATTGGCCTTCAGGAACTTGGCGTGCGCATCGAGCGTGGATTGGAAATCTGGCTTGACAGAGTAGCTGTCAAAGTCGAAATAGATCACGCGGGCAACGCCCACGGGGCCCTGACCATTGGCGCCGCTCTGGTTCAGGTCGACACCGCCCACGGTGCTCTGGCCTGCACCGCCGGTGCCTGCGCCATTGCCTGCGGTTGTTGCACCCTTGTCTTCCACAGGGGCGTTATCCAGCGAAGGGGCAGAACTGCAACCAGCCAGCACGGCAGCGGCCACCAGGGCCAACGAAGCTTTTTTGAACGACAACATGTATAACTCTCCGAAAGGATTTTTCGTATAAAACTACTGACTCAGAACACTAGCAAAATTCTTGTTTTTAGGGTTGGTATGGGCCCCAATCGGGCTCACGGATGTCTCCATTCTGCCCGGCCAGTCGTGCCTTGATCTTGCCATCAAGCGTCGTGGTCATGAGCGCTTCACGACCTCCTTCGCGGGTGGCATAGACAATGAGTCGGCTGTTCGGAGCAAAGCTGGGGCTTTCGTCGTTGCTGGTATCGGTCACCGATGTCACAGTACTGGAAGCCAAGTCCATGACCTGCAATTTATAGCCACCACCGGCACGGGTGATGTAAGCAAGTGTCTTGCCGTCAGGACTGATAGAGGGAGAGATGTTGTAGGAACCGCTAAACGTCACGCGTTCAGCACCACCGCCCTGGGCACCCACGCGGTAGATTTGCGGTGCGCCGCCACGGTCGCTGACAAAGTAGATATAGCGACCATCCTTGGAATAGGTCGGCTCGGTATCGATACCGCTGCTTTGCATCAGGCGGCGTGGCTCACCACCACTCGATGGGATGGTGTAGAGCTGCGAGCCGCCATCTCGGCTGAGGGTGACGGCAAGCGTGCTGCCGTCCGGCGACCAGGCCGGCGCGCTGTTGGAGCCCCGGAAGTTGGCGATCAGGCGGCGGCGGCCGGAAGACACCTCGTGCACGTACACCACGGGTTTGCGTGATTCAAACGAAACATAGGCCAGCTGTGTGCCGGCAGGCGACCAGGTGGGCGAGATGATGGGCTCGGGGCTGGAGAGCGCCGATTGTGCGTTTTCGCCATCCGAATCCGCCACCCACAGGGTGTAGCGGGCGCCATTCTTGGTGACGTAGGCGATGCGTGTGGAGAACACGCCCTTCTCGCCGGTGATCTTTTCGTAGATGTAGTCTGCAATCTTGTGTGCCACAAGGCGCAAGTCAGCCTGCGGCACGTTGTAGCTCTGGCCACCCAGATCGGCGCCCTTGACTGCGTCCCACAGGCGAAAGCGCACGTCAAAGCCGTTGCCGCCACGCGCCACGCTGCCAACCGACAGGTATTCCGCGCCCTTGGCGGTCCACTTGGCCACATCGGGGCGGGAGGTCTCATCCAGCTCCTCGCCCGATGCGTCCACCGCCTTGAACAGGCCGCTGCGGATCAGGTCGGCCTGGACGATGGCCGAGATTTTCTGGGGCGCACTGCCTTCACCGCGAAACTGGGGAATGGCAATGGGATACTGCCTGATGCCGACACCCGTCACTTCGACGCGGAACTGCGCCAGTGCCGGGAGTGCTGGGGCTGCCAGTGCAGCGCCGAGAAGGTGACGACGATGGAACAGCGGCTTGGCCGCCTCCGAAGAAATAGATGGGAAGCGTTTTTTAGTCATTACCGACCATCATAAATGCGCAATGTATGCCGAACATGCCTCAGAAGGCAGCAGGATGTTACACACCCTACAAAATCACTATTATCTTCCAAGGAAGACAGCCGGCCATTCTAGAATCTTGCACACATGTCCACAACAGAAAAACCATCTTCCGCGCATGCATCTGCGGCCGCGCCAGCACCTTCGGGCAGTGATCCTGCTAGCGCGGTAGCCCAGTTGTCACTGCGCGCACGCCTCTCCCGCCTCACCCCATACTTTGGCTACCAGCGCTGGACCTGGGTGCTCGCCGTGCTGGCCACGGTGGTAGTAGCTGGGACCGAGGTGGCCATTCCCGCCCTTCTGCAACCCCTGGTGGACAAGGGCTTTACCGGTGGCACCCTGCCGCTGTGGGCTGTGCCTGTAGCAATTGTTGGCGTTTTTTTCATTCGTGGTGTTGCGCAGTTCATCAACCAGTACGCACTGGCACGCATTGCCAATGACGGGATGATGCGTCTGCGCGAGAACCTGTTCAATCGCGTGCTGGACGCCCACCTGAGCCTGTTTTCCAGGCAATCGGCCAGTGCGCTGTCCAACACCGTGGTGTACGAAGTACAGAACGGCGCCACCCTGATCGTGCAGGCGCTTCTGATGCTTTCGCGCGACGGTTTCACGGTGATTGCACTGCTGCTTTACCTGCTCTATACCAATTGGCAGCTCACCTTGATCGTGGCGGTGCTGCTTCCCAGCGTGTCATGGATCATGAAAACGCTCTCCAAACGGCTCTATCACATCACCAAGGCCAGCCAGCAGGCCACCGATGAGCTGGCCTATGTGGTGGAGGAGAACGTACTCGCCCACCGCGTGGTGCGCATCCACGCCGCCCAGCCAGCCCAGGCTGGCCGCTTCCTGACGCTGAGCCGCAGACTGCGCCAGCTGGCCATCAAGGCCACGATCGCGTCGGCTGCCATGACGCCGCTCACCCAGTTGCTGGCAGCCGTTGCGCTGTCCGTCGTGATCTGCATTGCGTTGTGGCAAAGCCGCGCCACTGCGGTAAGCGCCCAGGAAGTGACGGTCGGCAGCTTCATCTCCTTCATCTCCGGCATGCTGATGCTCATTGCCCCCATCCGGCGCCTTGCCGATGTGGCCAACCCGCTGACACGCGGCGTGGCAGCGCTGGAGCGCGGCCTGGGCCTGCTGGGCGAGGTACCGCCCGAAACCAGTGGCCAGCACCGCGCAGACAAGGTGCGTGGCGCTGTCCAGCTGACCGATGTGACTGTTGAATTTGGCAGCGACAAGGCCCCTGCCCTGCGCCACCTCTCGCTCACCATCCATCCGGGCGAAGTGGTGGCCCTGGTGGGCCCCTCGGGCGCCGGAAAGACCACCCTTATCAATCTGCTGCCGCGTTTTGTGGAGCCCTCCAGTGGCTCGGTCAGCATCGATGGCGTGCCGCTGCACGACTGGGATCTGCACAGCCTGCGCAGCCAGTTCGCCATGGTGAGCCAGGATGTCGTGATGTTCAACGACACCATTGCAGCCAACGTAGCCTTGGGCGCGCCGGTCGATGAAGCGCGCCTGCAACAATGCCTTGCAGCCGCCAACCTGCAGGATTTTGTGGCACGCCAACCACAGGGCGTGTACAGCATGGTCGGCCACAACGCCAATCAGCTTTCAGGAGGCCAGCGCCAACGCCTGGCCATTGCACGCGCGCTGTACAAGGACGCGCCAATCCTGATCCTGGACGAAGCCACCTCCGCACTCGATACCGAATCGGAGCGGCTGGTGCAGGAGGCCCTGGCGCGGCTGATGCAGGGGCGCACCACCGTGGTGATTGCGCACCGCTTGTCCACCATCGAGCACGCGGACCGTGTGGTGGTAATGGAGCGCGGCCAGGTGGTGGAGCAAGGCACCCACGAGCAATTGCTGGAGCTCGGGGGCCTGTATGCCCGGCTGCAGTCGCGGCCCCACTGACGCCACCACCTAGCTCGGCACAAAAAAAGCACCGAATCTTTCAGAAGATCTGGTGCTTTTTGCTATAGATTTTGCATAAAAGGTGCTTTACTGGTACACGCCAGCGCATGGTTTCATGAAAATCAGCGAGCCAACAACCGACGAGCCATCACCAGTTGCTCTGGATCTTGCGTTTGCCCTGTGGGAAGGCCGGCTGTTGCGGCACATGCCCGCCCGGTGCGCCAGCAGGTCTGGCAGGCTCTGCCGCGCCAGCCGCTGAGGCAGTGCCCGCTGCACCGCCCGCCTGGGCCAGCCAGCGCACCACTTCGGCGCGGTCCGCCCGGGTGGCAAAGTCCACAGCCGTCAAGCCCTGCTGGTTCTTCAGCTTGGGATCGGCGCCTTCCTTGATCAGCAATTCCACCGCGCTGCGGGTGCCGTACTGGGCGGCCATCATGAGCGGCGTGGTGCCATTGGGTGATGCGGCATCGATGTAGGCGTGGTGCTGCAGCAGGAGTGCCACCATCTTCAGGTCGGAGCCGTCTTCGCTGGGGGCCGATACGGCGTAGTGCAGCGGCGTCCAGCCTTCGCGGTTCACATCGGCGTCGCGGGCAATCAAGGCCTTGGCCAGATCCACCTGCCCCTTGATGGCAGCCATCATGAGCGGCGTCTCACCCTTGCTGTTGGGCTGGTTGACCTTGGTGGAAGGCAGATCGATCAGCCCCTTGGCGGCGCGGTAGGAATCGAGCTTGAAGGCCTGCGTCAGCCCCGTCTCGCCGCGCTCGTTCACGGTGTTGGGATCAAAGCCTTGTTTGACCAGGGCGGCAATGCCTGGCGCGTCGTCGCGGATGATGCGGGTAAAGAAGTCATCGTAGGAGCCTGCCTGCGCCAGGCCGCCAATCGCTGCAAAAACAATAGCAGCAAGCACCCTTCGGTATTGCGCTCCAGGCCTATTTTTCCGGAAAAGCGTCATGCCAGCACTCCTGAAAACAGCCGGTCAAAGTTGCGGTTGGTGGCTTCTGCCACGGCTTCCACAGTCATGCCGCGTACCTGCGCAACCTGCTTTGCCACAAACGGCACGTAGGCGGGCGTATTGGTCTTGCCACGAAAAGGCACGGGCGCGAGGTACGGGCTGTCGGTTTCGATCAGGAGCCGGTCTTCGGGCACAAAGGCTGCCACATCACGCAGATCCTGCGCGCTCTTGAAGGTGACGATGCCGGAAAACGAGATGTAAAAGCCCAGGT
This sequence comes from Comamonas odontotermitis, assembly GCF_020080045.1. Classification (NCBI taxonomy): domain Bacteria; kingdom Pseudomonadati; phylum Pseudomonadota; class Betaproteobacteria; order Burkholderiales; family Comamonadaceae; genus Comamonas; species Comamonas odontotermitis. The sequence continues at coordinate 2,450,921 of NZ_CP083451.1, forward strand.
CCAGCGCGGCACGCGCCACTTCCATGGTTTCGGTAAAGCAGTGAAAGACGCCGCCAGCGCTGCCCGCGCCGCCAGTCTCACCCTCTTCCCGCAGAAGGCGCAAGGTGTCCTCAGAGGCGCTGCGCGTGTGGATGACCAGCGGCTTTTGCACCTGCTGTGCAGCCCGGATATGGGTGCGGAAGCGCTCGCGCTGCCACTCCAGATCGGCAATCGTGCGCCCGCCCTTGCGGTCTTCCATGCCGTAGTAATCGAGCCCGGTCTCACCGATGGCCACCACACGCGGCAGGCCCGCGCGCTGCACCAGATCGTCCACGCTCGGCTCGGTCAGGCCCTCGGTGTCAGGGTGTACGCCAACGCTGCACCAGATGTTGTCATAGCTGGTGGCCAGCGCATGCACGTCGGGAAACTCTTCCATCGTGCAGCTGATGCACAGGGCGCGCGTCACCTGGGCTTCGGCCATCTTGGCACGGATAGCCGGCAGGTCCTGGGCCAGTTCAGGAAAGTTCAAATGGCAGTGGGAATCGGTAAACATCAAAAGGTCAGCAGCAGGCACCAGGAGCGATGCCTTGAAAATCAATGGGGCCGGGAATCTGCAGTGTGCACAGCCAAGGGCAAGGCCCTTGCGTTGTGTCACCGGTATAACTCAAGTCAAGAAATTACCGCTATTGTCTCTGCTCATACGCATTGACTGCTGTCCTTAAAAGCAAAAAACCCTGTCAGACAGGGTCGCGAGAGGAGCAGCCAAGACCGGTCAAATGGTTTGCGTGGCGCGATCCGCCTGCAGTGCCGTGCCCAGAATCTGCTCGATCTTGTAGCGCAACTCGTCGGTTTTGGGGTCTTTCGGGAAGCGCACACCTATGCCCTGGGTTCGGTTGCCGCCGGCGCCTGCGGGTGTCACCCAGCCCACTTTGCCGGCAATGGGGTAACGCTGCGGGTCCTGCGGCAGTGTGAGCAACAGATATACATCGTCCCCCAGCGCGTAATCCTTGGGCGTGGGCACAAAAATGCCGCCGTCCTTGAACAAGGGAATGTAGGCGGCGTACAGCGCTGCCTTTTCCTTGATGGCCAGCTGCAGCACGCTGGGGCGCGCAGCAGCGGCAGACGCTGCGGACGCAGCAGATGCGGGGGTAGGACTGTTCATAGCCTGCAAGGATAACCAAATGTGGTGTCAGCTATCAAGCACATAGCGCAAACTGCGCATGGTTGATGCGCAAGCACCACTTTTACCGAAATTCCGGCCGATTTCAGATGCATTACCGAGCCGGGCCACCATGCCTGCGGTATCAGCGGCGTGACTGCAGCACTGACGCCGCCTGCGCGACCAGCGCCTCCAGCATCAGGCCCTGGTTGAATGGATGGTCTGCCGTCTTCATCGACTGCGTGAGCGCCTTGCTCCAGCGGCTGAGGACCGCAAGGGTCGGCGGGGCGGGCAGATCGGCCTTGTCGAAAAAGCGCGGCGCTGCCCCCACACGCAACATCAGCAGGTCATGGCAGAGCTTTTGCAATGCATCCACCACTTGCGGCCCTGCCAGGCTCGCCAACGCCCCGGCCTGGCCCTGGGCAAGCTCCTTGGGCAGCTTTTTCCAGACCTGTGGCGAGCGCCCGGCCTGCAGTTGCGCGAGTGCGTCTTCGGGGCGGCCGCCTGCGGCCTGCAGGGCGCCTGTGATCTGGTCTGCAGGCACGCCCTGCCCGGCCAGCCAGGCGCTGGCAGCCTCTGCCACCGGCCACTGCATGGTGTGCGACAGGCAGCGGCTGCGGATGGTGGGCAAAAGCTGGTGCGCCGCCTCGGTGGCCAGCACAAAGCGGACATCGCCTGGCGGCTCTTCCAGCGTCTTGAGCAGGGCATTGGCGGTGACGGCATTCATCTGCTCGGCCGGATACACCAGCACCGCCTTGCCCTTGCCGCGCCCGGATGTGCGCTGGGTGAACTCCACCGCATCGCGCATCGCGTCGACGCGGATTTCCTGGCTCGGCTTGCGCTTCTTGTCGTCAATATCGGCCTGCGCCTTCTCGGGCAAGGGCCAGCCCAACGCCAGCATGGTGGTCTCGGGCATCAGCACGCACAGGTCGGTGTGCGCGTGCACGTCAATCGCGTGGCAGCTGGCGCATTGCCCGCAGGCGCCATGCGCACCGGGCGCATCGCACAGCCAGGCACGCACCAGTTCCATGGCCAGTGCAAACTGCCCCAGGCCCGATGGCCCCTGCAGCAACCAGGCGTGGCCACGCTGCTGCAGCAAGGCATCGCGCTGCTGGGCAATCCAGGGCGCGACTGGCGGCGTCACCGCCTGCGCCGTGTTCTTTTCAGAGGTCGCCATGTTCAGGCCTCCACCGCCAGCCAGCCGCGCTGGGCAACGGCGGCGCGCACGGCCTGCCATACGTCGGGGCGTGGCTGGTTGGAATCAATGCGCGCAAAGCGCCCGGGCTGGGCAGCGGCGCGCGCGCCATAGCCTGCGGCCACCTGCGCAAAAAAGGCCTGGGGCTGCGATTCGAACCGATCAGGCACGCGTGCATGGGCCAGGCGCTCGGCCGCCACCTCGGTGGGCAAGTCAAACCACACCGTCAAATCCGGCTGGCGAATGAAATCAGCCCCCAGCGCTTTATTGGCTTGCACCATGCGCTCCAAAGTTAATAGCACCTGCAGATCGAAACCCCGCCCGCTGCCCTGGTAGGCAAAGGTCGCGTCGGTGAAGCGGTCGCACAGCACCACATCGCCACGCGCCAGGGCGGGCTCGATCACCTGCTGCAGGTGGTCCCTCCGACCGGCAAATACCAGAAGCGACTCGGTGAGCGCATCCATGGGCTCGTGCAGAAACAGGGTGCGCAGCTTTTCCGCGAGCGGCGTGCCGCCCGGCTCGCGCGTCGTCACCACCGTGCGCCCTGCGGCCACAAACGCATCATGCAGCCCCTGGATGTGCGAGGACTTGCCGGCACCATCAATGCCTTCAAAGGTGATGAACAGGCCACCGGGGGCCGACGCGGGAGGGGCGGAATGGGAGGGTGTCATGCTGCGGGGAATTGTACGCAGCTTGCGGGCCGGATTGGGCAGCAGGTTCGGCAACGGATTGCTCACCGGATCGGACTGCCACTGCTGTGACCCACCCCGCTCACTTGCCCCGCTGGAAGGTATTGACCGCGCGGTTGTGCTCGTCCAGGCTCTCGCTGAAATGGCTGCTGCCGTCGCCCCGGGCCACAAAGTACAGCGCCTTGGTCTTTTCAGGCTGCACGGCGGCGATCAGCGAGGCCTTGCCCGGCATCGCAATGGGCGTGGGCGGCAGGCCGGTGCGCGTGTAGGTGTTCCATGGCGTATCAGCCTGCAGGTCGCGCTTGCGCAGGTTGCCGTCGAACTTGTCGCCCAGGCCGTAGATCACTGTCGGGTCGGTCTGCAGCAGCATACCGATGCGCAGGCGGTTGGCAAACACCCCCGCCACCAGCCCCCGGTCGGCTGCCTTGCCGGTTTCCTTCTCGACGATGCTCGCCAGAATCAACAGCTCGTCCGCCGACTTGAGCGGGCTGTCCTCCTGCTTGAGCGACCAGGCGGCTTCCAGCCGCTTGTCCATGGCCTGCATGGCGCGGCGCAGCAAGGCGATATCGCTGCTGCCCTTGGAGAAGGCGTAGGTGTCCGGAAAAAAGCGCCCCTCGGCCGCCACACCCGGCTTGCCCAGCGCCTCCATGATCTGCTCGGGCGTCATCACCGCGCTGTCGTGCTTGAGGTTCTCTTCCTTGGCAAGTGCGGCCCGCACCTGCCGGAAGTTCCAGCCCTCGACAATCGTCAGCACGCGCTGGCTGTCTTCGCCACGCACCAGGCGCGCGAGCAGACTCTGCGGCGTGGTGCCCACGGGGATTTCGTAATTGCCCGCACGGATCTTTCGGTCCTGCCCAGAGAGGCGGAACCACCAGTACAGCAGATCGGCATTGACGCCGATGCCCGCCGCCTGCACGGCCTGCGCCACGGCGCGCGGGGGTGTGCCCGGCTCAATCTCCAGCTCCACAGGCTTGTCGCCCACAACGATGGGCTGGTGCAGCCACCAAGCGCCCGCACCCGCCACGGCCAGCGCCGCCACCACGATCAACACCAATAAACGCTTCACAACCCTACCACCTCTGTGCAATGGATCGCGCATCATAATTCACCCATGACACAAGCATTACAAGGACATCTCGCCCTTCAGCACCTGGGTGTGATCCGCGCTGAAGGCGATGACGCCGCCATTTTTCTGCAAGGGCAGCTGACCAACGATGTGCAGCTGCTTCCCGTAGGCCAGGCCCGTCTTGCGGCTTTTCTCTCTGCCAAGGGCCGCATGCAGGCCAGTTTTATTGTCATCAAACGTAGCGCTGGTGAGTTCTGGCTCATCACCAGCCGCGATGTGCTGGCCGCAACGCTCAAGCGCCTGTCCATGTTCGTGCTGCGCGCCAAGGTCAAGATGAGCGATGCCACCGATGCCGTGAAGCTGATCGGCCTGGCCGGTGACGCCGTGCCTGCCGAGGCCCGCGAACTGGCACCCTGGCAGACGGCGCAACTGGGCGATGCATCTATTGTGCGCCTCTTTGCCGCCAGCGGCGAAAGCCGTGCGCTGCTGGCAGCCCCCACAGACAGCGCCCTGCCCGATGCGGTGGCGCACAGCCCGCTGCTGGATGCAGCAGCCTGGCAACTCTCACTGGTGCAGGCTGGGGTGCCGCTCATCACCCAGCCCGTGGTCGATGCCTTTGTGCCCCAGATGGTGAACTTTGAATCGGTAGAAGGTGTGAGCTTCAAGAAAGGCTGCTATCCGGGCCAGGAAGTCGTGGCACGCAGCCAGTTCCGCGGCACGCTCAAGCGGCGCATGTACCGCGTGGCGTCACCCGCGCAGCCCACCGTGGGCCAGGAAGTATTTGTCGCCAGCGACGCCGAGCAACCCGTGGGTACCGTAGTGCAGACTGCCGCCACGGCCAGCGGGTTTGAGGCATTGGTGTCGATGCAGATTGCCGCAGCCACCGATGCCCTGCACCTGGGCAGCAGCACCGGCCCTGCGCTGCAGGTGCTGGCACTGCCTTATGCGCTGAAGGACGATATCTGAGCAAACCCTCTTGCCTTGCGCCTTCTGGCAGGGGCATCTGGCCAAAAATTCATCAAAAATACGACAGATAACCGCCGCTTTCCGCCAATTTTTTGCCAAGTACCTGTTACGCAAGGAATTTTGGCACTATTGCCGTAGTTTTTGCTAAAATTGGCGGACTTTGCAAGCAGGAGCTGCCATGTTGGCTCCACTTGCAAAACGCTACAACTACTCAAGCGCATCTTGACCATCACTCCTCGCCGGGACTGGGAAACCAGGCCCGGCTTTTTATTTGGCAAGATGGCAATGCACCAGACGCTATCAAAAACAAAGTGCAGGCGCTCACCCAGCGCACGCCCGCAAGGTTTTTTCTACAAATCCCGGGTCATCGAGACATGGGGAATGCCCGCTTCCTCGTACCGATCCCCCACCACGGTAAACCCGGCGCGGCGGTAAAAGTTCTCTGCCGTGCACTGGGCATGCAGCTCCACCTGGCGCTTGCCCTGGCGGCGCGCAGCGTCCACCAACGCATCCAGCACCTGGCGGCCCAGCTGGGTGCCACGCAAGGGGCGGGCCACGGCCATGCGGCCGATGCGCATCACATCCGCACGGCTTTCCTGGTTGGCGCTGGGCAGCATACGGCCCGTGGCCACGCACATGCCCAGACCGTTGATGGCGACGGCATGCAGTGAGGTCACATCAAATTCGTCAGCCTCAATTTCCTCGGGGATGCCCTGCTCGCGCACAAACACCTGCATGCGCAGGCGCATCGCCTCCTGACCCAGAACGTTCCAGCTGCCGGTCCTGACCTCCACCACCTCCTCGCCCGCCTCGTAGCGCTGCACCATCTGGCGATAGGCATCGGGCAGCGGCACAGGCCGCTGCGCGCCATCGGCAAACACATAGACCATGGTGGCCGAAACCAGCAGCCGGTCGGCACAGAAAATGCCCGCCTCGAACTGCACCGAGGTATTGCCAAGCCGGGTGACGCGGATGCCGATATCGATCACATCGTCCAGCCGGGCCGAGGCGTGGTACTCGATCTGCGTGGCCTTCAGAAACAGCTCGCCGCCCAGGCGCTGCGTGCCCTCTTCATATGGCACCGCCAACTGGCGCCAGTATTCGGACATGCCGATATCGACATAGTTCAGGTAATGGGCGTTGAAAACCACCTTCTGCAGATCCACTTCGGACCAGCGCACACGCTGGCGGTTACGGCAGCGGAAGTCGCTGAGGGATTGGGCGGGTTGGGGAAACAAAATGACGGGTGCTGCTGACATGGTGTATCTGAAAAACGGGGAGGAATGCAGCAATCCTTTCGCAGGATTGCCATCGATGGGCTGCAATCAATCAAACGCGGCCCTCAATGCCTGGGCCATGTTCGCGTGGCAGGCTCTGGCCTCCTTCAGCGCCCGGCCCATCTTCACAAATTCGTGCGCCACGCCAGCATACATCTCCAGCTCGACCGCCACGCCAGCCGCTCGCAGCTTGTCAGCGTACAGCACGCCTTCATCCACCAGCGAATCACACTGCGCCAGATGCAGGCTGGCGGGCGCCACACCGCGTACGTCAGGTGCCAGCAGCGGGGCAAAGCGCCAGTCATCGCGGTCGGCTGGGGTGCGGGTGTAGTTGGCGAACATCCAGCTGATCATGGGCTCGGTCAGAATGGGGCCTTGCGCATACCGGGCGTGCGAAGGCGTATCCTGGTGCGCGGTGCAACCCGGGTAGATGAGCAACTGCAGCGCCAGTGCAATGCCGGCATCGCGCGCCAGAATGGCGTTGACCGCCGCCAGGGTGCCGCCCGCGCTGTCGCCGCCCACGGCCATGCGCCGGGTATCGGCCCCCAGTTGCATGCCCTCCTGTGCCAGCCATTGCAGCGCATCCCAGGCATCGTTGCTGGCCGTGGGAAACTTGTGCTCCGGCGCGAGCCGGTAATCCACCGAGATCACCATGCAGCCTGCCTGGCGCGCGAGTTCGCGGCACAGAGTGTCGTGCGTGGCCACGCTGCCGATGGTGAAACCACCGCCGTGGGTGAACAGCAGCACCGGCTGCAGCGGGTCCCAGGTCGCGGCATAGAGGCGTGCAGGGATCGGATAGCCATCCCGCGCGGGAATGTGGAGGTCTTCGACACGGTCCAGCGCGGGCTTGGGAATCTCCAGCACGCCCGAGCCCACCTCATAGCCCTGGCGCGCCTGCTCCACCTGCAGCTCCCACATCGGCGTGTGCTGGGCACGGGCCATGCGCTCCACCACGCTGCGCATGGTAGGCGTCAACTCGGCAAGCACCCCGGCAGGCATGGGCAGTTCTACGGCGGCATGGGCGGCAGATCGGGCGGAGGATTCAGGCATAAACGCGGCTTGGCGCAATATGGTAATGCGCTACAAGCTATTAAAACAAGAGCAAAATGACCGTGCGCATGGTGCCAAACGCTCCACCGCCCAGCCATGCGGACTGCGGCGATTATCGGCCATCCGACCGGCCAATCGCCGTCACCTATGCTCCCATACCCATCAGCCCATGGCAGGCTTATTCAAAGGTGACTTCCACGGGTTGTGCGCCCGGCAAGCCTTTGTAGTCGATAGTGATGGTCTGACCCGCCGCCGGAGGCAGCAAGGCCGAAAAGGACCCCAGGCTCACCCAGTCGCCCACCTTCAGCACATGGCCTTCCTTCTGCAGCGCCTGCGTCAGCCAAATGACGGCATTGAGCGGCTGCGCCATCAGATCACCGCCACGGCCACCGCCCAAGCGGGCGCCGGTCTGGTCGCGGATGGTGATTTCCATGCCCTGCAATGCCGCCAGAAAGGCATAGCGCTCGTCACGGAATGCTGGAATCCGTATCGAATCGCCAATCACGCCCAGGCGCGAGCCCACGTTGATCGCCTCCACCGATGCGCCATTCAAGGTCTTGGGGTCTTCCACCATCAGATCGGGCAGCTCGATATAGGGCACCACGCGGTCAATGCTGTTCAGTACCTGCAGTGGCGTCGTGGCGCGGTTGATGGCGGTGCTGGAGACACGCACCAGCATATCGGCCTCGAACAGGGGCCGCGCGCCAAAGCTGGCAGGCACCACCGTGCGGTTGGCCAGCAGCGCGCCCTTGTAGAGGCGGCCCCACACGGGCTGGTCGGTGTTGAAACGCTTTTGCACGGCAGCGCTGGTCAGGCCTGCCTTGTAGCCCACCGGTTTGCGGCCCGCCGCTTCAAATGCAGCCATGAGCTTGTTGCGCGTGCATTTGCCATCTTCGGCGCTCATCTCGGGCGGGTTGGCGGCAGGCGTCCTGGCTTCATAAGCCTGAACCCACTGGGCAATCTGCGCGTCGTCCAGACAGACCGCCTGGGCCCAGGGGGCCGCTGCCAGAGCCAGCGCGGCCACAGCAAGGCGGGAGGGACGAAAAAACGAGGGCTGTTGCTGCATCCAAAATCTCCAGGGCGTTCCAGACAATGCCTCCAACATACCATCGGCATCGCAAGGCCCGACTCAGGGAAACCACGGCACGCGCCCACAATCCAGGGCCTCGCTCAGAGTTCTTGATGTATATCAAGCAACAACCCGCCCGAAGCACGCCTGGCGCTATAGTTGTTGATAAGAACATTTTCAGGAGGCATCCATGCGCAGCGTGTACGAACCCTCTGGTGCCATCCAGGCCCATGTGCTGCAGGATGTGCTGCGCCAGCACGGTATTGCCAGCCATGTACAGGGCGAACATCTGCAAGGGGCGATCGGCGAATTGCCCGCCGGCAATCTGGTACGGCTGCTGGTGGCGGACGGCGATTTCGCAGCGGCCCGCCGCGCCGTGGAGGAATGGGAGCGCGCCATCCCGATGGACGAGGAAGATCTGGCGCGGCTGGACCGCAGCGCGATGGCAACTGCGGCCACCACACCCTCCCCCGCGCCAGTTGTCGGCACTGCGCAGGCCCTGCCGGTGCTGGCATCCCGCGACCGAAGCGACCAAGGCAGCCAAAACGGCCAAGGCGGCCATAGCAGCTCCATCAGTGGCCTGCCGCTGGCAATGGCCATCGGGATTGCAATCGCGCTTCTGGCGTGGGTTTTTCTATGACTTTTGAGGCTTTTTGCCAAAAAAGTATCGATTGAAGATACCTCGCTGGCCTCTTTCGTACACCCTGCCACGAAAAAGCGCACCGGCCGCAACGCGCATCCACAATCGCGCCCATCGCACACCGGTGGGCCGCAAGAGCGTGTTTACGATCGTTCACTGCCCCCGCTGGCCAAAACAAGTGCCAATCGATGCGATGATTGCCATGAGGAGAATGGAAGAACATGACGACGAGCCAAGGCCAGATGCCCGATCTGCGCACCATTGACACCCTGCCCGCGCTTTTTCAGTACCGCTGCAACACCACCCCGGCCCGCGAGGCCTACCGATGGTTCGATGCACCCAGCAACCAATGGCAGTCCTTCAGCTGGAGCGACATGCAACAGGCCGTTGCCACATGGTCAAGCGCCATCGGCAACCTGCAGCTCGAACGCGGCGCCCGCATCGCCACCCTGCTCACCCACAGCGTGCACGCCATCTGCATTGACCAGGCGGGCCTCGCCCAGGGCTGCGTGACCGTGCCGCTGCATGCCAACGACAACGCCGGCAATATCGCCTTCATCCTGGCCGACGCAGGCGCTTCGCTGCTGCTCGTCAACCGGCTCGAAGCCTGGCAGAAGATCGCCGCCACCGGCACGCCGCTGCCAGCCCTGCGCTGTGTGGTGGTGGACGACCCCAACCAGCCCGCTATCGAAACAGGAGCTTCTGGCGCAAGTGAGGCAGGCGCCGTCCGCATTGTTCGCCTGCAGGAATGGCTGCAGGCACCGGCAGTTTCCGCTGTAGCAGCCGCCTCTCAGCCCCAGGCCGAAGATTTGGCTGCCATCGTGTACACCAGCGGCACCACTGGCAAACCCAAGGGCGTGATGCTGAGCCACCGCAATGTGATGAGTGACGTGAAGGCCGTTCTTGGCCGCGTGGTGCCCACACAGGACGATGTGTTCCTGTCCTTCCTGCCCGTCTCCCACACCTTTGAGCGCACCTGTGGCTATTACCTGCCCATGGCCGTGGCCAGCACCGTGGTGTATGCGCGCTCGGTGGCGCAACTGGCCGAGGACATGCTGGCCGTGCGGCCCACCATCCTCGTGTCGGTGCCGCGCATCTATGAGCGCATCTACGCCAAGGTCCAGGAAAAGCTGGCCGGCTCTGCCTTCAAGCACGCGCTGTTTGCTGCGGCCTGCTCCAAAGGCTGGGCACGCCACTGCGAGGCCCATGGCCTTGCCAACAAGGATGCACCTCAGGGTGGCCTGGCGCGCCTTTTGCCCTGGAACTTTCTGCAAAAGCGTGTGGCGCAGTCCATTCTGGACCTGTTTGGCGGGCGCCTGCGCATCGCCGTCACTGGTGGCGCAGCCATTCCGCCCGTCGTGTCGCACAGTTTCCTGGGCCTGGGGCTGCAATTGGTGCAGGGCTTCGGGATGACCGAAACCTCTCCGGTGCTGACCGCCAACTCGCTGGAGCACAACGACCCCTCCACCGTGGGCAAGCCGCTCGCAGGCATGGAAGTGCGCATCGGCGAGAACAAGGAGCTGCAGGCGCGCGGCCCCAATGTGATGGTGGGCTACTGGAACCGCCCCGAAGACACGCAAAAGGCGTTTACCGATGATGGCTGGCTGAAAACCGGCGACCAGGCCGAGATCATCGATGGAGAAGTGCGCATTGTCGGCCGCATCAAGGAAATCATCGTGACCGCCACCGGCGAGAAGGTGCCGCCCAGCGACATCGAGCAGGCACTGTGCGCCGATCCGCTGTTTGAGCAGACCATGGTGGTGGGCGAGCACCAGCCCTTCATTGCCTGCGTGGCCGTGGTCAACCGAGAAGAATGGAAGCTGCTGGCCGCAAGCCATGGCCTCGACCCGGACAACAGCGTGAGCCTGCAGGCCCCTGCCGTGTGCAAGGCAGTGCTCCAGCGCATCGAAAACCTGTGCCACGGCTTTGCCAAATATGCAGTACCTCGTGCCGTGTACCTGGTGGTCGAGCCCTGGACCGTGGACAACGGCCTGATGACCCCGACGCTGAAGCTGCGCCGCCCGCAGCTGATGCAGAAGTACGCGACCGAGATCGCGGCGATGTACGCCAAGTAAGTCGGCTGCGTTACCCGCCTTCTATCGGTCACCAGACAAGAACATCAGGAACAGAGGACAACAGAAGGCAACAGAGGACGATTGCTATAAAATAAAGAGCATCCTGCGCTTACCTGATAAGCGCAAGAAGCTCTTTTTATATGAAAATCGCCGTATCTTCACCCGCAGGCGCGGCAAAGCGCGGCCCGCCTGGCGAGGATCAGCTCTTGCTGGTGGGGAAGTAATAGGTGATCAGCGCGCTCGCGCCCTCCACCCCTGCCTTGCTCGACCATTCGCGGGCAAACTTCTCGCCCATCAGGTCGAGCGTGCGACGCAGCTCGTAGCTGGGCTGGCTGATCTTGGTGCCGTGCTCCACCAGCACGCGCTGGGCGGCATCGTCCGCATCGCGCGCCAGTTGCCAGCCACGCGCCTCGGCCTGCTTGGAGGCAGTCTCCAGGGCCTTTTTCGCGTCCTCGGGCAGCTTGGCCCAGTGCTTTTCGCTCATCAGGATCAGGTTCTTGGGAATCCAGGCGCGCATGTCCACAAAAATACCCATGGCGTTCCACGACTGGCTGTCCACGCCGGTCGTGCTCGATGTCACCATCACATCGACCTGTCCGCCCTGGATTGCCTTGGCCAGGTTGTTGGCTGCCGTATCGACCGGCGTGGCACCCGCGACCTGGGCGATGAACTTGGTAGCATCGTTGTTGACGCGGAACTTCTGGCCCTTCACGTCTTCAAGCTTGTTGACCGGCGCACGGGCAAACAGCCCCTGGCCGGGCCACGGCGCGGTGTAGAGCACGCGGATACCCTGTTTTTGCAGCAAGGCCTCGATTGGCTGACGCGTGGCCTCCCACAGGCGCTTGGCATCGTCAAAGCTGCGTACGATAAAAGGCAAGGAATCAATGCCCAGCAGCGGGTACTGCTGCGCAAAGTTGGACATGAAGATCTCGCCAATGGCCAGATCGCCCTTGCTGAGCGCGGGCATCACCTCGGTCATCGGCATCAGCTTGGCATTGGTGACCACATTGATCTGCAACGCCCCCTTGCTGGCCTCACCGGCCTGCTTGGCAAACTGCTGCAGGTTCTGGGTATGGAACAAGGTGTCGGTATAGGCACCCGCACATTGCAAGGTGGTGGTTGCGGCCTGCGCACCGGCGGGCAGCCAGCTGGCAACGCCTGCACCAGCGGCGGCGCCCAGCGTGGCCAGCAGTTGACGCCGTGTTGGACGGGCAAGCGGTGCCAGTGCCTGTGTCGCCACCGATGCATGAGCCTGTTTGTTGTGATCCACCATAAAACCTTTCCCTCGATGAAGTTCCGCAGGTCGCCAAAGCGCCGCGCACCCTGCCAATGCGAAAACTGCGTTCTGCCAGCCAAGCTTGAATCATAGTCTTACACGACTGACAATTGGTCATAAAGCGCACGGAATCTACCGTGGACATTCCAACTAGGCAATGCGCGTTTGTCTTAGGCGCAACATTTCTTGATATATGTCACGACTGAGACGGATGCGCCTATGGCACTGGCCCTGGCCCTCCTCACCGCAGCCACCATGCCCGAATAGCGCTTGCGGCCCAAAAGAAAAACTGCCCGCACTTGCCATGCAAGCGCGGGCAGCTCCCTGGGAGAGAATGGTGTTATGCCGCCAGTGCCGCGTTCAGATCCTGCGCACGGTAGTACTGGCCAAAGCGGTTGGCGATGAAATCCGAAAACCGGATGGATTCCTGGCCGATGAAGCCCTTTTGCGGCAGCACCTTGCCCGCCACCAGATCAAGCGCACAGCAGATGCCTGCGGCCGTGGTCAGCTGGATGGCGGTGAGCGCGTGGCCGGCCACCGTGGTGCCCACGATGCGGGCGGAATAGGATTCCTGCATCAGGCGCCCACCCTTGCTGCCCGTGGCGCTGGCAAAAATCACGATCACATCCTGGCGCGTGGCAGGGATGGCGCTGTCAAAGATCTTGTTGAGCAGCTCGCGCTGGTCGCGCAGCTTCAGCTCGTTGAGCAACAGTTTCAGAATGGCGCAGTGGCCCGGGTAGCGGATCGACTTGTAATCCACATTGCGGGCCTTGCCGGCCCAGGTTTCGGTCAGGGTGCCCAGGCCGCCGCTGGTGTTGAAGGCCTCGTACTCGATGCCGTCGAGCGCAAAGGTCTCCAGGCCTTCGAGCGCATGCACGGTCAGCGGCTCGCCGTCCACCAGGGCCTCACAGGGGTTGATGTATTCGTTGATCAGGCCCTCGGTGCTCCAGGTCAGGTTGTAGCGCAAGGTGCCCTGCGGGTAGCGTGGCAATGCGCCCACGCGCATCTTCAGGTCATGCAGTTCGTCAAAGTGCTGGGCCACGTCGTTGCCCACGATGCCGATGAAGCCCGGCGCCAGGCCGCATTGCGGCATCAGCACGCTGCCAGCCTTGGCCGCCAGCTTGCGGATTGCGTGGGTGGACTGCACGTCTTCGGTCAGATCGAAATAGTGCACGCCCAGCTTGGCTGCCAGCGTGGCCACCTCGATTGCCATGTGGAAGGGCAAGGCATTGAGCACGGCAAACTGCCCCTGCATCGCCACGGCCAGGTCGTCTCCCTTGCCGATGTGCACCGTCTCCACGCCCAGCGCCGCGACAGCCTTGAGCTGGGCCTTGGACTGATCCGCCATGCGCAGCTGGTAGCCGCCAGCGGCCTGCAGCAGCACCGCCATGGCAAAACCGATTTTTCCCGCGCCCAGAATGGTGACTTTCTTCACTTCAGCACTCCCTGCCGCACCCGGCGAAATGGCAGTGGATGAGTTGGCTTTTCCCAGTTTTTTCTTGGCTTTGTCGCCCATGATTTTTCTCCTTGAATCCGCAATCTGGATGGAGAAATGTTACAAGCAACTCATGTCAATATGAACATGTTAAAACGTCATATTATTTGTTTTATATAGTCAATTTGGCTTTTATTTTAGTCATTTATACCAAAACAAGCACAAACCCTTGAGTCGAGAAATACCAGAATGCGAACATGGAGCAGCCCTGGTGAGCACCCGCAACTTGCGCTGCAGGCACAATGGCAATCCCTGCAACGCCCAAGCACACATCCATAACAAGCCGGGCATCCCTTTTTCAGCGTTTTTCTCACTGCCATGGCCGGTTCTGCATCCAACTCCATCCTGCGTTTTCTGCTTGCCCGCGATATCCGCAAAGGCAAGTCGCGTGAAGACCTGCTGGCCAAGCTGGAGGCCGCGGGCTTCAGCGGCGAGCACGCCGTGCAGTTCATCGCCCAGGCAGAGCGCAAGGTGCTGGCCCGCAACCGGCGCTGTGCGGTGATCTCCGCCATCGTGGTGCTCGTTCTGCTGGCCCGCCTGGTCTGGGGCCCCTACGCAGACCATCCCGACATGCAAATGCTGCTGGGCGTATTGGCGGCCATTTTTTCAGGTGCAGGCTTTTATTTCTGGTTTGTAGCGCGCTGGCAGGCCCCTCCTGCAAAGGTTCCTGCAAAAGTACCAGGTTCGGGGCGTTGACGGCCACGGTGCCAGGCAGCCCGTGACCGGCTGCTTCACCACCTTCCCTCCAAAGGCCCCGCAGGGGCGAATACGGGTGCGGGCGTAACCCTCCCCGTAGCGTTTCCGCGTACGGCATTCCCGCTGCATGGGTTGGCAAGCCCGGTTTGTACAGGCACTCTCGCCGTGCGCCCCACCCCATTACACCCAATTGCGCCAGCCGCCTAGCGTGCTTTTCCTGTGCTCGAAAATACCTAAAGGATATTTTAAATATCTCATTAATATATTTAACAACTTCAACCGGGCGATCCGCATCTACATCAGGAGCACACGCATGAGCAATCCACGCTGGCAAGGCATTTTCCCTGCCGTCACCACCAAGTTCCACGCTGACGAAAGCATCGATGCCGAAGGCACGGCTCGCCATATCGATTTCCAGATCCGCAATGGCATCCATGGCGTCGTGACCTGCGGATCGCTGGGCGAGGCCAGCACCCTGTCGCTGGAAGAGAAGCTGGAAGTGGCGAAGATTGCCCTCGACGCATCGGGCGGCCGCGTGCCGGTGCTGGCCAATGTGTCGGAAACCAGCACCCGCGAAGCGCTGCGCTACATCGACGGCGCCAACAAGCTGGGCGTGGCAGGCTTCATGGTCATGCCATCGGTGATCTATGTGGCCGACTCCCGTGAGGCGATGGCCAATGTGCGCGCCATGGCCAATGCGGCCCAAAAACCCATCATGGTCTACAACAACCCGGTCGCCTACCGCGTGGACCTGAAACCCGAGCACTTTGTCGAGCTGGCAGACAACCCGCACATTGCCGCCATCAAGGAAAGCACCGGCGATATCCGCCGCATCACCGACCTGCGCAACACCGTGGGCGACCGCTACCAGCTGTTCTGCGGTGTGGATGACCTCGCCTACGAAGCCCTGGCGCTGGGCGCTGACGGCCTGCTCGCCGGCGTGGGCTGCACCTTTCCGCGCGAGACGGTGGCGCTCTACGACCTAATGAAGGCCAAGAAGTTTGACGAAGCCCTCAAGCTCTATCAGTGGATGACGCCGATGCTGCACCTGGATGTCTCGAACAAGCTGGTGCAAAACCTCAAGCTGATCGACGTGCTGGCGGGCACGGGCAGCGAGCACATGCGCCTGCCGCGCATGCCCGTGGTGGGCGAAGAGCGCGAGTTCATCACCCGCATCGTGAACAAGGCCCTGGCCACCCGTCCGGCCCAGTACCGCTCGGTCGACTAAAACGGCAGCCCGCCATGCCTTCACAAGAACATACAGGCAACGAAGCACTGGCGGGCCCGCTGTGGGCCCGTGGCCTGCAGCGGGCCTCTGCCGCCATTCTGGGCCTGGAGCGCTGGGCGCTGTCCGGGCTCATGGGGCTGATTGCGGCGCTGATTCTGCTGAACGTCGCCACCCGCTACAGCGGCATGCCGATCTACTGGGTGGACGAGGCGGCGGTGTATCTGGTGGTATGGCTGTGTTTCATTGGTGCATCGGCCATGACCCGACTGCGGCTGGACTTTGCCGTCACCTTGCTGACCGATGCCGTGGGCGAGCGCGCTGCGCGCTGGCTCAAGATGGCGGCCACGCTGTGCGTACTGCTCTTTGGCCTGGCCATGATCGCCATGTGCTGGGTCTGGCTGGACCCGGTGGGCATCGCCAGTTTCGGCTTTGATGCCAAGGCCTATGCCGCCGAAAGCTTCAACTTTCTCTACACCGAGCGCACGCAGACCCTGAACTGGCCCACCTGGCTGGTGCAGATCGTGGTGCCGCTGTTTGCCGTGAGCTTTACGGTGCATGCCGCAGCCAACCTGGCCGAAGACATGGGCGTGGTGCCGCGCGCCACCATCCAGGGGTTCGACCTGGGCAATGCAGAAGAGACCGTCAACTAATCGCCCGGCCGCACACCATGATCACCAGCATCTTCTTTCTTGCCATCATGCTTTTGGGTGTGCCCATTGGCGTGTGCCTGTGCCTGGCGGGCATTGTCTATATCGTCGACACCGACGCCACCGTCCTCTTCCAGTCCTTTCCCACACAGATGTTCGGCGGCGTGGACAGCTACGGCCTCATCGCCATTCCCCTGTTCATCCTGATCGGCGAGATCATGAGCAGCGGGGGCATCACCCGGCGCCTGGTCAGCCTGGCGATGGGCTTTGTCGGGTCGGTGCGCGGGGGGCTGGCCTACGTCAACATTCTGGCCAACATGATGCTGGCATCCATCATCGGCTCGGCGACCGCGCAGGTCGCCATCATGAGCAAGATCATGGTTCCCGAGATGGAGCGCCAGGGCTACGACAAGACCTTTGCCGCAGGCGTCACCGTCTATGGCGGCATGCTGGGCCCGATCATTCCGCCTTCGGTGATGTTTGTGGTGTACAGCGTGCTCGCCCAGGTGGCCGTGGGCGACATGCTGATGGCAGGCATCCTGCCCGGCATTTTGCTGACGCTGCTGTTCTTCCTGGTGATCGCCTGCATGGGCTTCATCTACAACTACCCGCGCAGCGAGCGTAAAACCCTGCGCGAGCGTGCCCGCACCATCGTGCAGGCCTCTCCCACCCTGCTCATCCCCATCGTCATCGTCGGCTCCATTCTGGCCGGCGTTGCCAACCCGACCGAATCAGCGGCCGTTGGCGCACTGGTGTCGGCCCTGGTGGGCAAGTTCGTGACGCGGGAATTCCGCTTTGCCATGCTGCCGCAGATTCTGCTGCGCTCTGCCGTGTATTCGGCCATTGTGCTGTTTCTGGTGGCGGCGGCAGCCGTGTTTTCGTGGCTGCTCATCTACGGCAAAGTGCCGCAGGCAGCGGCTGCGTGGATTCAGACCGTCGCCAAGGATCCGGTGAGCTTTTTGCTGCTCACCAATGTGATTCTGCTGGTCATCGGCACGGTGATCGACGGTATTCCCGGACTCATCATGACCGTGCCCATCCTGCTGCCCATTGCCACCGAGATCTACCACATTGATCCGCGTCACTTCGGCGTGGTGGTGGTGGTGAACCTGGTGCTCGGCCTGATGTCGCCGCCCGTGGGCCTGTCCTTCTTCGTGGCCGCCGCCGTCACCGGCGCCAAGCCGGGCAAGATGTTTCTGGTCACTTTGCCGTTCTTTCTGATCTGCTGCATCGCACTGGTGCTGCTGTCGCTGTTTCCGCAGCTCTCCCTGGCCTTGATCAAGTAACCGCAACTCCTCGAAAGGTGTTTTCCATGACCCATTCACGCCGCCGTTTTCTGCAATGCAGCGCTGCACTGGCAGCCCCCGCCTTCATCGGCCAGGCCCGCGCCCAGGCCAAGGAGTTCCGGCTGGGCCTGATCACGCCGGGCGGCCACTCCTGGAACCGTGCTGCACTCGCTTTTGGGGAGCTATTGAAGAAGGAGACCAACGGCCGCCTCTCGGCTGTCGTCTTCCATTCCGGCCAGTTGGGCAACGAAGCGGCCATGATGCAGCAGATGCAGACCGGCGCGCTGGACATGGGCTGGATACAGGCCGCCGAGCTGGGCTCGCGCGTCTCCACCATCGCCGCCATCAATGCGCCCTACCTGGTGCGCTCCACCACCGATGTCGCCAAGCTCGTGCGCCACGACGCCGCCCTCAAGCTGCTGGAGGTGCTGCCCAAGGAGACCGGCACCATTGGCCTGGGCTGGGGCATTACCGGCATGCGGGTGGTGTTTGCCACCAAGGACATCACGGGCGTCAAAGATATCAAAGGCATGAAGCTGCGCATCAACCCGACGCCCGCCTACCGCGATTTCTACCAACAACTGGGCGCAGCGCCCACCCCCATTCCAACGCCCCAGGTGTTTGATGCCATGGCCAACGGCCAGGTCGACGGGCTGGAAGCCGACATTGAACTGTCGTGGAACCAGCGCTACGACAAGGTCGCCAAAGGCATGCTGCAGATGAACGCGCTGTTCATGCCGTTTGCGCCACTGGTGTCCGGCCGCATCTGGGCCAAGCTCGACAACAAGGACAAGGAGCTGATCCGCGAGCTGGTGCGCCAGTCCCTCGATGCGCAGATCAAGGACATCGTCACCACCGAGCTGGGGCTGATCGACAAGTTCAAGGCCACCAATTTCCCGATGCGCAGCGAGCCTTCGCTGGACGTCGCCGCCCTCGCCCGCGATTACGACAAGATCTGGCTGCCCAAGGCACCCGCCATTGCCGAGCTGCGCAAGGTGGGAGCCTCGCTGTGAAGCAGCCCGCCATGGCCGCCGCACCCGCCCTTTCTGATTGACAATGCCCTCCATGCAAGCAAGCACCTCCTGCGATGTCATCGTGATCGGGGCCGGCATCATCGGCGCCATGTCGGCTTGGTACCTGCAGCGCGAGGGCCGCTCGGTCACGCTGCTGGAGCAGCAGCAGATCGCGCATGGCGCCAGCCAGGGCAACGCCGGCATTCTTGCCTTTCCCGAAGTCAGCCCCATGGCCGCGCCCGGCGTCTTTCGCAAGGTTCCGGGCTGGCTGCTCGATCCGCTCGGGCCGCTCAGCATCCGCCCCGCCTATCTGGCGCAGATCACGCCCTGGCTGTGGCGCTTCTGGCGGGCCAGCAGGCCGCAGGCCTATGCACAGTCGCTCGCTGCGCAAACACAGCTGATGCATCTGGCTCAGACGGAGATGCAGCAGGTGATGTGCGAGCGCGCGCTGCAGTCGCATTTCCGGCAGGTGGGAACGCTTGATGTGTACGACACCGAAGCGAGCCTGCAGGCCGCGCAGAAGGACTGGGACAACCGCGCACAGGCGGGGGCCCGTTTTCACCGCGTGGGCCGTGCCGACATCGACCGCCTGCAACCCGGCCTGGCACCGCAGTTTCAGCACGGCATGTTCACCCCCGAGGGCACACAGGTCGGCAACCCCAGGCAACTGACGGAAGCGATTGCGCAACTGGCTCTGCAAGCCGGGGCAGTGCTGACCACGGGCGCGGCGCGGGCGCTGTCCACCACGCCCGCAGGCGCCCAGGTGCATCTGGCCGATGGCCGTGTACTGCAGGCGCGCACGGTGGTGGTGGCCTGCGGCGCCTGGAGCAAACCGCTCGCAGCCAGCCTGGGCGATATGGTACCGCTGGATACCGAGCGCGGCTACATCACCACCTTGCCGCTGCAAGGCTTTGCACTGCAGCGGCAGCTCTACTTCAACGACCACGCCTTTGTCGTGACGCCGCTGGCCGATGGCATTCGCGTAGGCGGCGCCGTGGAACTGGGTGGTCTGGCACTGCCGCCCAACTTCGAGCGCTCCCGCGCCATGCTGGCCAAGGCCCAGCGCTTTCTGCCGCAGCTCGATACCCAGGGCGGCACACAGTGGATGGGCTTTCGCCCATCGATGCCCGACAGCCTGCCCGTCATCGGCACCGCGCGCGCCACCCCCAACGTCGTCTACGCCTTTGGCCATGGACACCTGGGTCTCACGCAATCGGCGGGTACGGCCCGCCTGGTGGCCGATCTGGCCTGCCAGCGCACGCCGCCGCTCGCCCTGGCATCCTTCAGCGCGGCGCGTTTCGCCTGAGCATTTTTTCGCCCCTCTTTTTCAGCCACCCTCGGAGCTTTCTGCCATGCACAAAATCCATATCATCGACAGCCATACCGGTGGCGAGCCTACCCGCCTGGTGATCGATGGCTTTCCTGACCTGGGAACGGGCAGCATGGCCGAGCGCCGCGCCCTGCTGTCCGAGCGCCACGACGATTGGCGTGCCGCCACCGTGCTGGAGCCGCGCGGCAGCGACGTGGTGGTGGGGGCCCTGCTGTGCGCGCCGGTCAACCCGGCGCATGCAGCGGGCGTGATCTTCTTCAACAACAGCGGCTACCTGGGCATGTGCGGCCACGGCACCATCGGCCTCGTAGCGTCGCTCGCCTACCTGGGCCGCATTGGCCCCGGCGAGCACACTATCGAGACCCCCGTCGGCAATATTTCCGCACACCTGCACGAAGACGGCAGCGTGAGCGTGCACAACGTACCGTCCCGGCGCTACCGCCACCACCTGACGGTGCAGGTGCCCGGCATCGGAGCCGTCACCGGCGACATTGCCTGGGGTGGCAACTGGTTCTTTCTCATCAACGACCACGGCCTGCGCGTGCAAAGCGACAACCTGGACGCCCTGACCGACTACACCTGGGCCGTGCGCCAGGCGCTGGAGGCGCAAGGCATACGCGGCGATGATGGCGGCGAGATCGACCACATCGAGCTGTTTGCACCAGACGACAGCGCCGACAGCCGCAGCTTTGTGCTCTGCCCCGGCAAGGCCTATGACCGCTCGCCCTGCGGCACCGGCACCAGCGCCAAGCTGGCCTGCCTGGCGGCAGACGGCAAGCTCGCACCGGGTGCCGTGTGGCGCCAGGCGAGCGTGATCGGCAGCGTGTTCGAGGCCAGCTACCAGCCAGGCGCCGAAGGCCAGGTGCTGCCCACCATCCGGGGGCGCGCCCACCTCAGCGCAGACGCACACTTGTTGATAGAGGATGGTGATCCGTTTGCCTGGGGAATTAGGCTGTAGACTTTGCTGCGCGGCATCCGATTCGTTGTTTGACGCTGATGGCCTCACCGTCTGGCAGGCATTCTTTCCGTATTCCATGAGCCCACGCACCGCCCAAACCAAGCCTCTTCCTCCCCCCAAGCGCCGGGCTGCCGATGTGGCCTATGACGCCATTGAGGCCTTGATCTGCACGCTGGAGCTGCAGCCGGGCAGCCCGGTGGTCGAAGCCGAAATCGCCGAGCGCACGGGCCTGGGGCGCACACCGGTGCGCGAGGCCTTGCTGCGGATGGTGTCCATCGGGCTGATCGAGCCGCAGCCCCGGCGCGGCCTTCTGGTGTCGGGCATCGACCTGGCGGGCCACCTGGACATCGTGGCCACCCGCCGCGTGCTGGACCAGCTGATTGCCGCCTGTGCCGCACGCCGGGCCACCACCCACCAGCGAGAAGAAATCGTGCGCTGCGCAGCCCGCATGCACGATGCGGCAGAGCGTGGCCGCATCGACGACTACATGCGCGCCGACCATGAACTCGACACCATCAGCCACCTGGCCAGCCGCAATCTGCCTGCCGTCAACTGTGTGGTTCCGCTCATCGTGCAATGCCGCCGCTTCTGGTACGCGTACCAGCACGCAGGCGATCTGATGGAAGGCGCCCGCGCCCACCTGGCGTTTGCGCAGGGCATTTCATCTGGCAACGAAGCGGCAGCCGTCGCGGGCTCCAACCAGCTGATGGACTACCTGGAGCACTTTGCGCGCCGGATCATCGACCAATGATCGGCCAGAGTTTTCGATAAAAAAACAGCCTCCAGCGCATAAGCGTCAAGCACCATAAGCTATATATTCAATAGCAATACCGCCTTCAGCCATCCACCATCGCCCGCATCCACGCGGGCAGATCGACGGCCTTCTGGCGGTCAAAATCCACCCAGATCACCGTGGCGCCACCGTTGGCATACACCACACCGGGCTCGCCTGCCTTCTCGATCTCGTACCAGGTCTCGAATGCCGTGCGGGCCGGGTCGCTCACAGACATCTTCACCACCAGCTGCGCCGGATACTCGATCTGGCGCAGGTAGTTGCAGAAACAGTTGACGACTACCGGCCCCTGGTTGCCATCGTGCGGCGTCTCGCGCGTGGAGCGCAGCCACTCGACCCGGGCGCTCTCCATGTAGCGAAAGTACACGGTGTTGTTGACGTGGCCGAGACAGTCCATGTCTCCCCAGCGGACATCCATGGGAGAGTCGTGCACCCAGCGTTTGTGATCAGGCAGCAGGATTTTCATGCCCGCCATCTTACGGTCTATACAGACCGGGTGCTGCACCGCAGCAACGCAGGCTGTCGCCGACTTTCAGGCACGCGAACCCGCCGTCTCAGAAAAACAGAGTGCTGACGCGCATTTACCGCAATAATCTAGGGCTAACCCTAGGACCCAAGCAGTTACCGCACTGCAACATACACATAAAATCCTTGGCATTGCAGGACACCATGCGCGCAAGACATGGCAGTGTGATTTGCCTGAGCCTTTTTCAAGAATTACCGATACGGAGCCCCGATGACCAACGAAGAAATACTGGCCCAATTTGGCCCCCGCGAGTCGATGGAGTACGACGTCGTCATCGTGGGCGGTGGCCCCGGCGGTCTGGCCACGGCCATCCGCTTGAAGCAGCTGGCTGCAGAGAAAGGTACCGATGTTTCCGTCGTGGTGCTGGAAAAAGGTTCGGAGCCCGGCGCGCATACACTCTCGGGTGCCATCATGGACCCGCGAGCCCTCACCGAGCTGATCCCCGACTGGAAGGAAAAAGGCGCCCCGCTCACGCAACCCGTGACGGAAGACGCCATGATCTTCCTCACCGAGAAATCGGGCCTGCGCACCCCCAACTGGCTGCTGCCTCCCTGCTTTCACAACGAAGGCAACTACATCGTGCAACTGGGCTATGTCGTCAAGTGGCTGGCCGACCAGGCCGAAGCCCTGGGCGTGGAAATATTCCCAGGCTTTGCTGCCGCCGAGGTGATCTACAACGAAGACGGCTCCGTCAAGGGCGTGGCCACCGGCAACATGGGCGTGGGCAAGGACGGCAACCCGACCGATGACTTCCAGCTCGGCATGGAACTGCACGGCAAATACACCATCTTTGCCGAAGGCGCGCGTGGCAATCTGGGCAAGCAGCTGATTGCCAAATACCAGCTGGATGCGGGCAAGGATCCGCAGACCTACGGCATCGGCGTCAAGGAGCTGTGGGAAATCGATCCCCAACGCCACCAGCCGGGCTTTGTCATGCACACCGCCGGCTGGCCGATGAACAACGACACCTATGGTGGCGCCTTCCTCTACCACCTGGACGACAACAAGGTCACGCTCGGCTTCATCACCGGCCTCGATTACTCCAACCCCTATCTCTCCCCCTTTGAAGAGATGCAGCGCTGGAAGACCCATCCCAATATCCGCTACTACCTGGAAGGGGACGAGGCCAAGGGTATCAAGCCTGCCAAGCGCATTGGCTACGGCGCCCGCGCCATCACCGCAGGTGGCCTGATGAGCCTGCCCAAGACCGTGTTCCCGGGCGGCGCGCTGGTGGGTTGCGATGCAGGCTTTCTGAACGTGAGCCGCATCAAGGGCAGCCACGCCGCCATCAAGACCGGCATGCTGGCCGCCGAGGCTGCGTACGATGCCATCGTGGCAGGCCGTCAGGGCGATGAGCTGAGCGCCTACCCTGCAGCGTTCGAGAAGAGCTGGCTGTATGAAGAGCTGAACAAGAGCCGCAACTTCAAGAGCTGGTTCAAGAAGGGGCTGGTGACGGCATCGGTCATGAACGGGCTCGAACAGTTCGTGCTGCGCGGCAATATTCCCTGGACCCTGCACCGCGACAAGCCCGACCACGCCTACCTCAAGCCCGCGTCGGAATGCCAGCCCATCGAATACCCCAAGCCCGATGGCAAGCTGACCTTTGACCGCCTCTCCAGCGTGTTCATCAGCAACACCAACCATGCGGAAAACCAGCCCGCGCACCTGACGCTCAAGGACGCCTCCATCCCCGTAAACGTGAACCTGGCCAAGTTTGCCGGCCCCGAGCAACGCTACTGCCCAGCCGGCGTGTACGAGTTTGTGGCCGACGAGGAAAAAGGCGGCTCGGCCCAGCGCCTGCAGATCAATGCGCAGAACTGCGTGCACTGCAAGACCTGCGACATCAAGGACCCGACTCAGAACATCGTGTGGGTAACACCGGAAGGTGGCGGCGGCCCGAACTACTCGGGCATGTAGGCCCGTCTCACCCTTTCCCCATGGCCGGCAACGGCCATTTTTTTCGCCCCAACCCGGCTGCATTGGCGGCATTGCGCCCTTCCGCAGCCCGCCCTGCTGCCCCACGGCAGTCTTTACCTAGCCTGCCACGGGGTTCTGCGGCAATACCGACATTTACCGACAAGACAGTGTCCGCTCGCGCACCAGAATAAGGCACATGCCAATGCTTCTCGGTTTCAGTGCTACCCACGCCAAGCGCTCCCTGTACAGTTTTGTATGCGGTGCGCTCATGCTGGCTGCGCCCGAAATTGCATCGGCGCAGGCGACACGGGCCGCAACGGCCGCGGCCCCCGCAGCGACCACTGCGCCGCCCAGTGCAGTGATCCTGGAGCTGGCCACCCGCTACAGCGCCGAGCGCTACATGGGCCTCTGGTACAAGGTGGGCAAGACCGAGATACCCAGCAATGAGCTTCGTACCCGGGAACGCTACGAAATGCTGCTGCGCTACGACGGAGCCGTGCGTGTCATCTACACCTACTACCTGCCGCTGTCCAACCAGTGGAAACGGGTCGAGGATTACATGGAGCCGCTGGACAAGAATGGCAGCACCTTCCCCAGTGACCACAGGATCGACCCGCCCGTCACCTTCCGCATCAACCGTTTTGGCAACCTGCTGAGCGTCGACTACCGCACCTTTGCCATCGACGCCAACTACCAATGGGCGCTCGTCAAGGGGCCTGGAACAGGCTCCTATTTCGTGCTCTCCCGCTCGCCCACCATCCCGGAGCCGCTGCGCCGGGCCCTCACGCAGTTAGCCAAACGCAACTACCCCGACATGGGCAACCTCGTCTGGTCCAGCCTCGAGGGCGAGAAGTAGCCGTCTGCCAGCACCTTTGGCCATGCATGTTTACTGCGCCACCCATGCAAAAAACCAGGAACATTGCATTTTTGTAGCGTCAAAAATCGATTTCAAGCACTTTTATTTCCACATCAAGTCCAACTGCGCCTGCAAGCATTCATTTTTTCCGCATCGTCGCAACTAGGGCTCTCCCTGAGTTCAAAAACCATCATCACCCGTTAACAGGGGTGTAGACTGCTGCCACTTGCTTGCAACGCGCGGCGCTGCAGCTACGAATATCAACACACCCTGGCGGAGATACACGAATGAAGAAACTGGCATGGGCGCCTCTGGGCGCAGTGGCACTGGCAATTGCTGCAATCGCGCCGGCGGAGGCCGCCGATCAGAAATCGGTTGCCGTAACCGCCATCGTTGAGCACCCTGCACTGGATGCGGTGCGCGACGGTGTCAAGGCCGCTCTGAAGACCGAAGGCTTTGAAGAGGGCAAGAACCTGAAGTGGCAGTACCAGAGCGCCCAGGGCAATCCTGGCACCGCCGCGCAGATCGCCCGCAAGTTCGTGGGTGACAAGCCCGATGCCATCGTGGCCATCGCCACGCCTTCGGCACAGGCCGTCGTCGCCGCCACCAAGACCGTGCCCGTGGTGTTCTCCGCCGTGACCGACCCCGTTGCTGCCAAGCTGGTGCCCAGCTGGGAGCCATCCAAGAACAATGTGACCGGTGTGTCCGACCTGCTGGCGCTGGACAAGCAGATGGAACTGGTCAAGAAGGTCGTGCCCAACGCCAAGCGCGTGGGCATGGTCTACAACCCGGGCGAAGCCAACTCGGCTGTGGTCGTGAAAGAGCTGAAGGAGCTGCTGCCCAAGATGGGCATGACCCTGGTGGAAGCCGCTGCACCGCGCTCGGTGGACGTCTCCAGCGCCGCCCGCTCGCTGGTTGGCAAGGTCGATGTGATCTACACCAACACCGACAACAACGTCGTGTCCTCGTACGAAGCCCTGGTCAAGGTTGGCCAGGATTCCAAGCTGCCGCTGGTGGCATCGGACACCGACTCGGTGGCACGTGGCGCCGTGGCCGCCATGGGCATCAACTACCGTGACCTGGGCGAGCAGACCGGCCGCATGGTGGCGCGCATCCTCAAGGGCGAAAAGCCCGGCGACATCAAGACCGAAGTCTCGACCAAGATGGAGCTGTTCGTGAACCCCGGCGCTGCCGAGAAGCAAGGCATCAAACTGAGCGACGAGCTGGTCAAGTCGGCCGCCAAGGTGGTTCAGTAATGCCACATTGCCTGCTGCCGTGCTGACCGTGCAGCGCAGGCGATGACAAGATGCAGCCCCGCCAGAAGCGGGGCTTGTTTTATCTAGCCACCTCTTAGATAAGAAAAATCCATGACCTTATTTTCATTTTTGGGAGCCATCGAGATCGGCCTGATCTTCGCGCTGGTCGCGCTCGGTGTGTTCATCTCCTTTCGCCTGCTTCGCTTTCCTGACCTGACGGTGGACGGCAGCTTTCCGCTGGGCGGCGCCGTCTGCGCCGTGATGATCACCAGCGGCTACAGCCCCATCATCGCCACCATTGGCGCAGCACTGGCAGGCGCCGTGGCAGGCCTGATCACCGGCTGGCTCAACGTCAAGCTCAAGATCATGGACCTGCTGGCCTCCATCCTGATGATGATTGCGCTGTACTCGGTCAATCTGCGCATCATGGGCGGCCCCAACGTGCCACTGATCAACGACCCCACCCTCTTCAACCAGCTGCAGCCCTCCGGCATGGAAGACTACGTGTTCCGCCCCCTGCTGCTGATCGTGATCGTGATCCTGGCCAAGCTCGCCATGGACTGGTTCTTCCTCACCGAGCGCGGCCTGGCCATCCGTGCCACCGGCACCAATGCCCGCATGGCACGCGCCCAGGGCGTCAACACCGGCGGCATGATTTTGCTGGGCATGGCGGTATCGAACGCACTGGTGGGCCTGGCTGGCGCGCTGTTTGCCCAGACCCAGGGCGGCGCAGACAGCTCCATGGGCATCGGCACCATCGTGATTGGCCTGGCGGCGGTGATCGTTGGCGAATCCATCCTGCCGTCGCGCAAGCTGATTCTGGCAACCCTGGCCGTGGTGATCGGTGCCATCGTGTACCGTTTCTTCATTGCCCTGGCATTGAACAGCGACTTCATCGGCCTGAAGGCCCAGGATTTGAATCTGGTGACCGCGCTGCTCGTGACCGTGGCACTGGTGATACCCCAGCTCAAGCGCAAGCTCAGCAAAAAGCCCTAAGCCCAGAATCGGAGAATAGCCATGCTGAGCGCAAAAGACCTCAAGATCACCTTCAACCCCGGCACGCCCATCGAAACCCGCGCCCTGCGCGGCATGACGCTGGAGATCCCTGCCGGCCAGTTTGTCACCGTCATCGGCTCCAATGGTGCCGGCAAATCAACCTTCCTCAACGCCATCTCGGGCGACCTGATGGTCGACACCGGCAGCATCGTCATCGACGGCGAAGACATGACGCGCAAGCCCGTCTGGGACCGTGCCCACAAGGTCGCCCGCGTCTTTCAGGACCCGATGGCTGGCACCTGCGAAGACCTCTCCATCGAAGAGAACATGGCCCTGGCGCACGAGCGCGGCAACTTCCGCGGCCTGTCCAAAGCCGTCAAGAACGCCAACCGCGAGCTGTACCGCGAGCGCCTTGCCACCCTGGGCCTGGGCCTGGAAAACCGCCTGACCGACCGCATCGGCCTGCTCTCGGGCGGCCAGCGGCAGGCCGTGAGCCTGCTGATGGCAGCGCTCCAGCCTTCGCGCATCCTGCTGCTCGACGAGCACACCGCAGCGCTTGACCCGCGCACGGCCGACTTTGTGCTCAACCTCACCGCACGCATCGTGGAAGAAGGCCAGCTCACCACGATGATGGTGACCCACAGCATGCGCCAGGCGCTCGACGTCGGCACCCGCACCGTGATGCTGCACCAGGGCCAGGTCGTTCTGGATGTGAGCGGCGAAGAACGCGCCCGCATGGATGTGCCTGACCTGCTGCAGATGTTCGAGAAAGTACGTGGCGAAAAACTGGCCGACGATGCCCTGCTACTGAGCTGACAGGTTTCGCGCATCCAACCCGGCACCCAACAAGGCAGCGGGCCTCCACCACGGTGGACCCGCTGCCTTTCTGCTTTCATCGCTACCGGTTGACTCGTATCAAGCTCGCAGGTAGCGCCGCACCGACCAGGCGGCCATGGCCGGAAAGATGGCAAACACCCCAAACAGCCAGGCCGCAGAGAAACCCAGCACGGCCCGATCGCCTGTCTGCGCGAGCCCCAGCGCATTGGCCGCCAGGCCCACCAGGGCTGCCCCCACCGCCATGCCATACAGCTGCACCGTGGTGATGGCCGATGCGGCCGCATCCGCCTCCTCCTTGCCTGCGTTCAGCATGATGGCATTGAGCACATGCGGCCAGGCCATGCCCACCCCCAAGCCCAGCAGTGCCAATGCCATGCCGCTGGCCACCAGCGCCACACTCCCCTGCCAGGGCATGGCCAGCGCCAGGATCACCAGGGCCAGCGCGCACAGCACCGGCCCCCGGAACATCAGCGCCCGTCCCGCCGCCCCGCTCTTGCCGGAAAACAGCACCGATGCGGCCGACCAGCCGCCCGCCAGCAAGGCGGTGACATACCCAGCCGTCAATGGCCGCAATCCATGCAGGTGCTGCAGCAGATAGGGCACGAACACCTCCGTCATGGTGCCGATCAACAGCAGCGCCACGGCGGCATACAGCATACCCAGCGGGTGGGCAAGCGTGCTGCCGCCCTGGGGCAGCAGGCGCTGCGCAGCATGGCGCTCACGGGCAATGGCATAGGCACCGGCCAGCAGGCCTGCGGCAGCCAACAGCCACTGCCACAGCGGCGCATTCACCACACTGGCCGCAGCCACCAGCAGCACCGACAGCGCCAGCAAGGCAATCTGCTGCACGGCAATACCTGCATCGTTCGAGCCAGCGCGGCTGAGCAGGCGCGAAGGCGCCAGCTGGCGCTGCACCAGAAGCATTTGCAGCACAAGCAAGGGCAGCAAGGCCCCGAAAGCGAGACGCCAATGGCCCGCCTGGGCAAACAGGCCGCCCACCGCTGGCCCGCTCAGGGTGGCGATGCCCCACATGGCCGAAATCAGCGCAATGGCACGCGGCCACAGCGCAGGCGGAAACACGAGGCGGATCAGCGTGTAGCTGAGCGCGCCCACGGTGCCGCCACCCAGGCCCTGCACGGTTCTGCCTGCCAGCAGCAACGGCATGGAACTGGCCATGGCGCACAGCAAGGTGCCCAGTGCAAACACCAGCAGGGCAGCCAGCATTGCCGCACGCGCACCGTGCCGCGACAGCAACCGCACAGACAGTGCGGCCCCCACAATGGAAGCCACCACGAACAAGGTCGTGCTCCATGCGTACCATGCCATGCCACCGATCTCCTGCACAACCGACGGCAGGATGGTGGTGACAATGTGCACATTGATGGCATGCATGGCGACGGCGCCGGTCAAGGCCAGGGCCGTGAGGCCGTGCTGGCGGCCGAGCAACTGGCCCCAGCTGGCGGGGGCCAGTTGCGCATCCGCAGTGCTGCCGGGTGCTGATGCCGAAGAAGTGGTGGTTTCCATGGATATCCTTGCCGATAGATAATGCAAGTATTCTCTTTGAAAATTACCCACCCTCATCAATAAAACAAGTTATCACTTGCATAAATAAATGCAATCCCATTCCGCCACCACCGAACACTCCTCCACCATGCGCATGCTGGAGGCGCTCAAAAAGCAGGCGCCAGCCAGCACCGCAGAGCTGGCCCGCACCTTGCAGATGACCTCCGAGGCGGCGCGCCAGCAGATCAACCGGCTCGCTGAGCAGGCGCTGGTGCAGGCCCACATGCAAAAGCCCGCCGGTGCCGGCAGGCCCCGCCAACTGTGGACCCTGACGGCCGCAGGCCAGCGCCATTTTCCGGATGCCCATGCGCAGCTCACCGTGCAGTTGATCGGCTCCATCCAGAAGTTGTTCGGCCAGCAAGGCATGGACAGCCTGATCAGCGAGCGCGAAGCACAATCGCGGACACGCTACCAGGCGCACTGCACGGCCCCGCAACTAGCACAGCGCCTGGCCCAACTGGCCGCCATCCGAACGGAAGAAGGCTATATGGCGCATGTGGAACCACATGGCCAGGGCTGGCTCCTGGTCGAAGACCACTGCCCCATCTGCGCGGCGGCAAGCGCCTGCCGTGGGTTCTGCCGCTCGGAGCAAGCCCTGTTTCAGGAGGTGCTGGCAGATGTAGCCACCCTGGAGCGCAGCGAATACCTGCTGGAAGCAGGCCAGCGCTGCGTGTATGTGGTGCAACCGCTGCAGCAGCCAGGCCACTGAATTTCAGCGTTCAGGCCGACGCAGCCACCCTTGCTGCGGCGCGCTCAGGCCTGGCCATGGCCGCGCAGACCAGCAGTGCCAACAAGGCCGGCAGTGCAGCGCCCCATTCCGCGTACTGCAGGCCCTGCGCATTGGCCTGGCGCCAGGCTTGCTCGCCGGCATCATGCAGGCCGGCCAACGGCGCTGCCGCCACCATCACCAGCACCGCCAGCCCCAGGGCAGCGCCTACCTGCTGGGCCGTCGCGGCCACGCCCGATGCCACACCCTGCTGCCCGGGCGCAATGCCCTCGCCCACCAGCACCCACATCCCCGTCCAGCTGGCACCCTGGCCGATGCTCATCACCACAAAGCCGGGCACCAGCCACCAGTAGTTGGCCGCCTGTGGCAGCACAGCTGCCGTCCACACCATGCCCAGCAAACCTGCCACCCAACCGGCCAGCAGCACGGATCGCGCGCCGTGCCGCACAAGCCCACGCTCGGCCAGGCGAATGCCCACCGTGCAGACGATGGTGGGCAGCACGAAGGCCAGACCCGCCTGCATGGGGCTCCAGCCCAGCACCTGCTGAAAGTACAGGCCCAGAAAGTAGTACTGCACGCCATAGCTGCCCATGAAAAGCATGGCCAGCAGCATGGCCGTCTGTAGGCCGCGCACACGCAGCATGGCCAGCGGCATCAGGGGTGCCGCGACACGCTTTTCGATGGCGACAAAGGCCGCCAAGGCCAGGATGGCGAGCAGCAGCACCGTGGCGGTGCGCCAGTCCGTCCACCCCCACTGCGGGCCTTGCACCAGCGCCGCCACCAGCAGACTGCTGCCCACGGTGACACTGACGCAGCCAGCCACATCAAACCGGCGCCGCGCACGCGGCACACTGGGCATGGCAGGCAGATAGCGCAGCGCCGCCACGGCGCAAGGCCAGGCAATCGGCACCAGTACCCACAGCACCCAGTGCCAGCCCAGGGTTTCGGTCAGCACGCCGCCAAGCAAGGCCCCTGCGGCAAGGCCTGCAGCACTGGCCATGCTCCAGACGGCCAGCGCGCGGTTGCGCGCAGCGCCTGCGGCGTACAAGGTATTGATCATCGACAAGGTGGCCGGGAACAGCAAGGCCGCGCCCACGCCCTGCCCGGCGCGCGCAGCCACCAGTTGCCAGGCCTCGGCGGCAAAACCGCCCGCCCATGAGGCGAGCCCGAACAGCGCCATGGCAGCCACATACATGCGCCGCTGGCCCAGCAGGTCGGCGCAACGCCCGCCCAGCAGCAGGCAGCCGCCAAAGGCCACGCTGTAGCTGCTGATCACCCACTGCAGGTGGCGGGCATCGAGTTGCAGCTGCTTGCCCATGGCATCGAGCGCCACGAAGACGATGGTCGCATCCAGCGCGATCAGGAGCTGCGCGAGCGACAACAGCGCAAGCGCGGCACGGGGATGGCGCAGCACGGTTGGTGCTGCGCTGCTTGAAACAGATTCTCTAGGCATGGCTTCATCACTCAGGAGGAAAAGGCCTGCAGCGCATGGCGCCACGCAGGCAGTGATGACCGGTCAGGCAGGATCGTATTTAATTCACCAGCAAAGATAAATACGAAAAATATCTTTTACTTATGCAAAAATGAATCAATCAATTACCAATCAATTCCCAGACAGACGATGAGACTGATGCCATGGACCTGAATGCCGTACACATGCTCGTCAAGGTGGCCGAGATGAAGAGCTTCACCCAGGCTGCACACTGCCTGGGCACGACGCAGTCGCGCATATCGCGCGCCATTGCACAGCTGGAGGCTGAGCTCGGCACCCGGCTGCTGCACCGCAATACGCGCAATGTCTCGCTCACCCCCGATGGCTGCACGCTGGTGGACCGCAGTGCCGAGCTGATCGCCGGCCTGGACGAGGCCCGCAAGCTGCTGCTGGACCGCCGCTGCGAGCCCACGGGCGTGCTGCGCATGACGGCGCCCTCGGTGCTGGGGCGCGTAGTGCTGACACCGCTCCTCGGCCAGTTGCTGGAGCAATACCCGGCCTTGCAGATTGATGCCAGCTTCACCGACCGGCTGGTTGACATGGTGGACGAGGGCTTTGACGCGGCCCTGCGCATCGGCCCGCTGGCCGACAGCCGCATGATCGCCCGCAGCCTGCCGCCGCTGCATTGGGTGACGGTGGCCTCTCCGCAGTATCTGGCCCGGCACGGCACGCCGCAGACGCAGGAGGCGCTGGCCGAGCACCGCTGCCTCTCCGTCTACAACCACTACCGGGGTTTTCTGGTGCCCTGGCAGTTCAAGCTGGCAGAAGGCAAGGCCGAAGACTGGCTGCCGCCCGTCAGCATCAGCTTTGACAGCGGCGACCCGCTGATTGAAGGCGCCTTGGCCGGGCTGGGCGTTGCACAGGTCATGGAATTTGCCGTGCGCGAGCACATTGCCAGCGGGCGCCTGGTGCGCGTGCTGCCCCAGCTCGAAGGCCGCAGCCGTGAGCTTTCCCTGGTCTACCCCCGCACACGCCATGCCTCCCCCAAGATCAAGGCGCTGGGCGCGCTGCTTTTGGCGCACAGCCACTGGTAACAGTGTGGGCCCTGCAGTGCCCCGGGGCATCCCGCCCTTTTTGCTATTAATTTCAAAGTTAAAGCGCTTTACCAGCAAGCGCTGTAAGCCGGTTTACGCACGAGTTTCGGCGCCAGAGCGCACGCGTCGTTCAAATTCATGCAACGCTGCGTTCAAATCGCGCATCTACTGCGCACAGTGGATCTGGCTACAGTTGTGTTTCAGGAAATCACACAGAGCCGGACATCCAAAAGCAGGTCCATGTCCATGTGGTTTTCATGTTCTGGCGCCGTGCCCGCTTCCCGGGCCGGCCACTCACTCACACAAAGGAAATCGCAATGGCTAAAGTTCTGGTTCTCTACCATTCCATGTACGGTCACATCGAAACCATGGCCGCCAAGATTGCCGAAGGCGCCAAGAGCGTGCCCGGCACCGAGGTGACGGTCAAGCGCGTGCCCGAAACCATGCCTGCAGACGCTTTCAAGGCTGCCGGCGGAAAGACGGACCAGGCAGCCGCTGTGGCCTCGCCTGCCGAGCTGGGCGACTACGATGCCATCATCTTCGGCACCCCCACTCGCTTTGGCAACATGAGCGGCCAGATGCGCAGCTTTCTCGACCAGACCGGCGGCCTCTGGGCCAAGGGCGCGCTGGCAGGCAAGGTTGGCAGCGTGTTCACCTCCACCGGCACGCTGGGCGGCCAGGAAACCACCGTCACCTCGTTCTGGAACACCCTGGCCCACCACGGCATGGTGATCGTGCCCGCTGGCTTTGGACTGCCTTCGCAGTTTGACCTGTCGCAAGTCAAGGGCGGCTCGCCCTACGGCGCCGCCACCGTGGCAGGCGCCGACGGCTCGCGCCAGCCTTCCGCTCCCGAGCTGGATCTGGCCTTTGCCCAGGGCGCCAAGGTCGCCACCCTTGCTGCCAAGATCGCAGCTTAAGAACGTGTTCACGATCTCTACGCAGCCGTCTGCTTCCTTGCAGCGGTTGCGTTGAGTTCCAGCGGGCCCGCCCTCACTGCAGGGTGGGCTCGCCTGCAAACGCTCAGTCCCAGGCTGGTGCCAGGCCTTCGGGGTTGACTTCGCGGCCGTTGCGCTCCAGTGGCGCGATCAGGGCCATGTCCTCGGCGTCCAGTTTCAGATCACGAGCCAGCAGGTTACTGACCAGGTTTTCGCGCTTGGTCGACGACGGAATCACCGCATAACCCAGTTGCAGTGCCCAGGCCAGCGCCACCTGCGCCACCGTGGCCTGGTGCTTGTCGGCAATCCTGGCCAGCACCGGATCCTTGAGCACTTTGCCATAGGCCAGGGTCATGTAGGAGGTCACCTGGATGCCCTGCTCCTGGAGGAAAGCCGTCAGCTTGTGGCCCTGCAAATAGGGGCTCAGCTCGATCTGGTTGGTGGCAATTTCGCCCTTGCCCACCGCAGCAATCGCCTGGCGCGCCAGTTCGATATTGAAGTTGGAGATGCCGATCTGGCGGGTCAGGCCCAGCGCCTTGGCCTCGGCCAGCGCCTCCATGAATTCGGGCAGTTCCACGCCGTTGCCCGGCGCAGGCCAATGGATCAGCGTCAAGTCCACATGGTCGGTGCGCAGCTTTTTCAGGCTCTCACGCAGGCTGGGCACCAGCTTGGCCCTGCCGTAGTTGTCGGTCCAGATCTTGGTGGTCACGAAAAGATCAGCACGCGGCACACCGCTCTCGGCAATCGCCTGGCCAACCTCGGCCTCGTTGCCGTAAATCTGCGCGGTATCGATGGCGCGGTAGCCCACGTCCAGCGCATTGCGCACCGAATCGATGACGGTCTGGCCGGTCAGGCGGAACGTGCCGACGCCAAAGGAAGGGATAGGGTTCATGAAAGGACTCCTCAGTCAGGTGAATGGAACGCAAAGGACAGGATGCAGCCGTGCTGCAGTTGGGCCGTCGCGCTTGATGGATGACAGTGTGCCCGGTTAATATTTGCAGATTAAGCCCCTTATTCACCAATGTCTCTTGATTAAAAATCAATAATGAAAACCACCCTCGATGAATTGCAAGCCTTTGCGGCCGTGGTGGACACGGGGTCGATCACGGCAGCCTCCGAACTGCTCGGCCTGACGATCTCTGCCACGAGCCGCACCCTGGGACGGCTGGAGGAGAAGCTGCAGACCACCCTGCTGCGCCGCACCACGCGCAGGCTGGAACTGACCGAGGAAGGCGCCACCTTTTTGCAGCGTGCCCGGGCCATCCTGTCCCTGGTGGACGAAGCCGAAGAGCAGATGGCCGCCCGCCGCGTGCGGCCTGCGGGTCGGTTGCGGGTGGACGCGGCCACGCCTTTCATGCTGCATGTGCTGGTGCCGCTGATCGAAGGGTTCAGCAAGCGCTACCCCGAGGTGGAGCTCGAGCTCAACTCCAACGAGGGCATCATTGACCTGATCGAAAAGCGCACCGATGTGGCATTCCGCATCGGGGTGCTGAAGGACTCCACCCTGCACGCCCGCCCCATCGGCACCAGCCGCGTGCGGGTGCTCGCGAGCCCCGCCTATCTGGAGCGCCACGGCATGCCGGCCGAGCCCGCACAGCTCACCCAGCCGGGCGCGCCGTACACCTTGCTGGGCTTTACCCAGCCCGAGTCACTGAATGACTGGCCGCTGCGCGGTGTCGATGGCAACGCCCTGCACATCCAGCCCGCGATTAGCTCATCCAGCGGAGAAACGCTCAGGCACATGGCCCTTGCAGGCCTGGGCATTGCCAGTCTGTCGGATTTCATGACGCGCGAGGACCGCCGCAGTGGCCAGCTCGTGCAGCTCTTTGCAGCGCAGACATTGGACGTGCGCCAATCCATCCATGCGGTCTACTACCGCAACACCGCCCTTGCGGCACGCATCACCTGCTTTGTGGACTACGTGGCCCAGACCCTGGGCCAGCAGGCGTTCGAGGATTGAATCCGCCCTTCACAGTCTTCACAGCGCTTTCGGGCGGCCATGGCAGACGCATTCGCCCTTCATTAGCGAACATGCCCAGCTGCTGATGCAGCCGGGCATGCCTGGAATGTGCTTGCAGTCTCTATATCTATAGCAAGCGATCAAATGCGGCGCTGGCGTGAGGCACAGCAGGCCCCCAACCAGCCCACCATCAGCGCCAGCAGCAGATACCCCAGGGGCCCGCCCGCCGGAACCGGCTTTGGTGTGGGCTTGCTACCACCATCGCCACCACCGTCGCCATTGTCCCCGCCGCCATCACCACCGCCGGTCAGCGGGTTGATCACTTCGGCCTGTGCATTGCCCCCTGTGGGAACGACAACCGGATTGCCGGTGTAGCTTGGTGCTCCCCAATTGAACTTGGCTGGCGCAGCGGCCTTGCCGGTTTCGGTGATCGTGCAGGAGGCATTGGCGGGCAGCGCCGCCAGGCTGACCGAGGCCGTCTGGCCATTGACCACGGCAATGCTGGCAGTGCGCACACCGTCCACACCGCAGTCCAGCGAGAAATCGAATGTGCCATTGACCGAAGCCACGGCTGCCGCATCTCCGGTGATCCGCTTGGTCAGTTGCAGCCCACCGGTCTGGCGCTGCACCCGGTTGGTGACTGTAAAGCCCGTATTCTGCGCGCTGACCTCGGGCGTTCCCACCCAGATGTAGCCTGTAGGTGCTGCTGGCGGGGTGTCTTCGGTTGCGGTGCAGGTGTCGCCGTCAAAGAAAGAAAGCGGGGTGCTGGTGCCGCTGGTGGCGCCCGCAGGCACAGTGGCCGACCAGGCCTGCGCAGGCTGCGAGCCGCACACCATGGTGCCGGTGAAGGTCATCGGGCTGGCCAGACCCGTGGTCAGGCCTTCGATCACCTTGGTCACCGTCCGGGCCGTACTGGTGTTGAAGATCTGCAGATTCACATGGCTCTCGTTGGAGGCCAGGATGGGATCGACCACGCCGGAAGCCACGGCGGCATAGCCGGTATTGGTGTAGGTTCCGGGCAGATAGCCTGCAGTGGTGCGGATCACGAACTGCACCGCCCCCCCGTTGCCCAGGGATGCAATGGTGCTGCTGACCGTGCGCGTTGCTGCATCGTAATTCACCGAAGCACCGCAGGCAGCCGGAGCCGTCAGCACGGAGCATGCTGCATCAACGAAAGTCACGCCCTGGGGCAGCGGATCGGAGAACAGCACATTGGCGGTATCGGAGGGGCCGGCGTTGTAGACATCCACGGAATACGTCACCATGGCGCCGCGATTGGCCGTAACCGGCGCCACCGATTTGTTGACCGAGACGTTGGAGCAACTGAAACGCGACATGGTCACGGTGGCAACGTTGTCCGAAGGTGTCTGCTCATCCGTGCCATCGGGCGGTCCTGCAGAAAACTCATTGACCAGATAACCCGAAGGCCAGTTGCAGCCGCTTTGCGAGTAGCCATAGGTCAGCGAATAGGTGATCGTCAGCGAGCCGCCGACGGGCAGCTTGGGAACCGCGGCCTGGAAGGGCAAGGAAAAGCCGCTGATGCTGCCTGAATATGGCGCAGGAAAGGCCGATGCATCCGGGCACACGGCGCCATTGGCCGCCGAGCAATTGATCACCGATGACTGCACATCGAGGCTTGAACCCAGCTCAAAAGGGATCAGGCGATCGGCGATGCTGGCGCCATCGGCCGGGTTGGGCCCCTTGTTGGTCACCGTCACGGTGTAGGTGACAGGAACGCCCGGCTGGTAGGCGTCGGAGCTTTGTGTCTTGGTCACTGCAAGATCGGTTCTCGGGCAATCCGGCGTTGCTGGGACGATGATGGGCACTGACACAAAATTGTTGCCGGTATTGGAGTCCTCCAGGCCGTCTGGCGGATTCGCAGCGAACTCGTTGTTCAGCCCCCCAAGCGTTCTGCCGCATGGAATCGGGGCATTGATGCGCGTCTGCACCTCATAGACGATGGTGAGGCGCCCGTTGACCGGCAGGACCGGCACCTGCGTATTGAACAGCGTGGCGCCTGACGCATTGCCCGATGGATTGAGGAATTCGGAATTCGCAGGGCATACCGCGCCGAAATCCGCCACGCAGCTTTGGAACTGCGCTGTCGCATCGAAATATGCGGCAGAGCCGCCGTGGGTTCTGATCACGTCGGAGATGTACGCGCCGTCGGCAGCCTCTGGCCCCGCATTGGTCAGCACCATGGTGTAGGTGACGAGGTCTCCCATCTGTGGCGTGACCGGGTCCTGGGTCTTGAGCACCTGCAAGTCTGTCTGCCGGCAAGGGGGCGTGCCGGGCACCTGCAGGATGGCCGCTTGCTGGTTGTTGTTGGGGCTGGTGTCATTCATCCCGTCGAGCAACTGGATCGAAGCGGTGTTGAACAGCTGCCCGGCAGGCCTGCCGCAGGCGGCATTCGGCAGCAGATAGGGTGTCATGGTGTAGGTCACCGTCACGGCGCCGCCCGGTGGCAGCGCCGGAATGGTGGCGTTGAACACCGGGCTGTAGCTGCCCTGCCCGGAACGGTTGGGAAAACTTGCGTTGTCCGGGCACTGCGCGCCGCCGGTTGCCGTGCACTGGTTGAACACCAGATCGGCCGCGATATGGCTGATGAAGCTGTTGGAGAGCGTATCCCACAACACCACGCCGTCTGCGGCGCCCGGCCCGTTATTGGTGAGCCTGATGGTGTAAGTGAGGGGCACGCCAGATTGGTAGGTGTCTGTACTCTGCGACTTGGTAACCTCCAGGTCCACCTCGTAGCGCATGGCGGTGCTGACGGAGCTGGTGTTCGAATTGGGCAAGGGGTCCGTCACACCGGCGGGCGGGCTGATCGTGGCCGTATTCGTCAACGTGGTCGGGCCGGTGACACCGAACCGGCCTGTGATCTCCACCCGCACCTTGCCCAGGTTGGGAAATGTCGACAGCGTGCCAGACACCGTTCCATTGACGACCGACAAATCGGCGGGGCATACCGCGCCACCCGTTGCCAATGTACATGTCGCCTGCACATTGGTAACCCCGGCCGGCAATGGATCCTGGAAGCTCGCACCATTGGCGGCATCCTGGCCGTTGTTATCCATTTCCAGGGCATATGTAAAACCTGTACCACCGATACCCGACGAAGGGCCGAATTTGGTGATTTGTACATCGGCTGTCTGCGCCCAGGCGTGCAATGGTGACGTTACCAGCACCAGCGCAGAAAAAATATATTGAGCAGCCGTCAACAAAATACTGAAAAGTGGATTTTTTTGTGCCATGGAACCGATCCTTTATCTTTGTATAAAGGCCTCTCCAAAAATAAATAAAAATGCACAATCCACGATTTCCACATATATTAACTGCGTGCAGAAATCAAATACCCAACATTCCAATGGAAGTGCGCCCCCCGAAGATCTCTCACTGGCTCTTCAGGAAGCACAATTATCCAGACCAATAGTCTTCACGAGAAGACTTAGTAATTTTAAAAAATCTTAAAACAACATTTGTTTACACTTATACCCAATAAGCCTTACAACACTCATTGCGGCCTAACACACAATGGAAGAAGTTGCAACATTCATTCTGACAGGAAATAATTTAATAGAGTATTTGTATAATGCATCGAGGCATACATGGTAAATCAATAAACTCATGCAGATTTTTTATTATTGATTTTACACATGCATTATTGATATTTTCAGAAATTCTCTTTTAAAAAAGAAAATCACATTCTTTATATTCTCGGATTTTCTTACGCACAGCAAGGCAGGGGCTATGAAAGACGCTTGCCATTGCGACCCGTCGCACTACCACCGATACGCCATTGCTTCGTTGGGGACGCCTAGTTGGGGACGCCTGGTTGGGGACGCCAAGTCTCGTCATGCATTGGCATTGCCCGTGACACCGCCTGACATGGCCCGGCCTGACGCGGCACTGTCTGGCACCGCATGACATCCGTCGCCGCCGCAAGGCTGCCAGGTGACGTTGGCAGCTCTCAAACCGCCATGGGCCCGTTCACACACCCAGTGGCAGATCTGCCTTTTTCAGCGTCCGCAACACGAAGCTCGACTGGCTGTGACGGATGCCCTTGATCTTGTAGAGCTTCTCGCGCAGCAGGCGCTCGTAATCGCGCGTGTCTTTCACCACCACCCGCAGCAGGTAGTCGTACTCGCCGGAGACGAGGTGCGCCTCCACCACCTCGGGGATGGTGGCCAGCATTTCGCCAAACTTCTCCAGCGTGTTGTCCGAGTGGCTGTCGAGCGTGACCTGCACCAGCACCGTATCACCCAGGCCCAGGGCCTGTGAGTTCAGCCGCACGGTATAGCCTTCAATCACGCCCGCCTCCTCCAGCTTCTTGATGCGGCCCCAGCAAGGCGAGGAGCTCAACCCCACGGCATGGCCGATGTCCTGCAGGCTGGCGCGGCTGTTGGACTGCAGCACCGCAAGAATTTTTCGATCCAGACGATCAAGCAGCATATTTTTCCACCATCGTTCATTGATAAGAATTTTTTTCTGATTTTATGAAAATTATCAGACAAAACAAAAATTCTTCCCAGCGACCCAGGCCCATACTTTGGGCATCGAAACACTTTTACCGAAGCCGCTTTCTTGCAGAGCCTGCTTACCGGCAGTCCCTCTCACCGCCCGCCCCCAGGCAGTTACCGCTGCCGTGGGGGCGAGTTGTTTTGCAGCTGTTGCACGCCGTCAACAGTGTTCCTGCAGGCTCCAGGTCCGCTCCCCGGACGTAACAGAACTGTTGCAATTAGAGGACCACGGCATTCTGTCCTACAGCTGCTGCCCGTGGCATAGTGGCGCCAAATCACAAACGACAACGAAGCAGCTATGTTCAAGCGACTCAATGATCTGTCTGAAAGCCACGGCTCCCTGCAGGCTGGCAAGGGGATGGTGGCAGGGGTGATCGCCCTCATCCTGGCGGCACTGTGTTTTCTGGGGGTCATGGCATTTCACTTTCCGCAGTACCTGACGACACCCGAGCTGCGCCGCAGCTATAACGTGGATGTCATGCGGCAGCTGCTGTTCTGGTGCATGGTGATCTCAGGCGGCCTGTCGGTGGCACTGATCGTGCTTGGCCGTGTGCGCTGGCTGGCTGCGTCGGCTTTCGGGCTGGTGGTGCTGTCGGCGCTGCTGGGCGGCCACAAGGTGCCGGTGGGCGAATTTGCCACCAACACACCCTATATTGGCCTGGACTGGTTCATCCTCGATCTACTGGGCAGTTCGCTGATCTTCATCTTCATCGAGAAGCTGTTTGCACTGCGCAAGGATCAGCCGGTGTTCCGCCCCGAATGGCAAACCGACTTCCACCACTTTCTCGTCAACCACATGGTGGTGGGCTTCATTCTGCTGGCCACCAATCTGATGGTGCACAAGCTGTTTGGCTGGGCCGCCAACGACGGTATCCGTGGCTGGGTGGCCAACCTGAACTTCTGGGTGTCGCTGTTCCTGATCATCCTTGTGGCCGATCTGGTGCAGTACTGGACACACCGTGCCTACCACGAGGTGCCGCTCTTGTGGCGCATTCACGCCGTGCACCACAGCGTCAAGAGCATGGACTGGCTGGCCGGTTCGCGCCAGCATATCCTGGAGCTGCTGATCACCCGCACCCTGGTGCTGGCCCCCATCTATGTGCTGGGTTTTTCGAAGGAAGTGATTGATGCCTACATCATCATCGTCGGCTTCCAGGCCGTGTTCAACCACGCGAACGTGAGCGTGCGCCTGGGGCCGCTGCGCTACATCATCGTCACGCCCAACTTCCACCACTGGCACCACAGCCAGGACCAGGAGGCGCTGGACAAGAACTATGCGGCGCACTTTGCCTTTCTGGACTACCTGTTTGGCACCGCAGTCAAGAGCGACAAGCTCTGGCCCCAGGCCTACGGCGTGCTGGGGGACTATGTGCCCAACGGGTTCCTCAAGCAGCTGAAGTTTCCCTTCACCTGGAAAGGCTGAGCGCCCACCCCCATCCACACAGAGCCTCCCTATCGGAGGCTCTATAATTTTGATAGCTTGCTGCGCCCTACGGGCAAGCGCCAGAGCCACTTTTGCAGATAACCATGTCATCCACCACCGAATTCCGTGCCCAGGCCATGGTGCTGGCCGCAGGCCGGGGCGAACGCATGCGCCCGCTCACCGATCACACGCCCAAGCCGCTTTTGCCGGTGCTTGGCAAACCGCTGATGCAGCACAGCCTGGAGCAACTGGCCGCAGTCGGTGTGGACCGCATCGTCATCAACACCGGCTGGCTGGGCCAGCAAGTGGCGGATGCCTGGCCTGCCACGACCGACATGGACGGGCATGCCGTGCAGATCCGCTACTCGCGCGAAGACCTGGACTTTGGCGGCGGCATTGAAACCACCGGCGGTATCAGCCGCGCGCTGCCGCTGCTCGATGATGCGTTCTGGCTGGTATCAGGCGATGTATTCATCCCCGGTTTCCCATTTGATGAGGCTCTGCGCCAGCGCTTTGCCCAGTCGAGTGACCTGGCCCACCTGTGGTTGGTGCCCAACGCGCCACACCACCCCAAGGGGGACTTTGTGCTGACGGAGGATGGCCGCGCCGATGCTGGCCGCGCCTTTGCTGGCCGCGCCTATACCGGCCGTGCCTATGCAGGCCGTGCCGAGACCCCTGCCGCAGACGACGGCCGGCCGCGCCTGACCTACTGCTCTGTCGCCCTGCTGAAAAAGGAACTGTTCGCGCCACCGTTCTGCGACATTCCGACCGGCAACCCACAGGGCCTGAAGATGCCCCTGGTCAACCAGTTGCGTGCGGCCATGCTGGCGGGGCGTTGCGGTGCCAGTCGCTATGACGGGGTCTGGGTGGATGTGGGTACACCCGAGCGCCTGGCGGCCATCGGGGGATGATGGCGCCAGCACGCAGGCGGCTGAGGCGGTCTCTGCCGTGACAGCCTTGGCTTGGCGCTGTTCACATTCCAGCAACAATTGGGCGGTAAACGCAGCGCGCTCACCGCGCCCCCTTCCCCACCCTTTTGATTGCCATGAAAAAAACCTTGCTGGCCATCGCCGCTGCTGCGGCGCTTTCCTTGACCGTATCGGGCTGCTCCGACAGCAGCGCAGCCTCCATCAGCTACAACGCCACGCTCGACCAGGCTTCGCAGGCCGAGAAGGCGGCGGTCCTCAAGACGCTGCAGGAACTGGTCAACATCGAAACCGGCACCAATGACGCGGTCGGCATTCCGCAGATGGGCAACTACCTCGAAGCCCGCCTGCAGGCGCTGGGCGCCAACGTCGTGCGCCACAAGGCAGAAGCAGGCGTGGTGGGCGACAACATCGTCGGCACCTTCCAGGGCAGCGGCACCAAGAGCCTGCTTTTGATGGCACACATGGACACCGTGTATGCGCGCGGCATCCTGGCCACGGCTCCGTTCAAGGTCGAGGGCGACAAGGCCTATGGCGCAGGCATTGCCGATGCCAAGGGAGGCATCGCCGTCATCCTGCACAGCCTGGGCTTGCTCAAGGCGCAGAACTTCAGCAAGTTCAAGACCATCACCGTGATGTTCAACACCGATGAGGAAAAAGGCTCCTTCGGCTCGCGCGACCTGATCCAGAAGCTCGCTGCTGCCCATGACTATGTGCTGTCGTACGAGCCCTCGGGCCTCGAAGAAGGCTTTGGCACGGCCACCTCGGGCATTGCCTATGTACAGGCCGTTGTGCACGGCAAGGCATCGCACGCGGGTGTGGCACCTGAAGCGGG
The DNA here is from genome assembly GCF_020080045.1 of Comamonas odontotermitis. Taxonomy (NCBI): domain Bacteria; kingdom Pseudomonadati; phylum Pseudomonadota; class Betaproteobacteria; order Burkholderiales; family Comamonadaceae; genus Comamonas; species Comamonas odontotermitis. Next base: position 2,494,608 of record NZ_CP083451.1, read on the forward strand.
CATCAACGCGCTGACCGAGGCATCGGCCCTGGTACTGCGCACGCAGGATGTTCAGGACAAGTCCAAGGAGCGCGGCTTCAACTGGACCACCATGACCGCCGGCGGCACCGCCACCAACATCATCCCGGACAAGGCCGTTGTCAACGCCGATGTGCGCTACGGCAAGAACGAGGACCTGGAGCTGATGAAGGGCATGCTGGACAAGGCAGCTGCCACGCCCCACGTGCCCGGTGCCACCATCGACATCAACCTGACCCGCGGCCGCCCGGCCTTCAATGCCACCGATGACGGCGTCAAGCTCATCCAGAAGGCCATCACCATCTATGCCGACGTAGGCGGCAAATCGCAGATGTACACCACGCGCGGCGGCGGCGGATCGGACGCGGCCTACGCTGCCCTCTCCGGCAAGCCGGTGATTGAAGGCCTGGGTCTGCCCGGTGCCAACTACCACTCCAACCTGGCCGAATACGTGCTGACCGAGCCCATCGCGCGCCGCCTGTACCTGTCGGCGCAGCTCATCTCCGACCTGGGCCAGGGCATGTAACCGCCTCTGCGATACCTCTCGCTCTTCCCGGCGCCAGCAGACACTGGCGCCTTTTTCATTATTGGGATCGACCGCAAGCGGCTGTCCACCCTGCGACAGCCAGGATGAAATCCGTTTCAGGCAGCGCAACACCTAAATCCCATGCTATCAAGCACTTAGCGATTTTCGCCTCTTCTGCTCTTCAACGCTGCACCGCAGCATCATAAAAACCCCAATATGGATTCACGCTGCTTTGTCCACAATGCAAAGCTCGCGCGGACATTCCGCAGATGGCAATAACGATCAATCGGCGAGGCCGAGGAGACAAGATCATGCAGATGAAGAAACTGGCTTGGGGTGTGGGATTGGCCGTGGGTCTGATGGCAGGCAGTGTTGCCAGCGCTCAGACCACCATGCGCATCAGCATCTCGGTGGCGCAGAATTCACACCAGGGCGTGGCCATTGACACCTTTGCCAAAGAGGTGGAAAAGCGCACCGGCGGCCGCTACAAGGTGCAGACCTTCTACAACGGTTCGCTGGGCGGTGAGCGTGAATCCATCGAAGCCGTGCAACTGGGCACCCAGGAGCTGGCCTTCAGCTCCAGCGGCCCCGTGCCCAACTTCGTGCCCGAGACCAAGATCCTCGACGTGCCCTTCCTCTTCCGCGACAAGGCGCATGCCCGAGCCGTGCTCGATGGCCCCATCGGGCAGGAGCTGCTCGGCAAGTTTGATTCCAAGGGCTTCAAGGCCCTGGCCTGGGCAGAAAACGGCTTTCGCCACATGACCAACTCCAAGCGCGCCATCAACAGCCCCGACGACACCAAGGGCCTGAAGATGCGCACCATGGAAAATCCGGTGCATATCCAGGCCTACAAGGCGCTGGGCATCATCACCACGCCGATGGCCTTCCCCGAGGTATTTACCGCACTGCAGCAAGGCACGGTGGACGGCCAGGAGAACCCGCTGCCGGTGATCACCTCGGCCAAGTTCGACCAGGTGCAGAAGCACCTGTCGCTCACCGGCCACGTCTACTCGCCCTGCATTCTGGTGATGAACAAGGGCGCCTACGACAAGCTGAGCGCCGACGACAAGAAAGCTTTTGTGGAGGCGGCCCAGGAAGCGACCAAGGCCAACCGCGCCCGCGTGGACCAGGATGACGCCAACGGCGTGGCAGAACTGCGCAGCAAGGGCATGCAGGTGATCGAGAACGTGGACAAGGCCAAGTTTGTCGCCGCGCTCACCAAGACCAACGCAGACTTCGAGAAGCAGTTTGGCAAGGCCAACCTCGACCGTATCCGCGACTACAAGTAAGCCCGGGCCGGGGGCCGCTCCTGTGCACAGGCCGGCGGCCCCTATCGATTACTCTCATTTTGATAGCTGCTTGCGCTTGACTGTTGAGCGCAAACAGCTGTTTTTTGTTAAGAAACTGGAGGAGAGAGCCCACGCACTGCCCACGCAGGCCTGCGCTTTCGAACACCATGAAAAACGCATTTCTTGCCCTGGAGCGCTGGACATCAGGCTTTGCGATGGCGGTCGCCTGCCTGATGCTCGCCGTTGCCTCCACCCTCGGCATGTTCCAGATCCTGACCCGTTTCGTGCTGGAGGAACCCGCCGAATGGACCGAGGTACTGATCCGTTTCAGCCTGATATGGATGGTGTTCCTGGCCATTCCCATGGCGTTTCGCCAGGGCGCCATGGTGAGCGTTGACGTTCTGCGCCGCTGGAGCCCGCCCGCCTTTGGCCGCGTGCTGGACTGGCTGGTGTGCATTGCCACGCTGGCACTTCTGGCCGTGATCATCTGGTGGGGCTGGGACTACGCCCGGCGCGGCGGCGTGCAGACCATGGCCGGGCTCGAATCGCTGTCCATGTTCTGGGCCTATGTGGCCATGCCGATCGGCGGCGTGTTTGCCGTGATCGGCGTCATCGGCAACCTGCTGGACCCCAAGAATACCGAACTGGAGAACGCGCAATGACCGCCGTGATGCTTTCCACGATGGTGCTGTGCTTTGCGCTCACCGTCTCCGTCGCTGTCTCGATTGGCCTCGCCTCGATGCTGGGCATCCAGGCCAGCAACGCCAACATGCTCATCTCGGTCAAGGAGATGTTCGGCGCGATCAACAAGTTTCCGCTGGCGGCCATTCCGTTTTTCATTCTGGCTGGCAACCTGATGGAGACCGGCGGCATCTCGCGCCGGCTGGTGGAGTTCGCCAAGAGCATCGTCGGCGGCGTGCAGGGTGGCCTGCCCATGACCTGCGTGCTGACCTGCATGATCTTTGCCGCGGTCTCGGGCTCGTCGGTCGCCACCACGTTTGCCATTGGCGCCATCCTGATCCCCGCCCTCATCAAGCACGGCTACCCCAGGAGCTATGCCGCAGCGCTGCAGGCAACCAGCGCCGAGCTGGGGGTGATCATTCCGCCATCGATTCCAATGATTCTGTATGGCGTGAGCGCCGAGGTATCGATTGGCGAGTTGTTCATTGCCGGTTTCGGCCCGGGCCTGCTCATCAGCGCCGCGCTGATGGTCTTTGTCTGGGCATATTGCAAGTACAAGGGCTGGGGCAAGAACGACGGTGAAGGCCGCCTGGGCTTTGGCAAGGCCACGCTGCAGGCAGGTTGGGCGCTCTTGATGCCGGTCATCATTCTGGGCGGCATCTACGGCGGCGTATTCACGCCGACCGAAGCATCGGCGGTGGCGGTGTTCTATGCGCTGGTGGTGGGCATGCTGATCTACCGTGAAATCAAGATCAAGGACCTGTACGCCATCTTCCGCAAATCGGCCATCTCGTCGGCCATCATCATGTTCATCATCGCCAACGCCGGGCTGTTTGCCTTTCTGATCACGCGCGCCGGCGTTCCAGAAATCATCGGCCACTGGCTGGAACAGGTACTGCAAAGCCCTGCCATGTTCCTGCTGGGCGTGAACGCAGCCCTCTTCGTCATCGGCATGTTCATCGAGACCAGCGCAGCCATCATCGTGCTTGCGCCCATCCTGGCGCCCGTTGCCCAGCACTTTGGCATCGACCCGGTGCACTTCGGCCTGATCATGGTGGTGAACCTGGCGCTGGGCATGATCACGCCGCCCTTTGGCGTGAACCTGTTTGCCGCCTGCACTGTGGCCAAGATCTCGCTCGACCAGATCATCAAGTACCTGCTGCCGTTTGTCGGGGTGATCCTGCTGTGCCTGATGGTCATCACCTATGTGCCCGGCATCTCACTGGGTCTGCGCGATCTCGTGTACCGCTGATATTTCCCTCTTTGCTCCACAGCAAGCCGCGTCAATGGACGCGGCTTTTTTCATGCTGCCCTCTGGCGTTCGGCACGAATTGTCAAAAAATCTTTCACACAAAGTATGAATTTGTGTCAACAGGAGCGCATCTTCATTTCGACATTATAATTTTTAAACATCGAAATTTAATTTTCGTTTGTCTTAAACTATCGATAGAGAGGGATGGATGAGAGCTAGTCTTCCACACCGCTGCAGAACGCCTGCCGCTTCACACTCGCAATGGGTGGCCCTGGGCCTGTTAGCCTCGGCAAGCGTGCTTGCGCCCGCCGCGCATGCCGCCAATGTCGATCTGGTCACCAATATAGAACCGGTTGCCTCGAACGTTCCGGCGCAGACCTTTGTGCCTTACCAGCTCAATGTCAGTTTCTCCAATATCAATGGCACGGCCACCAACGCAAGGGGCAGCATTGTGCTCCCGGCCAACGTCACATCCGTTGCGCTGACCGCAGCCAGTGGCAATGCGCCCAGTTGCCCTGCCGCATCGGCCTTCAGCCCTGTTCCCGCAGGCACCACCGCAGGCGGCGAAACCATGAGCGCCACCCTTCCCTTGATGCTGAACAGGCAGCAATGCAATTACGTGCTCAGTGTCACACCCACCAAGGCAGATTCCGCTTATCTGATGCGGTCATCGATGGCTGCAGGCAGCGGAGATACTGAAACCACGCCATCGACCAATACCAGTGAAAACCCGTTTGCAGTGACGCAATCGAACATCACGCTCGCGGTCGACAAAAAAATCACTGGCGGCGCCACGCAGGACCCCAACGATGCAACGCATTGGATCGGCAACGCCTACAACGCGCCGATTGAATTCACGGTCACCTATACCAACAAGTCTGCAACACCGGTCTCGCTGGGCGCCATTGCCAGCAAATGGAGCGACTGGGAAGGCAGTTGGTCGCCACAGATCGTGCCCAGTGGCTCCGATGGCGGCCTGACCAGTTGCGCGAGCAGCGTGGATGGTGCCGGCAGCGCCATTTGCCAAGCGCTTGGTTTCTCCGGAGCTTCGTCGCAGGCTGGCACCAATGTCAACACCTTCCTCAACACCAACACCACGGGCTTTGGCAATGAAGTGATGCAGGCGGGTGAGAGCGTCACCATCAAATACTGGCGCTCGTTCAAGGCCCCCCTGTGCGGCAGCCCCGCGCTTGCCAACACTGCCACCTGGGCCGTCACGGCTGATGGCGTCAACCTGCAGTGGGACGGGTCAGGCAGCGACAGCAGCACGGTTTCATTCTCGTTTCCAATAGCTCTTTCTACCCAAGGCAGGGATTGCACGGCAGTCAATCTGAACGTGAAGGCAGACAAGAAGCTTCTGTCTGTTCAGGACAAGACAGGCCTCGCCAAGGCCAGCAACCTGATTGAGCAGGACGGCGATGTCGCCATCTACGAACTGACTGTCGACTTGAGCCAGGACACCGCGCCCGCGGGCTCCAACCGTGATGGGATTGACTTCAACGTATACGACACGGTACTGCTCGCAAAGGGCAACATGCCAACGCCTGCACCCGCCAACGCCTTGCAGCTGCAGATGGAATGGATCAGTTGCCAAGACAGCAACGGCAACTGCATTCCGCCCAACAACCCCATACAGCCGTATCGCCCATACTTCACGCCCTCGGTCAGCCAGAACATCCATGTGAAATGGGGTACCAAGGCTGTGATGCAGATCGCACTTCGCTTTAAAATTGATAGCAATCTGCAATGCATGCAGCAAAACGATGCACTGCAGAATCAGGCCGCCTTCAGCGTAGTGTCCGTATCTACCGACGGCTACACCTTTGGCCCTTCCTACATCCAGTCGCCCAGCAATGCCAACCTGCAGGCTACACAGATCAATGTGTTGCCCAATGCGCCTTATTGCGTCAACCTTACGACCAACAAGCGGGTAACCCCCATGGAAGTGCCCGATCTGGCTACTCCGGTGGTGTTTGATCTGCAGTTTGCCAACAATACCTCGCCAGACGGTCCTAAAACGGTACGCCAGGCCATCGCCAAGGACGCCTTGGGCCCTGATTTCAAGGCCACTGCCGCGTCTTGCCGTGTGAGCACCGGCAATGCCACCGTTCCCACCGGCTCGCTGCTGGGCAGTATTGCAGGGGCAAACAACGAGTTGCAGTTGCCCATCACCGACATGGAGCGCGGTGCAATCGTCAACTGCACCATCACCGGCAACCTGTTGCGGTCAGGCTCATTCAAGAATGTCGCGACCGTGGCGCTGCAAGGTTCGCCAGCCAAGGCCCTGTTGAATGACGGCGCAACCGAAGTGGCCGTGAAGGATCTGATGCCGGAGGACGATGTCGCTACGGTCAACTACATGACCGCAGATGCAGTGATGCCCCCGCCCGATCCAGCAGCGCCCAAGCCTGCTCCAGTACCGGCCAACGCACTGTGGAGCTTGGCGGGGCTTGGCATAGCCATTGCTGCACTGGCCCGACGCAGGCAGAGAATCTGCTGACAAAATGAAAACGCCCGGCAAGCCGGGCGTTTTTTTGCATAGAACGCATGCAGCTGCCCTGTCACAAAATTATGGGCGTGCTTTTGGGATATGCCGCGTTTACCGGTAAAATCGCGGCAGTCAGGAGAGAGTCTTCGCCCCAACCGGGCAGCAAGGCCGCCGAAGGCGCAGGCTTCGATGCCGAACGCTCAGGCAAAAGGACTGGCACACGCTGATGCAGGCCTTAGCGCCGCCAGCGTCCCCAGCTGGAGAGAGATGGTGCCAAGACACCATCCACCGAAGGAGCAAGCCCCCCACGCCTCGAAGGTGCGGGGTGAATCTCTCAGGTAAAGCGGACAGCAGGGCAAACAGCATGCGGCTGGCAACAGCTGCGTGGCATTGTTATTTGCCCTGGAGTTTTCATGTCCGCCTCTGCTTCCGCCGCTCTGCTCTCCACGCCATTGAATGCCCTGCACCTTGAGCTGGGCGCCCGCATGGTGCCATTTGCCGGCTATTCCATGCCTGTGCAATACCCCGATGGCCTGATCGCCGAGCACAAGCACACGCGCAGTGCCGCAGGCCTCTTCGATGTGTCGCACATGGGTCAGTTGCGCCTGGTTGGCCCCGACGCCGCTGCCGCCTTTGAAACCCTGATGCCCGTGGATGTGATCGATCTGGCGGTCGGCAAGCAGCGCTACGGCCTGCTGCTGAACGACGACGGCGGCATTCTGGACGATCTGATGTTCTTCCGCGTCTCGCAGGATGAGCTGTTCGTCATCGTCAACGGCGCCTGCAAGGTGGCCGACATTGCCCACATCCAGGCCCGTATCGGCACCCGCTGCCAGGTCGAGCCCATGCCCAGCCACGGCCTGCTGGCACTGCAGGGCCCGCAGGCGGTAACCGCCCTCTCACGTCTGGCGCCCGGCGTTGAAAAGCTGGTCTTCATGACGGGGGGCAACTTCGATGTGAAAGGCATCCCCTGCTTCATCACCCGCAGCGGCTATACCGGCGAAGACGGTTTTGAAATCTCGGTTGCAGGCGACCAGGCCCAGGCGCTGGCGCGCCTGCTGCTGGCCCAACCCGAGGTCAAGCCGATTGGCCTGGGTGCCCGCAACTCGCTGCGCCTGGAAGCCGGCCTGTGCCTGTACGGCAGCGATCTGGACACCACCACCACGCCCCCCGAGGCAGGCCTGAACTGGGCGATTCAGAAGGTTCGCCGCACCGGTGGCGCACGTGCTGGCGGCTTTCCCGGGGCCGAGAAGGTACTTGCACAGATTGACAACCCCGCGACGCTGCCCCGCAAGCGCGTGGGCCTGATTGCACAGGAGCGCATTCCCGTGCGCGAACAGGTGGAAATCTGCACGCCCGATGGCAAGGCCATCGGTGCCACCACCAGCGGCCTGCTCGGCCCCACCATCGACAAGCCCATTGCCATGGCCTATGTGGAGCCAGCCTTTGCAGCCATCGGCACCCGCCTGAACGCGATGGTGCGCGGCAAGCCGGTGCCGGTCGAGGTGGTGACGATGCCATTCGTGGCCCCCAACTATTTCCGCGGCTAAAGTAGCTGCTGGCGTGCGCTGTTGCGCGCCGTTCCGGACATCAGATTCACGCATACCAACTGGAGTTTTCCTATGACGATCAAGTTCTCCCGCGACCACGAATGGATCAACGCCGCTGACGCTGGCGCCGCTGTTGTCGGCATCACCGTGCACGCCCAGGACGCGCTGGGCGATGTGGTGTTTGTCGAGTTGCCCGAAGTGGGCGCCTCGTTCAACCAGGGCGATGTGGCCGGTGTGGTCGAGTCCGTGAAGGCCGCCGCCGATGTGTACATGCCGGTGACCGGCGAGATCGTCGAAGTGAACGAGGAACTGCGCAACGACCCATCGCTCGCCAACAGCGACCCACTGGGCGCAGGCTGGTTCTTCAAGGTCAAGCTTGCCGATGCATCGCAGCTCGACGCCCTGCTGGACGAAACCGCCTACAACGACTTCGCTGCCAACTCGTAAACCCTGGCCACTTGCATTGGCAGCATGCGTACATGCTGCCAATGCTTTCACTCACATATTCATAGCTGCTTCCGCCCGCCTATCCTGCGCTAGTGGCACTTTCAAGCACAAACATCTGGATTCCCACCATGCTGATGTCCTCCAAAGAGCCCCTGGCCGCGCTGGAAAACGCCACCGAATTCATCCCCCGCCACATCGGCCCTGACGCCAATGACCAGCAGACCATGCTGGCAGTCATCGGCAAACCCAGCCTGGACGCCTTGATCCGCGATGTGGTGCCGGCCTCCATCGCCCGCGCCAAGCCCATGGATCTGCCCGCGCCCGTGACCGAAGCGGCGGCGCTCGCCGAGCTCAAGGCCATCGCAGGCAGGAACCAGGTGCTCAAGAGTTTCATCGGCCAGGGCTACTACGGCACCTTCACACCCGGCGTGATTCTGCGCAACATCCTGGAGAACCCCGCCTGGTACACCGCCTACACGCCTTACCAGGCCGAAATCTCGCAGGGCCGCATGGAAGCGCTGGTCAATTTCCAGACCATGGTGTGCGACCTCACCGGCATGCCGATCGCCAATGCGTCGATGCTCGACGAGGCCACTGCCGCAGCAGAAGCCATGACCCTGGCCAAGCGCTCGGTCAAATCCAAGAGCAACCGCATCGTGCTCGCGGGCGATGTGCACCCGCAGACCATCGAAGTCATCCACACCCGCGCCCAGCCGCTGGGCATCGAGGTGCTCGTGGCCAACAGCAAGGAAGAGTGGGAAGCCGCGATGGCAGGCGACTTCTTCGCTGCCGTGATCCAGTACCCCGCCTCCAGCGGCTGGATTGTCGACTGGAAGGCCGATGTGGACGCCATCCACGCCAAGCAGGCTGCCGCGATTGTGGCCACCGACCTGCTGGCGCTGACCCTGCTCACGCCACCCGGCGAATGGGGTGCCGATATCGTGGTGGGCAACAGCCAGCGCTTTGGCATGCCCATGGGCGCCGGCGGCCCGCACGCCGCCTTCATGGCCTGCCGGGACGACTACAAGCGCTCGCTGCCCGGTCGCCTTGTGGGCGTCAGCGTCGATGTGCACGGCAAACCCGCCTACCGTCTGGCACTGCAGACGCGCGAGCAGCACATCCGCCGCGAAAAGGCCACCTCCAACATCTGTACGGCGCAGGTGCTGCCGGCCGTCATCGCCAGCATGTATGCGGTCTACCACGGCCCGGCGGGCTTGAAGCGCATCGCCCAGCGCGTGGCGCGCTTCACGGCAATCCTGAGCCGCGGCCTGGCGCAGCTGGGTTTCAGCGCCCACCACCACGACACCGCCTTTGACACGCTGTCGCTGCACACCAAGGACGCCACGGATGCAATCCTCGCCCGGGCCCTGGCCAAGGGCGCCAACCTGCGCAAGGCCTGGAACGAATACATCTGCATCAGCCTGGACGAAACCACGACGCGCGCCGATGTGGAACTGATCTGGAGCATCTTCGCCCAGGAAGGCGCCACCCTGCCCTCCATCGACGCGATGGACCAGGGAGCCACCTCGCTGATCCCGCAGGAATTGCAACGTACGAGCAGCTACCTGACGCACCCGGTCTTCAACGCCCACCATTCCGAAACCGCCATGCTGCGCTATATCCGCAGCCTGAGCGACAAGGACCTGGCACTGGACCGCAGCATGATTCCGCTGGGCTCGTGCACCATGAAGCTCAATGCCACCAGCGAGATGATCCCCATCACCTGGCCCGAGTTCGCCAACGTGCACCCCTTCGCGCCTGCCAACCAGTTGCAAGGCTACGCCGAGCTGGACGCGCAGTTGCGCCAATGGCTGTGCCAGGCCACCGGTTACGCAGGCATCAGTCTGCAGCCCAATGCGGGCTCGCAGGGCGAATACGCCGGTTTGCTGGCCATCAAGGCCTACCATGCGTCCAAGGGCGAAGCGCATCGCAATATCTGTCTGATTCCCAGCAGCGCCCACGGCACCAACCCTGCCAGCGCGCAGATGGTGGGCCTGCAGGTGGTCGTCACCAAGTGCGATGACAACGGCAACGTGGACATGGCAGACCTGAAGCTGGCCTGCGAAAAGCACAGCGCCAATCTGGCCTGCATCATGATCACCTACCCTAGCACACACGGCGTGTTCGAGACCCAGGTGAAGGAGCTGTGCGAGCTGGTGCACAGCCATGGTGGCCGCGTCTATGTGGACGGCGCCAACATGAACGCCCAGGTGGGCCTGGCGGCGCCCGGAGAGTTCGGTGGCGATGTGAGCCACCTGAACCTGCACAAGACCTTCTGCATTCCGCACGGTGGCGGCGGCCCCGGCGTCGGCCCTGTCTGCGTGGTGGAAGACCTGGTTCCCTTCCTGCCTGGCCACGCCACGGCAGGCATTCCCGGCAAGGTAGGCGCCGTCAGCGCCGCGCCGCTGGGCAATGCTGCCGTGCTGCCTATCAGCTGGATGTACATCCGCATGATGGGTGAGCCCGGCCTGAAACTGGCCACCGAGACCGCCATCCTGAACGCCAACTACATCAGCGCACGCCTCAAGGACCATTTCCCCACGCTGTACGCAGGCGAACACGGCCACGTGGCGCATGAATGCATTCTGGATCTGCGCCACTTCAAGGAAACCTGCGGCGTGATGGCCGAAGACGTGGCCAAGCGCCTGATCGACTATGGCTTCCACGCGCCTACGCTGTCGTTCCCCGTTCCCAATACCTTAATGGTGGAGCCGACCGAAAGCGAAAGCCTGCACGAGCTGGACCGCTTCATCAACGCGATGATCGCCATTCGCGGCGAAATCGCCCAGATCGAAGCAGGCCAGCTGCCGCAGGACGACAATCCGCTCAAGAACGCGCCTCACACCGCCGAAACCCTGCTGACTGCCGAGTGGAACCATAGCTACAGCCGCGAAGCCGCCGCCTACCCTGTGCCCCACCTGCGCCGCGCCAAGTACTGGAGCCCCGTGGGCCGGGTGGACAACGTCTACGGTGACCGCAACCTGTTCTGCAGCTGCGTGCCGCTGGCCGACTACGAGTCCTGATGGTTACAGTGGCTACAGCGCTCCTGCGCGCCAGCTACTAAGATGACAAACGGCCCACACGCCCTGCGGGCCGTTTTCTTTTATCGTTTTCATTAAAAAGAGCCTCTGGCGCTTAATTGATAAGCGCTACCAGCTATGGAAATCATAGTCATCATCCTGGGAGCGGCCCTCGCGGGCTTTGTGCAGGGCCTGTCCGGCTTTGGCTACAGCATGACGGCGATGGCACTGTGGGCATGGACGCTGGAGCCCACGCTTGCCGCCGCTCTGGCCGTCTTTGGCGGCCTCACCGGGCAGATCATCCAGGCTTTCAGTGTGCGGCGCGGCTTTGACTGGCGCATGCTGTGGCCCTTTGTACTGGGAGGGCTGTGCGGACTGCCGCTCGGGCTGCGCCTGCTGCCTCTGCTGAATGCACAGCTGTTCAAGACCGTCCTGGGCGTGCTGCTGGTGGTTTTCTGCCCCCTCATGGCTTTTGCACACCGGCTGCCACGCATCGCCGACTGGCGCTGCATGCAGGGGGCCGTGCTGCACATCGCCAACGGAGCAGCGGGGCTGGCAGGAGGCGTGATGGCCGCCCTGGGCGGCTTCTCGGGGGTTGTGCCCACTCTGTGGTGCCAACTGCTGGGCATGGCCCGCGACCGGCAGCGCCAGGTGATCCAGAACTTCAACCTCACCATGCTGTCCGTCACCTTTGCCAGCTATGTGGCCACCGGCTTCGTCACTTTTCGGATGCTGCCACTGTTGGCCGTCGCGCTGCCTGCCATGCTGCTGCCTTCCATCTGGGGCGGGCGACTCTACCAACGCATCAGCGATGCAGCCTTCCGCAGGGTAGTGCTGGGTCTGCTGACCCTCGCGGGCCTTGCCATGCTGGTGTCTTCGCTACAGCACCGATAGTGGTGCTATGCAGAGCCCTCCCCACATGGGCGGGACGCAGATTGCCCGGCGAAAGCCCATTGCCATTGCCCGCAGGCAGGAGGCATCTGCACGCACTATCGCCACGCAACGCCACATCTTCTAAGTGAATAAACACAAACTTCTTCAACAAATGTAAGAACCCCTGACAGGAATGGAAACAAATAGAGACAAATTGGATAATAGCGTTTCATAGCACCCTACACTGTTCTTCATAGTCGCAATATTGCTGCGCCCGGATGTCCTCCCCCGTCGCTCGATCCTTCGCCACCCCTTTGCAGGAACCTGTCGCTGTACGCGGCCCGGTCGCCTCGCGATGGCGTGCGCGCAGCCTGCGCACCTACCTGATAGTGATGATGCTTGCGGCGGCGCTGCCGGTCTTGATTGCCAGCATCTACACCGTGCAGCACGTGGCCCATTCCTACCGCGACAACAGTCTGCGGCACATGCTGGACACCACCAAGAATCTGGGACATATCATCGAGAGCGATCTGGCCAGCCGCGCAGCCATGCTCCAGGCCTATGCAGCCAACGCACAGTCAGAGGACGCAGAGGCCATGTCCAGATGGCTGACCCTGACGGACATGGGCTCCGACAGCACCCTCATCGTCACCACGGCCAGCAATGCTTCGCCGATCCTGGTCTCCGCGCATTCGAGCGTCAAAGGCTACGTCCCGCCGGACCTGGTGCAACAGGCACTGGAAGGCAAGACGCCTGTGTTTTCCCAGCTGTTCTTTCATGACAACAAGCCACGCATCGCCATTGCCGTGCGCGTGCAACAAGACAGGGGCAAGGTGATGATACTGACCACCACGCCACAGAGCCTGGTCAGCGCAGCGCAGGACACGTCTGACCAAGGTGCGCTGATTGCGGTCACCGACGGCAATGGCCGCATGCTAGCCCGTTCGGTGCAGCCGGAACGGTATATCGGCACCCCGGTACCGGACTGGCAGAAACTCAAGGAAGTGGGAGCCTCCAGCGGCGCCTTTGAGGCCGAGCGTGCCGACAAGGGCAGCGTCATCTTCGCCTTTCAGAAAATCAAGGGCACACCGGGCTGGGTCATTGTTGCCGGCGAGTCACTGGGCGCTTTCAATGCCCGCTGGCAGAAGCCCATGTTCAATATTGCCTTGGTGGGCACCCTGGCTCTCACGGTGGCAGTGCTGCTGAGCACCTGGGTATCGCGCCAGTTGCTGCGTCCCATCCGCCAGTTGACGGATGCATCCCGCACAGGTTCTGCCTACGAGACGCCTGTAACTGATGACAGCCAGGTGCTGATGGTGAAGGAATATGAAAGCCTGCGCCAAAGCCTCGTCAATGCGCGCGCGCAGCTTGAATCCGCGCTCGGCCACCAGCGCCAGATCGCCCACGCGCTGTCCGTCAGCGAACAGCGCACCCGCACGCTGGCACACGCCGGTGCTGCCGTGCTGTGGACGCTGGATGCCCAGGGGCGCGCTACCTCCATGGTCGGCTGGGAGGTGCTTGCGGGCACGCCTGACGATACGGCCCTGGGCTTTGGCTGGTTGCGCCGCATCCACCCGGCGGATGTAGCGGATCTTCGTCGCCAGGCAGCCGACCTTCTGGCCGACAGCGAACATGCGCTGGATGTGGAGTTCCGGCTGCGCACCCATGACGGCCAGTGGCGCTGGATGCGCGCGCGTGGCGCTGCCATCCTGGGTCCGGGTCGGCACATCCACGAATGGCTGGGCGTGCTCGAAGACGTGGACGACCGCAAACGCGCCCAGGCTGCCGTCGCCTACCTCGCCCACCACGACCCCCTCACCGGCCTGCCCAACCGCAGCCTGCTGCAGACCCATATCAACAGTGTCGGCAGCGCCCGGGCCTATGGCGCCCTGCTCTATCTCGATCTGGACCGGTTCAAGCAGGTCAACGATACCCTGGGGCACGCGGCAGGCGACGCACTGCTGTGCTCCGTTGCCGAGCGCCTGCGTGGTCTGCTGCGCGACACCGATCTGGTAGTACGCCTGGGCGGAGATGAATTCTGCATCGTGCAAAAGGCATCCTCCCCGCACGCAGCCGCCAGCCTGGCCCAGCGCGTGATCGATGTGCTGAGCGCAGACTATTTTCTTGAAGGGCAGCGCGTCAACATCGGCGCCTCGGTCGGCATCACCATGCACCTGGGCCAGACACAGACGCTCGACCCGGACCGCCTGCTGCGCGAAGCCGACATTGCTCTCTACGAAGCCAAAAAACAGGGCCGAGGGCGCTACGTGTTCTATACGCCCGAACTCTCCGCATGAACCCAGCCCCTGCAACTGCCCAAGACTGCCGCACAATCCCCCAGTCCAGGGTACATGGCGTACACTTGGGCCTGATTCGCGGCTTCAATGGCCTCATATCGAAGCGGAACTTTTTTTGCGAATAGCCGCTCTACTCTCATCATGCGCTCCTGCCTGTCCCTGCTGCTCGTTCTCACAATGGTCCTGCGCGGCCTGCTGGGCGACGCCATGGCCATGGGCATCGTGGCGCCCGTCGCCCAGACGGGAGCACACGCCGCGCATGCTGCGCGCAGCATCACCCCGGCCGAACAGCACGAGAGCCACCATGGCAGCAGCGCCAACCATGGCGATGCAGCACTTGTCGGCCAGCAAACGCACGAGGCAGCGGCGGCCCACTGCACTGCTGCCGAGCCCGCTCACTGCAGTGACAGCGCTGCACATGGCGCCAACTGCTCGGCCTGTGGCATCTGCCACTCTGCGGTAGGCCTTCCCGCGATGGCAGTGCAGGCCTCAGTGCCTTCTGCGCCTCAGCAACTGGCAGACGCGGCCACGCGCTTTGCCAGCACCTTGCCCGCCTCCATCATCAAACCTCCCATTTCTGTCGTCTGACACCCTAGGTGCGTCCGCAATTGACAGCAGCCACTGTGTCTGCCGTCTGCGCCAGAAGCAAAAGCTCTGACTCTGCGGTCGTGAACATGGTTTCAACGACAGGAATTTCTCATGCGCCACGCGCGTCTCCCATTCGGCACCCGAAAGTGCCTGGCCGTCGGCATTGCCGCAGCGGCCTGGGCCATGGCTTTTCACAGCCTTGCCCAACCCAGCCAGCCAGCCGTCAACCCGGCTGAACCTGTGCCCACCCTGAGTGACCCCGCCTCGCCCCAAGCGCCCACGGCACCCCTGCGCCACCAGCCCATGGCTGCAAGCGGCACCATCGTGGCCCAGCCGGGCGATTGGAAAGAAGCCAACGCTGCTGTAGCCGACTTTCCACGCGGTCATGCCGATGTCATCCGCTGGGAAAAGGACCATGCTGCCATGCATGACCGGGCAGCCGGCGAGGCGCACGTCTGCCCGCACCACCCGCAGCATCATCGCCACAACCCCGGAGGCCAGCCATGAAGCGCGCCATCCTCCGCCTCTCGCCGCTGCTCGCCGCCCTGGTGCTGGCCGGCTGCGCAAGCGTGTCGCCCGACGGCCTGCGCAGCGATGTCGCCCAGCGCACCGAAGGCCGCCTGCCGCCAGGGGCACAGCTCCCGCCCATCGATGCCAAGGCCCGCCAGGAAGCCAAAACGCAGATCAACCGTTGGCTGGAGACACCCGTCGACGCCGATACCGCCGTGCGCATTGCGCTGCTGAACAACCCCGGCTTGCAGGGTCAGCTCGCTCAGCTGGGCGTTGCAGACGCGCAGCGCGTGCAGGCACTCACGCTGCCCAACCCCAGCTTCACCTTCGGCCGCTTTCGCAACAGCCAGGAGCGCGAGATCGAGCGCCAGCTCAGCTTTGGCCTGGTACAGCTGATCACCCTGCCATGGCGTAGCCGCTGGCAAGGATGGCAGATGGAGCAGGCCACGCTGACCGCTGCACAGCAGGTGCTGCTGCTGGCCGCCGATACGCGCCGCACCTGGTTGCGCGCTGTCGCCGCCGAACAGGCGCTGGCCGCCAACGAGCGCATGCATGAAGCCGCCTCGCTGGGCGGCGAGCTCGCTGCACGCATGGCGCAGGTAGGCAACTTCAGCAAGGTGGACCAGGCGCGCGAATTGGCCCTGCAGCAGCAGGCTGCCGCGCAGTTGGCCCGTGCCCGGCTGAATGCGCAGCTCGAACGAGAGCAACTGGCCCGGCGCATGGGGCTGTGGGGCCAGCAACTGGCCTTCCAGCTACCCGCGCAATTGCCTGAACTCCCCAAAAGCGCTGGCGACCTGCGCAGCGGCGAGGATGCCGAGGCTACCGCGCTGCGCCAGCGGCTCGACCTGGGCGCACTGCGCCGCGACCTGGATGTGAGCGCAGGCCGCGAGGGTTGGGCTGCGATTGGCTCTATCTTTGGCGACATTGGCGCCACCTACAGCAACAACACCAGCACCGAGCGGGACGGCGGACACAGCGACAAGACCCAGGGCTGGGAGTTTGATGTGCCGCTGCCGCTGTTTGACTGGGGCTTTGCCGCACGTGGCGTGGCACAGAACGAAGTGCTGCGCAGCGCGGCGGTGCTGCGTGACAGCGCCATCCGGGCCCGCAGCGAGGCACGCAGCCAGTGGCTGGCCTACCGCACCGCCTACGATCTGGCCCAGCAGCAGCAGGCAGAGGTACTGCCGCTTGCACGGTTGGTGCAGGAAGAAACCGTCTACCGCTACAACGGCATGTTCGTGAGCGTGTGGCAGCTCCTGGCCCAGGCCCGTGCAACCACACAGGCCGTAGTGACTGCTACGGAGGCCCAGCGCGACTTCTGGCTGGCCGAGACCGATCTGCAACTGGCGCTCACCGGCACATCGCCCGGCACCGCCCCCGCCATCAACACCGCAGCGCCCGCTGCCAGCACTGAACAAGGCCACTGATATGCAACGCCGCCAATTCTTCACCGGCGCGGCCACCGCAGTGGCCGCCGCCACTGCATCCGCAGCCGTCAGCAGGGTCGCCATGGCTGCCCTGCCCGAGCCTGTCTCTCAGGCCAGCGCCGATACCGCAGCACCGCTGAGTCCGCCCAATGGTAGGCCTTACCACCCGGTCGTTACCCTGAATGGCTGGACCACGCCGTGGCGCATGAACGCCGGCGTCAAGGAATTCCACCTGGTGGCCGAGCCCGTGGTGCGCGAGGTAGCACCCGGCTTTTTCGTCAACATGTGGGGCTACAACGGACAGTCGCCGGGGCCGACCATCGAGGTGGTCGAAGGCGACAAGGTCCGTATCTTCGTCACCAACCGCCTGCCCGAGAGTACCACCATCCACTGGCATGGCCAGCGCCTGCCCAATGGTATGGACGGCGTGGGCGGACTCAACCAGCCCCACATCCCGCCCGGCAAGACCTTTGTCTATGAGTTCGAGGCACGCCGTCCCGGCACCTTCATGTACCACCCGCACTCCGATGAAATGGTGCAGATGGCCATGGGCATGATGGGGCTGTGGATCACCCACCCCAAGGCGAAGCACCCTTTGATCGCCGATGTGCAGCGCGACTATGCATTCCTGCTCAGCGCCTACGCGGTCGAGCCCGGTGCCATGACGCCCCGGGTGGGCGAGATGACGGATTTCAACATCTGGACCTTCAACAGCCGCGCGTTTCCGGCCATCACACCGCTGGTGGCGAGACAAGGCGAGCGCGTGCGCATCCGCGTGGGCAACCTGACCATGACCAACCACCCGATCCACATCCATGGCCACGAGTTCGAGGTGACCGGCACCGATGGCGGCCCCGTGCCACGGTCTGCGCGCTGGCCCGAGGTGACGACCGATGTGGCAGTAGGCCAGATGCGGCAGGTGGAGCTGATGGCGGACGAACCCGGCGACTGGGCCTTTCACTGCCACAAAAGCCACCACACCATGGGCGCCATGGGACACGAGGTGCCGACCATGATCGGCGTCGACCACCGGGGCCTCGTCGGCAGGATCCAGAAGATCGTGCCCGACTACATGCTGATGGGCGAGCGCGGCATGGGCGACATGGGTGCCATGCAGATGCCCTTGCCCGACAACACCTTTCCCATGATGACCGGCAAGGGCCCGTTCGGAAACATCGAGATGGGCGGCATGTTCACCACCTTCAAGGTGCGCAGCAACCTCGCCGCTGGCGACTACAAGGATCCGGGCTGGTATGCGCAACCCAAAGACACAACGGCCTATGAGTGGCAGGGTGCACCACTCGACGCGAAGGCGCCACGCCAGACCCTGCCGGGCGCGGCTCCCGGCGCACCCACGGTGCACAAGCCAGCCAATGCATCAGGCCACGCCAACCACTGAATAAAGGATTAACACCATGAAAACTATCAAATTCATAGCTGCTTGCGCTCTTCTTTCAAGCGCCAGTACCGTATTTGCACACGGCAATGAAAGCCATGCTTCCGTCCCTGCCACCAAAGAGCAAAAGGAATGGGGCATCGGCGGCGATGCCAAGGACGCCAAACGCACCATCACCCTGAACATGACGGACGACATGCGTTTTACCCCCTCGCACTTCAGCGTCAAAAAGGGCGAAACCGTGCGTCTGCGCGTGCTCAACCGTGGCCAGGTGATGCACGAGGTGGTGCTGGGCACCAAGGCCTCGCTCGACCAGCATGCGCAACTGATGCTCAAGTTCCCCGGCATGGAACATGCCGAGCCCTACATGGCCCATGTCGCCCCCCAGAAAAGCGAAGACCTGGTCTGGAACTTCAACCGCACGGGCAACTTTGATTTTGCCTGCCTGATTGCGGGCCACTACCAGGCGGGCATGACGGGCACCTTCACCGTCACCGACTGACCCCATGCACACGATGAACACCTACCCACGACCTACCATGAAACAGACTCCCACCCGCCGCCGCGCATTGCACCTGCTGGCCACTGCCGCTGCCGTTACCGCAGGCCTGTCTTCCGGCTTGCCCGCCCTTGCCGCCAGCCCCGCCCAAACGCCCATCGAAGTCTGGAAAGACCCGAACTGCGGCTGCTGCAAGGACTGGATCGTGCTGATGGAAAAGGCAGGCTTTGCCGTCACCGTGCATGACACCGGCAACAGCGCCATGCGCACCAAGCTGGGCCTTCCAGCGCGCCTGGGCTCCTGCCACACCGCATTGGTGGGCGGCTATGTGGTTGAAGGCCATGTGCCGCCGGCCGACGTGCACAAGCTGCTGCAGCAAAAGCCCAAGGCACTGGGCATCGCGGTGCCCGGCATGCCCGTGGGCAGCCCTGGCATGGACGGCCCCGAGTACGGCGGCCGCAAGGATCCGTTCGATGTGCTGCTAGTCACCAAGAACCTGATGAACAGCGATGTCTCGACCAAGGTTTTTACCAGCTACCGCAGCTGATCCCCGTTATCACCCATCTGGAGAATTTCATGAAAAGCATCACCACCACCCTCGCTGCGCTGGCACTGGCCTGCGCTATGGCACCCGCGCTGGCACAGGAACACGCTGCCCACGGCAGCCCTGCTGGCTCTACCGAAAAAGCGCCTGCAACTGCCGCCACCAATGCCGACGCTGTAATGACGGCTGGAGAAATCACCCGTGTCGATGCACGCGGGGGCAAGCTGACCATTCGCCACGAAGACATCAAGAACCTGGAAATGCCCGCCATGACCATGGTTTTCGCCCTGAAAGACGCGGCGCAGGCCGCGCAGTTCAATGCGGGCGACAAGGTGCGCTTTCATGTGCAGGATGACGGCGGTACCCTGACCATCACCCGTATCGAGCGTGCCAAGTAGGTCTGCGTAATTTTGCAAACGCATGCGCTGCCAGCGCCTACACTGTGCAGCCATGCAAAGCCTTCAAGCATTTCACGAGCAACTGCACAGCGGCGCCCTGCTCGGCACGCGCCAGATCAAGCTGTCTGCGGGTCTGCGGGAGTTTCCGCGCGAACTTTTTGCGCTCGCAGACACCCTCGAGGTGCTCGATCTCTCGGGCAACCAACTCAGCACGCTGCCAGGCGATCTGACGCGCTTTACCCGCCTGCGCATCCTGTTTGCGTCCAACAACCCGTTTACCGAACTACCGCCTGTGCTCGGCCGCATGCCGCAGCTGGAGATGATCGGCTTCAAGGCCTGCCGCATCCGCGAAGTGCCAGCGGAAAGCCTGCCGCCAGCCTTGCGCTGGCTCATCCTCACGGACAACCAGATTCGCCACCTCCCGGGCATGCTTGGCGAGCGCCCGCGCCTGCAAAAGCTCATGCTGGCCTGCAACCAATTGCAGAGCCTGCCCGCAAACCTTGCGCAGTGCACCAAGCTGGAACTGCTGCGCATCTCGGGCAATGCGTTTGCACAGATTCCGGAGGTGGTGTTTGCACTGCCGGCGCTGGCGTGGCTGGCCATTGCAGGCAACCCATTGACTCAAAAAAATGAGCAGCTTGCGCTTTCCAGGTCAGCGCAATCCATGCAACCGGCCATTCCCTACCAAAGCCTGGAGCCGCATGAGCTGCTGGGCGAAGGCGCCAGCGGGCACATCTACCGTGCTTCTCGCATCGGTGGTGGGGATGTGGCGCTCAAGGTCTTCAAGGCAGGCCAGACCAGCGATGGCACACCCGCGTCCGAACTGGCCGCCGGCCTGTCCGCAGGCCTGCACCCCCACCTGTTGACGCCGCTCGCCCCGGTTTCGGGCCACCCGCAAGGCAAGCTGGCCATGGCCTTGCCACTGCTGCCACCAGGTCTGCAGGCTCTGGCCGGCCCGCCCAGCATGGACAGTTGCACGCGCGACGTGTATGCCCCTGCCTCCCGTTTTTCGCCAGCCATCGCGCAGCGCCTGCTGCAGAGCATCGAGGGCGCTGTCGGCCACCTGCATGCGCGCGGCATTCTGCATGGCGATCTGTACGCACACAATGTGTTGTGGAATCCGGCAACCGGCGATGCGGTGCTGAGTGACCTGGGCGCTGCCGCGCTGCTGCATGGCTTGCCGCAAGCGCAGGTGCAGCAGTTGCTGCACATGGAGCAGCGCGCCATGAACATCCTCCAAAGCGAAGTCCAGGCCCGTACCGCCTGACGCCACAGGCGCGCACCACTGCGCGCCGTGGTACGCGCCGCCCTCTGGCTGCTTCAGCGCTGCGTCTTTCCGCGACGCGCGATGGACGTGTGGCGCAGGAATGGCAGGAAGGAGAGTGCCAGCGCCAGCAAGCCCCATGCGCTGAGGGTTGGCACTGGCGTTGCCATGGCCGCCTGTGGCACCACTAGCGCCGTCGGGTCTGCAATGTTGCCATCGGCTACCAGGTCATCATCCCCCAGCCCGCCGTCCTGCAGCTCAAAGCGCACCACCTGCCCGTTCACTTCCGACGGTACACGGTACCAGTGCTTTTCCTGCCTGTCGGATGTACGGCCCCATTTCCACAGCTGCGCGCCCTGCGGCAGCGGCTGCGCGTAGTTCATGGTGACGGAGAGCTTGCCGCCCTGCTCGCAACCGGTGGCATTCAGCACCATCAGGCCATCGGGCAAGGTGGCACCGGGGCTCGGCAGTTGGGTAATGCCCAGGCTTTGGGCGCTGACATACTGCGGAGGCGCCGCCAGCTTGCATCCGGCTCCCTGCAATACCCCCGTCACGCTGCCGCCTGCACCCGGTGTGAGCGCAAAGCTGGTATCAGGATTGCCGGTGGCCGATGCCGTGAACGCATAGCGTGCGGTAACTGCCGTGTTCACGCCGTCGCTCAGGCTCAGGCCCACACCGGCATCTCCCGGTGCCTGTGCCACAAAGCGCGCCTTGGCCAGCTCACCATTGATCTGCGCTGCAGTGCCCTTGAGCTGGGTTCCCGCCTGCTGCGCATCTGCATCAGCAACGCCCTGCACGCTTCCGTTGGTAGCGGTCAGCGTGAGTGTGAGCTGCTCGCTGTCTGCGTCTTCCACGCTCAGTGCAGCAAGCGGTGCGCTCTGCCCCACCGATATCAGTACCGCGCTGCCAGGAACGCCCTTGATCACCGGCGGCTGGTTAACTGGCAGTGCATCCAGGTTCAGGCCCAGCACGATCGGGTTGTGGTCGCTGGAGCGGTAGGCCGTTGCGGCGTAGAAGGACTCGGGCTTGCCATACTCGGTGTTGTAGTCGAGTACCGTCGGTTCTTCGGCGTTGATGGCCCACTTCACCGCCTTGCCCACCTTGGAGACCAGGGTCGGGCTCACGAAGATATGGTCCAGCGAGCCCCACAGCCCGTCAAAGGAGTACGAATAGCCGTGCGTCACCTTGGTGAAGCCGTTCGACTCCAGATAGGTGACCGGGTCTTCCTTGGCATAGGCGTTGAAATCTCCCACCAGAATCACCTTGTCGGTGTCCGAGCCGGTGGGCTGCGTCGCCAGCCAATCCTTGAGCTGCATGGCTGTCTTGACCCGCGCCGGGTTGTTGTTGCCCTGGCCATCCAGCTTGTCTTCGTTACCGCCCGTAGCCAGCAGCGAACCCTTCGACTTGAAGTGGTTCACCACAAAAGTAAGCTGCTCGGAACCTGACGCGGTAGGTACCGAGAAGGTCTGCGCAATCGGCACACGCGCACCGCCCACGCCCGGCGTGAAGGCGTCGTAGGTACCAACGTTGGGAACCGCCGCCGCCCCCACAGGCGTAACACGGTCGCTGCGGTAGACAATGGCCACCGTGATCGCATCCGTGCCCGCTCCGGCAATCGTCGCGCTGCCTCCTTGGTTGAAAGGAGCCTTCACATAATCGTAAGTGGCGCCAGCGGGCTTGTCAGCGTTCGCATTCATGGCGTCCACCAGCAGTGCCAGCGCGCTGTCGCTGCCAAAGCCGTTGTTCTGCACCTCCATCAGGCCATACACATCGGCCTGCAAGCCAATCAGATTGGCAACGATCTTGGCCTTCTGCCTCTCCAGCTCTGCCGTATTGTTGGCGCCGCGAATACCGATGCTGTTGCCCAGCGGCGTGGTGAACACATCCTTGGTATTGGTGCTGGTATCGCCCACCTTGCTGAAGAAATTGAGTACATTGGCCGATGCCACCTTGACCCCAGCCGCACCCACTGCCGCCTGCAGGTCGGCCACGGTGGGGCGTGCGGCGCCCGTGAAGCTCAGCTTCTGCGTCGGCTGCACGCGGTAGCTGGTCTGGTAGATTTCCGGCGGAGACGATGCCTGGTAGAACTGGTCGAGCACGCCCACGACGGCATCCACCCCGTCGCCCGCGCGCAACGTGTTCGATGCAGACAGATCGTTGCCGCCACGGCCCCGCACCACCACCGGATTCTGCTTGCTGCTCAGGTCATCCAGAATGATCTGGCTGCGCTGCATGGTGTTGGCATACTGCGCATAGCCGCTCACGCTGGGAGCGTTTTCGTCAGTGAACTGCGGCAGGATCTTGTCGGCCGACAAGGTCACATCGCCAAAGCGGCCGAGCGTGTAGTTGTCCGACACCACGAGCTTGCCGCCTGCGGTGGCCGATGCCACCTTCACCAGCATGCCTTCGTAACGCTCCCAGCTTGCCATGTCGGCAATCGGCAGCGTGATGGAGATCGGCGTCGGCAGCACGCCTGCGCCCTGCACCTGGAAGGATGTCAGGTTCTTGAGCTGCGTCTGCTTGTTGTATTCGTCCACCGTGCCACTCAGCTGCACACGCTTGCCCACCGTGCTGTCGTCCACACCGGGGTTCTGGCCGCCATAGTAGACAAAGATGCCTTCCGATGTGCCGGCATCGCTGTCGTAATTGGCCTCTTCTTCCTGCACATAGAAACCGCTCAGCCCTGGTGCAATGCCGGTCACCACCCCATTGATGGTGACGGGCTTGCCCAGCAGCGGTGATACCTCGCCAATGCCCTGGATGGCGTGGATGCGGGTGACCGTGGGCGCGGCTCCGGTCGTGAAGCCCAGATCGCCCGTAACCCAGGCATTGCCCGATGCATCCTGCACCGGCGCACCCACGGCGACAATGCGGTAGGCAGTATCCGGCGCCAGCGCCACGCCTGGGTTGAGCGTGACGGTCCGGCCGCCGAACACCACCTTGGCTGCGTCCTGTACAGACATCGTGGCGAGCACGGTGGCGCCCTGCAGCAGTTCAAAGCGCCCATCACCCGCCTGCACTGCTTCGGAGAAGGTCAACGAGAAGCTGCTCGTCGTGGTTGCGACGCCGGTGGCATTGCTGGCAGGCACGCTGGACTGCAGGGTGGGCGCTGCAGTGTCCGGCCCGGCCGTCTTGATCACCACGTCATCAATGGCCAACCCATTGCTTGACCCGCTGGCCGTGCGCTTCTGCACCCAGCGCAGCCTCAGCGTCTGGCCCGCGCCCCAGCCCAGGCCATGCAGATCGCCGCCCACCAGGGGCACCAGGCCTCCGCCACCGCCCTGCGTATTGCCCGCCACGGCGCCAGCGGTGCCGCCGGTCACCGGCGCTAACCAGCCAAACAGATCACCTGCAGGGTTCCAGGTCTGTACAGAGCCAAAGCTGTCGCCCAAGCCCCACTCCAGGGTCATGCCCTGTCCCGCCGTGCTGCCGCCATTGCGCCATTGCTCACCGTTGAAGCGCAGGTTCACTGCATCGATGGCCGCGCCGGTGCTGTTGACCAGCGCCAGCGCAATCCAGCCCGCAATGGCGCCGGATCCCGGAGATCCGAAATAGGTACCGCTGGAGGCCAGCACGCCCAGTGCACGGTCTGACGCATCGGCCCCAAAGCTGTAGAAACTGCCACCGGTGCCGCCGCCGCTGCCCACGGCAATCTGCGAGATGGCCGCACCATCCTTGTTGAACAGCGACCAGCCTGCCAGCGTGCTGTCATTGACCCAGGGCGCAGTAGTGCCGGTATTGGCGAGCGTATTGAAATCCTGCGCGTAGCTGCCGCCAAACGATACCGGCGCCGCCCATGCGCTGGCGGAAACCAGGCTGAGCACCAGGCCGCTGCACAAGGCATTCAACGGAAATGGAAGACGCAGGCGTGAGGAAGATGGTGTATTTGGTTGGAGTGCCATGGGTGTGTGATCTGCTCGAAGAACGCCCCACCCTCCCCGGGTGAGATCGGGGCGATTCTTGGCAAATCACATGACCGCGTGATGACCGCTCGCAGTCAGTTTTGTGGCACCGAAGGTTCGGTAGATGCGCACCCAAAAGAAAAGGGCCGCAAATGCGGCCCTGGGTCTCGCGCCACGCATGGGCGCTACTGCTTACTGCAGGAATGCAGGCTTGGCGTAACCGGCAAACTTGGTATCGACCACCGTCTTGAACTCGTTGGAGCGGAAGGCCTCGGCCAGGTCCTTGGCCCACTGTGCATCCTTGTCCTTGGTCTTGACTGCGGCGATGTTCAGATAATGCTCCGGTGTCTTCTCCAGCAGCACAGCATCCTGCAGCTTGAGGCCCGAGGAGATGGCAAAGTTGCCATTGATGATGGCGAACTGCGCGTCATCAAGCGAGCGCGGCAGGTGCGCCGCATCCAGCGGCAGCAGCTTGATCTTCTTGGGGTTCTCGGCCAGATCGAGCTCCGACACGCGCAGCGGATTCACGCCAGGCTTGAGCTTGACCAGACCCGCCTGCTGCAGCAGCAACAGGCCGCGCGCGAGGTTGCTCGGGTCATTGGGCAGCGATACCTTGTCGCCCTCTTTCAGATCGGCCAGCGACTTGCGCTGCTTGCTGTACACCCCCATCGGCGCGATCGGGCCCTGCACCAGCGCCGTCAGATCGAGCTTGCGGTCGCCCTTGAACTGGTTGAAATACACCTCGTGCTGGAAGAAATTGGCGTCCAGCGAGCCATCGGCCAGCGCCAGATTGGGCTGCACATAGTCATTGAACTCCACCAGCTTGACCTTGTAGCCCTTTTTCTGCAGCAGCGGCACGATGCCGGCCTGCAGCTGGTCGATGTTCGAGCCCGCCGTGCCACCGATCACCAGCTGCTTCTTGGAGGCATCCTGCGCGAGCGCAGGGCCTGCCAGACCCACAGATGCCGCTGCCAGCACAGCGGCGGCGATCAACGAGCGGCGGGTGGAGAAAAAGGTCGTCATGTCTACTATGCTCCTGGTGCTGCGCACCTTGTCATGGGTTGGGAATGGGCACAGTATCTGCGCAGCTCTTCACAATCCCAACGAATAATTTCTCCCATTCTTATACCGCCAAGGCATGAAGGTTTTGACGCCCCCCGAAGCTGGCTCATCAAGAATCGCCGCCTTCGCTTTTCCACAAAAAAAGCCAGCGCATGCGCTGGCTCCCGTACCGGCCCTATACAGGGCTATCGTTTTGCTTATTTGTGCTTGCGCTTCTTGCCGCCTTGCTTGCGCTCCGGCTCGCAGGGGGCAGCATTGGTTTTGACCATGTGCTCAGGCCACAGGCTGTAGCTCAGGTCTTCGTCGGTGCTGCCGTTCACGTTCAGCGGGTAGAGACCAGGCGCAAACTTCTTGCATTCCTTGTACTGTTCGGCAGGGCTGGTCAGTTCGGGACGCACTTCGTAGCTCAGGTTCACCGCGCCGTCGGACTTGGGGTCCTTGGCGGTCACATCGATCTGGTTGCCGGTGCGCTTCCAGGTACCACGGTAGAGCACCTGCTTGCCGTCATCGGCCTTGGCCTTGTAGACCACACGATTACCCTTGAGGAATTGCACGCTGAAGTTGCTGTTGCCTTCGCCGTTGGCAGTGGCGTAGCTCTGCTGCACGAACTTGTTGGCCTTGGCATCGGCGAACTGGGCCGTAGCCTGAGGCACTGCAGGCGCCGGCGCGGGCTTGGCCGCTTCTGCAGCCTTGGCATCTTCCGCCTTGGCCTCCTCAGCCTTGGCAGCTGCAGCCTGTTCTTCTTTGGATGGGCCGGATGCGCAGCCTGCCAACAGCAGCGCCGCCAACAGCGCGCTGGTAGCGCCCAGTGGATTCAGTCGTTTCATAGAGACCTCAAGTAATTGGCTCTCGCCGAGCCGGATATGGAGGAAAGCCCGCCCGCCACTCACAGCAGCACAACGGCAAACCATAGAAATTATGAATCGACGAGGCAAAAGCGAATCTTTTTACCCATCAATTTTTTGCGATGCGTTGCGCACACGCTGCATGCGGCATTCCGTCCGCGCAAAAAAGAAGGCCGCCCGAAGGCGGCCAAAAATTGCCAAAACGCGGCTTGGATGTACCCAAGCGGCATCTACCTCCCCCGCAGCACCAGCTGCAAGCCTTTGAGCATGTGAGCGAACGAGTCGGCAGCCTGCGCCGTGGTGTGGGGCCAGACCAATACCGAAAAAGCCAGGGCCACTGCAACGATCAATCCAACGAAAGTGGCGAAATCTTGCCAGTGGTAATGCGGATGTTCCAACATGGAGGCCTCCTTTCGTACAGGTTGCGTGTTATCCATCATTGGAACCCAGCAACCCGCCTTGTGGTGTCAGCCGAAATCGACAAAGCCCCCATAGCCAATTTGGCAGTTTTTGGGAGTTTTTTCTCATATTGAGATAAAAAACCACGCAACGCCTTACAAAACAAGCGCGTCAAGCTATTAATTTTGAAGCAATCGTTCCGTCTCAGGGCAGCTTCGGTAGTACGCTGGCCATGAAAGATGGCTGCAATTTCCCGCCGGATGCGCACCGCTTCCTTGCAAATCCATCTAACTTCTGGCATTTCACTGGCATCTGGCAGCCATCTTCAGGCATGCATTTCATTGTCGATGGACGCACCCGCCAGCTTGCAAGATGGCGCAGGTGCGACAATACTCGGCAACCCCACAAGCTTGGCGCTGTCGCACACCTGCCGTGAAGCAAAGCGCTTTCTGCAGTGCATTCGACCCGCACACGCCAAGGCTCCAAAGGGTTCCAAAACTGCCAAACCAGGCTATTGCTTTCAGCTTTTTTCACCTTGCCATGACTGCCATTCCGCCCACCCCGCCAGATACGGGCATCCACCTGCAAGACGTGCACCTGACGCGCGGCGCCCGGCCCGTGTTTGCCGGACTCAGCCTGTCGCTCACCGAGCGGCGCGTTGGCCTGATCGGTGACAACGGCGCAGGCAAGACCAGTCTCTTCCGCCTGCTGTGCGGGCTTGAAATTGCAAGCCAGGGACAGGTACACATCGCAGGCCATGATGTGCAAAAGCACCGCGAACAACTGCCCGGCTTGGTGGGCATGATGTTTCAGAACCCGGATGACCAGATCATCTTCCCCACGGTGGAAGAAGAGCTGGGCCTGAGCCTGCAGTACCAGGGCATTGCGCGCAAGGCAGCCATGGTGCGGGCCCGGCAATTTCTGGCCGAGCGGGGCCTGGCCGAATGGGCGCCACGCGCCGTCAGCAGCCTGAGCCAGGGCCAGCGCCAGCAGGTCTGTTTTCTGGCCATGCTGATGGCTGCGCCTCGGGTAATGCTGCTTGACGAGCCCTTTGCCAGCCTTGATCTGCCCGGCCAGGCGCGCCTGGCGGCCGATCTGGACCGCACAACCGCACAGATCGTGGTGTCGACCCATGTGCTCAGCCATGTGCGCCACTTCGAGCGTGTGGTGTGGCTCGCTGGCGGCCTGGTGCGCGGCGATGGCCCGGGCGAGGCCGTGTGCGCAGCCTACGAACTGGATGTGAAAACACGCTCTAACGCTCAGACAGAGAGCGCAGACAGCTTCGAAAACAGTAGCAAAGCCGCTGTTGCGGTACAAGGCTGACCGGCATGGGTACGCTCTACAGTGACATTCCCAGCTGGCTGCACCGTGTGCCAGCCGGTGCCAAACTGCTGGCACTGGCCCTGTGTGGCCTGGGCCTGCTGTTTGTCGTCGATATACGCGGCCAGGCCGCTGCCTTTGCCGTGGTGCTGGTGCTGTACGCGAGCCTGGGAGCCGCCTCGCGCCCCACGCGGCGCCTGGTCGTGGCCGCGCTGGTTGCCTCGGTACTGGTAGGCGCGCTGCATGCCGCCACTGGTCAACCGCTGGTAGGCTTGGCCAGCGGCCTGCGCTTGATGAGTGCCACCATGCTGGGTGCCATGCTGACGGCGACCACGCGCTTTGGCGATCTGCTGGATGTGGCCGAATGGCTGCTGGCCCCTCTGGCCCGCTTTGGTGTGCCCGTGGAGCGGCTGGCGTTGCAGTTGGGCCTGATGATGCGGTTTGCCGAGCAGTTTTTTGTGCAGTGGCAGCGCCTGGCAGATGCCTACCGCGTGCGCACCGGCCGCGCCGGAGGCCTGCGCCTGTTCGCGCCGCTGGCCATCCACATGCTGGTCACCGCCCGCAAGGTGGCCGATGCGCTGGCGATACGGCTCAAGCTGTGACGCCGATCCCCGATTTGATTGATGAAAGCCTGTTCATGACCATGACCTCCACCTCCCACCGCGAATCCCGCGCCCAGCGCATTGCCCTGGTGGCATTGTTTGCCGCGCTGATGGCCGCATTCGGCATGATTCCCAAGATCGATCTGCCTTTGGGCGTGCCGATCACCGCACAGACCATGGGCGTGATGCTGGCCGGCTGCATGCTGGGCGCCAGCATGGGCTTTCAGGCGATGGCGCTGTTCCTGCTGGCCGTAGCGCTGGGCTTACCGCTACTGTCGGGCGGACGCGGCGGCATGGGTGTGTTCTTTCTGCCCTCTGCCGGTTATCTGGTGTCGTGGCCGTTTGCTGCCATCGTGACGGGTCTGGTCATGCGTGCGCTGTCGCGGCCCGCAGGCACTGGCCCTGCTTCGCCCAAGCGCCTCACACTGGCCGCATTTGCAGCCTCGGTGGTGGGCGGTGTGCTGGTGGTCCACGTGTTTGGCGTGGTGGGCCTGATGCTGCTGGCCAAGCTGAGCCTATTGCAGGCGGTCATCGGCACCCTGGTGTTCGTGCCGGGCGATCTCATCAAGTGCGTGCTGGTGGCCGTCATCGTGCACACCGTAGCCCGTGGCCTGCCCGACTGGCGCTTTGGCGGCCGGGCGCTGTGAGCCAGCCGGTGCTCCCCCTGCAGAATTGGCAGCGCCTCGTCCACGGCCCGCTGGCGCACTGGGCGCAGGTGCAGCCCAACGCCGTGGCCATTGACGACGGCACACAGCGCATCCGCTTTGCCCAATTGCATGCCGCAGTGCAGGCGGGTGCCGATCAGTTGAACGCCAGCGCCGCACCCAGCACACGGCTGCTGGATGCCGCGCAGTCCCCCATCGCTCTCATCACCGATTTTCTGGCCACCAATGCCAGCGGCCGCTGCGCTGCACTGGGCGATGCCGCCTGGCCTGCTGCCCAGCGCGCCACTGCAGCGCAATGGATTGGCGACCTGGCAAGCCAGACGCCGGTCTGCGCAGACACAGAAAGCGCAGACCGCTATCCTTTTTATATTGGCTTCACGTCGGGCAGCACCGGAAAGCCCAAGGGGTTCCGGCGGCACCACCAGTCATGGGCCGAGAGCTTTCGCGTCTGCGTGGATACATTCGGCACGGCAGCGCAAGGCCCCGTAATGGCGCCGGGCAACCTGTCGCATTCGCTCTTTCTGTTTGGCGCTCTTCTGGGGCTGTGGACGGGCGGCGGCGTTCAATTGCAGCCGCGCTTCTCGGCCAGCCAGTGCCTGCGCAACCTGCAGTGCAATGCCACGCCCTGCTTGGTAGCCGTGCCCAGCCAGTTGCTGGTGATGCTGCAACTGGCCGAGCGCCGCGCGCTGGCGCCCATCGCGTCGCTGCAACTCGTCCTGATCAGCGGCGCACGCTGGATGCGCCAGCACACCCCTGCGCTGCAGACGCTGTTTCCCAATGCGCGGATTGTGGAGTTCTACGGAGCATCCGAAGCCAGCTTCATCGCCTGGATGGATGCCGATGTCGCAGCCCCACCGCAGGTGGTGGGCCGGGCCTTCAGCAATGTGCAACTGCAGATTCGCAGCGAGACAGGCGCCGCCTTGGCCGGAGGCCAGACCGGCCAGATCTGGATCAAGAGCCCGATGCTCTTCATGGATTACGTGGGCGACAGCCATGATGCCACCGCCGCGCTGCAGGATGGCGAATGGTTGAGCGTGCGCGACATGGGCAGCCTGGACGCGAGTGGCCAGCTCACCCTGGTAGGCCGCGAAAAGCGCATGATCGTCACCCAGGGCAAGAACCTGTTCCCCGAGGAAGTGGAAAACCTGCTGTGCGAGCACCCGCGCATCGCCGCCGCATCGGTGCACGGCGTTGACGACGCACTGCGTGGCAAACAGGTATGGGTGGCGTTGCAACTCAAGGATGCAGCGCCCGCGCCATCTGCGAGCGGCGCGCCACGGCAGGTACAGCCGGCGCTGGATACGCTCGACGCCGCACTGGCCGCAGAACTCTCCGCCTGGTGCCGCAGCCGGCTCGAAGCCTACAAATGCCCGCGCCGCTGGCTGGGCTGGTTCGCGGTCGCACCCGCTGCGCCATGGCCGCAAACTGCCAGCGGCAAGACCGACCACACGGCGATTGCAACACTGCTGCAAAGCAGCATGGATCCACCCATGGCATCCGTGGTTGCAACAGCAGACACGGCGACACGTTAAAGTAGCCCCTGTCGCGCTGCGAAAGGCGCTATCAAAATAAAAGCTGTCAGCGTCCTCTTATAAAGCGCTAGCGGCCGTTTCCTTCCAAAATGCCTGCACACCCCGTCTACATTGCCAGCTACGCCCGCAGCGCCGTGGTTCCGGTGGGTGGCGCCTTCAAAGCCCTGCATGCGCATGAGATCGGCGCGCCCGTGCTGCATGCGCTGCTGGCCAAGGCAGGTGTGCCCGCCAGCCAGGTGCAGACGGTGGTACTGGGCAATGCGCTTGGCGCTGGCGGCAACCCGGCACGCATGCTGGCCCTGGCTGCGGGCCTGCCCCAGACCTGCGCTGCCTACACGGTCGACACCCAGTGTTGTGCGGGGCTGGATGCGGTAGCGCTTGCCGCCAGCCTAATTGCCAGCGGCCAGGCCGATGTGGTGGTTGCGGGCGGCGCAGAAGCCTGGAGCCGCGCGCCCATTCGCGCCACACGCCCTTTGCATGCCGGTGATGTGCCCGTGCCCTACGAGCGCCCCGCTTTTGCGCCGCCTCCGCATGACGATCCAGACCTGCTGCTGGCCGCCGCCCGCTATGCGGCAAGCCAGGGCCACACCCGCGCCGCACAGGATGCCTACGCCGCCGCCAGCCACGCCCGTGCGCTGCAGGCCGCGCACGTGTTGGCCGCAGAGATCGTGCCCATCCAGGGTGTAGCGCAAGATGCCTTTGCGCGCAGGTTGGGAGCAAGGCAGCTGGCTCGCCTGCCCGCCATCGCCCACACTGATGCCGATGTGGACACCACCACACGCGCAGAGCACGCCGTCAGTGCTGTTGCGATCTCGCCCAAGGCCGATGGCGCGGCACTGGTGCTGCTGATGAGCGAAGCCGCCTGCTCGCGCCTCCACACAAGGCCCCGCGCCCGGTGGCTAGGCCATCAATCGGTGGGCGGCACGCCTGCCATGCCCCTGGTGCTGGCCGCAGAGGCAGCCCGCGGCCTGTTGCAGGCCCACCAATGCCACTGGGCGGAGCTGACAGCCATCGAGTTGCACGACGCCTTTGCCGTGCAAGGCCTGCAGTGGCAGGCTCTGCTGCAGTCAGAAGGTGCGAGCGCAGATGTGCTGAACCGACACGGCAGCGGTATCGCGCGCGGACATCCGATTGGCGCGTCGGCCACCGTTGCCTTGGTGCGGGTGCTGGCGGAGCTGGAGCAGGCACCACCCGGAGGGCTGGGATTGGCAGCAATAGCAGGTGCTGGCGGACTGGGGAGCGCAAGCCTGGTGCAGCAGTTGCTCTGATGCATTGATGAATGTCGACCGTATGAAATACATACTGAACACATTGCTGTATCTATTTGCAGCGATCGGGGTGCTGAACACTGGGGTGATGGCCTACGCCCATTTCGGGCGTCCCCTGACCTGCACGCAGTCTGCAATGGCCAAAGCCAATGCGCCCGACAACAGCCAGTGGGCAGAGATCTCCTGGCAACAATGCGACAGCCAGGCAGACCCGGAGCTGCGCCTGTCCCTCTACACCAATGGAGGGAAACGCGGCTACAGCACACGCATCGGCGACCCCACCACTACCGAAGTAGGCCTCAACTGGACCGCCAACCAAACGCTGGAAGTAATCTACCCCGCGTCATACGCGCCCACGCAAATGGCGACACACCTGGCAGGCATTCAACTGCACTGGAAAAAGCGCGCAGCCAGTGGTGATTCAGCAACCGCCCCCTAAGCGCTGAAAGTACTCGCCAAGGGCTGCCCGCGCAGTCACCGTCTGGTTCACTGGCGCATCGGTGTCTTCATACCCCATGGCCATGCCGCACACCACCGTTTGCGATGTCGGCAGTTGCAGCACCTCGCGGATCAGGCCCGGGTACGAGGCCATCGCGCCAATGGCGCAGGTCGCCAGGCCGCGCGACTGGGCAGCCAGCATCAGCCCGTAGATCGCCATGCCCAGGTCCATGTAGCCGCCCGGGCCAAAACCGCTGTCGATGGTAATGATGAGCGCCACCGGCGCCTGGAAGAACTGAAAGTTGCGGCCAAACTGCGCGGTGCGACCAGCGGCATCCCCCCGCTCCACACCCAGCGCGCCATACAGGGCCTGTGCGGCAGCCACCTGGCGCTTGCGCAGCGACATGGGCAGCGGGTTGGGGAAATAGCCGTAGTCTTCCGCCTCCTGCGCACCCGCCTGATAGGCCTGCTGCAGGCGGCCAGACAGTTGTTCGCGCAGATCGCCGCATACCTGCCAGAAATAGCCAGGCTGCAGGTTGGCGCCACTGGGCGCACGGCGAGCCTCCTGCAACACGGCGTGCAGCACAGCATCGGCCACCAGCTGCGGAGTGAAGGCGCGCGCCGAGCGGCGCAACATGGCGGCTTGCGAGGCAACCCCCTCTGCGGAAGCAAAAGAAAGGAAATCAGGCTGTTTCATGGCAGTGGGCGCCATTGTAGACAGTGATGGGCCGGCGATCCGTTTTCAACGGCTGGGCTTTTTCGCACCGATCCTTGACCCTACGGCAGTCAGGAAATGGCAACATCTGACCCATCTCCAATGAAACTGTTCATTCATACAGTATTTTTTGCTATACTGATTTTCCATACAGTATCAACAACCGCACCAAAGGCACGCGGCAATCCATATAAAAAACCATCAGTTCTTCGACACATACCGCTTCTGACACTCGAAATACCCGTGTCATGTTCGCGTTGCAACCTGTCTGCCCCGGCCTTGTACCCCTGCCCCCATGTGCATGCTGTCCGGATGAAATTTTTTGAGCGAAAGCGGATGCTGGTGCGCCCCATGCACCGGATGCAGCGAGTAGCTCCCCTTCTCCTTCGGCGCCAGCGCTTACTGAGCGTCGTTCAGCCACCCTTGCGGTGGCTTTTTTTTGCCATCAGGAGCGTGCCTGCGCCGGTACCCTGCCAGCAACAGCCTTTGCGTCACCCACCCGGCGCGCGTGCTCTACACTTGGCCCATTGCAATGCGCTGTGCGTTGCCCATCCATGGCCTCGCCATGGAAATGGATGAAACGGAATTTCTGAGATATGCAAATTGCCACCTGGAACGTCAACTCCCTCTCCGTCCGCCTGCCGCAGGTGCTGGACTGGCTGGCAGCCAATCCAGTCGATGTGCTGGGGCTGCAGGAGCTCAAGCTCACCGATGACAAGTTTCCGCACGATGCCTTTGCGGCTGCCGGCTACCAGGCGGTGAGCTTCGGCCAGAAGACCTATAACGGCGTGGCCCTGCTGGCCCGGAGTGTCATTGCCGATGTGGTGCGCGCCAACCCGCACTTTGAGGACGAGCAGGCGCGCGTCATTGCAGGCACCATCTCCAGCCCCGCAGGCGACATCCGCGTGGTCAACTGCTATTTCGTCAATGGCCAGGAGCCAGGATCGGAGAAATTTGCCTACAAGATGCGCTGGCTGGGCGGGCTGGAGGCCTATATCAAGGCCGAACTGGCCGCACACCCGCGCCTCGTGCTGGTCGGGGACTTCAATGTGGCCCCGGAAGACCGCGATAGCTACGACCCCGATGGCCTGCGCGAAACCATCCACCACACGACCGAAGAACGCAACCACTTCCAGGGCCTGCTGGCCCTGGGACTGACGGATGCCTACCGTATGTTCGAGCAGCCCGAAAAAAGCTACAGCTGGTGGGACTACCGCATGCTGGGCTTCCAGAAGAACCGTGGTCTGCGCATTGACCACATTCTCGTGAGCGAGGCGCTCAAGGGCAGCGTGAGCGCCTGCATGATCGACCGCGTGCCGCGCAAAAACAAGCAGCCGAGCGACCACGCACCGGTGGTGATCACCCTGGGTTAATCAAGACCAAAGCCATGGAGACGCCTTCCGCAGGCGCTTGATGGCGCCAACGCTGCAAACTGCGGTTTTTCGGCACTGCCTGAACGGCGGCGCAGGCTCCCTGGAAAAACAGACCGACAATGAAAACGGGCGCTGCATGAACTGCGCGCCCGTTTGTTCTATGGCTTGATCAATCTCTGCCAGCAGCCAGGTTGCCTCAGCCTGCATCAAGCCTTCTCAGGCTCCTGCACCGCGTGCATGGCGAGCGCAGCTTCCTCATCGAGCTTGCGCGCCAGCGCCTCGGCATCTGCCTCCGACAGCAATTCGCCTTCCCATTTGGCGACCACGGCCGATGCCAGCGAATTGCCAACCGCATTGGTGGCCGAGCGGCCCATGTCAAGGAAAGTGTCCACGCCCAGGATCAGAAGCAAACCTGCTTCCGGAATATTGAAGTGGCCCAGGGTGGCAGCAATCACTACCAGCGATGCGCGCGGCACGCCAGCAATCCCCTTGGAGGTGAGCATCAGCACGAGCAGCATGGTCACCTGGGTGGCCAGCGACAGCTCGATGCCGTAGGCCTGTGCGATGAACAGCGTTGCAAAGGTGCAGTACATCATCGAGCCGTCCAGGTTGAACGAGTAGCCCATGGGCATGACAAAACTCGAAATCTTGCGTTTGACGCCAAAACGGTCGAGCGCATCAAGAATCTTGGGGTATGCAGCCTCCGAACTCGCGGTGGCAAACGACACCATGAAGGCCTCCTTGATGAGTGCCAACAGCTTGAACACGCGCTTGCCAAGGAAGGCGAGGCCCGCCAGCACCAGAATCGACCACAGGATGAACAGCCCCAGATAGAACTCGCCCATGAAGACCGCAAATTTCAGCAGAATGCCCAGGCCGTTGACCGCCACGGTCGACGCCATGGCCGACAGCACCGCCAGAGGCGCGAGCTTCATCACATAGCCGGTGATCTTGAGCATGACGTGCGACAACTCGTCAATCGCCGCGAGCAAGGTCCTGGCCTTGTCGCCCAGCGCCGCCATCGCCACGCCAAAGAACATCGAGAACACCACGATCTGCAGGATCTCGTTGTTCGACATGGCTTCGGCAAAGGATTTGGGCACCGTGTGGTTGATGAACTCACGCAGCGTGAACTTGCCCGTGGCCAGGTTGGTGGCCGCGCTCACATCCGGCAGCGGCAATCCCAGGTTGTGGCCCGGTTGCAGCACATTGGCCAGCACCATGCCCAGCAACAGCGACACGAGCGATGCTGTCAGAAACCACAGCATGGCCTTGAAGAACACCCGGCCAACCGAAGCGGCATCGCCCATGTGTGCAATGCCCACGACCAGGGTAGAGAACACCAGCGGCCCGATCAGCATCTTGATCAGGCGCAGAAAGATATCGGAGACCAGGGAGATATAGCCGGCGACTTCCTTGACCTCGGCCGGGTCCGACACGCTGGCATGGACGATATAGCCCACCACGATACCCAGCACCATGGCGGCCAGAATGACCAGGGCCGACGACATGCCCTTTTTGCCCGTTAGAGCCATAACGATTACCTTCAATCAGAGCGGTTGTTGGTGCCATCAACGCTCCTAGCGGGGCTCTTGATGCACATCGGCGGTTGTTGTTCTCGTGATCCGGATGTACACATTCCTCTCCGATACCGCGCAGTCTGGCGCGCCAAGGCGCATGCAGGACGCCAGCAGGAGGGAAACCATGAGCCCGCTTTTGACAGCAGGAATGCAATATTCTGCGGGTGCGATTGTAATCGCAACCTCCTGCCTCCCACGGCGCAGGGGGGCCGAATTCCCGTGCGCCCAGCAGGTATCTTGCCTGCCGGAATGCGCATGCGCTCTACCGAAAATAATCAGGTAAAAATGGCTGCAAGCGACCAGCTGGTAGGCGTACAACCTTCAAATTCAATAGCGATAAAATCAGCGGGCACGTGCATCCTGCATGTGCTGCAACTCATCGATATAGCGGCGCAATTGCTGGGC
Source organism: Comamonas odontotermitis (assembly GCF_020080045.1). Classification (NCBI taxonomy): domain Bacteria; kingdom Pseudomonadati; phylum Pseudomonadota; class Betaproteobacteria; order Burkholderiales; family Comamonadaceae; genus Comamonas; species Comamonas odontotermitis. The sequence goes on from NZ_CP083451.1 coordinate 2,531,781, forward strand.
CTGGCCCTGCAGCAGCGGGCGCAATTCCAGTGGCAGGGCAGATTCCAGCACACGCTGGTAGCGCTCCGCAGCCAGCACCAGGCACAGGCTGCATTCGGCGATGAGGTCGCGGTCGGTCACCATGTTGGCGCGCTGCTTGAAATCCGTCCAGCGCCGGTGCAGGCAACCGGCTGCGCTCTGGCCGGGACGCTCCACCAGCGGGCCGCTTTCGGGCAAGGCCAGCAGCACATCCTGCAATTGCCAGTTCAGCGCACGAAACTGCTCGGCCAGTGCATACAGATAGGTGCGCAGCGCAATGGCACGGGCCTGCTCGCTGCCAGCCACCAGGCATTCCTCGCAATCCTTCAGGCCAGTCTGCAGCACCCGCAGCGCATGCTGTACTTGCGCGGCCGACAGCTCCTCGCCGCGAATGCCTTGCAGCGCGTGCTCATACGCGGCGCAGGCAATTTCGCGCGCCTGTGGCCAGGTGAGCGTGCTGCTGCCGCGCACGTGCTGCCACTGCACTTCCAGTTGCGGTGCCACTTCGTCAAAGCCCTGCGGATTGCGCTGCGCGGCAAACCAGCCAAGCGACAGCGCGAGGCGGTATGTCTCAAACGGCTGGCCCACCACGTAAAAATCCATGCCCTGGTAATGGCTGCGCCAGTAGGCCTCTTCCCGCGCGGGATTGCCCCACTGCCCCTTGGCCTTGGGCGGCAGACCTCCGGCCAGCAGGCTGTGCACCACGTCGCCCGCCACATGGGCCATGCCATTGGCTGTGGATACCGCCAGCCGCACGGTATTGAGCATGGCTGAGCGCTGGCGCCCTACCCGCTCCGGCGAGTTGCGGTAGGCCTGGGCCGTGAACACCGAAGACATTTTTTGCATGCTTGTACACGTAGGAAAGCTGTTTCAGCCCATTGTGACATGCTCCAACGAGAGCCGCCCACGGCCCGCTGCCTTCGCTGGCTTCATCGTTCACCGCAGTAGGCCTAAAGGCAATACAGCCCGCATGCTGCGGGCTGTGCTTCAAACCACCAAGCCGCCTACTCGTCGCCTGCTGCGAGACCCAGTTCCTGGATCTTGCGCGTGATGGTATTGCGGCCAATGCCCAGGCGCTGCGCGGCTTCGATGCGTTTGCCGTGCGTGGCAGCCAACGCTGATCGGATCAGTTGGGATTCAAACCGGCGGCTGAGAATGTCCCACACTTCGGTGCTGCCCGACTGCAGCAGCGCATCGGCCTCCCGCGCCAGATCGGATTCCCATGGTGGTGCGGAACCTGAGGTAGCTGCAATGGAAGGGCGAGGTGCTTCTGCAAACGGTACAGCATTGCCATTTGCTACTGAATTAATAGCTACTGACGCTTGTGGAACAAGCGCAATAGGCGTCTCTGGCATCAGGGCCTGCGGTACCGGTGCAGCGGATATGCCAGGCCCAGCCGTGCTTTGCAGCACTTCGGGTGGCAAATCCTGCTCGGACACACGCTGGGCTGGCGCCATCACGGTGATCCAGTGGCAGATGTTCTCGAGCTGCCGCACATTGCCCGGAAACCCGAACTGCGCCAGCCGTGCCAGCGCGCCTTCGGACAGCTGCTTGGGCTCCACCCCCAGCTGGCGGGCACTGGCCGCCAGAAAATGGCGAGCCAGCATCGGAATGTCTTCCTTGCGTTCGCGCAGCGGCGGCAGCCGCAGACGGATCACGTTCAGGCGGTGAAACAAGTCTTCGCGGAACACGCCCTTTTGAACGCGCTCTTCCAGGTTTTGGTGCGTGGCGGCAATCACCCGCACATGCGATTTGACTGGCACATGGCCGCCCACCCGGTAGAAATGCCCGTCGGAGAGCACACGCAGCAGACGGGTCTGCAGATCGAACGGCATATCGCCGATTTCGTCGAGAAACAGCGTTCCGCCCTCGGCCTGCTCAAAGCGACCCCTGCGCTGGGTCTGCGCGCCGGTGAAGGCGCCGCGCTCATGGCCGAACAATTCGGATTCGAGCAGGTCCTTGGGAATGGCTGCGGTATTGATGGCCACAAACGGTCCGCCCGCCACCGGAGAGTGCTTGTGCAGCGCGCGCGCCACCAGCTCCTTGCCCGATCCGGATTCGCCGGTCACCATCACGGTCACATTGCTTTGCGACAGGCGCCCGATGGCACGAAAGACATCCTGCATGGCGGGCGCCTGGCCCAGCATCTCGCCGCTGCCCGCAGACTGGGCCGGGTCCGGCATCTGGCTCTGGCTTTGTTGCACGGCACGCTGGATCAGCTCCACCGCCTTGGGCACGTCAAATGGCTTGGGCAGGTACTCGAAAGCACCGCGCTGAAAGGCTGACACCGCGCTGTCGAGGTCGGAGTACGCCGTCATGATGATGACTGGCAACTCGGGCTGGGCTGCATGCAACTGCTCCAGCAGCTGCAAGCCGTTGCCGCCCGGCATGCGGATGTCGCTAACCAGCACGGACGGTGCCTGCGATGGATCCTCGTTCGAGGCGAGCGCCTCCAGTACCTCCTGCGGATGCACAAAGCTGCGCGTGGGCAGTTGCTCGCGCGCCAGCGCCTTCTCGAGTACGAACCGGATCGAAGGGTCGTCGTCCACTATCCAGATGGGTTTCATTGTCGCTATCGCCCTTCCAAATCTACAAACCATGAATCGTGGTCCTGGCCGGGCTGCGCCATGCAAGCTAATCCGTCAACGGCAGCATGATGCGAAAATCCGTGCGCCCAGGCTCGCTCTCGCATTCAATCAGACCTTCGTGCCTTTGTACAAAGGTCTGTGCCAGCGGCAAGCCCAGGCCCGTGCCGCCATCGCGTCCGGTCACCAAGGGGTAGAAGATCCGCTCCTTGATGTCCGGCTCGATACCAGGACCATTGTCGATGACATGCAATTCCAATGCCAACTTGTGGCGCTTGCGGCCCAAGGTGAGCTGGCGCGCAATGCGCGTGCGCAGAATGATGCGCGCCGTTCCCTGTGCCATCTGCGGCTCCAGCACCTGCGCGGCATTCTGCACAATGTTGAGCAGCGCCTGGATGAGCTGCTCACGGTCGCCTCGGATCTCAGGCAGCGAGATATCGTAATCGCGCTCGATCTTGAGGCCGTTCGGATATTCCAGCAGCACCAACTGGCACACGCGCTCGCATACTTCATGGATGTTCACATCACCTACGGTGTGCGGATGGCGGTGCGGAGCGAGCAACCGGTCCACCAGGGCCTGCAGGCGATCGGCCTCGTGGATGATGACGTCGGTATATTCTTTGAGCTGGCGGTCCGGCAGCTCCATGTCCAGCAACTGCGCAGCGCCTCGAATGCCGCCCAGCGGGTTCTTGATCTCGTGCGCAAGGTTGCGGATCAGCTCTTTGTTGGCCAGAGCCTGCTCACGCACGCGCTCTTCGCGATCCTGGCGCACCTGCTGCTCCAAAGGCCACAGCTCCACCAGAATCTCGGCATCTTCCTGCCACCATGACAGGTTCACATGCACCGGAAAGGCGTCCTGCAGGCTGCGACGCAACTGCGCCTCGAACCTCAAGGACGAAAAGCGCTGCGCCCGCGCATCCACCAGCGCCTTGTGCAGGAGCTCATCGTCCTGAAAGAAAACACCCAGCTCGTGGCCCAGAATGCTTTTGCGCGATACGCCCAGCGCGTTTTCCAGTGCGGCGTTGACACGCACGGCAGCGCCATCGAGCCGAATGACCGCCACCAGGGTTGCGATGTGCTCCAGCGCTTGCCACTCGCGCCATTCGCGGTCGGCTGCGGTCAGGTCAGGCATGGGTTGGGCAGCAGGAAGAAAGTGGGATCAAGGTGCAGGCAGACGCTGCAGCTCTCTTTGAATACCGGCGATATCGCTGTCCATGCGGGTTATCTCCGCCTTCAGGTCTTCCACACGCTTGTTGTAGAAGGCCGGGTTGCGCATCTCCAGCGCATTTTTTTGCGGCTCGCCATTGTTGTACTCACGGGCCAGATCCGCCTTGCGCGTCTCGGCCTTCTTCAGTTCGGTCTCTAGGATCAGTCGCGCATCGGAATCGCGCGCGCGGCCCTCTGCCGAGGTGGAACGTGGCGCAGGCGTTGCGGCTGCCGGCGCGCGGGCCGGACGTGGCGCGGCTGCAGACGGCGCGGGCGCCGGGCTGGCCGCCCCTGCGCCACCTTGCGGGCGCGTGCCCTGCACGATGGTCACATTGGCAGCCTCGATCTGGGCACACCCCCGCTGGCGCGCCTTGGCCGCGTCATTGGTGTACTCATTGCCACAGCGATAGATGCGATCCTGCGCCACAGCGCCCTGTGCACCCGCCATTGCAACCGCCAAAAACAACCACTTGATATGCATAACCTCGATTCGCCCATTCACTCCACAGTGGCAAGTATCACGCCAATCTGTACATCAAAGATTCCAGCACCCCATTGCAACAGCAAACAAATACCAGCTGCAATCACGTTTCATAACGCGGGCAACTGCTGCGGCGTGCACAGGCAGTGTATAGACAAACAGAGGCTGACCATGAATAACAGTTCCTTCTGTTACAGATTCGCAGCACCTTCACCACACATCGCACGGCCCGTGCCATAGTCTTGCTATCAACTTCATATCGAAACGAGACAGAAAAAACGGCCTGTGCAATACAGGCCGTTTTGCAGCAGGACAGCAACAATGCCGCCCTTGCTTCCTGGTGCTTTACAGCGAATAGTACATGTCGAACTCGACAGGGTGCACCGCCTGGCGGAAGCGGGTCACCTCGCTCATCTTCAGCTCGATGTAGGCGTCAAGCATGCTGTCGCTGAACACGCCGCCCTTGGTCAGGAAAGCGCGGTCTGCATCCAGGGCTTCCAGTGCCTGATCCAGGCTGTGGCACACGGTAGGCACCAGCTTGTCTTCTTCGGGTGGCAGGTGGTACAGATCCTTGGTGGCTGCTTCACCTGGGTGGATCTTGTTTTCCACGCCGTCGAGGCCAGCCATCAGCAGTGCAGCAAAGCCCAGGTATGGGTTCATCAGCGGATCGGGGAAGCGTGCCTCCACGCGGCGGCCCTTGGGGTTGCTCACGTAAGGAATGCGAATCGATGCCGAGCGGTTCTTGGCCGAGTACGCCAGCTTCACTGGAGCCTCGTAACCAGGCACCAGGCGCTTGTAGCTGTTGGTGCCAGGGTTGGTGATGGCGTTCAAGGCACGGGCGTGCTTGATGATGCCGCCGATGTAATACAGCGCGAAATCCGACAGACCCGCGTAGCCGTCGCCAGCAAACAGGTTCTTGCCGTCCTTCCAGACGGACTGGTGCACGTGCATGCCGGAGCCATTGTCGCCAGCGTAAGGCTTGGGCATGAAGGTTGCCGTCTTGCCGTACGTGTCAGCCACGTTCCAGATCACGTACTTTTGCACCTGCGTCCAGTCAGCGCGCTCAACCAGGGTCGAGAAACGGGTGCCCAGCTCGTTCTGGCCGGCGCCTGCCACTTCGTGGTGGAAAACTTCGACGGGGATGCCCAGCGATTCGAGCAGCAGGGACATTTCCGCGCGCATGTCCTGCGTGCTGTCGACAGGAGGAACGGGGAAGTAGCCGCCCTTGACGCGTGGACGGTGGCCACGGTTGCCGGAGTCGAACTTGGTGCCGCTGTTCCAGGGGGCTTCGTATTCTTCGATGTCGTAGAACGGGTTGTTGGGTTCGGTGCTCCAACGCACGCCATCAAAGATGAAGAATTCTGGCTCGGGACCGAAGTAGGCCGTGTCGCCCAGGCCAGAGGCCTTCAGGTAGGCTTCGGCGCGCTTGGCGATGGAGCGGGGATCGCGGTCATAGGCCTTGCCGTCGCCTGGCTCGATCACGTCGCACTGCAGGAACAGTGTGGTTTCGTCAAAGAATGGATCGATGTTGGCGGTGTTCGGATCGGGCATCAGCAGCATGTCCGAGGCTTCGATACCCTTCCAGCCGGCAACCGAAGAGCCGTCGAAAGCGTGGCCCGAGGCGAACTTGTCTTCGTCAAAGTGCGAGATCGGCACCGTGACGTGTTGCTCCTTGCCACGGGTATCGGTGAAACGCAGGTCAACGAACTTGACCTCGTTCTCGTCCAACATGCTCATCACATCTGCAACGCTCTTGGCCATCTATAGCTCCAAAGAAAAACATCAATAAAAAGACTGTGGCAAGACTAAAGCAGATTGCGTGCCAGTTTTATGACATCTGCCCGGTCCATGTTGCCGGCAACTACCCGGCCCGGCCTGCCACCGTACCGAGCGTGACTGTACCGCGCTTTGCCAGCTTGGGACAGCCGTTGCAGGGGAATTTGTACAACTCCCTGGCCTGCCCCCACCCTGCTATCGCACCACCTCGGTGCAATTTACCGCCCACGCACAAGCCTCGGCAGGATGCACAGTTTTGACGCTAAATTGCACCAAATTGGTGCAATGTATATTCTACCGCGCACCGATTTGGTCACTTCTCTGGCTGCTCGCCTGCAGGAAGCGCGCCCTCCAAGGCCTTGCCATCGCCCCATTGCGCTTCCGCCACCGGCATCTCGTCCTGCTCTGCACGCAAGGCCTGCAGGGCAGCCAGCCCGAAATGGATGAACCACAGCGAAGAGAATGCAAAGGTGATGGCGTAGATCCATACCGCCAGCGGCACCAGCACCACAAAGCCGATGGTGAAGACGATGCCCGAGGCCCAGACGATGCTGGGCGCAATGCCGATATAGCCGCTGATCACGCCCATCAGCAGGAGCGGCCAGCGATGGCGCTGCAGCAGCGCATCGCGCTCGGACTTGCTCGCGTGCTCAGCCAGTGCGTCGACACTCATGACCCGGTAGGTCAGCCAGCCCCAGATGACGGGCGGCACCACCAGCACAAGGGGAGGAATCAGCCACAACGGCATCGTCACCACAAAGGCAACCACGGCTACGGCTGATGTGCCCAAGGCCCACACTACACTGGCCACGAGGCCTGTGCCGTGCTTTTTGGCCAGCGTGGCAAAGCGCTGCTCCGTCACCATGCGCAGCAGCGCCGGTGTCATCAGCAAGGCGATGATGAGCAGTGCCAGCACGGCCGCCATCGGGGTCATCAGCACCAGCACCACAAATGGCGCCACGCCAGCGGCAAAGCCTTCGGTGCCGCTGCCACCAAACCAGCTGAACATGGTGCGCAGCCAGCCGATGGTCTCCACCCAGTGCTGCACCGCTGCCACGCTGGCCGTCCAGTAGAAGTAGCTCCAGCCGCCCAGCACCAGCAGCATCACGACCAGCGGCACCAGCGACAGCGCAATCACCTTGGGGCGAAAGCAGTACGCTGCAGCGCGCCAGAAAGAATCAAGCATCAGGCTGGAGCCTTGGGACATAGGAGGGGTTCCTTATGCATTAAAAACCGATGATCATGCTAACCGGCAACGGCCAGCCCTGTCGATTCAGCGCCCCACAGCCCCCAGGCGCGCCTGTAAGCACCGGGACAAGTATCAGGCCTTGTTCAGCAGGCGGAGCACCCCGCGCCACTGCTGGCTCCAGAAACCGCTGCCGTAGTCGCGCAACTGGCCTTGCCTGTTGGGCTGCACCTGGTCGCGGATGCCGGTCGGGTCGTAGCGCAGCTCAAAATTGGCAGTGCCAAACAGCATGTCCCACCAGGGCAGCAACACACCGAAGTTGCAGCCTCCCAGGCGCGGGCGGGCTTTTGTAGTGTTGATTGCTTCTTTTTTGATAGCATTCTGCGCTTGACTGTCTTGCGCTGTAGACGTATTTCCCTCCAAACCCTTGGCTGGCGACTCATGCCCGATGCCAATCGCATGGTGGCGGCGGTGAAAGCGTGGGCTGATCCACAGCCGCTCGCCCAGCGTGCCAAACCATACGCGCAGATTGGCATGTTGCAGGCTCTCGCTCAACTGGGTGATGGCGACGATGGCCACAAACTGGCTCGGGGCCATACCGATCAGCACGGCGACCAGCACCAGAATGCTGTCGGTCAGGATATCGTCCAGCAGGTGGTTGCGGTTGTCGCTCCACATCGTCATCTGGCGCTGCGAATGGTGCAGTGCATGCAGCTTCCACCACCAGACGAAGCTGTGCTGGCCACGGTGGATCCAGTAGGCCACAAAGTCGAAAATCACCAGATAGATCAAGAGGCTGACCCAGGCCACATCGGTCACGCCCGGCCAGAGTGCGTCCACATGCCAGGTCTCAAACCCTTGCATGCGCAGGCTGCCTACCAGCCAGTCCCACAGGGGGTCGATGGTAAAAAAGAGCGCCAGGCGGAACAGCCCCAGGCGGTGGATCAGCGTGTAGAGAATATCGATGCGGATGGCGTGCTTGTCGGTCACCGCCTCCACCGGGCGCCAGCGCTGCAGCGGCGCAATCACCAGCACCATGATGACAATCTGCAGGCAGCCCACCAGAAACCAGCCAGCGGCGGTGTAGCCATCTTCCAGAAAGTTGGCCAGGCCCATATTGAACAGGAGCGGCTGGAACACCTGTTCAAACACCCATTGCTGGGCATTGTCAAAAAGAGAGCTGAAGAATTCCATAGCTAGAAATTACCTGTGCCTGCGCGCGGCAAGCCCATTCAGTGTGCCAAAAAACCGCTGATCAAGGCAGTCAATGGCTGCGAATCCATTCACGGTACTGGGGGTGATCGCGCAGGGTGGCAAAGCAGAAGCCCTGTGCCTTGAGGCCCTGGATCAGCGGCTGCAGCACGGCAGGCGCCCAGGGATCCTTGCGGTCCCAGATGCCCAGGTGCGCCAGAAGAATGTCGCCGGAGCGGATGTTTCTGAGCGCCTTGTCCAGCAGCATGGCATTGGGATATTTGTCGCTGGGCAATTCATCGCCCAGAAAACCGGCGGGCGACCAGCCTACGTGGGCGTAACCGCAGCTTTGCGCCGCAGCAATCAGCGCGGGCGAAGTCTTGCCGCCAGGCGCGCGAAACAGCGGCAGTGGCTTGGTACCGGTGATCTGCTGCAGGCGGTCTTCGGATTTCTTGATTTCGGCACAGTATTGGGGCACGGTCATCACCGCAGTCTTGCCCGCAAGAGGCCCCTGCGATGGGCGCACCGTGAAGCTGCGCACAGCGCCCTGCTCCGTCTTCCCATCGGCACGCCAGTACACATGGTCCCAGGTATGCGAGGCAAAGGCATGGCCTTCAGCCGCGCGCGCCTTCCACCAGGGGGTCCAGTGCTCGCCCAGGCTTCCGTCACCCTCCTTGGTGCGCTCGTTGGCGGCAAAAAAGGTGACTTTCACATCTTCCTGCTGCAGCACCTCGGCAATCCTGTCGGCCACTCCCATGTGGCCGGTATCCAGCGTCAGATAGACGGGTTTGCTGCAACTGGCTGCCGAGTTTGCATGATTTTTCGCTCCTACGCCCATAGGCAGAGCGCCAGCAGCTATCAAAAATAGAGTGCTCAGACGCATGCGCGGCCCGTATCAGCGCGGAGCATGGTCCAAGGTCCAGATGCCGTGCGGCGACTTGCCAACCTTGACCTGGTTCACCACCTTGCGTTCCTTGGTGTCGATCACGCTCATCTTGCCCGCCCAGCGGGAGCTTAGATAGATATAGCGCCCGTCAGGCGTCACATCCATGCAATCGGGACCGCTGGGGCCCGGGTACTTGTCCACCACGGTCTGGCTTTGCATGTCGAGCTTGCTGATGGTGTTGGCCACGCGGTTGCTGACAAACAGATGGCGGCCGTCACCCGTGGCACGGAAAGCGTGCGCGCCCTTGTCCGTCTTGATGGAGTTGACCAGTTTGGGCTGTGCACCTGCCACGTCGAACACCTGTACACCCTCGCCGCCGGTGAGCGCCACAAACACGAACTTGTTGTCGGGGCTGCCGTACAGATCGGCCGGCATGGGGCCGGTCTTGATGCGCCACTTCAATGTCTGGCTGGCGATATCGATGGCGACCAGCTCATCACTGTCCTGCATGGTGGAGTAGATCGTCGTGCTCTTGCTGTCGATCCACAGGTGGCTGGGCGTCTTGCCGGTGGAAATGCGCTTGACCAGCTTCGGGTCGGTGCCGTTCCAGCTGTAGATATCGATATGGTTCAGGCGGTTGGCCGCGGTGACAAACCACTTCATGTCGGGCGAGAAGCGCAGATGGTAGGGATCGGAGATGCCCTGGATCACACGCTGCACATCTGCAGTCTTGGGGTCGACAAAGGTCAGCGAGTCACCCGTGGCATTCGCCACGATGACGGATTTGCTGTCGGGGGTGAGGTACAGGTGGTGCGGCTCCTTGCCTGTAGGAATGCGCTTGACCTCTTTCCAGGTCGCAGGATCAACGACGCTGATATTGGCATCCAGCGAATTGAGCACCAGAATGGGGTTTGCCGCCTGGGCGGCCAGCGCTGCCGCTGCCGAAGCGGCCACCAGCAGGGAGCGGGCGAGATTAAAGGGCTTCACAAGCAATCCGTACAAGTAACGCAGCGAGTGTAGCCGCCCGCAAGGCGGTTACCCACAGTACCCGAATGGCGGCAATGTAAATATTCGTCGACTTCGGGCAGGAGCGCCCGTTCTCAGCGCGCGCAATGCAAGTGCACCTTAATATTCGTCAAAGATTCGCTGCAGCTCCTTGGGATCGCTCGTCCGGGTGAGGGCCAGCATCAGGAGAATGCGGGCCTTTTGCGGCGAGTGCATCATCGAAGCGACAAAGCCCGCTTTCCTGAACTCTCCGGTTGGCGTCACGATGCCGGTCGTCACACGCGAGCCGGTAACGACTGCAACGCCTTTTTTCTGGGCTGCTACCAAGCTGTTCATCGTGGCGACCGGCATATTGGCGTGCCCTGTTCCTGCATTGACGATGCCACGTGCACCGGCCGCCACTGCCGCATCGACCAAAGTGCCGTCCGAACCCAGGGTCGTGTAGTTGATATCGACGCGCGGCAAGCTCTCGAGCTGGCTGACGTCGAACTCGCTGTGGGAGGTATGCCGCTTGAGCGGGCTGGAGATGAAGAAAGGCTCGGAGTTCTGCATGTAGCCCAGTTCTCCCCCATCCGGGCTCTTGAACGTGGCCGCATTGGTGGTATTGGTCTTCATTACCCCGAAGGCGCTGCTGATCGTGTCGTTCATGCTCACCAGAACGCCCTTGTCCTTGGCCGCAGGGCTTGCAGCCAGCGCCACGGCATTGACCAGATTCAATGGTCCGTCAGCACTGATGCCGGTGCTGGGACGCATGGAGCCGACCAGAACCACCGGCTTGCTGGTCTTGACCACCAGATTCAGGAAATACGCTGTCTCCTCCAAGGTGTCGGTGCCGTGGGTGATCACCACGCCGTCCACATCCTTGGTCGCCAGGAGTTCATTCGTGCGTCTGGCCAGCGCCAGCCAGTTGGCAATGCTGATCTTGGAGCTGCCCACGTTGAAGAGTTGTTCACCAGAGATATTGGCGAACTTCTCGATCTCCGGAACTGCAGCCACCAGCGCCTGAATTCCCACCTGTTTCATGCCTGCACCCGGCCCATAATCGGTCAGCGCCAGGCTGTCAGCACCGCGGCTGGCGATGGTGCCACCCGTGGCCAGAATGGCAACATTGGCTTTGCCAGGGGTTTGTGCCAAAGCTGGCGCTGCACTCACAGCGAGTGCAGTGGCGCTCAGCACGCAGGCTGCGAATTTCTTGAGATTCATGATGAAGAGCTTCCGTGGGGCTGTTGAAAAATGGGGACAGATATGTGCTTTCCTGGTGGTGTGCCATGCAGGTTGATGCGCTGCGCCATCGGACGGCTTGAGTGAAACAGTCTCTGGATGCTTCAACACAGACTAGCCAGCCGCCCCACCTTCAAACCAGCGCAGCACAAGGTATCGAGGTTGAGGTTTCAAGCGCTCAGGGCAGCGGCTCTCCTGCCCCCACCCGATCCACGATCAGGCGGTAGTGCTCCGGCCGGCGATGTTTGGCAAAATTGAAGACGTGCTGGCGGAAATGCTCGCCCAGCGAGAGATCGGCGCTGACACAGATCACTTCGTCCTCTTCCGTCAGCGTGCAGGCCACAATCTCTCCTGTCGGTGCCACGATGACGGAACTGCCGATCATGTGGTGCCCGTCTTCGGAACCGCATTTGCCTGCTGCAGCCACCCAGACCCCGTTCTGGTAGGCATTGGCCTGCAGCGAGATCAGGTGGGTAGAGGTGCGCAGGTGCACCGGCTCGTTCCAGTGAATGTTGAGCGAGGGCGTGTTATAGCCCAGCATGACCACCTCGGCACTCTGCAGCGCAAGGACCCGGTAGGTTTCAGGCCAGCGACGGTCGTTGCACAGGCACATGCCATACTTCACGGCCTCCGATTCAAACACCCTGAAACCCAGATTGCCCACATCGAAGTACTTCTTCTCGAGGTGCTGAAAAGGGACATCGCTCTTGAGGTCGGCGTGGCCCGGCAGGTGGATCTTGCGGTACCTGCCTGCGATCTCGCCATTGCGATTGACCAGGATACAGGTGTTGTAAGGCCGACCATCCTCCGCTAGTTCGGCATAACCCAGGTAAAAGCCCACGCCCAGCTTGCGCGCCTCATCAAACAGCGGCTGCACTTCGGCGTTGGGCATCTGCGCTTCGAAGAACCGCGCCTGCGCCTCGGATTCGTCCATCCAGTAGCGCGGGAAGAAAGTCGTGAGCGCCAGTTCGGGAAACACCACCATCTCTGCACCGCGCGCCTTGGCTTCCCGCAACATGGCCACCAGCCGCAGAACTACTGCGCTGCGGCTGTCTGTCAGGTGTACAGGCCCCATCTGTGCGACCGCCAGGCCCAGCTTTCTGTTCGACATATCATTCATTCCTTTTCATTGAAGCTTTGGTTCCCGCCGGCGCAGAACCTGACCGGGCAGCGCACCAGTGGCCTGGTGCCCATTCCATACCTGGCGACCATTGACCCAGACCTGCTCCACGCCCTGGCTCACCTGCATGGGCTGCTCGAAGGTTGCGCGGTCGGACACCCGTTGCGGATCGAACACCACCAGATCGGCAAACCAGCCAGGCTCCAACCGCCCACGGCGATCCAGGCCGTATTGCTCGCAGGCCAGGCCCGTCATCCGGTGGATGGCCTCCTCCAGCGACAGAAGCCCGCACTCACGCACCATGCGCCGCAGCACCCGCGTAAAGGTTCCCCACTGGCGCGGATGTGGATGCGGATCGAACGGCAGGCCATCGGACCCCACCATGGTGAGCGGAAACTGGAAGATGCGATCCACATCGCCCTGGTCCATCAAAAAGTAGATGGCTCCAGCGGGTGACAGACGCGCCAGTGTTTCTTCGTCGTCCAGGCCCCACTGCCGCTGCAGGTCGGAAAAATCCCGTCCCTTGGCCTCCGGGCACGCCGTGGACCAGGTGATCATCGTGCGACTGGCCAGGCGCACGCGATCCAGTCGCAACATGGTGGAGGTGGCTGGATAGGGATGGCAATCCACACAGACCGGCTGCGTGGCACTGGCTTGCTGGATCATTGCCAGCGTTTCTGCCGAACGGCCATGGTTGCGCTCTCCAGCCAGCTTGTGGTGGGAAAAGACCACCCTGCAATCTGCCTCGCGCCCCACGGTCAACGCTTCCTGCATGGCAGGAACAATGTCGTCCGCCTCGTCGCGCAGATGCGTCGCATATACAGCCCCCCGCCCTTTCAGCGGCTGACAGACATCCAGCAACTCCTGGGTGGAAGCATGGCGCGCAGGTGGGTAGAACGTCCCTGTGGAGATGCCGAATGCCCCCTCGTCCAGGGCTTCCGTCAGCAAAGCGCGCATCTGCGCACGCTCTGCGTGCGTGGCCTCCCGCTGATGATCGGCCATGACGCCGACGCGCAAAGTCGTATGGCCTACCAGAGCAATCACATTGACTGCGGCGGGTTGCGCTTTGAGCGCCTGCAGCCAGTCTCCAAAGCGCTCGAAACGGAATAGCTCTGGCGGGCCGAGCAGATCCAGCGGCTGCGGTACGTTCGGGTGCACCAGGGGCGCCAGACTGATGCCGCAATTGCCGGTGACCACGCTGGTAATGCCCTGCGAGACCTTAGGTGTCATGTCGCGGTGCGCCAGCAGATAGCCGTCGTCATGGGTGTGGGAATCGATGAACCCCGGCGCAATGACCTTGCCTTGCAGGTCGACCACCGTGTCGTCTGGTTGCACAGGCACGACTCCCACCGCCACAATCCGCTCACCGTCCAGAGCCACGTCGCCAGCAAAAGCGCTTTGACCGGAGCCATCCACTACCAGGGCATTCTTGAATATCAGCACTGTCGCCTTCGCTTTCCGGTACTGATCAGTTGAGCTTTTCGATCTTGCTGGACTGGATGATCTCAGCCCATTTTTTGGTTTCTCGTGCAATCAATTGCCTGAAATCATCCGGTGTCCCGCCCACGGGCTGGGCTCCGAGGCCGTTCAGGCTTTCCCGTACATTGGGAGCCTTCAGCACCTTGTCCAAGTCGGCAGCCAACACCTTGGCCTGCTCGGGCGTCATCTTGCGATTGCCCACCACCCCTCCCCACGAGACGATTTCATACCCTTTGACCCCTGCCTCATCCATTGTGGGTACCTCAGGCAGCTGTTCAATGCGTTTGCCCAGCCGGGTGACGGCCAGTGCCCGCACCTTGCCAGCCTTGATGAGCGGCACTGCCTCGGAGCTGTTGACGAACATATAGTTCAACCGCCCACCCATCAGGTCCTGCAGCGCAGCGGGGCCTCCCTGGTAGGGAACGAACAGGGTGTCGAGCTTTTCAAGATGGTTGAGCAGCTCACCGCTCATGTGCCCAGTGGTACCCACACCAGACGCCCCGTAGGAAAGCTTGCCAGGGCTCCTGCGCGCCTCGGCCATCAGATCCTTGACGGAGTGGACGCTCGAGCCTGCAGGCACGATCAGCACGTTGTACAGATTGAACAGGTGCGAGACCGGCACCAGATCCTTGTCCACGTCATAGGGCAAGGTGGAGAACAAGGAGCGATTGACGGCCAAGGTATTGATGTTGCCGTAACCGACGGTGAGGTCATTCCCCCTGACCACCTGCACAATGCCAATATTGCCTGCAGCACCGGGCTTGTTCTCCACCACCACGGTGCGATGGATGTTCTGGGCCCACTGGTTGGTCACAATGCGGCTCAGCACGTCGGGCGATCCGCCTGCGGCAGATGGCACCACGAAGGTGATGGGCTGGCCGGCAGTGCCCTGGGCGGCCGCCGCGCCAGCGAGCAGCACGACAGGCAACAATAATGCGAGACGGGACAGGTGGCGACGATTCATGGCTGGCAATCCTTCATGGGTCTGAATATTGCTTGCAGCGTAAGGGACGACACCCGCTCTCCCAAATTGAAAAATGTTCGTGCATTCACAAACAAAGTTATCTACACCAGGGGTAAACACCAAGATGCGAGACATTCCACCGGAAACCACCGCACAGCCATCCCGCCCCCGCACACTGAACATGCGGCAACTGGAGGTATTCCACGCCATCATGACAACCGGCACCATCAGCGGTGCAGCCCTGGCGCTGCATGTGTCTCAACCGGCGCTGAGCCGCGCTCTGGCACACTGTGAATCCCGGCTCGGTTACCCCCTGTTTGAACGCCTGGGCCGCAGGCTGCAGCCCACGCCTGAAGCGCTGCGCCTGCACGAAGAGGCGCGCGACGTATACCGAGGCCTCGACCGGCTCAACACCTTGGCGCAGCGCATCGGACAAGGAGGAATGGACACCTTGCACCTGGCCTGCAGCGCCACGTTCGCCAATACGTTGATTCCGCAGGCCCTGAAGCAATTGATGCGGTACAGCCCGCACCTGCGCATCGATTTCCGCACCGCCACCTATGACGAATTGCCCGACTACCTGCTATCGGGACAGGCCGACGTCGGCATCTCCTTGGTGGAATCCAGCCACCCCGGGTTGAAATCCCGCCTTCTTGGCAGGCAGCATCTGCTGTGCGTGCTCCCCATCGGGCATCCGCTGGCCAGCCAGACAGCCATTGATCCCCTGCAGCTTTGCGATACCGCCTGGATCGGCTACCCACCAGACACGCCACTGGGACGCCTTTGTGTCCAGGACCTGGCAATGGATGACACCTCGGCAAGCATTCAGGTTCGCTCGCCAGCCATCGCCCTCAGCTGCGTTCAGATGGGCCTGGGCGCAGCAATTGTGGACGCCTCCTGCGTCTCGCAGATGTCAACCCACGACTGTGTAACCCTCCCACTGACCAGCGCCGTCCACACGGACATCTGGGCCATCACATCGGCGCGGCAGCCATGCTCGGCCGCAGCCCAGCATTTCATCGACGCCTTGCATGCAATCATCCGTCAGATGACCGCCGACTGCCCATAGCCAGGTAGACGAACCCTGTCTATTTCTTGCGCATAGAAGGTCGTCATGCGTACGCGGAGGTTTACTTTGTCGGCTTGAACCCTGTGAAACCTCCTGATCAAGGGACGTTGCAGATCCAACCTTGGTAGTGCCTGGCATGGCATGGCGCGGTGCGACCTGGCGTGGCCCTGCCTGACGCGGCCTGGCGCCTCGTCTTCATCGCCAATCTACGATTGCCAGGTTGCGCAACCTCCTTCATATACTGTATAAATATACAGTTACATGAGGAGAAGCACATGCCCATCACGCGTTACTGGCGATGGCACATCAGAGTCAATGGACGCTGGCAAGAGACGAGCCACCACGAGTGCGCTATCACAATGAAAGCAAAGCACCCGGAAGCCATGCCTGTTCTTGGATCGCTGATCAAGCTTTTTGTACTGGCCCCTGCCCCTATCGTCGATTCAAGGCCTCTCAGGCGATACCCGTTGCCACCAGTACCTGGGCAATAGGCTCTTCTGCTTGAACATGCAGCAATACAACTCGGCTTGGCAGCCGAAGGGCTTCTTGTTGAGGGCGCCCCACCGTCAACGCCACCACTCCACAAGCCGGACACCTTGCCTGCGAACGGTTCTCCAACCTACAACGGAACTGTCCAGAGTCCTGGCTCGTCTTCCACAGTGGATCTCGTCATCACTGGCCCCTGCGTCTATTCTGAAACGATGCAGGCAGTCCTCAATCCCAACCTGCCAACACCGGTGCCATCCTTGAGTGCCTGGGCGTGGCTTCGCTGTCGCTCCTGCTTGCAATGGTGGGCATGGCGCGAGGCCGCAAACAGTAGGCCTGAGTGAAATGTGATGCCTATGAAACCATCTTCGGATGGCTTCTTTCCTGGTTTTGCACAAGTGCGTCACTCTTTCGGTCAGTCCGAGCGTTCAGGCGCTCTCCATGGCGGACAATTGCGACCATATCTGTCCAACCATTGCTTTGCGTCATCTGCCGTGCCATCCCCCAAACGCCAAGGATTCATCCTGACCCGCAATTGGCGAGATACGCCTGCGGGTACCGAGATCGAGTACTGGCTGGCGACCGATTCCGGCCCCTTGAAGGTGCTCTTGAAGGCCCAGACCTCAGTGGCTTTCGTCGAGGCCCGGCACCAGGGGGCGGTGCAGACACAGCTGCTGGCCATGCCCGATGTGGAGTTGCGGGCGCTGGATCTGAAGAGTTTTCACCAAGAGCCCGTGCTGGGGATCTATGCAAAGCATTTTCGCCAGTTGGGACGGCTTGCACGCGCCCTCCAGCAGGTGGGCATCTCCCTTCTCGAAGCCGACGTTCGCCCACACGAGCGCTATTTGATGGAGCGGTTCATCACTGCAGGCGTCCAGCTGGAAGGTGGGCAGCTCGAGAACTCGGCACTGGTGGACTGCAGGCTGCAGCCCGCGCCCGATTTCCGGCCTGCACTGAAGGTGGTGTCACTGGATATCGAGACAAGCCAGCACCAGGACCTCTACTCCATTGCACTGGACGGAATGGCAGAGCGCGTGGTGTTCATGCTGGGCGAGGCGCCTTTCGAGCCCAAGCAGCCGCCAGGCTTTGCGCTGGTCTACTGCGCAACGCGCAAAGCGATGATCGAAGCGCTCAACACGTGGTTCGAACGCAATGACCCGGACGTGATCATTGGATGGAACGTCATCCAGTTCGACCTGCATGTGCTGCAGAAGACCGCAGACGACTGTGCGACACCCCTTCTGCTGGGCCGCGAGCGCAGGCCTATTGCCTGGCGCACCCATCCTGGCAAGCAAGGCTATCTTTTCGCGCCCATGCCCGGCCGGGCGGTGATCGATGGCATCGAAGCGCTCCGGGCTGCCATCTGGAGCTTTTCCTCTTTCAGCCTTGAGAACGTGTCACGTGAACTTCTGGGCGAGGGCAAGGACATCGGCGACGAGTACGACAAGATGGCGGAGATCGAGCGGCGCTACCAGGACGACAAACCCGCGCTCGCCATCTACAACATCCGGGACTGCGAGCTGGTCCTGCGCATCTTCGAAAAGACAAAGCTGCTGCAGTTTGCCATGGAGCGCGCCCACACGACGGGCCTGCAGCTCGACCACTTTGGTGGCTCCATCGCCGCGTTCAGCCACCACTATCTGCCCCGCATGCACCGCCTGGGATATGTGGCGCCCAGCGTGGGCGACATCCAGGGGAAGTCTTCCCCCGGAGGCTATGTACTGGATTCCAGGCCCGGCTTCTACGACTCCGTCGTGGTTCTGGACTACAAGAGCCTCTACCCTTCGATCATTCGAACCTATCTTGTGGACCCTGTCGGATTGGCCGAGGGCCAGCATGCCGGCAACCCCGAACGGCTCATCAAAGGCCCCAAGGGCACGCGCTTTTCGCGAGAGAAGCACTGCCTGCCGGAAATCGTGACCACGCTGTGGCGTGCCCGTGACGAAGCCAAGCGCGCCAGGAACGAGCCCCTGTCCCAGGCCATCAAGCTGGTGATGAATTCTTTCGCCGGGGTGCTGGGTGCATCGGAGTGCCGGTTCTTCAACCCGGACCTGATCTCCTCGATCACCCTGCGCGGCCACGAGATGGTCAAGGCCACCCGTGACCTGGTAGAAAAGCGCGGGTACGAAGTCATCTACGGAGACACGGATTCCATCTTCATCTGGCTGGGGCGCGCCCACTCCAATGAAGAGGCGCATGTGGTCGCAGCCGAATTGGCCCAGGACATCAATGCGTGGTGGGCGCAGAGCTTGCGGCAGGAGCAGGACCTCGAGAGTTTTCTTGAAATCGAGTTCGACACGCATTACAAGAAATTCTTCATGCCCACCATCCGTGGCTCGGACATCGGCAGCAAAAAGCGCTACGCAGGCCTGAGCGTCGACGCGGCTGGCAACGAGGCAATGGTCTACCGAGGCCTGGAGATGGCGCGCAGCGACTGGACGCCTCTTGCACGGCAGTTTCAGGAAGGCCTGCTCTCGCGCGTCTTTCAAGGCGTACCTTACCGATCATTCGTGATCGAGTATGCGCAATCCACGCTGGCGGGCAAGATGGATGACCAGCTCATCTACCGCAAGCGCCTGCGGCACCGCCTGGATGCCTACGTGGCGAACGTGCCACCCCAGGTGCGGGCCGCCCGCATTGCGGATGCGTACAACGCGCGCATGGAGCGCCCCTTGCAGTACCAGAGCGGAGGCTGGATTCGCTACGTCATCACCAAAAATGGTCCAGAGCCGCTGGAGAGTCGCCAATCTGCCATTGACTACGAGCACTACCTGACGAAACAGCTTCAGCCCATTGCCGACTCGATTCTTCTTCCCCTCGGAGAAGACTTCAACACGCTGACATCTTCCCAGCAGGAATTGTTCTAGGGCGCGCCACGGGATCGGCGATACCGGCAGGCAAATTCGAATGTCGGCCTTCTGTCAGTACGCCAAATCACCATGCCCCAGAACCGCTGGATGCGGTGCCATTGCGCCCCAGTCCCCCCGCTCATTGCCAATGCCCACTTTGGGGGCTGCTCCCCCACATCGCGGCATTCAATGCGGACCCCAGCAGCACTTCTGACGCCTGCAATTGCAGCTGCAATCAACCCCGGGTGTCGGCCAAGAGCAGACCGCGGCTGAATCGAAAGTCGACGATTGGCTCAGTTGCATTAGCGGCTCTCAGTGCGTGATGCGTAGGGAAACTCGCATGGCAATGCTTCACGAAAACCTACAGCCACGGGATTTATCTTGCTCTAACATGAATACTCCATCAGCAGTGAATCATTTGAGATTTTATTCTCAGAATATTTCACCATTTTTTATAAATCACAGGAGTTCACACCATGAATGAAGACACCATCAAGGGCAATTGGAAACAATTCAAGGGAAAGGTCAAAGAACAATGGGGAAAACTGACCGACGATGATTTGGATGTCATCAACGGTCAGCGCGAACAACTGGTAGGAAGGATTCAGGAGCGGGAGGGTATTGCCAGAGACAAGGCGGAAGAGCAGGTAAAAGCCTGGGAAACCAGCAATAAATATTACTGGTAAATACATTCCAGCACCTGATGTTTCAAAGACAGTATTTCTATATTTGAAATGACGCATTATAAAAAAGGACTCAAAAAATGAGTCCTTTCTTTTTCATAAAATTCATGCCTCCCCAACGGCTCCTGTAATCGGTAAAACAATACCTGTGATGTAGCTGGAGCATACTGGCGCTGCCAGGAATACATAGGCCGGAGATATCTCCTCGGGCTGCGCGGGACGGCGCATGTCGGTATCCTCGCCAAACTTGCGAACATCCTTGGCCGCCTTGTCGGCAGGATTGAGCGGAGTCCAGACCGGGCCCGGCGCAACCGCGTTGACGCGAATTCCCCGCGCCGCCAGATTGCTCGCAAGCGCCTTGGTGAATGCATGGATGGCGCCCTTGGTGGCGGAGTAATCAATCAAGTTGCGACTGCCGCGCAAACCCGTGACCGAGCCGGTATTGATGATGCAATCCCCCTCACTCAAATACGGCAGTACCGCCTTGGTCATATGGAAATAGCCAAAGATGTTGGTCTTGAATGTCTCCTCAAGACGCTCTTCGGTGATGTCTTCGATATCCGCCGCATGCTCCTGAAAGGCAGCATTGTTCACCAGCACGTTAACCGACCCGAACTCCTCCAGCGCCCTGGCCACCAGATCTTCACACAATGCCGGATCTTGCACGTCGCCAGAGACGGCAAGGCACTGCGCCCCCTCCGCCTCCACCAGACGGCAGGTCTCTGCCGCATCGTGGTGTTCGTTGAGATACCCAATCGCTATATTTGCTCCTTCACGGGCAAACAGAATGGCTACCGCACGGCCAATCCCAGAATCTCCACCAGTGATGATGGCAACCTTGCCTTCGAGTTTGGCACTGCCAACATAATCTTGAGCAAGGCTTTCTGGCTGCAATACCATATCCTTTTGCAAGCCAGGCTTTTTCAGCGTTTGCTCCGGCATCGGAGGCTCAGGCTCGGCATGCCCGGGCCCTGGCGCAGCCTTTTCATCCATATTTTCTTCTGAGGCCTTTGCAAGATTGTCATTGAGCCGCTGTTGCTTCTGGATTTCAGATTGTCTTTTTACAGCAGCTTCAGCCTTTTCATTGAATTTATCGATGGGATTGGACATGGTCATTTCCTTGTCTATAAAAACATCACCATATCGCTGCAAACAGCGTATACACGTAGGGTTTATTCACCTCTCTTCTCAAAATATCAACATGATGTAAATGGCATAGGATCACACCTACGGTTCATATTCTCCTTGGATGGCATTCAGCACATATTGATGGCCCTATCATGGAAATTCATCATCAGGAGATATGCAATGAATAGTTATTTGAAAATCACCAGTGCGCTTGCCATTTCGCTGTATGCTGCCTCTGCATTTGCATTGACCAGCGACGAAGTGAAGACAGAGAAAAAGAGCATTGAAGCGGCTTACAAATCTGCAATGGCCCAATGCAAAACCCTGAGCGGTAACGCCAAGGACATCTGCGAGAAAGAAGCGAAGGGCAACGAGAACATCGCCAAGGCAGACCTCGACGCCAAGGAAAAGCCCAGTGACTCCACGCACTACAAGGCACGTCTTGCCCGCGCGGACGCAGCCTATGAAATCGCCAAGGAGCGCTGTGATGACCAAAGCGGCAATGCCAAGGATGTGTGCAAGAAGGATGCGCAGGCCACACACGTGAAGGCCAGGGAGGATGCCAAGGTCAAGCGTACGCAGGAAGCGCCGTCGAACATGACTCCTCAAGACAAGGCAGCCAATGTCTCCGAGGCTCGCAAGGATGCAGCCCAGGCCACCCGTGACGCGGAGTACAAAGCTGCCAAAGAGCGTTGCGATACGCTGCCCGCAGCCTCGAAAGATGCCTGCGTGAACGATGCCAAGACCCGATTCGCTCAGTAACGTACCGCTGAGCATCGCCACATGCTGTACGACACGCAACATGTTCTGCATTCAGGCAATCCAGGGCTTTCATCATGCGCCGCGCCAGCATGTGTGGAAGTGAACAACCCACCGATGCAAGACCGCCAAACCGGGTGAAGGAATGCAGAACCTCATGCGTAGCAGCAGCTGCAGAGGCAGGCCTGCGCGGCTTTTCTTACCGACAACACGGCTGCCTGACTGCCGTCCTTCGGCCATTCATGGATGAAGGTGACCAGAGCCCTTGGTCCTACGGCGCACACCGGGGCAGCCCATTTTCAGGGAGTTGCGTTGCGATCCCAGCAGACCATTTCCCCCAAGGAGTCTATCGTGCCAAGAGGTGACAAATCTTCCTATACCGACAAGCAAAAGCGCCAGGCCGAGCATATCGAGGAGAGCTACGAAAGCCGTGGTGTCAGCAAAAAGGAGGCCGAACGGCGGGCTTGGGCCACTGTGAACAAGGAGACGGGAGGCGGCAAGAAATCCGGTTCGGGCCGCGGACATTCCGTGGATCACTCCGCGTCACGCAAAGGCGGGCGTCTGGGAGGCAAGGCATCCGCGAGCCGCACCGCAGAGGAGCGCTCAGCTTCCGCAAAAAAAGCAGCTGCCACGAGAAAACGCAACGCCGAAGCAGCAAAGCACGAATGAATGCGGAGGCCGTCCCCTGATTTTCCAGATCGTCATTCTCCCCGCGCCCCTGCCCTCCCCATGCGATTCGGGCCACCAGGAACGCATACGGCGCAGTGCGCTTCGAAAGGCTTGACCATGCAAAGACATTCCGTATTCAGCCAGCTTGCCAGAAGAGTCGCCAGACTGAGCGGGCGACCAGCCAGTTTTGCCATCGCATGTGCAGTCATCGTGCTCTGGGCCCTGTCAGGGCCGATCTTTCGTTTCAACGATACATGGCAGTTGGTCATCAACACCGGCACCACCATCATCACATTCCTGATGGTGTTCCTGATCCAATCCACGCAGAACAGCGACACGGAAGCCATCCAGATCAAGCTGGATGAACTCATCCGAGCAATCGAGCCCGCACGCAATCGCATGCTTTCCCTCGAAGAACTGGATGAAACGGAACTGGATGAACTGCGCAAAGAGTTTGACGAACTGGCAAAGAAAGCCAGACAAACCTGAAGCCATTGCAAAGGAAAAATACGCACTGACATGGCTCATCGGGCCGATGCGTGCCGATATGCATCGATGCTTGTGACCACTTTGTTGTTCCTGGTTCAGGCGCCATGAATGGTCATCGAGCAACTCCTTTTCCCAGGCTCCTAGGCAGCCGAGCGACGCAGATGCAACAGGCCATGCGACGCCATGCCGAACACCACGCCCCAGAAGGCTGCGCCCAATCCGAACAGCGTCATCCCCGATGCCGTGGCCAGGAAGGTGATGACCGCTGGCTCGATGACGGACTCCTGCGCCAGCAAGCCGATGTTGGAGGCAATCGCACCGATCAGCGCCAGGCCCGCCAGCGCGGCGATCAGCGCAGGAGGAAAGGCGCTGAACACCAGCACGATGGTGCCTGCGAATGTGGCGCCCAGGAGATAGAAAACACCATTGGCCATGCCAGCGACATAGCGCTTGTCCGAGTCGGGGTGTGCATCCTTTCCCGTGCACAGCGCAGCAGTGATTGATGCCAGCACGATGCTGATGCCGCCAAAGCACGCCACCAGCAGCGATGCCAGCCCCGTACCTGTGACCGCTGCCCGTGACGGGACGTGGTAGCCGGCCAGGCGCAGCACGGCCATCCCCGGGAGGTACTGTCCCGTCAGGCTCACCAGCAGCAAAGGCACGGTAAAGCTCAGAAAGGTGCCGAGATTGAACACGGGTGCGACGAATACCGGCTCGGCCAGTACCAGCTCCAGGGCCTGCAGATTGGTCTTGCCTGTGATGCCCGCGACCGCAAGACCGAGCACCGCCACCAGCACCACGGTATAGCGCGGCCAGAATCGCCGCCCGGCCAGATACGCAACCAACATGACTAATACCACGGCGGGCAAATCCATGCTGGCACGGAAAGCCTGCACCCCGAATTGGAAAAGAATGCCGGCCATCATGCCCGCTGCAATGCCCTTGGGAATGAGCTGGACGATTTTCTCAAAGTACCCGCTCAGGCCGATCACGACAACCAGCGCCGCCGCGCTCAGATAGGCTCCCACGACCTCTGGCATGGAGATATGCGGAAACAGGCTCAGCAGCAACGCTGTACCGGGCGCGGACCACGCCGTGATGACGGGTATGCGCAGCCACCAGCTCAACAGCAGGCCACTGAGACCTGCTCCCATCGAGATGGCCCAGATCCACGAGCTCAGCGCCTGCGGCGGCATATGGCCGGCCTGCGCGGCCTGAATGAAGATCACCAGTGGCCCACAGTACGAAATCAGTACTGCCAGAAATCCCGCCACCCAGGCGCTGAGGGACCAGTCCTTGAAGTTCATGAATCCACACCTCCCCCCATGTCCGGCGCTTGGCTTCCCAACATCAATGTGCAGCCAGCGGCGCTGACTCGGCAGTGGCAGAGTGCAGCCTCAGGCTCAGAACCGCTATGCCTGCCCACACCAAAGGTACCGCCAACGCCAGAAAAAATCCTGACGGACCGCCCCAGGCCAGAAAGCCGCCGCCTATCGCAGACCCCATAATGGCGCCAGCACGGCCCATACCGATGGACCAGCCCGTTGCCGTGGCACGCAATGCCGTGGGGTAGGAGCCCACGATCAGATAGTTCAGCGCAATCTGCTGGCCCCCAATGCCAAAGCCTGCGGCCCCAGCAAGCACAAACACCAGCGCCCAGTTCTGCCCCGCGACACTCAGGCCCAACGCCACCGCAATGCCAACGGCGAACATCAGGATCAGCAAGCGACGCGTGTCAACGCGTGGCAACAGAAATGACAGCGGTATGGCGCAGATGATGAACACCGCATTGACAATCACCGTCCCCATTGGTGCATCTGCCGCAGGCAGACCCGCCGCCTTGAGCACCGTTGGCAGCCACGACAGCAGCATGAACCAGGCCACCCAGTTGAGCAGGTAGATGGCCCAGATCGCGACGGTTTTCCCGGCATTGCCGTCGGTGAACAGCGCACGCACGCTGGCCCTCTCCACTGCAGATTCGGGCACCGTGAAATGCGCGCCCGCAGGCAACGGGCGGCTGAGAATCTTTGACAGCACTTTGGCGATATAGCGCTGCCCGTCGGCATCCCCTTGCGCGGCGCGGAAATACAGCGACTCCGGCAGCATCAGTGCGATGACTACCAGCATCGCCAGAGGCACCGCTCCCCCAACGATGAAGATGCCCTCCCAGCCAATCAGCGGCAGCATGCGCGCAGCAAGCAGCCCGCCCAGCATCGCACCGGCAGGCAGGCCCAGCAACACGCCGGTCATGATGGCACCACGGTGGCGGGCCGGCCCATACTCGGCCGCCAGCGCCAGCAGCACGGGCGTGCAGCCTCCCATGCCCAGCCCCGCGATGAAGCGCAGCACCAGGATATGGCTGGTGTCGGTGGACCAGGCCGTGGCAAGCGTTGCGCAGCCAAAGATCACCAGGCTCAGCATGATGGTCGGGCGACGCCCGATGCGGTCCCCCACCATACCCAGCGTCATGGCACCGATGGTCATGCCGATGATGCCGGCCGTGAGGATGGGGGCCAGCGAACCTGCAGGCAAATGGAAGGCAGCCAGAATAGCCGGCCCAGTGAAGGCAATGGCCTGCGTATCGAAACCATCGAACAGCGCAATGACAAAGCACAGTGCAAGCACCCGCCATTGGAAGGCGCCCAGCCGTTCGTTATCGATCAATGACGGAATCGCGTGTTCGGCAGCGGAGTTCATTGTCCAGTCTCCCGCTCAATCCAGACGGATGTTGCGTTCCTTGACAAGCCGGCTCCAGCGGTCCAGCTCCTGATTCAGGTGCGAGGCTAGCTCCTGCGGCGTGGAGCCGATAGGCTCTGCACCCACTCCAGCGAGCTTCTTCAGGGTGTCCGGCTGCTTCATCGCACTGTTGAGCACCTGATTGAGCCTGGCCAACACGGTGGCGGGCGTGCCCGCAGGCGCAAACACCGCAAACCAGGGCGACACCTCATAACCGGGCACGCCCGCCTCGGCGATGGTGGGCACGTCGGGCAGCGCGGATGAGCGCCTGGCCGTGGTCACGCCCAGGGCGCGCAGCTTGCCTGACTGGATATGCGGCCGCGCCGAAGTGATGCTGTCAAACATCAGATCGACCTGGCCACCGAGCATGTCAGTGACCGCCGGGCCGCTGCCCTTGTAGGGGACGTGCAGCAATTGCACACCGGCCAGCGCCGCAAACATTTCTCCTGCCAGGTGGATCGAGGTGCCGTTGCCGGCAGAGGCATAGGTGAGCTTGCCAGGCTCGCGCCGGGCATGGGCCAGCACGTCCTTGACGGACTTGTCGGCGCTCTTGGCCGCATTTACCACCAGCACATTGGGCACCACGGCCAGCAGGCTGATGGGGGCGAAATCCTTCACCGGGTCATAGCTCAGCTTGGTGTATAGCGCCGGGTTGGTCGCCATGCCTATGGACGTGATCATGATGGTGTAGCCATCGCCCGGCTGCTTGGCTACATAGTCTGCACCGATGTTGCCGCCGGCACCGGGCCTGTTCTCGATCACGAACGGCTGGCCCAGCTCCCGCGCGGCCTGGTCACCCAGGGTGCGGGCAATGGCATCCATCGCGCCACCAGGTGGAAAGGGCACCACCCACTTGATGGGCCTGCTGGGCCAGTTCGCTTCGGTCTGGGCGATAGCCACGCCGGGCAAAACAAGAGCTGCAGCAAACAGCGAAAGCATTCGTCGGTTCAGGTTCATGGCGATCCTCCGCATTCGGTCTACCGGATGGAAGAAGGGTGCTTGGCCAGCGGCGTCACCGTGATTTTCATGAACGGGAACAGCGGCAGCTGGCTCAGTGTGTCGTGCAGTTCGTCGTTGCTTGCTACGTCGAACACGCTGTAGTTGGCGTACTCGCCCACCACGCGCCACAGATGCGGCCATTTGCCCGAGTGCTGCAGCGCTTGCGAATAGGCCTTCTCCTCGGCCTTGATGCGCGCAGCCTCTTCGGACGGCAGGGTGGCAGGAATGTCGACGATCATGTGAACCAGATACAGCATGGGTTTTCCTTTGAGTGATCAGGTGCTGGCGAGAAAGTCCAGCACGGCTTGGTTGAAGGCCTGGGGGACCTCCAGATTCGAGAGATGTGATGCGGGCACCGTGGCGAGTTGCGCGCCGGAAATTCCGGCTTGCATGGCTTGCGCGTCAGCCACGGTGGTAACCGGGTCGTTTTCGCCTGCCAGCAACAGCGTGGGTGTGAGAATCTTCCCGAGGCTGGCACGCAGATCCGAGGTTGCCAACGCCTCGCAGCAGGCGGCATAGCCTTCGGGGTCGATGCGTGCAATACCGTGCTGCGCGCGTCGCACAACTTCAGGGTTGGCACTCACGAAGCCTTCGGTAAACCAGCGACCCGGTGCGGAATTGGCGAGCTCTTGCATACCCGCGGCACCGCCGATGCGCACCATGGCGGCGCGTTCGCGCCAAGCCTGTTCGTTACCTATCTTTGCGGCGCTATTGCAGACAGCGATGGCATCAAAGCGCTGGCCCGCATGCACGCCCAGCCACAGCCCCGTGTGGCCGCCCATCGATATGCCGCAAAAAGCAGCCTGCTCGACCTGCAGCGCATCGAGAACCGCCAGCGCGTCCTGGCCCAGGTCGTCAAAACTGTATGGCCCTGGCGTGACCGAACTGCCTCCATGGCCGCGTGTGTCATAGCGGATCAGCCGGTGACGCCCGGACAATGCCGCTACCTGCGGCGCCCACATCTCCAGGGTGGTACCCAGGGAGTTGCTCAGAATCAGCGCTGGCGCAGCAGGATCGCCATCGATGGCAACCCGGAAGTCGCCACGCTGGGTGGTCAGTTGGAAAGCTGCTTGGCTCATGGTTTCTCCACGCAAACGGGTTCAACGATCAAGGCAAGGTTCGGGCCCACACCGATGCATATGGCGCGCAGGTCATACCAACCCGACGTTGTGCGGATGGCATCGCAAACGAATACGGTGCTCATCAGAAGCCCTCCTTTACTGCGGCGGCGATAGGCAAGCCCACAATGCCTTCCAATGCCTCGCGGCTGAGACCGGGCACCCCGTCGATCCATTGCAGGCCTGCGCTCGTGCAAGCCAACGTCGCCAGATCGGTATAGATGCGCTTGACGCAGGCAAGGCCCGTCAGCGGATAGCTGCACTGCCTCACCAGCTTGCTCTCGCCCTTCTTGGTGAGCAGGTCCATCATCACCCAGGTCTGCCGGGCTCCGACAGCCAGATCCATGGCGCCGCCAACAGCGGGAATGGCACCGGGCTCGCCCGTGCTCCAGTTGGCCAGATCACCGGTGGCCGACACCTGGAATGCGCCCAGCACGCAAATGTCCAGATGGCCACCACGCATCATGGCAAAGCTGTCGGCATGGTGGAAGAAGGCCCCCCCGGGCAGCAGAGTCACTGGCTGCTTGCCGGCATTGATGAGGTCATAGTCCTCCTGCCCCTCGGGCGGCGCGGCCCCCATGCCCAGAATGCCGTTTTCGCTGTGCAGCACCACTTCCACCCCGGCGGGCAGATGGTTGGCTACCAGGGTGGGCATACCGATGCCCAGGTTTACATAGGCGCCGTCGTGGATGTCCTGCGCAATCCGCCTTGCCATTTCATCCTTGGTTCGGCGCTGGTAGTTCGTTGTCATTCCATGCTCCTTGCTGGATTTCAGCCTCTTGCCTTGAAGCCACCGGCTTCCGTCTTCACGCGCGGTACCTGCACCACTCGCTGCACGTGGATGCCGGGGGTGACAATAGCCTCGGGGTCCAGCGCGCCCAGCTCCGTCAATTCAAAGACGCTGGCGATGGTGAAGCGCGCGGCGGTGGCCATGACAGGGCCAAAGTTGCGCGCAGCCTTGCGGTAGGTCAGGTTGCCCCAACGGTCGCCACGCTCGGCCTGAACCAGCGCCACGTCGCCATGAATAGGCTGCTCAAAGACATACCAGCGGCCTTCGATCTGGCGTGTTTCCTTGCCCTTGGCCAGCTCGGTTCCATAGCCTGTGGGACAGAAGAAGCCGCCAATACCGGCTCCTGCCGCCCGCAACCGTTCGGCCAAGTTGCCCTGTGGCACCAGTTCCAGTTCGATGCGGCCGCTGCGGTAAAGCGCATCGAACACCCAGGAATCGGCCTGGCGCGGAAAACTGCAAATGATCTTGCGCACCCGCCCAGCCTTGAGCAAGGCCGCCAAACCCTGGTCGCCATTGCCCGCGTTGTTATTGACCAGGGTCAGGTCCTTGGCGCCCTGCTCGATCAAGCCTTCGATCAGTTCGACGGGAATGCCTGCCGTGCCAAATCCCCCCACTAGTACCGTGGCGCCGTCTTTCACACCGTGTAAGGCATCGGCTACGGTGCGTACTGTTTTATCGATCATGCAAACTCCTCTCTGCGCGGTACCGCCGGATCAGACAACGGGGCGGGCTACAGCTCCTGAGACGCTGGGCAGTTCGGCCTTGCCGCTGTACCAGAGAATGAAGCAGCCGATGGCCAGCGCCGCCACGAGGCCGGGCACGGCAAACACCAGGAAATTCAGCTTCAGCGGCAGGGCCGCTGCCATCAGCCAGCCACCCAGCAGCGGACCAACGATGGCGCCCGTGCGGCCAATGCCCGAAGCCCATCCCAGCCCCGTGGAGCGAATGGCCAGCGGATAGAACTGCGCTGTATTGGCGTACAGCAGGATCTGCGTGCCGATGGTGGTGGCGCCCGCGATGGCGATCAGCAGGTACAGCACGGGCATCGGGCTGTTGAGGCCCAGCAGTGCGATTGACACCGTTCCCAGTGTGAAGAAGGCCACCACGACCTTGGGCAGACTGAAGCGATCGCCCAGCCAGCCACCGGCAATCGCACCGACCACCCCGCCGAAGTTCAGCATCAGCAGAAATGACAGGCTCGATCCCAGGCTGTAGCCGGCACCAGCCATCAGCTTGGGCAGCCAGGAGCCCAGCGCATACACCATCAGCAGGCAGCAGAAGAAGGACAGCCAGATCATGAAGGTACCCATCGCACGGCCCTGCTGGAACAGATCAAGCATGGGCACGCTCGCGCCCTTCGCATCGGCCTGTACCAGATGCACATCGGCACCCAGTTGCTCCAGAGGCACCACCTGGCCCAGCATCTGGCGCGCCTTGACCTGCTGACCCTGGCGCAGCAGAAAGCCGACCGACTCCGGCAACTTCCACAGGATGACGGGCAGCAGCACCAGCGGTACGGCAGCGGCCCAGAACATGGACTGCCAGCCAAAGCGCGGCAGCATGTAGATACCCAGGCCGGCGCACAGCACGCCGCCCAGCGAGTAGCCGCTGAACATGATGGCCACCAAGGTGCTACGAGCGCGCTTGGGCGCATACTCATTTACCAGCGCCACGGCATTGGGCATCAGGCCGCCGCAGCCCAGGCCCGCGATGAAGCGAAAAATGCCAAACTCGGTGGGTGTCGAGGCAAAGCCACTCAGAAAGGTCGAGACGCTGAAGAGCACGAAGCTGATGGCCACGCCCTTCTTGCGGCCAATGCGGTCCGCCAGTGGGCCGAATACGAAAGCGCCAAACATCATGCCGAACAGCGCATAGCTACCCAGCGCGCCGGCCTCCACCGGGGTCAGCCCCCATTCCTTCATCAACACCGGCAGCACTGCGCCATAGATGAACAGGTCATACCCGTCAAACACCAGCAACAAGGCACACAGGAGCGTCACCATCCAGTGAAATCGGGTGAAGCGGGCGTTGTCAATGATCTGGTTGACTTCAATTGTCTTCATGTCGGTCTCCTGCTGTTTTTCTGTGTCAGGACTGAGTCTTTCAGCCTGGTTTGGACTGGCCAGCTGGCAGCACCGCCACGGCCTTGATTTCCACGATGTACCCCGGCGCACCGCCAAGCATGTGCGCGCCAACTGCCGTCCACGCTGGCAGCGGATGCGCTTTGAAGTAGCGGTTGCGCACCTGCATGAACAAGGGCAGGTCGCGCATGTCTGTATGAAAGCTCGTCAGGTCGACCACATCTGCAAGCGACGCACCCGCCGCCTCCAGTACGAGCCGCAGGTTGTCGAACGCCTGCGCGATCTGGGCCTCACGGGCCTCAACCAGTTGCATCGACGAATCTCGCCCGATCTGGCCCGACACATAGACGGCATTGCCCACTTTCAAGGCGGGGGCGTAGCCGATCTTTTCGTATACCGCCTCCATTCCCGGCGGAATAACGGCTTTGCGATCACACATGGAATCTCCTTGCCCGGCGAGCGAGCGCCGGTTTTCAGGGTGGGAATGGAAGGTGCGGAAGCTGCCGGTCAGCCGTTGTCACCGCCTGCTACCGGCAGCACGGCGCCCGTGATGTAGGCAGCTTCATCCGATGCCAGGAACAGAATCGGCCCGACCTGGTCGTCCAGGCTGCCGTAGCGCTTGAAGAAGCTCGATTCAGTGACCTGCTGAACCGCTTCACCCATCCATACCTGCTCTTGCGCGCTGTCGCCCTCCGCGTTGCGAGGTACCCGTCTGGGCGGCGCGTTGGTTCCACCCGGCGCGGTTGCAACGACACGGATATGCTGTTGCGCATACTCCATCGCCAGAGCCTGCGTCAAGGCATTGACACCGCCCTTGGCCGCCGAGTACGGCACGCGGCGGATGCCGCGCGTGGCGTTCGATGAAACGTTGACGATGGTGCCGCCACCGCGCTCCAGCAGATGCGGCAGCACGGCATGGCAGGCATACAGCGTGGGCATCAGCGAGCGGCGAATTTCCGCATCGATCTGTGTGGGCTCGAAATCCGCATAGGGCCGCATGCGGATGGCTCCGCCCACGCCGTTGATCAGGATGTCGATTCCGCCAAACGTCTTCACCGCAAATGCCATCGCTGCGTCGGCGCCTTCATAGGTTTCGAGATCGGTGACAAAGCCCACTGCATGCGGGCTGCCCGCCTCGACCGCCACATCGGTGATGAAATCGGCGCGGTCAACAAACAGCACCTTGCCGCCTTCGGCAACGGCACGCAGCGCTACTCCGCGTCCGATGCCCTGAGCAGCGCCAGTGACCACCATCACTTTTCCGGCAAACCGCTGGTTCATGCTCGTATTTGCGCTCATGACACTACCGCCAGGTTGGGTGTGAACTTCTCGTAGTGGAAGCTTGCAGGCGCAATGCCTTCTGCCTTGAAGTGCTTTTGCACCGCCTCCACCATGGGCGGCGGGCCGCACAGGTAGACATCGACGTTGCCGCTGTGCAGCACCTCTGGTGCCAGGTGCTGGGTCACATAGCCCTGGCGCGGATGCGTGGTCTGCGGATCGGCGACGCAGGTGCTGAACGTGAAGCAAGAGATGCGGGCAGCATACGCCTCCAGCCGATCGACCATCACCAGGTCCTGGTCACGGGTCACGCCATAGACCAGATGCACGGGTTGACTCGTGCCGTGCATGGCCAGCACCTCCAGCATGGACAGAAACGGCGCCAGCCCTGTGCCGCCAGCCAAGAACAACAGCGGGCGTGTCACCGAGCGCAGATAAAAACTGCCCAGCGGCCCGGTCATCTCCAGCATCTGCCCAGACTGTGCTGTGCCCAGCCAGGTGCTCATCAGGCCGTCTGGCACCTGCTTGATCATGAAGCTCATGCGCTGCGCGCCGGGCATCGAACTGAATGAATAGGACCGGTGCTGGCCACTACCCGGCACACCGATGTTCACATACTGGCCCGGGAGGAACACTGGCGCCGTATCGGCGACATCCAGCACCAGTTCATAGGCTGCATCGCCAAAGGGCCCGACCTGTGCCACAGTAGCCTGGAAGGCAGCGGTACCCGTCTTGCAAGCGCTGGATGGCACGGGCACGGAGATCACGCAGTCCGACCTGGGTACCATCTGGCAGGTCAGCACCAGGCCCTCGGCGGCTTCGTCCCCCGTCAGCGCGTCCTCAATGTAGTCATCTCCCAGGTCGTAAGCGCCGCTTTCGGCCTTGCATTTGCAGGTGCCACAGACACCGTCGGAGCAGTCCATGGGCAGGTTGATGCGATGGCGGAAGGCCGCATCCAGCACCTTTTCGTTGGCACTGCAATCCACGAAACGGGTCACCCCGTCTTCAAAATTCAGTGCAATGCGATAGCTGTTCATTGTCGATCTCCCTGGTGGTCAGATGTGATAGACATCGATGACCTGACGGATATAGTCGTTCTTCAGAACAATCTTCTTGCGTGCAATCAGAAAGCCGCCATCCGCCTTGCGCAGCGTGACGAACACGGTGCCGAAGAAGTGATCGGTCAACTTGTAGCGGTGGCTCAAGGTATGAAAGTTGTAGCGCACATCCACCGTATCGCTGTGCTCGGCCAATACCTCCACATTGGTAATCATGTGGTTGGTGCGTGGCTCGGGCATGGAGGCGCTGGAGCGCTCTGTCTTGATGCGGAAGACCCGGTCTTCCAGGCCGTTGCGGTTGGGGTAGTAGATCAGCGAGATCTGGCTTTGCGGATCATCGGTGAGCCGGTCGTCATCGTCCCAGGCGGGCATCCAGTACTCGGCATCGGGGGCGTACAGCGCCAGCCAGGGCTCCCATTCGCGGTCATCCAGATGGCGCGCCTCGCGATAGAGAAAGGCGCAGATGGCGTTGTATTCTATGGAGGCAGCAGCGTTCATGGCTGAACTCCTTCCCGTTCCTGCTTCAAAGCCTGGCGCATCGTCCTGGCCCAGTAGCTGTGCTGACACACGAACAGGCCCTCGTCTTCGCTACGCTCTCCGCTGAGCAAGGGATTCATGCCCATTTTTCTTGCGTTTTCGTCGGGTCCGTCGATCCACAGCGGCTCGCCACGGCTCATGTCGTTCCAGCGCACGGCCGTGCCGGCATACCCAGCCTGGCAGGCTCGGAACTCCTCCAGATCGTCCGCCGTCCCCATGCCGGAGACATTGAAGAAGTCCTCGTACTGGCGGATGCGGATGGCGCGGTCTTCGGCGCTTTCGCCCTTGGGGCCGAAACAGAAGATGCTGATCTCGGTCTGGTTCACGCTCAGCGGCCTGGCAACGCGGATCTGCGTGCCGAACTGGTCCATCAGGAATACATTGGGGTACAGGCACAGGTTGCGGGTCTGGCTGACGATGATGTCCGCGCGCTCCTGGCCGACGCGCTGGGCGAGTTGCTTGCGCTGGTTCCAGATCGGACGCACCTCGGGATTCAAGGTATTGGTCCACAGCAGGATATGGCCATTCTCGAAGCCATAGACGCCGGCCACCGATTTGCTCCAGTTGTTGGCATCAGTGGCCTTGGTGCCCTCCTCGTGGCGGCGGCCCATGGTGGCCGCATAGTTCCAATGCACCGAGCTGACGTGGTAGCCATCGCAGCCGTTCTCCATCTGCATCTTCCAGTTGCCGTCATAGATGTAGCTGGAGTTGCCACGCAGCACCTCCAGACCATGGGGCGCCTGGTCCACAATCTGGTCGATGATGACTTTCGTCTCGCCCAGGTAGTCCTCCAGTGGCTGCACGTGGGGGTTCAGGCTGCCGAACAGAAAACCACGGTAGCTCTGGAACCGCGCTACCTTGGTCAGATCGTGCGAACCGTTCTGGTTGAAGGAGACTGGGTATTCGGTTGTTTTCTCGTCCTTGACCTTGAGCAGCTTGCCACTGTTGTTGAAGGTCCAGCCATGGAATGGGCAGGTAAAGCTGCCCTTGTTGCCATGTTTGCGGCGACACAGCATGGCGCCTTTGTGCGCGCAGGCATTGATCACCGCATGCAGTTCGCCGTGCTTGTCGCGGGTGACGATGATGGGCTGGCGACCGATCGTGGTGGTGTAGTAGTCGTTGTTGTCTGGAATCTGGCTTTCGTGTGCCAGATAGACCCAGTTCGATTCGAAAAGGTACTTCATCTCCAGTTCGAACAGCTCGGGATTGGTGAATATGTCGCGGCGGCAGCGAAAGACACCGGTCTCCTTGTCGTCTTGCACCGCCGTTTCCAGCAGCGTCTCGACAGCGTCGTATTTGTCAGCAGCAGTCGTGTTCATGGTAGGGTCTCGTTGGGGTGCAGCCATCCCCCGTGGCGCTCGGCCACGGTCTGGCTCTAACAGGGAAACAGGGGAGGTAGGTTCAGGCCGCCAGGCGCGGACGGTCGACGATCTGGTTGTCGACACCGTCGACCAGGGCGCTGAGCGTCAGGTCGAATTCGATCTCCGCGAACGGGCCACTCAAACCGTTGGCCTGGATGCTCGCCGCATCGCTGCGCTCCACCAGCGGGGGCACCAGGCCTTCACGGGTTGCGTAGGCAAAGTCATCGAACACCAGCGGATCGCCATCGATGTTGATCTGCGTGGTCAGCTTGCGGTGGCCGTTGGCCGTGACAAACAAGTGGATGTGCGCGGGACGGTTGCCGTGCCGGCCCAGTTGATCGAGCAGTGCCTGCGTGGGCCCATCGGGCGGACAGCCGTAGCCCACGGGCACGATGCTCTGGAACTTGTAGCGGCCTTGCGCATCGGCAATGATGGTGCGGCGCATGTTGAATGGCTTTTGCTCGCCAGTCGGATCGAAATGGGAGTAAAAGCCCTTTGTGTTGGCATGCCATACCTCGACCTGCGCACCGGGAACCGGCTTGCCATCCGCGCCGTAGATGGTGCCGTGCATGATGAGCGTGTGACCGGCTGTGTCGCTGCCGTCATCCAGTCGTGCAAAGCCCTGCGCCACTGGCGCACCCGCCACATACAGCGGGCCTTCGATGGTACGCGGCGTACCGTTCTTCACTCCCAGTGCCTCGTCCTCGGCGTCCATCCGCATGTCGAAGTAGCGGTCCAGGCCCAGACCGGGAGACAGCAGGCCAGCCTCCCCACGGGAGCCCAGCTGATTCAGGTAAGCCACCCCGGCCCAGTATTCGTCCGATGTGATGTCCAGGTCTTCGATGGCCTTGAACAGGTCGGACAGGATGCGGTGGATGACCTGTTTGGCGCGTGGGTTGCCGCCGTCATTGGTCAGACCGCTGGCCAGGCGCAGAAAGTCCTGCACTTGCGAGGTGTTGAAAATTTGAACGCTCATCGCAGTCTCCTTTTTATGGATGCTTCGTGGAAAAGGTGGGAAGAAATCAGGTCAGGCCGCAGCGCCAACAGATATGCGGGGGCGATCACGGCGGAAATGCTGTATCCGGTCTTCGTCCAGCGTGACGCCCAGCCCCGGCGCCGCCGGCACTGTCAGATGGAAATCCTTGTATTCGAGAGGCGTGGTCAGGATGTCTTCGGTGAGCAGCAGCGATCCAAACAGCTCGGTGCCCCATTGCAGCTCGCGGAATGTGGAGAACGCATGGGCCGACGCAATGGTGCCTACCCCGCCTTCCAGCATGGTTCCTCCATAAAGCCCGATACCCGCTGCATCGGCAATGGCGGCTACCTGTTGTGCGGCCTGCAATCCGCCGGACTGCTCCGTCTTGATGGCAAAGACGTCCGCGCCCGCCGCTCGTGCCAACGTAAAGGCCGAAACCGGGCCGGTCAATGACTCATCGGCCATGATGGCAATCGGATAGCGGCCCTTGAGGCGCGCGAGCACCTCAGCGCTGGCCACCGGCTGCTCGGCCAGTTCGCAGCCAGCATCCACCAGCCCTGCCAGTCCGCGGTGTGCGTCCAGCTCACTCCATGCCATGTTCACATCCACCCGCACCGAGGCTTTGTCACCCAGCGCCTTCTTGACGGCTGCCACGTGCGCCACATCGTCACGCACTGGATTGAGGCCGATCTTGAGCTTGAAGATCTGGTGGCGGCGCGTCTCCAGCATGCGCTGCGCTTCCTCGATGTCGCGCCCCGTATCGCCGGAAGCCAATGTCCATGCCACGGGCAGGCGCTCGCGCAGCCTACCGCCCAGCAGCTCGGAGACGGGCAATCCCTTGCGTTGGCCCAACGCGTCAAACAGGGCCGTCTCGACGGCGCACTTGGCAAAGCGGTTGTCGCGGATGGTCTTGCCCAGGCGGGCCATCAGCGCCGACACGCGGTTGGCATCCGCGCCCCGCATCTGCGGCGCGAAATAAGTGTCAATGGCCAGCTTCATGCCCTCTGGCGACTCGGCGCCGTAGGCCAAGCCACCAATGGTGGTGCCTTCGCCAATACCCACGGTGCCATCCGAACAGCGCACGCGCACCAGCATCAAAGTCTGGCCGTTCATCGTCGCCACCGACAGTTTGTGCGGGCGAATGGTCGGCAGATCGACCAGCAGGGTCTCTATCTGATCCACGACAACCGTGCCTGCAGAAAGCAACGTTGGGTGCTGAGGGCTGTGTGTGTTTTGCATGGCTCGTATTTAACGACGGCACCCCCGCTGCAATCCAAGACCAAATTGATCTAAATCAATACCTCAAAGGTATAGTTAATCAATTACCCATTTAAAAACAATCATTTAAAATCTCTCAATCCCATCTGAATATGGTTTTCCCGTATGGATTTGCGCCAGATTCGCTATTTCGTGGCCGTAGCGACCACCCGTAATTTCACCCGCGCGGCGGAACAGATGCATATCGCGCAGCCGCCACTCAGCCGCCAGATCCAGCAGTTGGAGGATGAACTGGGTGTGCAACTCGTCCAGCGCAACAGCCGCCCGGTGCGCCTGACCGAAGCGGGACGGCTGTTCTACGAGCAGGCACTACAGGTGCTGCACCGGGTGGATCAGATGAAAAACGCCGCCCGGCAGGTGGGACGCAGCCAGCGACAATCGATCTCGATTGCGTATGTGGCGTCCACGTTGTATGGCGGACTCCCCATGCTGGTGCGCATGTTCCGCAAGCGCTACCCGGACACCGATGTCCACCTGGTCGACATGGGGTCCATTCAGCAGATCCAGGAGCTCAAATCCGGCCGCATCGATCTGGGCTTCGGCCGCATCCGGACCAACGACAGCTCGGTGGCGCGCACCGTGCTGCGCGAGGAAAAGCTGGCCCTCGCAATCGCACCGGGATCGCCGCTGGCAGCTGATGGTGGCCGCATCACCCTGCAGGCATTGGCAGACCAGCGCCTGATCGTCTACCCCAAGGACCCGCGCCCGAGCTTTGCCGACCACGTGCTCGGCCTGTTGCATGACCAGGGCATCCAGCCCGTCGAAGTCCACGAAGTGCGCGAGTTGCAGGCTGCGCTGGGCTTGGTGGCCGCAGAGATGGGCGTGTGCATCATGCCGGCAGCGGCGCGGCTGCGCTCCGACCTGGTCTACCGTCTGATCGATGACGAGCGAGCCACCTCGCCCATCATCCTTAGTCACCGGTTCAACGATGATTCCTGGTATATCGCTGCAATCAAACAGTTGATTGCCGAGATGTATGCCCAGAATCCGCCCTGGCTTGATTTCGAGACCAACGCATTCCCGGCTGCAGATGCAAAGGCAAGGCCGCGCGCATAGCATCAAGCCCGTCACTTGAGCAATGCTGCCAGAATTGCCAGAGATTCATTCAGTTCCTCCCAACTGGCGCCGCCCAGGCAGATTCGCAGGCCGCTGGCGCTATCACCGGGTCTTACCATGGTGCTTTGCGGCAAGGTCAGCTTCACGCCCATGTCCATAGCTGCAGAAAAGACACCATCGGCGACATCGCGTTTCATCGGTAGCCAGGCGTTATAGGCATCAGGGTGCCAGACGAGACCGCGAGTGCCCAGGAGCGAGGCTGCCAGTTTGGACCGCCGCCGGGCCTCATGGCGTAGATCTTGCTGGATCGCAGCAATCACGCCAGTGGCCAGCCAGTCATCGACCACTGCGCATGACAGGGCGGACGGAGCCATTGGCAGCTCACGCAGAAAGTCCTGCGCGGCCTCGCACAGACTGGGAGGCAGTGCCAGCATGCCAATCTGCAGCCCCGGGCCGAGCGACTTGGAAAGCCCGTTCACGTGCAGGGCGATCTCGGGAGCCAGTGTCGCCAACTGGGGCAACCCTGGAGATGACGCTGCATACACACCATCTTCAATGATCCAGGCACCCGCTTGTCGACAAATCTCTGCAATGGCTTGCCTTCGATCAACCCCCATGGTGGCGGTTGTCGGGTTGTGCAGCGTTGGCGTGAGGTAGACCGCCCTCCCCTCTGTGGCCTTGATACCTGCAAGTGCCTCGGCGAGCGCCTGCGGCACCATCCCTTCGGAATCGATCTGGGCACCCTGAATCCGGTACCCCCTGCGCCGGGCCAGAGCGATAGCCCCGGGATAGGTGATCCGTTCAGTCAGAATCACCCCATGCCTCCCGCACACAAGATCAAAGGCCAATGCCAGTGCCTGGCGGGCTCCGCTGGTCAGAACCAGGTGCGACGGCTCCACACCCAGACCGAGCGTGTCAAGCCAGCGCGCAAGCACGCGACGGTGTTCAAGATGCCCACCGGGGGGAGCGTACAGATTGAAGTGATCCGCATCGATCTTGCGAGCGATCCCTGTCAATGTTCGCGCCAGTAGCCGCGCACCAAGCGCAGCCGGCGGCGCATTGGCTGAAAGATCGATCTGCCGGCCGCCATGGGCCTGGAGGATTGCCACAAAGGTTCCCCGCCCTTTGATGCTGCGCGTCAGGCCTCTGCGCTCCAGGGCGGCATAGGCCTTGGTCACCGTGCCCAGGCCGATCTGCAATGTCCTGGCCAGATCCCGGTGCGCTGGCAAACGATCGCCGCCTGCCAGCCGGCCTTCGATGATGTCACCGGCCAATGCCAACGACAGCCGTTCGGCGACGTTCGCGCCCGTGCTTGCCAGATGAGGAATCCAGGGTGATTGAAGGAGCACGCTCGCGGCCTCAGAAATATAAGTGTAACGTTACACTATTTAAATACTTCAATAGTGTAACGTTCATACCGATGCTTCTGGAAAGCAGTTTCCCCTTGTGAGAAGGGCCTGACCGCGATGCGGGAAAGGGATGGAGAGCAGGATGTTGAGCCACATTACTGTCGGAGCACGCGATCTTGGGCGAGCGGGTCGCTTTTACGATGCAGTGCTCTCCCCGCTTGGATTGAAGCGCAGAATCGTCTCGCCCGATGGCGGGCCTGCCGCGCTGTGCCGGGTCGGTGCACATGCCACCTTGCCGCGCTTTTATGTCTACAGCCCCTTCAACGGTGAACCGGCAACTGCTGGCAACGGCAGCATGGTGGCCTTTCTTGCACCATCGATAGCGGCAGTGAACACGGCTTATGCCGATGGACTTGCGCATGGCGGCTGCGATGACGGCGCGCCTGGGCCCCGCCCCCACTATGGCGAGGGCTATTACGGCGCCTACCTGCGGGACCCCGATGGCAACAAGGTTCATATCGTCCATCGCGCGGACCTGCAGCCGTAGCGCAGTTCGCGCCACGTAATTCTGGAGCAAACCATCATGACCGCAAGCCAGTTCGCACTCGTCTACGGCACCTATCTCATCGCCACTGCCAGCCCCGGACCGAGCAACATGGCCATCATGGGCACGGCGATGCGTGACGGGCGCCGCCCCGCGCTCGCTTTGGCAGCCGGTGTGGTCACGGGCTCGCTCTTCTGGGCGATCCTGGCAGCCACCGGCGTTTCTGCCGTATTGACCACATATGCACAGGCGCTTGTCGCCCTCAAAATCGCTGGCGGTCTCTACCTGCTCTGGCTGGCCTTCCGCGCAGGAAAATCGGCCATGAAGCGGTGCCACAGCATTGACGAGGTGAGCGTATCAGGCAAGGCGCTGCGCTATCGCTTGCTCTATCGGCAGGGCGTTCTCATGCACATCGGCAATCCCAAGGCCATCATGTCCTGGGTCGCCATCATTTCGCTGGGAATCCACCACAACACCCCTGCCGATGGGGTGGCGGTGATTGTGGGTGGCTGTGTGCTCCTCGGAATTGGGGTGTTCGGCGGCTATGCCATCGTCTTCTCAACCACCTCGATGATTGCCCTGTATGCACGCTTGCGGCGGTGGATCGAAGGCGTGCTCTCGGCGGTGTTTGCAGTCGCAGGGCTGAAGCTGCTGGCCTTGCGCAGTTGAAGACCCTGGCCTTTGCACAGCTCCTCTCCCATTGATTCCAGGTACAGGATCCCAACGATGACCTTCGCTATCCATATGGTCGATGTCTTTGGCTCGGGCGCGCTTTCCGGCAATCCGCTGGCTGTCGTCACCGGTGCCGATGCGCTGAACACACACGACATGCAGCGGCTGACGCGGTGGCTCAACCTTTCCGAAACGGCATTTGTGCTCGCCCCCAGGCATCCGGAGGCGGACTACCGGGTCAGAATCTTCACCTTGGACAGGGAGATGCCTTTTGCAGGGCACCCTACCCTCGGAAGCTGTCACGTCTGGTTGTCCGCCCACAACCGCCTCGAACACAAAGCGGCGATCGTCCAGGAGTGCGGTGCAGGGCTGGTCCAGCTCCGGCGCGATCGAGGGCGGCTTGCATTCGCTGCGCCACCGCTGATCCGTTCTGGCCCGCCAACTCCACCCGAACTGGACGAAGCGCGGCAATTGCTTGGAATTGACGCCAGCGACATTCTGGACGCCGCCTGGATCGACAATGGCCCGGGATGGCTGGGGATCCGGTTGCTTTCGGCGGAGAAAGTGCTGTCGCTCAACCCAGCCAGGCGATGGCACACCCGCATTGATGTCGGCGTAATCGGCCCACACACCAACGGCAGTGATCCTGGGTTCGAAGTTCGGGCCTTCTTCTCAGACCATCTGGGAGCCATCGTCGAAGACCCTGTCACCGGAAGTCTCAATGCCTCGTTTGCCCAATGGCTGTTCGCAACCGGAATGGTCCATGGCGACTACATAGCCGCTCAAGGCACA
Source organism: Comamonas odontotermitis (assembly GCF_020080045.1). NCBI lineage: Bacteria > Pseudomonadati > Pseudomonadota > Betaproteobacteria > Burkholderiales > Comamonadaceae > Comamonas > Comamonas odontotermitis. The sequence goes on from NZ_CP083451.1 coordinate 2,573,656, forward strand.
TGCCTCGGCCGACAAGGCCGCATTTATTTGAGCCGCGACGATGCCCGTCAAGTCTGGGTCGGCGGAGAAACACGCACCCATATCGAGGGAGCGTTGCGTGGCCTTTGAAAACATAGGAAGAGTTTGAGCATGTCGACAACCATACGGGGCGCAACCACCCCGGCCCACGCCTGCGATGGCGCCACATCATCAGCCACGGCGATCAACACCTTGAAAATGCTGGTTCGCTACAAGCGTTGGGCGAATGGCCTGACTTTCAAGACTGTACTGGAGCTTCCTGAGGGGGAGGCCCTTCGCCAGAGGCCAACGCGATTCGGCAACATGGTGCACACCTTGAACCATGTGTATGTGGTGGACGATATCTTCAGACACCATCTGCAAGGCAGGAAGCATGGCTACACAGCACGCAATACCGAGCACACGCCTTCTGCCGTCGATTTATGGGAAGCCGTGCAGGAAATGGATCGCTGGTATATCGATCTGGTCGACACATGGTCGAATGACGACCTCGCGAAAGTCGTCCATTTTGAATTCGTTGGCGGCGGGCAAGGCGCCATGACCCGTGAGCAAATCGTGCTGCATGTGGTCAACCACGGCACCTATCACCGCGGCTTTGTCGGCGACATGATGTACCAGGTGCCCTTTATGCCTCCGTCCAACGATCTGCCGGTCTTCATCAGGGATCATTACTGCAGCGAACACTGAAAATTCCCAGGCCAACCGAGGATATCCTCTGGTGCAGGATCTCGACGGGCTTGTTGGGAACTCAGGCAACAGCCGGTAGGGCCGGAACCGCCTGAACCAGTTGCTTGATCTTTGGAATACAGGAGCCGCAACGCGTGCCACAGCCCAGTGAAGACTTGAGTTGTGCCAGCCGTTCGTCGGGCGAACCCTCGCATGCGGATAGCTGCTTGCTGATGCTGGCCTCGTCCACATTCATGCATGCGCATACCTGCGGCGATCTGGCCGGCATGGCGGCGGGCGGCTTCCTGCCCGATGACAGCAGCAGACGGCCATAGGTTTGCACCGATTGCTCGTCACGCAGAACCGGCCCTAGCCACTGGCCCGCGCTGGCATCTCCGCAGAGTAAAAAAGCATCGAGCCGTGGTTCCCCCGCTTGGCGCGCTACCACCATGGCCCGGCTGCACTGGCGGCGCGCATCTGCATAGCGCATGGCCTGCGGCCCATCGAGCTGCAACAACCGATGCAGACGCGCCAGCACTTCGGCGGACGGTGCCTCATAGGCCGCCGCGCGAAACTGCACGCCGGTGCGGCCTTGGCTTGCGTGTTCCAGGGAGACAGTGCGGCCGAAAAGCACGCAACTGGCAAAGTCGAACTCGGCCATCAACGCTGCCAGCGCCTGGCGAACGGACTGCACCTGCGCTTCGCCCAACCATGCCATGCCCAGGCACGTCCAGGGCAGTTCTGCCTTGAGCAACCTGACGGCCACGTGCTTGAGCTCGGGTTGCTTGGAGCGCGGGCAGCGCTCGGGCGTGGTCAGCGCATTGACGCCGGCCAGTTTCTGCCCCCGGGAGCCCATCCCGCTCAGATGCATGCTGCCCCAGTGCATGGGCAAATAGAGCTGCGCGGCCTGCAGCCCTGGATCCGCCTGCACGGGCAGGACGATGGCGCCATAGCGGTTGGAGACATGGACCAGATCGCCGTCCTGCAACTGCAGCCGCTGCATGTCCTGTGGGTTGACCTGCAGCTGCGGCTCGCTCGCATGCGCAAACAGCCGCCCCAGCTGACCAGTCCGCGTCATGCCGTGCCACTGGTCGCGCAGGCGGCCGGTGTTGAGGCTGAAAGGATGGCGTGCATCACGCGGTACGGCCACTGCCTGCCAGGGCTGAATGTCAAAACGGGCTCGACCGTCGTCAGTTGCAAATATTCCATCACCGTACAAGCGCTGTTTGCCGTGGCTTGCTCCGCTGGGCATGGGCCATTGCTGCGGGCCCCCTGCCTCCAGCAAGTCCCAGCTCAGGCCCGTGATGTCCAGATCGCGACCGCGCGTGCTCTCGCGGTGCTCGTTCCAGATGGCTTCGGCGCCCGCTGGCGGGTTCTCCGTGTCGTAGGGAAACAGCGTGGGCTGCCCCGGGCGCAAGCGCTGCTCCAGGCGTTGCGCCAACTGCACGCCGATCTGCCAGTCATGGCGCGCCGCCCCTGGCGCGGCAACGGCGGCCCGCACGCGGGAGATGCGCCGCTCGCTATTGGTCACCGTACCCAGCTTCTCACCCCAGGTAGTGGCAGGCAGCAGCCAGTCGGCATAGGCCGTGGTCTCGGTCACGGCGAAGGCCTCCTGCACCACGACCAACTCGGCCCCCTCCAGCGCCCGGCGCACCATGGCCTGCTCGGGCAGGCTCTGCGCGGGATTGGTGCAGGCGATCCACAAGGCTTTGATCTGTCCGTCGGCTGCGGCTTCGAACATCTCCAGTGCGGATTTTCCGGCTTGTGCAGGCACGGCATCCACGCCCCAAAGCCGAGCCACCTCGGCCCTGTGCTCCGGATTGCCCATATCGCGGTGCGCACTGAGCAGATTGGACAGCCCCCCCACCTCGCGCCCACCCATGGCATTGGGTTGGCCTGTCAGCGAAAGCGGCCCCGCGCCGGGTTTGCCGATCTGGCCGGTAGCCAGATGCAGGTTGATCAGCGCCGCATTGTTGGCTGTACCGCTGCGGCTCTGGTTCAGGCCCTGGCAGTACAGGCTGAGCGTGGGCAGTCTTGGCTCACCAGGCTCTTGTGCGCCGCCCCATGCCATCCAGCGTGCCGCCCGGTACAAGTCTGCCGGCGGCAGACCGCAGATGGCGGCAACCCTCTCGGGCGTAGCCTCGCGCACCAGTTCCTTGAGCTGGGCGAAGCCACTGGTGTGCTGCGCAATGAAGGTGCTGTTCGTCCAGCCTTCCCACAGCATGATGTGCAGCAGCCCATGGCACAGCATCACATCGCTGCCCGGTTGCAGCGGTAGATACAGATCCGCCAGCTCGGCGGTTTCCGTACGGCGCGGGTCGGCCACGATGATCTTCAGGTGCGGGTTGTGAACCTTGGCCTCTTCCACGCGCCGGAACAAAATCGGGTGTGCCCAGGCCATATTGCTGCCCGTGATGAACATGCAGCCCGCGAGGTCGATATCAGAGTAGCAGGCAGGCGGCGCATCGGCCCCCAGCGTGGCCTTGTAGCCCGCCACGGCACTGCTCATGCACAGGCGGGAATTGGTGTCGAGGTTGTTGGTTCCCAGCAGGCCTTTGACCAGTTTGTTGAAGACGTAATAGTCCTCGGTCAGCAGCTGGCCGCTGAGGTAAAAGCCCAATGCATCGCTCCCATGCTCGGCGTGAATCCGGGCCAGGTGCCCGGCCAGCTCGCCCAGTGCCAGATCCCAGCTTACGGCCTGCGGCGCCGCAGTGCGCTGCAACCTGCGCATGGGTTGCAGCAAACGGGCCTGCTGGGCATAGGCGGGTGCGGCCGTCAGATGCAAGGTGCTGCCCTTGGTACACAGGCGCCCCTGGTTGGCGGGGTGATCGATGTCCCCGCGCACGCCGACAATCTGCAGCCCATCGGACTCGATGACCACGCCGCAGCCGACACCGCAATAGGGGCAGGTGGATTTGGTCTCACGCATGGAAAACCTTCAGTCAAATTGCGCCGTGGCGCTTATCACAAAATCGCAATCAGCTATCTAATAGATAGCAAACAAGGCGCTAGACAGAAGCACAGGGGGATTTGCCTGCACAATGCGCGGGCCCTGCATGCGGCCGGGTCTGCTCCAGCGCGCGGCTGGCCAGTTCGTCGGCCCGCAACTGCACCTCGCCGTCCTGCACCCGCACGCTGAAGTGCGGCGTGCAACCCTCGTCGGGCTCCGCAGCTTCACCCGAGCGCAGTGCAATGGTCCAGTTGTGGAGCGGACAGGCCACGCTGCGGCCGAACACAATGCCTTGCGACAGCGGACCGCCTTTGTGCGGACAGCGGTCCAGCAGCGCAAACACCTCGTCCTCTGCATTGCGGAACACTGCCACATCCAGGCCACGGGCGCGCGCCACCCGGCGGGCCCCCAGCACGGGGATGTCGTCCATCGTGCAGATAGAAATCCATTCACTCATTTCGGGCTCCTCGGTGGTTGGCTCAGGCGCTGTCTCTTGCCGTTTGTGCAGCCGTCAATGGCTGGAACTGCCGCACATCCACGGCTGCCTTGTCGGTCTCGAACCAGGGATCGGGCTCGCCCTCCAGGGCGAACTGCAGTTGCTCCCACAGCACCTTGCGGCCTTCGGCATCATCCAGAATGCGCTTTTTCACATAGTCCAGACCCACGCGGTTGATGTAGTGCACGGTGCGCTCCAGGTACCAGCCTTCCAGGCGATACAGCTGCATGAATGCACCGGTGTACTCCATCACCTCGTCGGCAGTCTTGAGCTTGGTGAAGAAGTGCGCGACCTCGGTCTTGATGCCGCCGTTGCCGCCCACGTACATCTCCCAACCCGAGTCCACGCCGATGATGCCTACGTCCTTGATGCCGGACTCCGCGCAGTTGCGTGGGCAGCCGCTGACGGCGAACTTCACCTTGTGAGGTGCGTACATGCGCCACATGGCACGCTCCAGGTCCTTGCCCATCTGGGTGCTGTCCTGCGTGCCCATACGGCACCATTCGCTGCCCACGCAGGTCTTGACCGTGCGCAGCGCCTTGGCATAGGCATGGCCGCAAGGCATGCCGATATCGTTCCACACGCCCTGCAGGTCTTCTTTCTTCACCCCCAGCAAGTCGATGCGCTGGCCGCCCGTCACCTTCACGGTAGGTATCTGGTATTTGTCCACCACATCGGCAATGCGGCGCAACTCGTCAGCCGTGGTCTCACCGCCCCACATGCGCGGAATCACACTGTACGTACCGTCCTTCTGAATATTGGCGTGGCTGCGCTCGTTGATGAAACGGCTTTGCGGGTCGTCCCTTGCCTCCTTGGGCCAGGTGCTGATCAGATAGTAGTTGACAGCCGGGCGACACGAGGCGCAGCCATTGGGCGTGCGCCATTCCATGAAGCGGTACACGGCATCGGTAGTCAACAGCCTGTGCTCACGAATCGCGTCGCGCACGGCTTGGTGGCCGTGGTCGGTACAACCGCACATGGCCTTGGTCTTGGGCGATGCGGAATAGTCGCCGCCGGCCGTGAACATGATGATCTGCTCCACCAGCCCGGTGCAGGAGCCGCAGCTGGCACTGGCCTTGGTGCGCTTGCGCACCTCTTCCAGCGTGAACAGGCCTTTTTCCTTGATGGCCTTGCAGATGGCTCCCTTGGTCACGCCGTTGCAGCCGCACACCTCGTCGCCATCGGCCATGGCCGCGGCCTTGTTCTGGCCCTGGTGGCCGGTATCTCCCAGATTGGATTCGCCAAACATCAGCTTGTCGCGGATATCGGCCACGCTGCGGCCTTCGCGCAGCAGCTTGAAATACCAGCTGCCATCCACCGTATCGCCATACAGGCAGGCGCCGACCAGCTTGTCATCCTTGATGACCAGCTTTTTGTAGACTCCCGCATAGGGGTCGCTCATCAGAATCTCTTCAGTATCGCCTCCGCCCTGGAAATCGCCTGCCGAGAACAGGTCGATGCCCGTGACCTTGAGCTTGGTCGAGGTCAGCGACCCCAGATAGCGGCCGATGCCGAATTCGGCCAGATGGTTGGCCAGCACCTTGCCCTGTTCAAACAGCGGCGCCACCAGCCCATAGGCAGTCCCCCGGTGCGCAGCACATTCGCCCACTGCGTAGATGCGCGGGTCGGTCACAGTCTGCAGCGTGTCGCTGACCACAATGCCGCGATTCACATGCAGATGCATGGATTCAGCCAGCCCCGTGTTGGGACGTATGCCGACGGCCATGACGACCAGATCAGCCGGAATCTCGCTGCCATCCTTGAAGCGCACCGCGCGCACGCGGCCGCTGGCGTCACCCAGCAATTCCTGCGTCTGCGCATGCATGCAGAACTGCATGCCTCGCTCGGAGAGCGATTGCTGCAGCATCTGGCCGGCCCGATCGTCAAGCTGGCGCTCCATCAGCCAATCCCCCACATGCACAACCGTCACCTGCATGCCGCGTTTCATCAGACCGTTCGCGGCCTCCAGTCCGAGCAGGCCACCACCGATCACCACCGCATGCCTGAGTGTCTTTGCCGCCTCGATCATGGCCTCGGTGTCGGCAATGTCCCGGTAGGCCAGTACACCCAGCAGGTCCTTGCCGGGAATGGGCAGAATAAAAGGGTTGGAGCCCGTTGCCATGATCAGGCGATCGTAGCCAGCACTGGCTTCTTCGCCCTGGGCATTGACCGCATGCACCGTACGGCGGGCACGGTCCACGGCTGTCACGGTATAGCCTGCGTGCAGCAGGATGTGATGGTCCTGGTACCATGCCCAGTCATTGAGCACGATATCGCTGAGCGTCTGCTCCCCGGCCAGCACCGGCGACAGCAGGATTCGGTTGTAGTTGGGATGCGGCTCGGCGCCAAACACCGTGATGTCGTACAGATCGGGAGCAATGGCCAGCAACTCTTCCAGCGCGCGTACGCCCGCCATTCCGTTGCCAATCATGACCAGTTTGGATTTTTTCATCTCAGTCCCCGTGGGCTTGGGAAAAAAAAGACGTCTGCGCGTTGCATGACCGGCATGAACGCGTAGACGTCTTTGTCCTTGGACTCCGGCGCAACCTTGCACCTTCACCCTGTGGCCCACCTTGGCCACGCCCAACAACATGCAATTGCCATGCCAGATCTGTCATCCCGAAAACCACACGCCCTGAGATCGCACGCATGCGCCTGGGCCCATCCCTTTTAGGCCATGGCTCCCGGGCTTGCATGCACTGTTTTCGTGCCTGCGCCCTTTCCTGCTGTGCGAAAAACGCGCATGGCGCCCGAAGGCGCCATGGGGCGGGATGGGATCAAGGCTCAGACCGCCTTCTCCACATGACCCTGGCGGGTGTAGAGAAAATCGATCACTGCCTTGCGATAGCTTTGATACTGCGGACTTTCGGCCAGCTCTACCCGGTTTCGCGGGCGAGGCAATTCCACATTCAGCACCTCCCCAATCGTGGCTGCCGGCCCGTTGGTCATCATCACGATCTTGTCGGACAGCAGCACGGCTTCGTCCACATCGTGCGTCACCATCACCACTGTGCTATGCGTGCGCGCCACAATCTCCAGCAATTCATCCTGCAGCTTGGCACGCGTCAGCGCATCGAGAGCGCCAAACGGCTCATCCATCAGCAACACCTGGGGCTCCATGGACAACGCGCGCGCAATGCCTACGCGCTGCTTCATGCCGCCCGATATTTCGCCGGGACGCTTTTGCGCAGCATGGGTCAACCCAACCAGGGCCAGCGCCGCGTCGGTGCGCTCGGCCAGCTGCGCCCGGGTTTCGCTCCTGGCAAAGACACGCTCCACGGCCAGGTGCACATTGCCCCAGCAGGTCAGCCAGGGCAGCAGCGAATGGTTCTGGAACACCATGGCACGCTCGGGCCCTGGGCCCTTGATTTCCTTGTTGGCGCACAACAGTGCTCCGTCCGTGGGCATGGTCAGGCCAGCAATCAGATTCAGCAAGGTGGACTTGCCGCAGCCCGAATGCCCGATGAGGCTCGCGAACTCGCCCTTGGCGATATTCAGATGGATGTCGCGCAGCGCCGGAAACAGCCCTTTGGCAGTCTTGAAGGTCTGCTCCACGCCATGGATCTCGATGTACTTGGCGGACCGCGATCCATTCATGATTTCACCTCTTCAAACGTGAAGGCCGAAGCCAGCTTGACCAGTGCCCACTCCAGCACCAGGCCCACGATGCCGATCACAAAGATGGCAATGATGATGTTCTTGACGTTGAGGTTGTTCCACTCGTCCCAGACCCAGAAGCCTATGCCCACACCGCCGGTCAGCATCTCGGCGGCCACGATCACCAGCCAGGCCGTGCCTACGGCTAGACGAACACCCGTCAACATATAAGGAAGCACGGCTGGAAACAGAATGGTGGTGGCGATCTTCCATTCCGACAGGTTCAGCACCCGGGCCACATTCATATAGTCCTGGGGCACACGTTGCACACCCACAGCGGTATTGATGACCATGGGCCAGATCGAGCAGATGAAGATGGTCCAGATGGCCGCCGGATTGGCGCCCTTGAACACAAGCAAGCCGATCGGCAGCCAGGCCAGCGGCGAGACCGGACGCAGCAGGCTGATCAGGGGATTGAACATGCGCGAGAGAAAACTGAAGCGCCCGATCAAAAAGCCCAGCGGAATGCCCGCCAGCGCGGCCAGGCCGAAGCCGAGAGCCACGCGCTGCAACGAGGACAGCACGTTCCAGCCCACACCCTGGTCATTGGGGCCGCTGCGGTAGAACGGGTCCCTGAACACCTGCACAGCCTGCTCCCAGGTCTCCGCCGGGGAAGGGATGCTCTTGCCGGTGCTGCTGGAAACCAGAGACCACAGCCCGACCAGCAGCGCCAGCCCCAGCACCGGAGGCAAGATCCGCGCAAACAGTGGCTCTGTCCATTGGCGTAACGGGCTGGGCGCCACAATGGCCGAAGCCGAGGCTTGCGCTCTGGGTTTGGTATCTTTTTTCACATCAGACCTTATGTGCTCTTCGCCAACAGCTATCTTTTTTGAATCTTCAAGCAGCGCATCATTGGCCGCCTGGGCGGCCAGTTGCGAATCGTGAGAGGGATCGGATTCGAGCGGTGAATGGAATACGGCACTGACCATGGTGACTCTCCGGCGGGGTGGCGGCCTCAGGCCTTGATCTTGAAGCTGTCTGCGTACTGGGCCGGGTTCTTGCCGTCCCAGACCACGCCATCGATCAGCTTGCTGCTGCGCATCGGTTCCTTGGGCACACTGACCTGGAGTTGGCTGGCAGCCTGCTGGTACAGGTCGATGCGATTGATCTGCCGAGCCACAGCCAGATAGTCGGGATGCGACTTGAGCAGACCCCAACGCTTGTGCTGGGTCAGGAACCACATGCCATCGGACAGATAGGGAAAATTCACCGCCCCATCGTTGAAGAACTTCATGTGGTTGGGGTCGTCCCAGGTCTTGCCCAGACCGTTCTGGTACCGACCCAGAATGCGCTGGTTGATCGCGTCAACACTGGTGTTGATGTAGGACTTCTGGGCCACGATCTCGGCCATCTTGGTCTTGTTCTGCAGGCTGGCATCAATCCAGCGGCCAGCCTCCAGAATCGCCATCATTACGGCACGGCAGGTATTGGGGTTCTTCTGCGCGAACTCGCCCGTGGTGCCCAGCACTTTCTCGGGGTGGTCCTTCCAGATGTCTTGCGTGGTGTTGGCCGTGATGCCAATGCCATCCATGATGGCGCGGTGGTTCCAGGGCTCACCCACGCAGAAGCCATCCATGTTGCCCACGCGCATATTGGCCACCATCTGGGGCGGCGGCACAGTGATCAGCTTGGCTTCGGACAAAGGATTGATGCCCGCCGCCGCCAGCCAGTAATGCATCCACATGGCGTGGGTGCCGGTAGGAAAGGTGCCGGCAAACGTGTATTCGCGCTTTTCCTTGCCCATCACCTTGGCCAGGCTGGGCCCATCTACCGCGCCCTTGTCTGCCAGGGCCTTGGACAGGGAAATCGCCTGCCCGTTGTTGTTGAGATGCATGAGCACGGCCATGTCCTTCTTGGGGCCACCCACGCCCAGTTGCAGGCCATAGACCAGACCATAGAGCACATGGGAAAAATCCAGTTCGCCATTGACCAGCTTGTCGCGCACGCCAGCCCAGCTCGCTTCCTTGCTGGGAATGATCTTCACGCCGTATTTCTGATCCAGCCCCAGCACCGAGGCCATGACCACGCTGGCGCAATCGGTCAGCGGGATAAAGCCTATCTTGACCTCTTTCTTCTCCGGGGCGTCGGAGCCCGCAGCCCAGGCGCCATGGTGACCCAGTGCACCATACAGCGCTGCACCGCCAGCCGCACGCAGGAAATCACGTCGGCCGCCAATGGATGCGGGCTCCAGCTTGGAATTCATCGACAAAGCAAGGCGTTGGCTCATGAGAAAACTCCATCAAGAATCGTGGTGAAGGCGATCCAGAAAACAAAAGGCGCCCTTCCCTCCTCGGGTGAGAGGAGAAAAGGACGCCGTTGTCCCAGGTCGCTCGTAGTTACGCTTTCAGCGCGACCGCCTTTGGTCTGCTGTACAGCAACAGTCATGCACAAACCATGCCAGCGCTTTCTCAGAGGAGAAGACTGGTTTCAGCGCCGATCTGGCCCAAATTTGGTGCAGCGCAGCAATCACGGGACTGTCAAAGCGATGAATTGGTGCTGGCAGGCAGCAGTTCCAATGTGGCCAGAATGGCATCGGCCACATCAAGCATGCGCCGGTTCTGGTTCATGGCCGTCTGGCGAATCAGCTTGTAGGCGTCGCCCTCGCTAAGCTGGCGGTAGTTCATCAGCACGCCCTTGGCCCGCTCTATCGTCTTGCGTTCCTGAAGCGTCGCGCGTGCCTTGTCGATCTCGGCCTGCATATCCTGCAGGCGCATGGATTGCTCCTGTACCAGCGAGACAATGCTCTTTTCGAGTTGCAGCCCATAGGCGCCCTCTGCAGGCAGGGTGGCTGCAGGCTGTCTTGCCCCCAAAAATGCCTCCGCAGCTTCAGCACGCGTCTGCGGCTGCCTCTCCAGCAACTGGCGCTGCTGGCTCAGCGCGGCACTGGCCAGCTCACGCTTGCGCAGGCATTGAACCTCCAGCTCCTGGGCCAGAAACGCCTCAATCTGGTGCATGGCATCGAGCCGGCTGGAACAGGCCTCAAACCAGGAAGCGCTCAGACCCTGCTCCAGCGGTACGCCATCCCCGGCCGTGCAGCCCATGCGGCGCAGCCGCTCGATCACCGTCATATCGGGGCAGGCCCCGCATTGCAACTGCCATCGCTCCCTTCCTGCCAGACTCGCGAAGTCGGCAAACACCTGAAAACATCGCTCCTGCGAATCGATCAGGTGCAGCCAATGGCGCTGACGCTCGGTGTTGCCAATCCCTTCTGTAAACGCTGCGACTCCAGTGGCACGCTCCTGCCCGGCCAGTTCCTTGCCTTGCATGAAATGAAACAGCGCCACCAGCAACTTCGCGATGTCGGGATCGCAGGCGCTGTCGGCGGCCTCGAACACCACGGTCAGGCAGGCGGCAATCATGCGGATCAGCGCCTGTGTGCAATCCTCGGCGCTCAGCTGCAATGCATCCCGCTGGCGGCGCAGCAACGGTAGCGCTTCAAAGCCCTCAAGCGCACTGGCGATCGCATTGAACAGCCGCGCGCCATGTGCGCCCGGCAGGCGCTCACCCAGCTCATCAAGCACCAGGCAGACCCTGCCCATGACCGCGTCTACATGCGGGCCATGCTCCAGCAAGCTTTGACGCGCAAACGCTCCACCACTGAACAGATACATATTCGAGAGTCCCCGCTCCTTCTGAAGCGCGTGGACCAGCTCTGACATGCTCGCCACAAGGCTGCTGGCACTGCTGATCTGCTCCAGCGCAGCCATCTCACTTTGCCGGGCAGCGATCAGATAGTGCAGAGGCGTTTTCATGGGGCATGTCTTTATCAGCATTTCAAACCTGTAAAGATGCACAATTCATGCCATTTTTGAATTAACGGATATTGACTGGGTGTTGCTGGCTGGAGTACGACGGACTGCAAGCAAACGACAGTCTCACATCGTGGCGCTCTCGAGCGCGTCGATAGACCAACGCTTGCCACTCTGCGGAGCAAAGCACTTCATGCCTTGTTCAGTCGGATGTTCAAGGCACCTCGCACCTGCGATGCTGCGTTGTGTACCTTCCAGTTCGTGGTGTTGGTATCGCCGCAGAATCCAGCTCCATTTACTCATCCGACGAGCCTGCCACTGCAGCGTGCGGAGTTTGCGCCACAGCCCAACTCATAGAGCCTGTTCAAAGCCTTGCCTGGATGTGAAAAGCTTGGCGGGGGAGAAAGAGCTAGCCAAGCGACATCAGTCGCGAACAATTCGAGATCATCAGGCCACTGCTGGAGAGCGCGCACTTGATTGTGGACGCGCAGAGCGCAAAGAACACGGATACAGCGGCCCTGAAGAGCCATGACGCGGGCAAGAAGGTATCGGGCATCAAGCGCCACATTGCAATAAATACGCAGGGTTTGCCGCATGCAGTAGCCGTGACCACCGCTGAGGTGACGGATCGCAAAGGAGCGAGCTGCACAGCTTCAAGGTCATGCCCAAGCGCTGGATCGTTGAGCGCAGCTTTGCCTGGCTGGACAAGAACAGGCGGTTATGGAAGAACTGCGAGCGGCTGCTCAATACCAGTTTGCAGTTCGTCCATCTGGCCTTCTTGGATCTGTTGCTCAAAAGAATTTGAACAAACGCCTAGAACTCCAGGTTGTCAATCAGGCGCGTACTGCCCAACCGAGCAGCGCCAAGCGCCACCAGCGGAACATCTGGTATCGGCCCCGTTTGCGGTGGCACACGAAGGCTGTCGCGCTCGCGCACGGTGAGGTAGTCCGTTGCCCAGCCTTTGTCGTGCAGCAGCTTCGCTGCTTCAGCTTCCAGATCGACAAGCTGACGGTGACCCGCGCGCGTGCTGGCCGCCAGTTGCTGCAGGGCACTTGAAAGCGCACCAGCTCTCTGGCGCTCCTCAATGCTCAGATAACCGTTGCGCGAACTGAGCGCCAGGCCATCTTCTGCGCGCGCGGTTTCTACGCCAACGATTTCAATCGGCAGGGCAAACTGCTGAACCATGCGGCGCACCACCAAAAGCTGCTGATAGTCTTTCTTGCCAAATACCGCAAATCCGCCACCTGTCGATCCGAAGACACAGGCAAACAGCTTCATCACCACCGTGCAGACGCCGGTAAAGAACCCCGGGCGAAACTCGCCTTCGAGAATATCCGCGATCTGCGGATCAGGCAGAACCTTGAACACCTGTGGTTCAGGGTATAGATCGAGCTCGCGCGGCGCGAACAGCACGTCGCAACCTGTCGCTTCCAGCTTTGCACAATCTGCCTCCCAGGTACGCGGATAGCTATTGAAATCCTCATGGGGCAGGAACTGCAGCCGGTTGACGAAAATGCTCGCAACAGAGACGTCCCCAATCTCGGCTGCGACGCGAACCAGTGACAGGTGGCCCTCATGCAGATTTCCCATGGTGGGTACAAATCCAGGCCTGCCACGTTGTGCCAGGGCTGCGCGAAGTTCAGGGATGGTCTGTGTGATTTGCATGGTAGTGGCTCAATCGTTTCGCACTGATGAAAATGAAAACTGGAAAAATCACCAGGCATGGAGCACATCGTCTGGAAATTTCCCTTCCTTGACGGCGCGCACATAGGCCTCGATGGCGCCTCTGACCGAGCCTGCGTCCTTGAGGAAATCATGTACAAATCTGGCGTTGTTGCCAAGGTTCACGCCGAGCATGTCGTGCATCACGAGCACCTGCCCTGCGGTACCGCTACCTGCGCCGATGCCAATCGTATGGCAGCGCTGCAGGGCCTGCGTGAGCTTGCGCGAGAGTTCGGCAGGCACCATTTCGAGCACAAGCATGGATGCCCCGGCATCCTGAAGCTCCAAGGCCTGTTCGTGCAGTGTGGCTGCGGCCATGGCGTCGCGGCCCTGTACGCGATAGCCCCCCAGCGCATGCACGGTCTGTGGCGTGAGGCCCAGGTGCGCACATACAGGAACGCCGCGTTCAACCAGAAATTGCACCACAGACGCGGTCCAGCCGCCTCCTTCCAGTTTGACCATGTGCGCACCGGCCTGCATCAGGCGCGTGGCGCTGTGTATGGCTTGCTCGGGGCTTGCGGAATAACTGCCATAGGGAAGATCGGAGATCAACCAGGCGGTTCCTTGGGCACGATGCAGACCTCGCGCCACGCACTCCGTGTGGTAAGCCATGGCGTCCAGCGAAACGCCGACGGTGCTATGCAATCCCTGGCACACCATTCCCAGGGAGTCGCCAACAAGAATGCACTCCACGCCGGCGGCATCTGCGATGGCGGCATAGGTGGCATCATAGGCAGTGATCATGCTGATCTTCTCGCCCGCCTCCCGCATCTGGTTCAGACGAGGCAGGCTGATGGGCTTGCGCCGAGGTAGAGGGGAAGCGGGAGGAATCGTGCCGTAAGGTGTTCCACCGGTGGTGCTGACAGGGATCGACATGGCGTCTCCTTGTGTTCCTTGCTCGAAGTTGTCGCGAGTATAGGGGACTTGCCCGAGACAGTTCCTACAGGTCTGAATCGTCCCAGTTTCAGGGAAGCTGATTGGTTCAAGCCAAGCCACCACAACCGTGGTCTGATTGACGAGTGGTACTTTGATGCTTTGCCAGTCTCCGTTTCCCAGCCTGAAGAACATTGGCACCACCAAACCGCCTCCGGGCGTTTTTTCTCACAGTGCTCAGTACAGACAGCCAACGGCAAAGCCTGCTGCCGCAGGCCTTTTTTACCCTTAGTCGCTGCGAAACCCTATCCTGCCTAACACTTGTTCAAATAAGCACCTCCTAGGCCGCCATATGTCGAATCTATGATTGCGCTGATCCCAACTGTCGCACCTCGGCTCACAGGACTCACCATGCTAAGAAAAATCCTTGACCATTGGCTAACGTATGTAGTGGCCACGCTGCTAATACTCGCTTCCGGTGTACACAGCTACTTGCAACTAGTAGCCTATGAAGCTGGAGAGCGGGTCGTGATGAGTGGCCGTCTTTTTTGGCTCTATCGACACTGTGGAAAAGGGGCTGATGTCGCGCTGACTTTGCTGCTGGCGGCACTTTTCATATGGGCGGCCTGGTTCAAGTATCGCAATCGCCAGCAATAAAGATAAAAACGCCCGCACGGCGTTAAGCAACGCAGGGCTCTAGGCAAGTTCCGCGAACTTCAAGGCCATCCGAGCGACCCAATCCTGCTTCCCAAAGTCCATGATTTAGCCCTTCTGAGGTCAGGTCACGGCATCTTCAAGAGGCTTGAAGTCATAGCAATAAGCGTGATGCAGCTCGTGCCCATAAAACCACTCACGCGTATCAGGGCCGATGTGGCCCTGACCTGAAGTAAGGTGGCGCCTCTCCTCCTGCCTTACGGCTGATCATTCTCTAGATACAAGAAAGATCTAGCGCAAAGAGCGCTGTGGCCCTCTGTAGCAGTGATAGTGCAGATCAAAAAGTCGACAATGGATTGCGGAATACTCTAGAATCTGGCGTGTGTTTGCATGGCTACCACTTCCTGCCTCAGCCAGTTGCCAATATCAATGGCCGCATTTCTGCTCAGGCGAGACGACGGAGCCACGAAACCCAGGGCAGCTTCGCCGCTGACCCCAAAGGAAAAGCGAACGCCCACGCCTCGCACGCCCTTGCCGTGGATGTGCGAGAAGCCTTGTTTCCGCCCCTCTTCCACCCATCTGCGCAGACGGGCAAGTGTCATCCGGTTCTTCAGATACTCTTCTTGAAAGCGCTCGTAATGCGCCAGTACTTCGCCATCGCCCATGTGCGAGAGCATGGCGAAGCTCGGCACACCCAGGCCCAGCAGGCGGATGCCGCCCACAGTTTCGCTGAAGGTTTTGACTGGTCGCGAACCAGCTTCCATATGCAGGCAATGGCTGTAATCACCCGCCCGCGCGACGAGAAACAAGGGCTCATCCACGCGACGAGCAAGGGATTTCATCAAGGCCGTGTATTGCCGCACCAACGGGGGCCGAGGCATGCTGGCCTGGCCCAGGGCATAGGCTTCCAGACCCAGACGATAGCCTTCGGTGCGCGCTTCTCGGTGCACCAATTGGTGCCGCTCCAGCGCTTTGATCAAGCGATGCACGGTGGTGCGATCCAGCCCCGCCCGCTGCACCAGCGCCGGGATCTTGATGCCTTCTCCATGTTGGGCTGCCACCAGACTCAATAGCTCTAGGGCGCGATCCACACTTTGGGCACCATGGGATCGGCCTGGGCCGCTTCCATCTGCGGCTATTTGCTTAGCTTTCGTCATGGCTACATAGTGCACCTTCACAGGCATTGACACCCTCGGGTAATCCCTGATTTGTGCACATAGTGCACAAAACCTGCTTTTTCGTTTGTCTTGTCGAACTGCATCTTTTTCAATCACGGACAACACCATTGATTGCCCTTGCGCAGCTTTCCCCATGACACCGTTTGACACCCGCATTCAAGTCCACAGCCCAGAGTACGGGCTGCAGCGCTCCGGCATGCTCGCACTGATTGAGCAGTTGCAGGCACTGGAGCAGCGTGCGATGCACAAGTCTGCCCAGGCCAAGGCCACCTTTGCCAAGCGCGGCGCATTGCTCCCCCGCGAGCGCCTTGCTCGCCTGCTCGATCCGCTTGCGCCGTTTCTGCCGCTGTGCAATTTGGCAGGCTATGGCATGGACAGCGACGATCTGGATGCAACCATCCCTGGCGGCTCTCAGCTTGCCGGCATCGGCATCGTCAATGGCGTGCGCTGCATGGTGGTGGCGACCGACTCGGGGATCAACGCCGGTGCACTGACCGAAGCGGGCAACCAGAAGCTCATGCGCTGCCAGGAGATTGCACTGGAGAACAAGCTGCCCTTCATCCATTTGGTGGAATCGGCCGGCTCCAACCTGCGCCAATACCGGGTGGACAAATTCATCCGGGGCGGCGGCATGTTCTACAACCTGGCCCGCATGTCGGCGGCTGGCTTGCCGGTCATCACTGTGGTGCACGGATCATCCACCGCAGGCGGTGCCTATATGCCGGGTCTGTCGGACTATGTGGTCATGGTGCGCGGTCAGGCACGTGCATTTTTGGCCGGACCGCCTTTGCTCAAAGCTGCCACCGGCGAGATTGCCAGCGCCGAAGACCTGGGCGGCACCAATATGCATGCGGCTATCAGCGGCCTGGCCGAGTACGTGGCCGAAGACGATGCCCACGCCATTGCCATCGCTCGCGACATTGTGAGCAGCCTGAACTGGGATCCGGCCCAGGCCGGCAGCAACACCGTTGCCCCACGCCTGGAGCCCGAACAATTGGCAGGCGTGATGGTGCTGGAGCACAAAAAGCCCATGGATATGCGCGAAGTGATTGCCCGCCTGGTGGATGACTCGCGCTGGATGGATTTCAAGCCCGACTATGGCCCAGCCACCATTTGCGGCCATGGCCGCATGGACGGGAGTGTGGTCGGATTCATCAGCAACAACGGCCCGCTGGACCCGGCAGGTGCCACCAAGGCTGCTCAGTTTATTCAGTTATGTAACCAAAGCCAGACGCCAATCGTCTTTTTGCAGAACACCACGGGTTTCATCGTGGGCAGAGCCTCGGAAGAGGCCGGCATGATCAAGCACGGCTCCAAGCTGATCCAGGCCTTGTCGAACTCTACCGTGGCACAGGTCACCATTTACTGCGGTGCCTCGTTTGGTGCTGGCAACTACGGCATGTGTGGCCGTGCCTTCAAGCCGCGTTTTTGCTTTTCCTGGCCAAACGCCCGCACAGCGGTCATGGGCGGCGAACAAGCGGCGGCCACGCTGGAGATTGTCGAGCGCGCCAAAGCAGAGCGAAAAAATGAGCCCGTCAACGAGGCTGCGCTTGCGAAGCAAAAGACGGAAATCGTCGCCCACTTCGACAAACAGGCCAGCGCTTTCTATACCAGCGGCCATCTGCTCGACGATGGAGTGATTGACCCGCGCGCTACCCGCGATGTGCTGTTGTTCGCACTGGCCACCATCCGCGAGGCTGAGCAACGACGTCTTCGCCCTCTCTCTTTTGGTGTGGCGCGCTTCTGATGCTGCCATCACTCCTTTGACTTCCAGGAATACACCATGCTCTATACCGCCGAACACCATGAACTGATGGCCAGCCTCCGTCGCTTTGTGACCAATGAGATCGACCCGTTTGTCGACGAATGGGAAGCCAACGAGATTTTTCCCGCCCACGCGCTTTTCAAGAAGATGGGGCAATTGGGCTTTCTGGGTATTTCCAAACCTGAAGCCTACGGTGGTCTGGGCCTGGATTTTTCCTATGCTCTGGCTGCTGCCGAAGCCATAGGGCATGCCAAGGCCCAGGGCGTCAGCATGGGTGTTGGCGTACAGACCAATATGGCAACACCCGCGTTGGCGGCCTTTGGCTCCGACGCGTTGCGCCAGGAGTTTCTGGCCCCCGCCATTGCGGGTGACGTGGTCTGCAGCATCGGTGTCTCCGAGCAAGGCGCGGGCTCCGATGTCTCGTCGCTCAAGACCACGGCGCGCCGCGATGGCGATGACTACATCATCAATGGCTCCAAGATGTGGATCACCAATGGCACCCAGGCCGACTGGATCTGCCTGCTGGCCAATACCTCGGAAGGTTCGCCGCACAAGAACAAGTCGCTCATCATCGTACCGCTCAAAGAGAAAGGCCAACGTGCCAAGGGCATCAGCGTGCAGAAGATCAAGAAGTTCGGCATGTGGTCTTCCGACACCGCACAGATCTTCTTTGACGACGTGCGCGTGCCCGTGCGACACCGCATTGGCGAAGAAGGCATGGGTTTCATCTACCAGATGAAGCAGTTCCAGGAAGAGCGTCTGGACGGTGCAGCCCGCCGCCTCGCCAGCATGGAGCTGATCCAGGAGACCGCCGACTATCTGCGTCAGCGCATCGCCTTTGGCCGCCCGCTGCTGGACAACCAGTTCATCCAATACAAGCTGGCCGAGCTCAAGACCGAGATTGAGGCCTTGCGCTCACTGGTGTACCGCGCCACCGCCGCCTATGTGCAAGGCGAAGACGTGATCGAGCTGGCATCCATGGCCAAGCTCAAGGCAGGACGCCTGGGCCGCGAAGTGGCCGATTGGTGCATGCAGTTCCAGGGCGGCATGGGCTACACCTGGGAGAACCGCGTCTCTCGGGCCTATCGCGACTACCGCCTCGGCTCGATCGGTGGCGGGGCCGACGAAGTGATGATGATGGTGATTGCCCGCAAGATGGGGTTGATGGATTTCAGCGTCTGAGCCCGCGCCCTCCCGCCCAGCCATACCTGAAAATTCCATGAACCACTACAACCACTTGCGAGTGAACCGCGTCCAGGACGTGCTGTTCGTCAACCTGCACTGCCCAGAGACCCGCAACGCGCTCTCGCCTGAAGTCACAGCCGAGCTCTACCAGGTGAGCACGCTTGCGCAAGCCGATGCAGCCCTGCGCGCCATCGTGCTGCGCGGCAGCCAGGGCTTTTTCTGTGCTGGCGGCAATATCGGCAGCTTCCAGTCCCGCCTTGATGCCCACCAACAGACGGAGCCAGCGCAAGACCCCATTGCAGCCCGCAACCGCGAATTCGGCAAGTTCCTGGAGCTGTGGTCTGCCTTGCCCATCCCCATCATTGCTGCGGTAGAAGGCGCTGCCATGGGCGGCGGCATGGGCCTGGCCTGTACGGCCGACATCGTCCTCGCCACCGAAGACGCCAGGTTCGCGCTGACCGAAACCGCCCTGGGCATCATTCCTGCACAGATTGCCCCCTTTGTGGAAGCTCGCCTGGGCCGGCGCAACGCCTTGCGTCTGGGCTTGTTCGGCGAGCGTGTCAGCGGAGCGCAGGCCGTTGCACTGGGTCTGGTGGACGAGCTGGTACCCAATAGTGACGCGCTGGATGAGCACCTGGCGCTATGGCTCAGCCGCATGTGTCGCTGCGCTCCGGGGGCCAACCAGGCGCTCAAGCGCTTGTTTGTCCGTAGCGACCCCGTCCAGCCTTTGCCTCAAATGCTGGATGTTGCCGCCGAGTCCTTTTCGGCCTGCATGCGCAACGAAGGGCCGGAAGGCATTGCCGCCTTCAAGGAAAAGCGCCCCGCACGCTGGCATGCCAGCTTCAACGCCGAGCAGATTCGCCAAGCCCAAGGCAGCGATCAAGCAACGCCCGCCACTCCCAATACCTGAGCCGCCTATGTCCGTCACCAAACAAATCCGTCCCTTTCACAGCGTGCTCATCGCCAACCGGGGCGAGATTGCACTGCGTATCATTCAGTCCGCACGCCTGCTGGGTTTTCGCACGGTGGCCATTTATTCCGACGCCGACCGCGACAGCCCCCATGTGCAAGCAGCTGATGCCGCTGTCTGCGTGGGCGCTGCACTGCCGCGTGAGAGTTACCTGAACATCGAAGCCATTCTGGCCGCGGCCCAACAGGCGGGAGCCGATGCGGTCCATCCGGGCTACGGCTTTCTGGCCGAGAACGAAGACTTCGCCAACGCCGTAGACCAGGCTGGCCTGGTCTTTATCGGCCCGACCGGCGCAGCCATCAAGGCCATGGGCAACAAAGCCCACGCCAAGCAGTTGATGATGCAAGCGAATATGCCCTGCATTCCCGGCTACCAGGGTGCCGACCAGGCAGATGCCGCCTTTGTTGCAGCGGCTCAGCAGATGGGCTATCCCGTCATGGTCAAGGCGGCGGCAGGTGGCGGCGGCCGGGGCATGCGCCTCGTTCAAACGGCAGCAGATCTGCCAAGCGCTCTGGCATCGGCACGCTCCGAGGCTTTGCAGGCCTTTGGCAGCGCAGAACTGATTCTGGAGAAGGCCATTCTGGCCCCGCGCCACATCGAGATCCAGCTGCTGGCCGACAGCCACGGCCATTGCATCCATCTGGGCGAGCGCGACTGTTCCATCCAGCGCCGCCACCAGAAGGTGATCGAAGAAGCACCCTCCACCGCAGTCACCCCAGAGATACGCCAGCGCATGGGTGACGCTGCGGTCAAAGCCGCCCAGGCGATCGGCTACATCGGCGCCGGAACCATGGAGTTTCTGCTCGATGCCCATGGCGACTTTTTCTTCATGGAAATGAACACCCGCCTGCAGGTTGAGCATGCAGTGACCGAGGCCATCACCGGCCTGGATCTCGTGGCATGGCAGTTGCGCATCGCTGCCGGCGAGGCACTCGACTTGCAGCAAAGCGACATCGGCATCCACGGCCACGCGATTGAAGCCCGACTCACAGCCGAAGATGTGGCTGCAGGCTTTCTGCCACAGACTGGCAAGGTCCTGTACTGGCAAGCACCCAATGCAGCCACTCCTGCTTCACTGGCCACGCATCTGCAGCCTTTGGAGGTGCGCGTGGAGCAGGCATTGCGCAGTGGCTGCACCATCAGCCCCTATTACGACTCCATGATTGCCAAGGTTGTGGTGCATGGCAGCAACCGCGAAGAGGCGCGGCGCAAGTTGGTAGCCGCCTTGCAGAACTGCGTGTTGCTCGGGGTACCCAGCAACCAGCATTTCCTGGTCGAATGTCTGCGCAGCCCTCAGTTCACCCAAGGCAAGGACATCCACACAGGCTTTGTGCAGCAGTATATGGGCCACTGCCTGGCGGCTCCACCAGTGGCCTGTGCTCGCAGCCTTGCTTTCGCAGCCTTGGCGCTGTTGGCTCGCGCCCCTTCCAGCAGCCATCTGCAACACTCCCCTTCCGTGCTGGAGCTCGCCGTTGGACAGCAACGCTGGCGTGCCGAGGTACAAGCCATGGGTGACGCCTGGAAGATCAGCCTGAACGCCTCCGAGGCACAAGCTGGTGCCGATGCACTGGTTTTCCTCCTGCGCGATCTGCGCTGGTTCGACGCCGAGCACCAGCACTTCCAGGTGGAGTGCAATGGCCTGGTAGAAAAGGCCATCGCCGTGCGCGACGGGCTGCAACTGGAGCTGTTCCATGCCGGACAGGCCTGGCACATCGAGCAAGCCGATGCACACAAATCCAGCCATGCCGTGCAGAGCGGCGGCGCAGTTACCGCACCTCTGACCGGCCGCGTGGCTGCCGTGGTGGTGGAGCTGGGTCAGACCGTCAGCCAAGGCCAACCACTGGCGGTGCTGGAGGCCATGAAGATGGAACACAGCTTGACGGCCCCCATCGCCGGCCGGGTGGTGGAGTTGCATGCCAGCCCCAACACCCAGGCCACCAAAGGCAGCCTGTTGCTGCGCATCGAGGAGCTCGCATGAGCACCGCACCCTCCTCTGCCAGCCGCAGCGTCCGTATTGGTGGTGCCAGCGGATTCTGGGGTGACTCCAGCATTGCCACACCCCAGTTACTGCAAGTGCCAGGGTTGCAGTACCTGGTATACGACTACCTGGCCGAAACCACCATGGCCATCCTGGCGCGGGCCCGCAGCAAGAACCCAGCGCTTGGCTACGCCACTGATTTCGTCAGCGTCGCCATGGCTCCCCATCTGCGTGAACTGCACACCAAAGGCATCCGGGTGGTGTCCAACGCAGGCGGGCTCCACCCCATGGCTTGCGCCCAGGCATTGATCCAGGAGGCAGAAACCCAGGGCCTGGCGCTGAAGATCGCGGTTGTCACGGGTGACGACGTGAGTGAGATCTTCACCACGCTGCGCCAGCAAGGCCTCAAGGACATGTACACCCACGAGATGCCGCCCGAGCAGTTGAGCTCTGCCAACGCCTATACCGGGGCGCAAGGCATTGCACAAGCTCTGGCCATGGGGGCCGATATGGTCATCACCGGTCGCTGTGTGGACAGCGCCGTGGTGGTAGGCGTGCTGGCCCATGAGTTTCAGTGGGCCTGGGACGACTGGGACCGCCTGGCCGCAGGCACCTTGGCAGGCCATGTCATCGAATGCGGCGCGCAGGCGACCGGCGGCCTTTTCACCGACTGGCATCTGGTGCCGGACTGGGCACATATGGGCTACCCGGTGATCGACTGCGAGCCGAACGGCGCTTTCACACTGAGCAAGCCAACAGGTACGGGCGGGCTGATTCATCGAGGCGCCGTCTCGGAACAGATTCTGTACGAGGTGGGAGACCCCGCCTGCTACCTGATGCCCGATGTGACTTGCGACTTTCGCCAAGTCACGGTGCAGACCATCGACGCCAACAGGGTGCGAGTGCAAGGCGCCCGAGGCCAAGCGCCTACGGCGAGCTACAAGGCCAATGGCACCTACTTGGATGGCTACCAATTGCAGGTATTGATGGCGATACGCGGTTTGGACGCACCGGCCAAGGCCCGCAAGACCGCGGATGCCTTGCTCCAGCGCACCCGGGAGCAATTGGCCAGCCAAAACCTGCCCGACTATTCGGAAACCTGTGTGGAACTGCTGGGCAGCGAATCGCTCTACGGGCCCAACGCTCGGCCGCTGCCTACGCGTGAAATCATCTTGCGCATTGCTGCACGCCATACCATGGCCAAGGGCCTTTCATTTCTGCAACGCGAATGTGCGTCCGCAGGCACCTCGATGGGGCCGGGCACCCGTTCCTCCTTTTCTGGGAGGGCAGATATTCAGCCTGTTTTCAAGGTCTTCTCCTTCCTGGTTCCCAAACAGCTGGTTTCGATGACGGTCACGCTCCAGGGAGAGTCGAAACAGCTGATCGCTGCGCCCACGATTACCGAACCATCCTCTGCGCCACACCACGCCCTGGCTACTGCGGCGCTGGCACTGAATGGCGAGCGTGAGCAAGTCGAGCTGGTTCGCATTGCCTGGGCACGCAGTGGCGACAAAGGCGATGATGAAAACATCGGCGTGATTGCCCGAACCCCCGAGCTCTACCCTGTGTTGCTGGAGCAGTTGACCACCGCGCGGGTCCTGCAGTACTTCAGCCATCTGGTGCAAGGCACTGTCCAGCGCTACGAAGCACCTGGCCTGCATGCCGTCAACTTTGTTCTGCACAACGCCCTCGCCGGCGGCGGCGTGTGCAGCCTGCGCTCAGACCCTTTGGGCAAATCATTTGCACAAATGCTGCTGAGCATTCCGGTTCTGGTCCCGCGGCATCTGCTTCTGGACTGAAATTCTCTTTTCACGACAACCATATACCCCGAGGAGACAACATGAACCAAGTATCAGCAACACCAGCGCAGCGGCCTGCGGCAACAGCTTTGGCAACCGGCAAACGAAAAGGCTTGGGCATTCGCCTGACACAGATGGCCCTGGTGCTCTGCGCCGCCATCGCCGTCCCCTACGCCATGGCGCAAGAAAACTATCCCAGCCGCCCGATCCGCGTGGTGGTGCCCTATACCGCTGGCGGTGTCTCTGACACAGTGACGCGCCTGGTCACCCAGAAGCTGTCCGAGCGCCTGAAAACACCGGTAGTGGTGGAGAATCTGCCTGGCGCCAACGGCCAGATCGGCTCGCAGAATGTGGTCCGGTCCACCCCCGATGGCTACACATTGCTGGTCGTCGTGGCAGGCCACGTGGTAAACCCCAGCCTATACCCCAAAATGAGCTTCTCACCGTTGGCCGACCTGACCGGCGTGAGCCAGTTTGGGCATATCCCGTTGCTCATGGTGTCCAGCGCCGCACTGCAACCCAAAACCCTGCCTGAATTTGTGCAATGGGCCAAAGCCAACCCTGACAAGGCGAGCTTTGCCTCCAGCGGCACGGGCTCTGGCGCGCATCTGGTTGGGGAGCTGTTTGGACAGGCAGCCAAGGTCAAGCTCACACACATCCCCTACAAAGGCATGGCTCCTGCCTTGACCGACATGTTCTCTGGCCAGGTAGCCATGGCGTTCGACTCAGTGCAAACCATGATGCCGCAGGTCAAGGCCGGCAAGCTGAACGCACTGGCCATCACCAGCGAAAAGCGCTGGCCCAGCATTCCCGACGTACCCACCATGAGCGAACTCGGTTACCCGAGCATGACCGGTGGCAGCTGGATCGGCTTGCTCGCCCCTGCCAAAGTTCCCAGCGCCATCATCAACAAACTCTCGGCTGAACTGCAAGCGGCCATCGACTCTCCGGACGTGCATGCCAAGCTCATAGAGTACGGCATCGACCCCGTCGGCGGAACGCCCGCCCAGTTCAACAGCTTTATGCACAGCGAAGCCAAGCGCTGGGCACAGGTCGTCAAGCAAGCCAATATCCGCCTGGAGTAAGCACCATGTCTGCCATTTTGCAAAACATCAAGGTGCTCGACCTCACACGCGTCATCGCTGGCCCCCTATGCACACAGCACCTTGCCGACATGGGAGCAACCGTCTACAAGATCGAAAAGCCCAACGACGGCGACGATACCCGTCGCATGGGGCCTTTTCTCCCGGACGAGGATGGGAAAGACAGCAACGATTCGGCGCTGTATCTGGCCTATAACCGCGGCAAGCACTCGGTCACCATCGACATCAGCCAAGCCCAAGGAGCCGATCTCGTGCGCCAATTGGCGGCGCAATGCGATGTGGTGGTCGAGAACTACAAGGCGGGTGGGCTGAAAAAATACGGGCTGGACTATGCAAGCCTGCAGAAGATCAAGCCCGATCTGGTCTATTGCTCGCTGACCGGCTTTGGACAGACGGGCCCGATGGCCCAGCGGCCTGCATACGACTTCATCCTGCAAGGCATGGCTGGCATGATGAGCACCTGTGGTCAGCCCGAAGGCAGTGCAGGCGCCGGCCCGATGCGAACATCCATCCCGATCACCGACGTGGTCACAGGGCAGAATGCAACCATCGCGATTCTAGGAGCGCTATTCCACCGCCAGCGCACTGGCGAAGGCCAGTACATCGACTGCGCCATGATCGACTCGGCCGTCGCGCTCAATGGCCATCTGGCCTTGGGATACTTGATGACCGGCAAGAGCCCGGAGCGCGTGGGAAACACCAATCCTATAGCGTCACCGTCCGAAGTGTTTGCCTGCTCCGACGGACAGCTCATCATCGCAGCGGGCAACAACACACAGTTCAATGCCTGTTGCCACGTACTGGGCATGCCAGAACTTGCAAGGCAAGCCGAGTTCGCCACCAATGCCAGCCGCGTAGCCAACCGCGACAACTTGCGTTCCGCCATGGCCGAGGCAATTCTCAAGCACTCCCGATCCGTACTGCTGGATGCCTTGGAAAACGCCGGAGTCCCCTGCGGCCCCATCAATGACATGGCCCAGGTTTTTGCAGAACCCCAAACGCAACATAGAGCGCTGGCGCTCACCTTGCAACATGGAAGGCAAATTGACGTTCCAACGCTACGCAGTCCCCTCAACTTTTCCCGAACGCCTGTCAAGCATCTAAGTCCTCCTCAGTTGGGGGCTCACACCGTACAGGTTCTCCGAGAGGTACTGATGCTTCCCCCGGAGACATTGGCGCGCTTGGAAAAATCCGAGGTCATCTGACCATCTTCCCGCACAAGGAGGAGAGGCAGTCCATACACCAATGCTGCCGCAGTTGCTGGCGCCGATGCTCGTTTCGCCAACGCTACGGCATGATTCCTTCTGAGGTCAAAGGTCCAATGCAGCGTACATAAGATCATCGTGCATCCGTGTCAAGCAACGACTGATGTGCTCGTATCAGACGCTTTTCAAGCACCATCTTTTGACTCCTACGCAAACCTGAGCCCCCGGAGGTTACTAGGTCATTTCTGCGTGGAAACCAACACACATGAGGAGAATCCGTCAAGAATACAGCCTCACGGACTCCTCCGCTCTCAGGGCACGCCCCTATTTCTAATGCCTGCATCCCAGAAGGAGCAGCAAAGCAATATGGATGTCTTTGAACCCTGTGCTCCGCGAATTCAAACGGCTCTATCAATGCCACACACCAGAATCCGCATTCTCATGCTAAGTGCCATGGTTGCAATGCAAGGCTGCGATGGCAACCCAGGCTATCAGCGCAGTAGTGCGACAGGCTGGCGTTACGGCGACGCCATTTTTTCACCAAAAGACCCCGCGACCTTTCAACCCCTTGGACAGTACTTCGGGCGTGATTCTCAACAAGGCTACTGCCGAGATAGCCCTGTGGAAGGTAGCGATGGCGTCACATTCGAGGCATTGTCCGAGCACGAGGCTCGCGACCAACATTCTGTGTACTACTGCGACACATACCGCAAGTCACAGGAATACTGGGCCTACCAGCACTTACGCATAACCATCATTGCAGGTGCCGATACCGCCACCTACCATTCGCTGGCATACGGCTACGCTCGTGACCGGCACCGTGCATACGATCAAGGTAAGCCCTTCGCGGTGCGCGACGCGCTGAGTTTCGAGCCATTGAGCCGTCGCTTTGCACGCGACTCACAGCGCGGCTATTTTGAACGCGCGGAAATTCCCGGCAGCCACGGCCCGAGTTTTTCGCTACTGCTCGAAGATGAAGGTTACGCTCGCGACCGTCGCCAAGCATGGCACGGCCATATCGAGGTCAACCAACCCAATCGCGAACCATTCCCCATCGTACGCGCTTTGCGAGGCGTCGACTTGGCCACGTTGCGCGCTCTGGGGCGCGGCTACGCTGTCGATGCACGACAGGTTTGGTACCAAGGCGTTCCATTGTCGCAGGCCGATGCGGCCAGCTTCACGGTTCGGAGCGCCATGGCGGATAACGTGGATGCCCAGGACCGCTCGCACCTTTGGCAGGAAGGGCGCATCGTGCCCGCAACTTCTGCACGCTGACACCATCCATTGGACAGTAGCGGCTCAGCCATCGACTGAGAAATGTCACAAATGAGAAGTCATCCCCGTTATCCCTCCACGCAAAGGAGCGCGGATATGCAGAGGATCTGCACTCACTCATTGCAGTGAAGCAGTCAAGGCGTGCAAGCGATTGTGTGAAAAGCAGAACGTTTGAGCAGCCGGTGGCCACCCTCAACATCAGCGCGTTCACTTTCCTTCGATTCACCAAGCTGAATATGCCCAAACAGTGGCCGTGGCACAACTACGTATAGGGCTGGGGGCGGCCTCATACGGTATTGCGCAACAGCGCATGTGCCAACGCGATTCCCAGAGAAATGGATAGGAAATCCAGGCGGGCCATCCCGCCTGCTGAATCGAGAAATGCCCCTGCTGCAAGCGCTGACAGTTGTATTCGCAATGCAACCGGGATTGCACACGGGTGCGAGCTATCTGTCCAAGGGGAAAAGATAACGAGTGGCCTCAGGCTTGAGTATGGACTTGAGCTTGCCAAATGAGAGGCTCACGCCGCGACCAAGGCACACGCTCCGGGCATGGCCTATGCGTGAGACCACGAAACCAAGCTTGCCCGGCGCCTCGAACATCAGCGCCATGAAGTCGGGCAGCATGTCCGTGCAGTCGTCGTCATCCCGGGGTTCGCGCCGACTGGTAACCGCCTTCCGGATGAATCTCACCAACTGCGGGCTGTATTCGCGCACCTCCGAGCCATGGCTGTAGCCCTTGATAAGGCGCGAGAAGTCTAGATAGCCGCCATGCAGCAGATCCAATGTGAACGGATCGAAGTGATTGTTGGGGTGCGCTCCGCCACAAGAAGGGGAGCCGGACTCGGTCACGCTCATCAAGGTAGTGGAAAGATAGCTGAGCTTGATTTGCTCGTGATCGAAATAGCCCAGTGACCCTGCCTCGGGGTCGAGGCTCTTATAGACGGCAGCCTTGCAGGCCAGCGCCTGCAGACTCATAGTCCAATGACGCTGCTCCAGCAAGGCATTGGCTATGGCCAGTATTCGGGCATCCGGGTGACGTGTCAGGCGCGGATACCAGAATCGGGTACGCGCATCGCGCACGAGCCGCCAGGCCAGGTTGGAAGCCACCACAACCTCTTCGCCCTGCTCCAGCGGGCGGGCCACGCGTAGATAGTCGTAGGGCGTGGCCTGCATGCTGATGGCAATACCCTCCGCAATCCCGCTGCCCGCGCCTTGCACAATGGCCAGAGTCACGGCTTCCACGCCTCGCGGTGCAAGCTTCTCGGGGTCATACTGCGCAACGCGACCAAGGCTGAACGGCAGCCTGCCGCCACGGATGCCATCTTCCCACTCGCCTGTCAGCGCATCGCCTTGCAGGCGGGCATGCCAGATAACCTGCCGCCGCGCTGCGTCTTCGAACAGTGGCTCGTCCTACGTTGTGGCATGCAGCCTTTTTTCCAGCAACTCGCCCGTCAGAGGTTGGGCCTCAGCCAATTGGTCCAAGCGGCCCCGGAGTGGAATGTCCGCTCCATGGCGCAAATAGAAATAGCGCCCTTTGCGCGTGCCGTCTGCCTGGGACTCGCCCAGCTCCATCACTACATCGGCGCTGCCCAGTACTCCGCGATAGACCTCAACGGGAGCGGCCCAGGCGAGGCTTGAGGATGCAATGAAAAAGGCCATTGGAAAGAACAGCAGCTTGGAGATTATTTTCACCATATTAGTGAGTACAGGGTTGTTGGCGATCAGCAGAGCCATCCCCTTGGACTGTCTGCTTTTCGACATGGCTGGTTTCTCAAAACAATCTGCATCACACAGCTGGAATCACCCCGTTTTTTGAGGAGGCTTAACACTCTGAGAGGATTGAGCCATGACGAAGTCGAACAAGTTTTCACCCTAGGTACGCAAGCGTACCGTACGTTTGGTGCACGAGCATTGAGGCGCGTAGCCAATCACAACCGTCTCCCTGAGCGATGTGTACAGAGCCAACGCTGTACCTAGTCTGTCGCATCGGGACGGACGTTCGAGCAGTCCTTTTTCTTCTCATCGCCCTTAACGGACATGATCAGGCAGCGGATTCTCGCGTCCCGCACGCCCACATAATTCTTCGAATGACTGATGCTTGTCGAACCATCGGGATAGCTCACCAGATAACGGTAGCGGTCTTGCGGGACGGACTGAGCAGTGATGGGCTTGTCGTCATGCACCTTGAAAACCAGGTACATGGTGCCCGAAGCCGATGGATCAAAGGTCGGAGGGAGAATGAAACCGAGCGGCGCCAGCCGCAGCTCCTTTTCTGGAGCGTCGTCGTCCGTGATGATCACCGGGACGTATGGAAAAACCATTCTCACGCTGGGGGTGCGGACCGCGTCTTTCGCTTTCGCGAATTCAAAGCTGATCCGATTGGCCTTCACCTCCCTGCCTTTGACCAGCGGGTGCCGCGAGGTGTAAGCGAACGCGGTCTCCAGAGAAGTCAGCATCCACTGACAAGGCCCGCCGCCATCAATAGCAAGATGGCCCTTGTACTGATTACCCATCGGTTCCTTGACGAGCTCCAGGTCCTCATAGTGGGAGGCCCGCATCGTCGCAACGCCACTTTGGGACTGCCCGCCTACGCCATAGCTGCGAGGCTCCTTGCATCGAGCCGAATCGTAGTGGAGCTTTACAGGCAGCGGCCTGGCACCTTCGGGAAGTGTCACCGCCAGCGTCAGCCAGCGGGCGTCGGCGGCAGGACTTTGCGTGCAGTCGGCTTTCTGACTGGTATCGAGCGTTGATGCGCAGCCCGCCATCAAGAAGCAGGCTGCGATAAGTGGGGTGCCCAATACGCGTTTCATGATGCTGGGCTGCGATTTAGCGATGGCCGCACTTCATCGCGCGCTCGGCCTTGCCCTTGGCCAGGGCGATGTCGCATTTGCCGCGGCCATCCTTCCAGTGCAGGTTGATGGGCACAAGTGTATAGCCCTTCTGCTCGACCTCGCCAACCAGGCGCTTGCTGCAGCTGGTGAACTGCCCCTCAAAAGTTGAACACCAATCCAACCTTTGAGGGGGTACATTGGGCTGCAGCCCGGATCCTTCTGACGGTATCGTAGGCAGCATTTTCTTCCGCCTCAAAAGATACCGTCACGACAACCGTCAAATGCGCAAGCTTAGGCAAAGCCGGGTGAGACACCATAAGACTCCTAAGCCTTTATCGCATTTGGAATTTCCGTGATTTCTGAGACTATTTGAGGCAGCGTGAGACGATGCTATTTCACTCCCACTCAATTATCAATTATCATTTTTAATCATTAAAATTCAATGAGATAAAAACTCATCACTTCACCAAAACCATGAAAAATACCATTACTGAATCATATGGATGGCTTAGATTCTGCACAGGAATCGTGTCCAAACGCTCTGTTTATCTGCCTCAACAGGATAGCCAGCTCGGAGTGATCCCCGTCGCGAATAACCTCATCTAAGAGTTGAAGTGAATAGATTGGATCGGCTCGAAAATTCTGAGCCACAACCTCATCATGCTCACGGTCTTTCATTCCAAATAACCATTATCTAATTAAACCGAGCAGCTAATTCATCAGAAGTTAGGTCAGCAGCTCTTTTAGATAAAGAGTGCTGGCATTGAATACTTCACGCTTGTAAGGCTTATCTGGCAGCGTTTTCCCAATCTTCTCAATTTTAGGTACAGTTGGTTTTTTTTGCAAAAGGGCCGGTTTTCCACCATAAAGAACCACAAAACGCTCTTGCAACGAAAATTTATGCCCATAAAAATCTTCCAACAAACCCAATGCATAACGAACAAACTGCCGCGTACTCTTGAATTGACCGCAGTACCCAACCGGATTACCCGACTTCAAATCTATGTAGAGCGCAGTTAACTCCCTTTCCTTTGCGATCAGTACAACACAATCACAAGCCCGGTGATGGTCATGCCCATTGCCAGCCGTCAACAGTGGCGACATTAGTGCGTTCCTCCCGCGCCCTTTATCAGGATTAAAACTGAACCATTCCCCATTCGGAGCCAGTAGTTTCACTAGTTTTAACTTAGCGAGGGCGTCGTCCTCTTTAATCAATATGTTCGTGTGTTGATCACCACGGTATGTACAGCATGAAAGCGATAATCGTAACGCCTCAAGCTCCGCAACTAAAGGCATCAGAGGTCACCCCCATACAAAATTTCACCTTGTATGGCATTCATGACCTCAATAGTGTCATCAAAAGTTTCTACCTCAATTCCGCGATCAGGGTAGATATTAGCCAGCTTCAGCGTCCTTACTTTACCGCGCCGACCAGCACCAGTTGAGGGCTTTGCTATTGTTGCCGTCATGTAAAGTCGAACAACTGCCGGATCAAGAAGTTCCTCATCTACATACTTGTATTGCTGCTGAACAGATCTCGTATGTTCTGTTCTTTGATGCAGCATGATCAGTGTATTTAACTCTTTGACCAAGTAGTCGCTGTGAGTCGTAATGAATACTTTGATACCTGCGTTGACCATACGCGCCACAAGCCGAGCAAAAGCTCGCTGATTCTTGGGATGAAGATTCAGTTCCGGCTCATCAATGATAAAAATATCACCGGAGCGCGCTCGGCATCGCAAGTAGAAACCAACATCCAGCAGGGCGCGAATACAACTCGACGCCTCATTCATCGTAAAGCGCTGTTTACCTGCACCTTTCGCCTGATAGACAAGCTCTTGTTTTACAACCTTATAACTGCCACCGATGATGGCGTCGAAAGCGACTAATAATTCAGGATTATCCGCTGCCAGCTCCCCGGTTCTCTTGTCAATATCCTCAAGCTGTCTGACAAAATCAACGTTATCTTCAACTGGCCACGCATAATCAGTCTCAATTTCTTGAAGTATCTTAAAAGGATTTCTTCTGAGTTCTTTTGAATCAATCTGATTTATGGCCTTAAGCATACGAGTGCGAGCCATATCTAGCTCTTTACGGAAAATTGCTGCTCCCGTTCTTTCGGCACTGGATATGTGAACTCTAGGCAAATGCTGCGCGAAGACAATCTCAGCAATAGCGTCTACGATGAAATCGGTTAGCCCTCCGAAAGGGCGCATGATAACTTCTTCATCCGCCACCAACACTTCAAGCATAACGCTATCGGATTCTTTGGTTAAGGTGGCAAGAACTTTCCCCCCCGTGCCAGCCTTCACGGTTCGTTGAAACGCCTTACTTGAAATATCAGTTTCAAGGCAAGCACTTGGTATGAATACTGTTTTTTCAAATATCTCAGCTTGGGTAGCGAACGCTCTCGGCAATCCGCCGACATAAATTTTACCCATTCTTTTCAAGTAGTCGTCGATCTTTCCATCGAACATCGCCCCAAGATCGATACGATATTGATTAGAATCTTTTAAAAGGGTGTCAATTTCGTCTTCTATAACTACACGAAGTATTTGCCTCCAACTGCGCAAAAAACCATACACTGCATAAGTTGCGTAAGTTTTACCCGTGTTATTTTCTCCGCATATAAGCGTGAGATTAGCTAGCTCCAGGTCAACCTGATCTAGTAAGCCGAGATTTTCAAATTGAAAGTGCATCAGCGCTACGCTCCGTTTTATCATTGATCCTTCGCAATCAGTGCGCGAGTTTTGCGTGTAGCGTTAACCGAACACACATGCATAATTATTTGCAGGATTAGCACTCATCTAAACGGGCCGACTGAAACAGGATCCCCAAGCCATAACATCGCCCCTCGTTCCACACCCGAAAAGTGGTTTAATCAAACGCCATTTTAACCAGCAAATAGCAAAAAAAACACCAAAACAGAACCACTCGCGTGGCTATTTACGCGCGAAAACAACTTGGCTCATTTTGGCTCTGATTTCTGACTGCATAACGCTGAACTCAATCATCAGATTCTCCACGTCTATGGATGTGCGCCTTCCCCTCGGCGCGGCAACAACCACAATTTTAGCAGTCCAGCTACCCGCCCGAGATTTCCATTCAGCTTCACAAGCACGCATACCGCTTCAAGGTCAGCCCGAGACCATATCTGCCGATTCAGCCCTACCGCTCTCAGAAATGCAGAGCAGGACAACCCCTTGGACGATCCGCTTCTCCCTTTGGTGCTTTGTCCTCTTTTATCCCAAACTCCAAGCGCGATTGGTGAGACGCGGCAGCGACCGTCAGCCTCGCAGAGCAGGATGCCATCGAGCCGCAGGCGAGTAAGGGGCGGTGGTGGAGGCCTTAGCTGCGTAGCAGCGTAGGCCTACAACACACATCTTGCCTGCTACCTCTCTGCGATTCTATGCGACTGGAGCAGAATCGCCAGTAAAATATGGCGTAATCGCGTACATTCGCGCTAATTCGCATACACTCGCGTAGCATCGCATTAATCAATTCTTCTAATCGCATAGAATCGCATACATTCGCATAAAAACGCGTTTCCGACTGAGTTCATGAGCATCAAGGACGGACTGACACCAAAAGGAGGGGGCTTTGAGAGGCCATCAGCTAGGCCAGCCAAATCTAAGTCTTGTAAATTGCTCGACCCGGGTGAGAACATAGCCTCCGTTTACGCGCTTTTTTCGAAACTCGATCATCAAGAAACAACGGAGTAATCATGGCACGAAAAACCCTCGCAGAGCGCCGTTCTGATGCCCTTTCGGAGCTTGAAATGGCGAAAGCCAGATTGGCAAAACTCGACAATGAGGCAGCCGAAAGAATCGGAAGAATTGCAATAAAGTCAGGATTGGTTAATCTTGAGCTTACGGACGATCAAGTCCGAGAAGAATTCGACAAAATCGTGGAAAGGATTAGCAAGGGGAATTGATCATGAAGACAGCTCACCGCATCAGCGCATTGGCCAATCAACTCAACGAACTGCAAGCCTGCCTCGGTCGAGCCAGTGGACGGCCTAGCAAGAGCGTTATGGAAGCCCAGCGCATAGCGGCCGAGCTGGCTTCTTCACTCGAAGATTGGCACCTTGAAACGCTACACATCCCTGAACCGGAGCGTGACCTTTATCGCGCACAGAATCCCTATTACGCTGCCCACTGACGCCGCGCACCGCCTTATCAAAAGCTCACTTCGGTGGGCTTTTTTTGTCCGCAAAACGTATCAAACCGGACAGCCGAGCCCCTTTCACGCGTCAAGAAAAACGCGATCAAAATCATAGCGTTGAGAAACAATCTCGTGAAGATTGACGGACAGTTTACGGACATAAATCATTGAATTCTATGCGGATACAAGATTATCCGCATATTTAAAACCGCTCCATATCGGTCAATAATCAAACCTCGGACGATGACAAAATGAGGTATTCGGTATGGAAATGGAATCGCAAAAAACGTCGGCTTATGCCGCCCGAAAATTCGGTCGAGGCGCGGCGCTCGCTCTAGCAATGGCGAGCGCAGGCCTTGGTGTAAGTCTCTACATGGCACCGGCTCCGGCCTATGCCATCTACTGCTCGAACTGCTCTACGTTCTATCAGCAGATGTACGAATACGCCGAAGCGGTGAATACGCAACTGAACACCGCGCAGCAGTTGCAGACGCAGATCCAGCAGTACGACAACATGATTAAGCAGGGCATGTCACTGCCCAGCCGCATGTTCAACACCATCACTGGCGACCTCCAGCGCGTGGCCAGCGTCTACAACTCGGCGCAGTCGCTCGGCCGCAACATCAGCAATCTGGACGAACAGTTTCGCCAGCAGTTCAAGGGCTATGACAGCTATCTGAACTCGATTGGCCAAGGGCAAAACAACATGCCGCAGCGCTATCGGGACTGGGCACAATCCGGCTTCGATAACGCCCGCACGGCCATGCAGGCCGCTGGCGTGAATACCAGCACATTCGAGGATGAGAACGCGATGCTGGACCAGTTGGTAAGCCGTTCACAGTCGGCCGTTGGTCGCCAGCAGGCCATTCAAGCAGGGAACGAGATTGCGGCGCAGAACGTGCAGCAGCTCCAGAAGCTGCGCGATCTGGTGGCCACACAGATCACCCTGCAAGGCAACTACATGGCGCAGCAAAACGAACGACAGTCCGTTAGCGATGCCTCCGAACAGCAATTCCGCAGCCGTGAAAATACACGCGGCCCGTCTGAGGGGTTCTAACCATGATGATTTCTAAGGCGCTGATTGCCGCCCTCTGTCTCGTCTCGGCCCTTGGTGGGTCGGCACTGACGGCCGTGGTCGTCACGAACGCCGCCGCGCCGGAATGCGCAGCGGTCGGCAATGGCCATCAGGATGACCAATTCCGCAGCCGCCCAAACACTCGCGGCCCGTCTGAGGGGTTCTGACTATGCGACGTTCAACCGTTTACGCACTTGTCGGCGCGGTGCTCTTGCTATCCGCAACTAGTGCGATGGCTGCCGGGGTCGATTTGGCGCAGAGCAACACGTCTATGAACAGCCTTCTGCGGCTGATTCAGAACGCTTCAAACCAATGGGCACCGCGCCTGCATGATTACGCCTTGTGGCTCTTGGGATGCCTTGCCGTCATCCAGTTAGTTTGGACTTTTGCTCCTTTGGTCATGCGCGGGGCTGAACTGGGCGACATCCTCCATGAACTGGTGAAATTCATCCTCGTGATAGGGTTCTTCTATGCGATGCTCGATCACGCGACCGAGTGGGGCGGGGCCATCGTCAACAGCTTCCGGCAGGCCGGGGCGCACGCGGCAGGGTTGGGTAGTGCGGAGCTGATGCCGGGGGATATGTTCTCAACTGCTGTGGACTTTTCACGGCAGGTGCTGACGGCCGGTGTTTCGATGTTCAGCCCAATCACATCGGTTGTGGTGGCCGTATCTGCATTGATCGTCCTGATGTGTTTTACGTTTATAGCGGCTCTGGTGTTCGTGACGCTGGTAGAGGCCTACGTCATCATCAATGCCGCCGTCCTGTTTATGGGTTTCGGTGGCTCTCAATGGACACGCGAATATGCACTGGCTCCCATTCGCTATGCCGTTGCGGTAGGTGCCAAGCTGTTTGTCCTGACTCTGATTGTGGGTCTGATCATGCAGGTTTCCGCAGAATGGTCGGCAGCCTACACCAACGACGAAGCGTCGTTGATGACCTTGGTCGGCCTGTCTTTGGTGTGCGCCTACCTGACCAAAACCATCCCTGAACTGATCGGCGGCATGATTAGCGGCACGTCGATGGGCGGCGGCTCTGCAATTGGGGGCATGGCCGCAGCCGGTGCAGCCGGTGCGGCGGCCGCAGTCGCTACTGTTGCAACAGCAGGGGCAGCAGCCCCGGCCGCAGGAGCACTAGGGGCCGCAGGAACTGGCGGAGGCGCTGCCAGTGCCGCGGGTGGTGGACTGGCCTCCGCACTGAACGCCAGCATGGCAGGCGGCAGTACCGCAGGGGGCATCGGTGGTGCGACGGGCGTCAGCAGCGCTGGAATTGGCGCAAGCACAGGAGGGGGCACCGGTGCGGCCGCAAAGGCCGCAGGTTCTCGCGTCGGGGGTGGTGCCGCGTCAGGATCGGCGAATCCAGTGTCGGCGGCCGCTTCGCCAGCTAGCCAAAAAGCAGGCAGCGGCTTGAAACAAGCCGCCAAACAGGCCGGAAGAGCGGCCAAGGGCGGTGACGACGATACGGATCAGCAGGCCGTCGCTCAGCAACGGCAGATGACACCAAAAGAAGGGACCGGCGGCAACGGCAAGGTTGTTGCGCAGGGCGCCGAGGTGGCCACACGGGCGCTTGGCGTGCTGGGCGCTATCAGCGTACCCGGTATGGAAAGCTCCCACGGGCTTTCGCTCGGGGGCACCGGGTCTCCCCCTCCCGTCCCCGGCGGCGACAGTCCAACGCCTGATGACGGCGCAGAGCCGACTACACAAGCGGAATCCAACATTATTCGTCCGACATCGGACACAGCTAGGACCGGAAATGTCGGCGCGCTCAATGTGCCCGGCATGGATTCTGGCGTTAACTCTCAATCGGAGGCGTAATCATGATGAACGATGTATTTTTTGGCCTGATGATGCTCGGCGGCTTTTTTGTTCTCGGTATTGGTATGTGGGCGCTTGGCCAATGGCTCCGACGCAAAGGCTTTGGCCCGCAGCTCGATGCACTGGATAAGCAGTACACGGCACTACAGCATCGGGTGAACCGATTGGCTCTGCCTGCCGCTGCGCATTTCTACGGCGGCATGGGTATGCTTAATCGCATGCCACTTTTCGGCAGCAAGAATCAGGTGGTATTGGTAGAGCGTGTGAGAATGGCCATCCTTCAGATGGAAGAGGAAGAACGGCAGCGACGCAGGGTCATCAATCGCTGACGCGCACAGCCAGTTCCATCACCCACAACCCCGCCTGAGTGCGGGGTTTTGTTTTCCTGCCGCAGCATCTCCGTCTATTACACACCGCAAAAACGGCCTGTATCGCTCTGTGAGAAGTTTTCACACATGACAGTCACAACAACATTCCGACACTGAAAAAACGCCGCCACGGCCCATACAGCAGGGATTTTGGACGCTTTCGCAGGCCGTAAGAGGCCTTATGTCGATTTTGGCCCTGCCCTTCCCTTTTTGGTGCCTGATCGTCTTTTTGCCGGTTTCAACGGCTCGACCAGGTGCTGCGACCGGTGGGTAATCCACGGAACTAGCCGCGTCGGCGACGGCAGGCCCGCCCTACTTTTTTGGTGCCCAACGGCCGTAGGCCGACCAAGAGCAGCAAGCTAGGAGCTGCGCCATCAAGGCGCGGCACTTAGCGCGCATGCTGGAGATTCTTAGAGAATCTTAGATGGAATTTGCGAACGGCCCGCAAACGCCCGCCGTTGCTGGGTTTTCAGAAACCGGCCGGGCGCCGTTAAACAGGGGGTGGGGTGCCGTTAAACAGGGGGGAGCGGCGTTACGGTCGGATGCCTTGGGTCGCCCGTTTCTCCTTTGCCCTTAGCGTACTCGTCCAGCCTCCAACCCACGGCAGCAAGCTCGGCCAGCGCCTTGGGGCGGAGCGAACGCCTTTCATGAGGGAGGGGAGCTGCCGCGAAGCGGTGGGAACCCCGCAAGGGGCCACGCTTTTGGATCGTGGCGCGATTTCGCACGAATAGGAGTTCCGAACTAACGGATGGGGGCCATCGACTTATGCACAGGCAAAAGGGTTTTAAACAGTTTTATATATAGTTTTAAAAGATTTAGCGTAAAAAGAAGGAAATTTAATCTTTTAATTCAATGGATTACGCGCGATGCCGGTTCCTAATAGACGGATACCGGTTCCTAATAGACGGCGAAACGGTTCCTAATAGACGGTTTCAGGTTCCTAATAGACACTCTATCCACAGCGTGGCGGGTTGTTCCCACTTTGTCCGCCAACTGTCCGTCAATCAAAATGAAAAAAGCCCGCAACGGGGCTCTTTTGCGATCTCACTCACCGTCTATTAGGAACCGCCCAGCGGTTCCGACGAGGAATTGCGGTGCCTCATGACCAGTAGAGGGCCATCCTTCCCCGCTTCTTCGCACAAGGCATATTCAGGCAGGTCATCGGCTTTGATGATCCCGCGAAGGAAGAAACAGAATTTTTTGAACGAGCCACCGCTTCCACTGCGTTCGTAAAGGGTCTTGAAAGCCCATTTAGCGCTATCCCTGCCTGCGGCACGGCGAGCCAGTCGGTAGATAAAGCGTCCTATGCCCGGCTCGATCAGAAAGTAGTCCCGGTGTACTGTAAGTACCTCCGGCCGCTTGCCCTCGGTGACTTCTCGATAAATCCACTCCGGGGCTTCAATCTCGACAGAACTTATCTTCTTGGTGTCCGTGCGTGACAGAACACGATAGCGCGCGATCAGCCCCTCGGCTTCGGTTGTCCGGAACTTGCCGCTTTCGCGCACTGTCTTGATGGTAGTACCCCGCAACCGATCTAGCGCGGCTTCCACTCCCTTAACCTGACTACTACCGTTACCACGTCGGGCAAATCTGAGGATGTCGCTAACATGCAGCCGAAACACTCTCCCCGGCTTGCCACCCTTTCCTTCTCGATAGCGGTTCATAGCTTCGGTCAAGTGAGACACCATCATCAGCACAATGTCGTAGTCCCAAATGGAGGCCATTCCGTGCGCTCCTGCGGACACTTCCACGTATCCATCCGGCAGGTCGTAGCGGATCAGTTCTCCGGCTCGCTTGTCCTTCTTGGATAAACGGAACACGGCCACATCCATGACGCTGCGATTGTCGCGGCCGCCCACGTCATAAAGGCTGGGCGCAAAAAAATCTGGCTGAGCGTCGCCTTGTGGAGGCTTGCGGACAAGTGACAACGCTTTGTCCCGCTCTTTTGCCCTTTCCATCTGTTCATGCACGGTCGAGACGTTAGACGGTCTACCGCGTTCAGCAGCCGGAGTTCGGTCACTGTTCCGCTTCCTGATATTTTCAAGGCGTTCCAGTAGCCCGCCAGAGTCGCCTATTACCGCGCCTATGGGCTTAAGACCGCTGTTTCGGCTACTCATGCACGGCCCAACCGGAGCTGTATTAAGCCCAGTACAAGCGGTCTACTCGTAAATGTCGCCTGCAAGTTGGCCGCCACAATTCAGGCCCCCATTCCGGGACGAGGGGCCGGGCTGGAATGTTTGCACGCATCAATCCATGCCTCGACCTCCGCCAAATCCCACACGACCTTGCGGCTACTGAGCGCAATGCGCTGAGGAAATTTCCCCTGCTTTTCAAAGTTGTAGATCGTGCGCTCGCACAGCGGAATCATCTCCAGCAGCTGCTTTTTGCTAATGAGAACTTTACTTGCTCTCCTTAATTCTTTTTCCACACCGAATACCTCGTTTTGTCATCATCCGAGGTTTAATTATTGCTACACAATTCCGGAAAACTCCAGCATCTACGATGATATTTTTTCAATTAAATCAATCACTTAGTGTCCGTAAATTCAACGTTTGACGGACAATCTTGATAACGCAAACCGCTGTTTTAATTAGGTTTGCAATAGGCACTTAAACCCAATTTATCGCGTCCGGAAATTCATCGTTTTTCGGACAAAAAAAAGCCCACCGAAGTGGGCATTTCGCTACAGAATGCAGGTCTCTAGGCTCCGAATCAGTCCTTGAGGCGGGTCTTCCTGATTGTCCACTCGTCGATCATGTCGGCCCAATCTTGGAGCATCGCCCGGCGCTGATCGCGGTACTCGGCCTTGTTGTAGATGGCACGAACGCCCTTCTGTTCGTGCGCAAGGCACTTCTCGATCCAGTCGGTGTTATAGCCCGCCTCATGCAACAGCGTGCTGGCTGTGCGCCGCAAGTCGTGCGGTCCAAACTTGCCAAGTGACTGCCCTTCCTTCTGGGCCAGCCGATAGGTAAGGGTAAGCACCTGATTGAGCGTTGCGCTGCTCATCGGCAAGTCTGAGTCATAACGTGATGGCAGAATGTATTCCGAACCGCCGGCGAAGGTCTTCAGCGCGATGAAAATATCCAGCGCCTGCCTCGACAGGAACACCAAATGGGGATTGCGGCGCTTCATCCGCTCCTTGGGGATTGTCCAGAGCGCGTCGGTGAAATTGATTTCGTTCCACGTTGCGTTGGTCAGTTCGCTTTTGCGAACCATCGTTAGCAACAGCAGCTTGGCAGCCGCTCGAATTGAAGGTGTGGTGCCGATACGCTCCATGTACTGGTACATCAAGCCAATTTCCTCGGGCGTCAGTGCTCGATCTCGCGGCTCAAACTTGGCGATAGTTGACGGGCGCACCAAATCGGCCGGGTTCTCAACCTTCTGTCCGCGTTCGATAGCCCAGCGGAAGACCTGCATCATAATTTCGCGGCAAAGCACGGCCGTTGATGGCCTGCCTTGTTCCACGATGGCATCAGTCAGCGCCCGCAAGTCCTCGTGGGTAATTTCTATCAGTTTCCTGTTGCTGAATTTCGGCTTTAGCTCTCGCTCGTATGTTCCACGGCGCATGTCGCGGGTGGAATCTGCCATTTGATAGCCGCGCAACCACTTCTCGGCCCACGCGCCGAATGTCTCAGCATCCTTGACGCGGGCTTTGTCCCGCGCTTTCTCCTTGGCTGGAGATTTCCCTGCGGCGATCATCTTCTTGGCTTCGCCCAGCCGTTCGCGAGCTTCCGCTAGCGTGATCCCTCCGACACCATAGCGGCCGAAGGTGATGGTCTCTTGCCTGCCGTGGATCGAGTAGTTGTAGCGGAACGAAATCGAACCCGCAGGGGTGATGGCCACGTAGAGGCCGTCACGGTCATTCACTTTGTACAGCTTGTCCTTTGGCTTGAGGTTGCGCAGCTTGGTATCAGTCAGCATGGTCGGGTTGGGTTTCCTCTCAAAAATACCATGCTCAAAAAGCCCCACAAATCCTCAAAAAACTTCTTTAAGGACAATGCG
This sequence comes from Comamonas odontotermitis, assembly GCF_020080045.1. NCBI lineage: Bacteria > Pseudomonadati > Pseudomonadota > Betaproteobacteria > Burkholderiales > Comamonadaceae > Comamonas > Comamonas odontotermitis. The sequence goes on from NZ_CP083451.1 coordinate 2,615,154, forward strand.
TTACCTAAATTCGATACCATGAACACCCCATCAGAGGCGGCATGGTATCGAGCGCCGAACATGGCATCAGGTTCAAATCGTACCATCTACCATGCCATAGAAACGGTGTGCTTGGCGATGCGAAAATTTGCCAGACAGTGCTACGCCAAGAACGAAAAAAGCCCGCAATTACGCGGGCTTAGGGGTGTTTTAATGCTTCTTGGTGCCAGTCTGTGCCGGACGCGGGATCACTCCCACTCAATGGTCGCAGGCGGCTTGCTCGATACGTCGTAGGTCACGCGGTTGATACCGCGCACTTCGTTGATGATGCGGTTGGACACGCGCTTGAGCAAGCCGTAAGGCAGTTCGGCCCAGTCGGCGGTCATGAAATCGCTGGTCTGCACGGCGCGCAGGGCCACCACGTAGTCGTAGGTGCGGCCATCGCCCATCACGCCCACGCTCTTGACAGGCAGGAAGACGGTGAAAGCCTGACTGGTCAGGTCGTACCAGCTCTTGCCGCTTTTTTCGTCGATCCAGTTGTTCAGCTCTTCGATGAAGATGGCATCGGCGCGGCGCAGCAGGTCGGCGTACTCCTTCTTCACTTCACCCAGAATGCGCACGCCCAGGCCAGGGCCGGGGAACGGGTGGCGATACACCATGCCACGGGGCAGGCCCAGGGCTACGCCCAGTTCGCGCACTTCATCCTTGAACAAATCGCGCAGCGGCTCCAGCAGTTTCAGGCCCAGCTGCTCCGGCAGGCCACCCACATTGTGGTGGCTCTTGATGGTGGCGGCCTTCTTGCTCTTGGCGCCGCCCGACTCGATCACATCGGGGTAGATGGTGCCCTGCGCCAGGAAGGTGGCGCCCTTGCTGCCAGCTGTGGCAGCCTTGAGCTTGGCGGCCTCGGACTTGAACACATCCACAAAGAGGCGACCGATGATTTTGCGCTTTTGCTCGGGATCGGTCACGCCGGCCAGCTCGCCCAGGAACAGCTCGGACGCATCGACCCGCACCACCTTGGCGTGCAGCTTGCCCTCGAACATCTCCATGACCATGTCGCCCTCGTTCAGGCGCAGCAGGCCGTGATCGACGAACACACAGGTCAGCTGGTCGCCGATGGCGCGGTGAATCAAGGCAGCGGCCACGGAAGAATCCACGCCGCCAGACAAGCCCAGAATCACCTCTTCATCGCCGACCTGCTCGCGGATCTTGGCAACAGCCTCTTCGATGTAATCACCCATGATCCAGTCGGCCTGGGTGCCGCAGATGTCGAGCACGAAGCGGTTGAGCAGCGCCTGGCCTTGCACGGTGTGCGTGACCTCCGGGTGGAACTGCACGGCGTAGTAGCGGCGCGCTTCGTCGGCCATGCCCGCGATAGGGCAGGACGGCGTGGAGGCCATGATCTTGAAGCCTGGGGGCAGCTCGGTGACCTTGTCACCGTGGCTCATCCAGACCTTGAGCATGCCGTGGCCTTCGGGCGTCGTGAAATCCTCGATGCCCTTGAGCAGTTCGGTGTGGCCGTGGGCGCGGACCTCCGCGTAGCCGAATTCGCGGCTGTTGGAGCCTTCGACCTTGCCGCCCAACTGGGTGGCCATGGTCTGCATGCCGTAGCAGATGCCCAATACCGGCAGACCCAACTCGAACACCGCGTCAGGGGCGCGGTCGTCCACTTCGTAGACGCTGGCATGGCTGCCCGAAAGGATCACGCCCTTGAGCTTGCCGTCTGCGGCAAATTCGCGCACCCATTCGCTGCTGACGTCGCAGGGATGGACTTCGCAATACACATGGGCCTCCCGCACGCGGCGAGCGATCAGCTGGGTGACCTGGGAGCCAAAATCGAGGATGAGGATCTTGTCGTGTTGCATGGTGTTCAGGGGCTAGGGTGACAGAAAGGGAATCAGAAATCTTCGGGCGCCAGCAGTGCAATGCCGCGCTTTTTTGCAGCAGCCTGCTGGGCTTGGTCAAAAGTGGCCAGCGGCAGGCGCAACGATTGCGCCAGCCACAGATAGGCGGCATCGTAAACAGGCAATCCGGTATCCAGCGCCACATCGAGCACGGCCTTGTGCTGCGCGGGAGCGAGATCGTGCAACTCCACGCGGTGGCGTATGGCCTCCAGCACGCTCCACAGGCCTTCAACGCTGGTGGTGGGGATGCGGCCGTTGTTCACTCCCGATGCGATCAGGTTTCCGCACTCCCATTGCCAGAGGTTGGGGGCCTGCGGATCAACTTCGTCGCGGCGGATACGGGTGTAGAGGCGCTGGGTATGCGGGCTGGCGTTGTCGGGCAACAACCAGGCGGCGGTGACTGTGGCGTCCAGAATGAAGGCCGTTGCGCTCATGCCTGGCTCCTGCCTGTCTGGCGCATGGCTGCTACACCATTCGCAGCATCTGGCGCGCGAACAGTCTGCTGCAGCGCGTGAATCTGCTGCAATTCCCGGGCAATCTGCTCATCGGTGATCACGGGCTTGCGGCGCACCGGCAGCATGCGCACGACTTCCTTGCCGTGCCGTGTGATGCGCACTTCCTCGCCCTGCTCCACCGCCTCGATCAGAGCGGAGAAGCGGGTCTTGGCTTCGTAGATACCAACAGATTGCATGGGCTGAAAATAAAAAAATCTGGCCTGAAATTGAATTCAGACCAGATTTTATCACAAAGACCAGAATTTGGGATTCTGATCAGATTAGCGCTGTTTAGTCAGCCCGGTAGTTCGGCGCTTCCTTGGTGATCTGCACGTCGTGCACGTGCGATTCACGGATACCGGCAGCAGTGATTTCAACGAACTCGGCCTTGTTGTTCATCTCTTCGATGGTGTTGCAGCCGCAGTAACCCATGGCCGCTCGCACGCCGCCTGCCATCTGGTAGACGATGGAGACCATCGAACCCTTGTAGGGAACGCGGCCTTCAATGCCTTCTGGCACCAGCTTGTCGGCATTGGGGTTGCCCGTGGAGGATTCCTGGAAGTAGCGGTCTGCCGAGCCTTGCTGCATGGCGCCGATGGAGCCCATGCCACGGTAGCTCTTGTACGAGCGGCCCTGGAACAGAATGACTTCGCCCGGCGCCTCTTCGGTACCGGCGAACATGCCGCCCATCATCACCGACGATGCGCCAGCGGCGAGCGCCTTGGCAATGTCGCCCGAGAAGCGGATGCCGCCATCGGCGATCAGCGGCACACCCGTGCCGGCCAAAGCCTTGGCCACGCTGTCGATGGCCATGATCTGTGGCACGCCCACACCTGCCACGATACGCGTGGTGCAGATCGAGCCAGGGCCGATACCGACCTTGACCGCATCGGCGCCTGCCTCAGCCAGCGCCAGCGCAGCAGCGCCGGTGGCGATGTTGCCACCCACCACATCGATATGTGGATAGTTCTGCTTGACCCAGCGCACGCGGTCGATCACGCCCTTGCTGTGGCCATGGGCTGTATCCACGATGATGGCATCGACACCGGCCTTGGCCAGCAGTTCGACACGCTCCTCGGTACCGGCACCCACACCAACGGCAGCGCCCACGCGCAGCGAACCTGCACGGTCTCGCGCGGCATTCGGGAACGTGGTCTGCTTGGTGATGTCCTTGACGGTAATCAAGCCCTTGAGCTCGAATGCGTCATTGACGACCAGGATGCGTTCGAGCTTGTGCTTGTTGAGCAAAGCCTTGGCCGCTGCAGGCGTGGTGTCATCCTTTTCATTGACGGTGATCAAACGCTCGCGCGGCGTCATGATGTCACGCACCTTGACGTCGTAGCGGGTTTCAAAGCGCAGATCGCGGCTGGTCACAATGCCAACCACCTTGCCGCCGTCGCACACCGGAAAGCCCGAGATACCCAGGTTTTCCGACAGCTCCAGCACCTGAAGCACGGTGTGCTCAGGGGTGATCACGACAGGATCGTGCACCACGCCAGATTCATGGCGCTTGACCTTGGATACTTCGACGGCCTGCTGTTCGGCTGTCATGTTCTTGTGAACAATCCCGATACCGCCTTCCTGGGCGATGGCAATCGCCAGGCGCGCTTCCGTCACCGTATCCATGGCGGCAGACACCAGGGGCAGGTTCAGCGTGATATTGCGGGAGAATTTGGTAGAGAGAGAGGTGTCCTTGGGCAGGACTTGGGAGTATGCGGGCACCAGCAACACATCGTCGAAGGTGAGCGCTTTTCCGATCAGGCGCATTGTGAAAGCTCCAAAAAAAGGATTCTACCGTCTTTTGCAAATGGTCTGCAGGAGGCAGAATTTTCTGCAAGGGGACACCCAGTGTTTTGCGCAACCAACAACTTGGTGCGCCATTTATAGATGGCGCGCTACACTGCTTCCATGAAATTAATCAAGCTGCTTCTCATCTGCGCGTCCCTGGGTGTGGCTGCGCCCGCCATGGCCCAATGGCAGTGGATCGACAAGGACGGCCGCAAGGTCTTCAGCGACCGTCCACCAGGGCTGGATGTGCCTGATAAGAACATTCTCAAACGGCCCAAGGGCTATGGCGGTGTCCCAGGCGCCAAGACTTCGGGTACCGGCCCTGCCCTGCGCGACGTTGCTGCTCCGGAGGAAGGCGAAGCGACGACCGCCTCCGAAGGCGCCGCCCCCGCAGCCAAGCCAGCGACCAAGACCGCCAGCGGCAAGGACAAGGAACTGGAAGCCAAAAAGGCCGCAGAAGACAAGGCCAAGGCCGATGCAGACAAGGCAGCCAAGGAAAAACAGGTGGCCGCCAAGGCTGACAACTGCAAGCGCGCCCAGCAAGCCAAGGCCATGTACGACACCGGCAAGGCAGTGCGCATGCCCAACGAAAAAGGCGAAATGGTGTTTCAGAACGCCGAACAGCGCGCAGCCGAGATCAAGCGCACCGACGACGCGATTTTCAACAACTGCTAAACCGTCGGCCAGCCGGCAAAAAAGCCACGCAATGCGTGGCTTTTTCATGCGCAGGTCTGCCCTGTATCAGGCGCCATAGCCTTGCTTGGACTGCGGCCTGCGCCGCGAAAACAGCCCTGCCCGGCGCGCGCCCTGCTTGGCAAAACGCTCACGGCGCGCCTTCTTGGGATCTACCTTGAGGGGCTGGTACAACTCGATCCGGTCTCCATCGGCCAATACCGTATTGCGCGGCTGCACGCTGCCCCAGATGCCAACATCCTGCTCCGCACCCAGCACCTGGCCACTGCGCTGGGCAGCTACTGCCAATGCATCAGCCACCGTGGCCCCCACCTGCAACTGCAACGCAAACGACTGCACCTGCCCATCGCACGCCCATGCCACCTCGACATCGATAAAGGCAGACTCAGCCATAGATCTTCTCGGCGCGCTGGATGAAGGCGTCCATCATCGTTGCGGCAATCTTGTCAAAAATGGGGCCCACCACGGCGGCGAGCGTCATGCTGTCAAACCCGTAGCTCAGATTCAACTCCACCTTGCAGGCGCGCTGGCTGCCATCGCCCACCGGATAAAAATGCCAGTCACCCTGCAGGTGGGAAAACGGGCCCTTGACCAATTGCATCTGCAGGCGCCTGCCAAGCTCGTAGGTATTGCGGGTGATGAAGGATTTCTTGATTCCTGCCAGCGCAATACCCACTTCGGCCGTCACTCCGTCTGCATGCTGCTCCAACACGCGCGCATGATCGCACCAGGGCAGAAACTCCGGGTAACGGGGCACATCGGCCACCAGATCAAACATTTCCTGGGGGCTGTACCAGATCAGAACGGACTTGTTGACGGTTTTCATGCAAACGCTGGAGGCGGACCGCATGCGAGAACGCGGCCCTGAATATTCATGGAAAATCACGGATTGGGCAAAAACGCCAGCGCCAACAGCCTTACAGCTCTTGGAAACCTCGTTTTGCCCCTAACATTGCAATTATGTCGAAGACGAACAACACCAACAGCCGCATAGCCGATAACAAGAAGGCGGCATTCAACTATTTCTTTGAAGAGCGCTTTGAAGCAGGCATGGTGCTGCACGGCTGGGAAGTGAAAGCCCTGCGCGAAGGCAAGGCCCAGCTGACCGACGGCTACGTGCTGATCAAGAACGGCGAACTGTTCCTGCTGGGCTGCCAGATCAACCCTCTGAAGACCGCCTCCACCCACGTCAACCCGGATTCGGCACGCATCAAGAAGCTGCTGATGAAAAAGGACGAAATTCGCCGCCTGATCGGCAAGGTCGAGCAAAAGGGCTACACCCTGGTGCCCATCAATCTGCACTGGAAGAATGGCCTCGCCAAATGCGATATTGCCTTGGCCAAGGGCAAGGCCGAGCACGACAAGCGCGATGTGATCAAGGAACGCGAGAGCAAGCGCGAGGTCGAGCGCGCAATGAAGGTGCATACGCGCTAGGCAAAACAGCCCATATCGGGCATCTGTCCCACACGCGGGCGCCCCGTCTTCTGGTTAGAGTGGCTGGGTCTCTTGTCCACCAAGGAGCTCACCCATGTTCCCCCGCATCTCGACTCTGGCCCTCCCTTTGTCCGCCCTGCTGCTGGCCGCCTGCAGCTCAACCGGCACCATGCACAGCAGCGCCAGCACGCCCGTCAAGGCAGCTGACGGCAGTCTGATCGGCCCCAATGGGCACACGCTCTACACCTTCAGCAAGGATGCCGTGGGCAGCGGAAGCTCTGCCTGCTATGGGCAATGCGCCACCAACTGGCCGCCGCTGCCTGTGGCTGAATCGGCCAAGCCTGTTGGAGATTTCAATATCATCGTCCGCGATGACAACAGCCGCCAATGGGCGTACAAGGGCCAGCCGCTGTACTACTTCGTCAAGGACGGCAAGCCTGGTGACAAGACCGGCGACGGTGTAGGCGGCGCCTGGAAGATTGCACGCCCCTGACAGCGACAGCGCCACTGGCAAAAAAGCCGCACGATGTGCGGCTTTGCTTTTGAAGGGGCGATCCTTTACTCAGCCCAGCCCTTCAGGTGCGCCAGCGGATGCGCAGGCGCGGGCCAGGGGCTCACAAACATCCGGGCCACTTCGCCCAGATCCACCTCTTCAATCCGCGCGGGACTCCAGCGCGGGTTGTGGTCCTTGTCCACTGCCAGCGCGCGGATGCCTTCGAGCGTCTCGCTCTTGCGATCTGCCCGCAGGTAGAAGCAGTGGCGCACCATGTCGCGTTCCATGCGCAGATCGTCGGCCAGGGTCTGCTGGCGGGCGCGGCGGATCTGCTCCAGCACCACAAACAGCATCAGCGGCGAGCGCTTGCGCAAGGTCTCTGCCGTTGCCTTGGCGAAATCGCTGTCAGCCGCTTCCAAGGCCTTGATGATGGCGGGTACATCGCCTTTGGAAAAATATTGGCCAATTTCAGCATCAGCGCCCGCTTGGCGAGCGGGAGCTGCTACCAATTTTGAAGCAACATAGTCTTCCACCGCCTTGGCATCGACAAAGCTGCCAGCGGCCAGCCCATCCCATACGGCTGCCTGCTCACTGCTGGGCAGATAGCCATCGGCAAGCTTGTATGCAATGGCGTCGGCTGCGCCGATCATCTGGCCGGTCAGCGCCAGGTATTCGCCCACGTGGCCGGGACAACGCGAGAGGAAATACCCGCCGCCCACGTCAGGGAACAGGCCAATCGCCGTCTCCGGCATGGCCATCTTGGTGCGCTCGGTCACGATGCGCAGGGTGCCGCCTTGGCTGATCCCCATGCCCCCACCCATCACGATGCCGTCCATGAAGGCGATGTAGGGCTTGCCAAAGTGGTGGATCAGGTGGTTGAGCGCATATTCCTCGGTAAAAAAGTCTTCCAGCTCGGGGTTGCCCGCCATGCCCGCTGCGTGCAGAAAGCGGATATCGCCGCCTGCGCAAAAGGCTCCGAACGCGCCCTCCTTGTTGCTGCCGCGAATGGCGACGGCAACGATGTTCTCGTCCTTCTGCCAGCGCAGCAGCACGTCCATCAGCTCGCGCACCATCGCCAGCGACAGCGCGTTCAGCGCTTTGGGGCGGTTCAGGGTGATGAAACCGATGCGGCCATGCACCTCGCTTTGTACGTCTTCCGTGTAAACCGACATACTGACTCCTTATCGTTATTCCGTCTCGCAATCATCCGATTACTTTGTCGGCGTTGTGGGGGCGCCGAACCTTGTCGTGCGTCAGCATTGCCTGCGCTTTGCCTTCGCGTACTCGAATGATTGAGAAACGGATGTAAAAACAAAACCGCAACCATAGCCGAAAAAAGGCGCTGGCTGCGGCCAATCAGGTGCCAAATCCGGCAGCGGACAGGGATGGGCGTGGCGCCGCGTCAGGCCGCAGCGGTGCTGTCGGTGATCTGGCGGATCACATCCAGGCTCATGCCGCCAGCCGCCACCAGGGCCTGGCCTGCCTGCAACTGCCAATAGCTTTCGCTGCCTGCCGTCTGGCGCCACAGGTGCAGCCTGCGGGTGAACAGTTGCAGGTCAAACTCGGTGGTGAATCCAATCGCGCCATGGACGGAATGCGCAAGCGACGCCACCTCCACCGCCGCCTCGCCCGTGCGCGCCTTGCCCACAGCCACTTTGAGCGGATCGGCCAGCACGCCACCTGCCTCGCAGGCGATCTGCGCTGCCATGCGCGCCGCGCTGACGTGCTCGGCCATTACCGCCAACTCGTGCTGAATGGCCTGAAACTTGCCGATCGGCCGGCCGAACTGCTGGCGCTCGTTGGCAAAATTGAGCGTGCTCTCGAACGTGGTGAGGAGGCTGCCTGCCAGCAACGCCGACACCAGCCCCGCCTGCGCCACCAGCAAGGATGCAGGTGCGGGCACGCGCGTGGCCGATACCAGGGTTTCGGCCTTCCAGCGCAGATCGGCATCGAGTACAAAAATGCTCGGGCTGGCCTGCGCACCAGCCACAGGCAACAGCACCAGTTCACCGCCGTGCTGGCCCAGTACCCATTGCGCCACGCGGGCGCCGCGTACACCAGATGTACCAACGCCGCCGCCTTCCACCAACAGATGCGGTGCAAGCGCAATCGCGCCCTGAGGTACAGCCACGCCAGCTGCCACCAGCCAGCCCCGCGCCAGCATGGTTTCTGCCAGTGGCAGTGGCATGGCGTGCTGGCCAAGCAGATCCCAGACGGCAAAGGCGTCGCGCAGCGCAAGGCCAGCGCCGCCCTCGTCCTCGGGTAGCAACAGATCGGCAAAGCCGGTGTCCTCGATCTGCTGCCACAGGGTTGCCGCCGTGGCAGAGATTTTGGTCAAATCCGTCTCTGGCGCGCAACCATTGTGCGCTGCCACTTCATTTTCTATAGCACGCACTATCGCGGGCGTGCATTGCCCGGTCAGCACATCACGCAGGGCATCGATGATCAAATGGTCCATGTTCTTCTCCTTGCGGTCAGCGCAGGCCCAGACCGCGCGCGATCATGCCGCGCAGAATGCTGCGGGTGCCGCCGCGCAGCGTGTAGCACGGCGAGACCAGGGTGAGGTAGTTCAGCGTCAGCATCAGTTCGTGCGGAATGGCGGCGCCTTCCCGCGCCATCAGGTCATCGGCAATCGCGGCGGGAATGTACTGCTCCAGCACCGTGCCCTGGTCTTTGACAAGAGCGGCCTCCACGATGGGGCTCTGGCCCTGCACCAGCTTTTCCTGCACCGCCACGGACAGCGCACGCAGCGGAGCCAGCCGCGTCAGGATCTGGCCTGCGAGCCTGAGCGATTCAGCGCGCGGCGTCGCCTCGGTGCGCAAAAAGGCCAGCCACTGGTCGAACAGCACCACCGATGAGAACAGGCGCTCGGGCCCGCTGCGTTCAAAGGCCAGCTCGGCCGTCACCTGCTCCCAGCCCTGCCCTTCGGCACCCACCAGCGCATCGGGCGCCAGTTGCACGTTCTCGAAAAACACCTCGCAGAAGTGGCTGTCGCCCGACATGTCTTCGATCGGCCGCACGGTCACACCGGGCAGGTTCAGGTCGACAATCAGTTGCGACAGGCCCTTGTGGCGGTCTGCCGCCTCGCCCGAGGTGCGTACCAGCGCAATCATGTACTGGCAGTGCTGGGCGTTCGTTGTCCAGATTTTCTGGCCGTTGAGCAGCCACCCCGCATCATTGGGCACGGCGCGCGTGCGCACACTGGCCAGGTCCGATCCGGCGTTGGGCTCGCTCATGCCGATGCAGAAAAAGCTCTCGCCCCGCGCCACAGGCGGCACATAGCGCTGCTTTTGCGCCTCGGTGCCGTATTTCAAGATCAGCGGCGCACTCTGGCGCTCTGCAATCCAGTGCGAACCCACGGGCGCGCCAAAGTTCAGCAACTCTTCCACCACCACGTAGCGTGCAAAGGCGCCCTGCGCATGGCCGCCGTAGGCGGTGGGAAACGTCATGCCCAGCCAGCCTTTTTCGCCCAGCCTGCGGCTGAAGGCCGGGTCATAGCCACTCCAGGATTTGGCGCGGATATGCGCAGGAATGTCCTTGACCGCATCCTGCAGAAAGGCGCGTACTTCGGCGCGCAGTGCCTCGCCTTCCGGTGGAATGCGCGTCAGGCCCAGTCCATTGAGAATTGTCATGGTCTTGCTTTCAATCAATCCAGAGACACGCCCGTGCTTTTCACCACCCCCGCCCAGCGCTTGATTTCGCTCTGGATGTAGTCGCCATACGCCTTGGGGGTCGAGCCCAGTGGCTCGGTGCCTTGCACGCGCAGCTTCTCCAGCACGCCCGGGTCCTTGAGGGCCTTCATCAACTCTGCATTGAGGCGTTCCACGATCGCATCTGGCGTTTTGGCGGGCACCATCACGCCTTGCCACGCGCCAGCCTCAAACCCTGTCATGCCGCTTTCAGCCAGCGTAGGCGCATTGGGAAAATTGGGAATGCGCGCCGCGGTACTCACAGCCAGCAGCTTGAGCCTGCCGTCCTTGATGAAGGGTGCTACCGAATTGATGGTGTCGGTCATGAAATCGATCTGGCCCGCGACCAGATCCACGTCGGCCGGAGCGCTGCCCTTGTAGGGCACATGACTTGCATCAATTTTGTAGTGCTGCACCACCTGAAACGCCGCCAGATGGGTGACATTGCCGTTGCCGGCCGAGCCATACGAGAGCTTGCCCTTGTTGTCCTGCGCGTACTTCACGAATTCCTGCACGGTGTTCGCGGGCACCTTGGGATTGACGACGAGCCCCAGCGGTACCACCGCCGTCAACGCCACCGGGCGCAGGTCCTTCGCCACGTCATAGCTCAGTTTTTTGTAGAGCGATGGGCTGAGCGCAATCGACGAGGTGTTGTAGAGCACGGTATAGCCGTCAGCCGGCGCCTTGGCCACCATCGCGTTGCCGATGTTGCCATTGGCCCCGGGGCGGTTGTCCACAATGACCGACTGCCCCAATTGCTGGCCCACCTGCTGCGCCAGCACGCGCGCCACCATGTCCGTGGGCCCCCCTGGCGGAAAGGGTACGATCAGCGTGATCGGCTTGCTTGGCCAGGCATCCTGCGCCTGCGCCGCACCACAGACGGCCGCCACGGTGACGGCGAGCAGCGCCGTGCCACGTAAAAATCCGCATTTCATACTGTGTCTCCTGTCGTTTTCTCATCAAGGCGCTAAAAGATAGGCAAAAGGTACAACGCCAACCACAGCCGCGCAGGCCTATGCCCCTCGGCCCGCCAGCAGGCGCACGGCGGTATACACCATCACCTGCTGCTGCCGCTGGTTGTAGACCTCGATCCGCGATGTCACCACCGCGCGGCCACCTTTGCTCGTTGGTTTGATGTCGGTCACCTCCACCAGCGCCTCAACGGTGTCGCCTACCACTACCGGGGCCAGAATCTTCTGGTGCAGCTCCAGCATGGCCAGGCCCGTGCCCTGGATCATGCTTTGCAGGATGAAACCTTCGATCAGGGTGTAGGTGAGCGCACCGGGCACCGGGCGGCCCTGAATGGCGCCGCCGTCGTAGCCGTCTTCGATGAAGATCGCTTCGAGCATGCCCGTGGTGTTGATGAAATTGACCAGATCGGTCTCGGTCACCGTGCGGCGGAAAGTGCGCAGCTGCTGGCCCACCCGCAGGTCCTGCCAGACAAAGCCTTGCCCCATGCGGGGCGTGCCTGCCAGCGCAGCCGCACGGTTTTCAGTAGAAGAAATCAGGTTGCTCACGCTCATTCTGTCTCCGCTTCATGCTATCTATTCAGGAGTCATTCGACTGCAAGGCCGCAATGCGCGCCTCGTCCCAGCCAGCCGCGCGCAGCAGCTCCTGCGTGTGCTCGCCCAGGCGCGGTGGCATGCCGATGGGTGGTTGCGCACCATTGATACGCACGGACGAACGCGGAAACTTCACCACGCCCATTGCGGCGTCTTGCTTTTCCACAAAGAAGCCCGTGGCCTGCAGGTGCGGGTCATGGGGCAGATCGTCCATGCGCGCCACCGGCGCAGCAGGAATCTCCAACTGCTCGCAGGTAGCCAGCCAGTAGGCCGTGTCCTTTTGCGCAACGTAGCCGCTCATCGTCTCGAGCAGCAGGGCAATGTTGCGGGTACGCATTGCCTGCGTGGCAAAGCGCTCGTCCTGCGCTAGCTGGGGCTGGCCGATAGCCGAAAAAAAGCGGCGCCAGTGCGCGTCGGTATACGGCATCATGCAGACATGGCCGTCCTGCGTTCTGTAAGGCTTGCGCCAGGGTGCCATCACGCGCGGATAGCCTGCCCCGCTGAGTGCAGGGGTGAAATGCATGCCATAGAAGTGCTCCACCAGGTTGAAACCCACCATGGTTTCGTACATGGGCACCTCGACAAAGCTGCCCTCGCCCGTGCGCTCGCGCTGGTAGAGCGCCGCCAGCACCGCATGCGCGCCCACGAGGCCGCAGGTCTTGTCGGCCGCAATCGTGGGCAGGTAACGGGCCTCGCCCGTCTGGCGCTCCATGAGGTCTGCCAGGCCGCTCATGCCCTGGATCACGTCGTCATAGGCAGGCAGGCCGGCATAGGGGCCATCTTCGCCAAAACCGTGCAGGCCCACGTAGATGAGGCGTGGGTACTGCCTGCGCAGGCTGTCCGGATCAAGCCCCAGCCTGGCGAGCTTTTGCGGCCGCATGCTGTGCATGAAGACATCGGCACCCTGCAAGAGTGCATGCAGCGCCGCCTGCGCCTCGGGCTTCTTCAGATCCAGCACCACGCTCTTCTTGCTGCGGTTGGAGCCCATGAACATCGCCGCCATGCCCGGCTCCACCGCCGGACCGGTGTAGCGCGTGGAATCGCCCCCCGGCGGCTCGATCTTGATCACCTCCGCACCGTAATCGGCCAGCACCTGGCTGGCCATGGGGCCGAAAATCACACTGGAAAGATCCAGCACCCGCACGCCTGTCAATGCACCCAAGGCTTGCCTCCGTCGTTGTGGTGATAGCAATGGAGGCGATTATTTGATATGTTTGACACACGTGTCTATGTCGTAATTGACAGCTGCTGATATGCAGGAGGTATCAATGGATCTGCGCCAACTGCGCCACTTCGTCACCTTGGCGCAAACCCTGAACTACCGGCAGGCAGCCGAGCAGCTGCATATGTCGCAACCCCCCCTGTCGCAATCCATCCGCAAGCTGGAAGACGACCTGGGCGTGCAATTGTTTGAGCGCGACCGGCGCGGCACCGTACTGAGCACTGCAGGTGTGGCCGCGCTGGAGAGCGCCAAACTCGCGCTCTACCATGCCCGGCAGGTCAAGGCCGTATCGCAGGCCACTGCCAGTGGCGAAATCGGCCGCTTGCACATCGGCTTCATCGGTTCAGCCACGTTTTCGCTGATTCCGCAGCTGGTACAAGCGTTCCGGGCGGCCTACCCTGCCATCGACCTGGTGCTGACCGAATCGACCACGCGAGAAATCTGTGCCCACGTTGCCAGTGGCGATTTTGATGCCGGCCTGCTGCGCTACCCGGTCACACAGGCCACTGATCTGTCCATCACCATGGTCGAGCCCGACCGCCTGATCGCCGCCCTGCCAGCCGGCAACCCTCTGCTGATCAAGGACGAGCTGCGACTGATCGACCTGGCCCATGAACCCTTTGTGAACTACCGCCCGAGCGAAGTGCCCGGCTTGCACGCCCTGGTGGTGCTGGCTTGCCAGAATGCGGGCTTTCTACCGCAGATCAAGCAGCATGCCGTGCAGGCGCAGACCCTGGTGAGCCTGGTCGGTGCAGGCCTGGGGGTAGCGCTGGTGCCCGCCGTGGTGGCCAAGGCAGCCACGCCCGGTGTCGTGTTCCGCGAGCTGGCCGATACCGCCGATCTGCCGCAGATCGGCATTGCGCTGGCGCTGAACCAAAGGCAGCCGGTGGCAACGGCGCAGCGGCTGCGCGAGTTGCTGATGCATCAGCAGTACGGCGCGCCTTGAAGCTTCTGCCGTTGTGCAGCAATTGCCGGGATACAGGCAGCAACGGAAAAGCAGAAAAACTAAGGCGTCGGCGGTCCGATCTGCGAGGCACATTGCCGAAAATCATCGACTGCAGCGGTATCGGCAAACCACGCCTTGGGCATCACCTCGTACAGGTTGTCTGCGATGTACAGCAGGAAGACATGCCTGTCTTCCTTCCATTTGCAGTAGTCTGCCCAAGGCCGCTGGCTGCGTCCGCTCGGACCTTGTCCCTGCAGGTGTTGCGCGTCCCATGTCATCGTGAACGCGCCCGAAAGATCCTTGTACTGCCCATGGAGCTTGTTCACCTTGTAGGGCACATAGAACTTCTCGGCAATCCACTGTCCCAGCAGACCGCCGATGCCCGCCGCCAGCACAACCAAGCCCCACCGATACGCCAACGCAATACCCACCGCGCCTGCCAAGGCCAGCACTGCACAGCAGAGGTATGCAATCCTGACCGCCCGGGCCCGGTGCAATTGCTGCGCCTGCAGGTAAATCGTAGGAGTTATCCGGCCTGAAACAGTGTTTGCCATGGTCTCGCTCTACAACAGTTGGAGATTTATACCATTGCATCTGTCCAATACCGCAGCAGGTACGGCAGCGGATCGCCAGGCACCGCTACAGATTGGGTGGCTTGGCTGCCCAGAACGTGAAAAAGGCCGCAAAAGCGGCCTTTGGGAGGTATTGGAGCGCTCTGCGGCACCCCAGCACGGATTACATACCTTCGCGCTGTGCACGCTTGCGGTCGTGTTCCTTCAGGTGGCGCTTGCGCACGCGCAGGCTGACGGGGGTGATTTCCAGCAGTTCGTCGTCCTCGATGAACTCCACGCCGTATTCCAGCGACAGCTCGATAGGAGGCGTGATCTTGATTGCATCTTCCTTGCCCGAGACGCGGAAGTTGGTCAACTGCTTGGTACGGGTAGCGTTCACCACCAGATCGTTGTCGCGGCTGTGGATGCCGACGATCATGCCTTCGTACACGGGATCGTTGGCCTTGACGAACATGCGGCCACGGTCGTCCAGCTTGCCCAGGGCGTAGGTGAAGATTTCACCGTCGTCCATCGAGATCAGCACGCCGTTCTTGCGACCGCCGATTTCGCCCTTGTAAGCCTCGTAGCTGTCGAAGATGTTGGAGATCAGGCCGGAACCACGGGTCAGGTTCAGGAATTCGTTGGTGAAACCGATCAGGCCACGGGCTGGAATGCGGTATTCCAGGCGGACACGGCCACGGCCATCGGGCTCCATGTTTACCAGTTCACCCTTGCGCTCGCCCAGAGCCTGCATCACGCCACCCTGGTGGCCTTCTTCGATGTCGGCGGTAACCAGCTCGATAGGCTCGTGCTTTTCGCCGTCCACCATCTTCATCACCACGCGGGGCTTGGAGACGGCCAGTTCATAGCCTTCGCGGCGCATTTCTTCCAGCAGAATGGTCAGGTGCAGTTCACCACGGCCAGACACTTCGAAGATACCGTCTTCGTCGGTTTCCTTGACGCGCAGCGCCACGTTGGAGCGCAGCTCCTTCTGCAGACGGTCCCAGATCTGGCGGCTCGTCACGAACTTGCCTTCGCGGCCAGCCAGCGGCGAGGTGTTCACGCAGAAGTTCATGGTCAGCGTGGGCTCGTCAATCTTCAGCATGGGCAGCGGCTGAGGATTGGAGATGTCGGTGATGGTTTCGCCGATACCGATGTTTTCAATACCGCTCACCAGCACGATCTCGGAAGGACCGGCTTCGGTGGCCTGCACACGGTCGATACCCTGGAAGGTGTGCACCTGGTTGATCTTGCCGTTGTAGCTCTTGCCATCCGGGCCGGCCATCACGGCCACTTGCTGGCCGGGCTTGAGCGTACCCTGGGTGATGCGGCCCACGCCGATACGGCCCACGAAGGTGGAGTAGTCCAGCGCCGACACCTGCATCTGCAGCGGCGCCGTGGCATCGCCTTGCACCGCTGGCACGTGTTCCAGAATGGTTTCGAAGAGGGCCGACATGTCGGGACCCCATTGCGCGCCGGGCTCGCCCTCTTCCTTGGACGACCAGCCATTGATACCCGAGGCATACACCACGGGGAAATCCAGCTGTTCATCGGTGGCGCCCAGCTTGTCGAACAGGTCAAAAGCGGCGTTCACGACCTTGTCGGGGTTGGCACCGGGCTTGTCCACCTTGTTCACCACCACGATGGGCTTGAGGCCCAGCGCCAGCGCCTTCTTGGTCACGAAACGCGTCTGGGGCATCGGGCCTTCCTGCGCATCGATCAGCAGCACCACACCGTCCACCATGGACAGCGCGCGCTCCACTTCACCGCCGAAGTCCGCGTGGCCGGGGGTGTCGAGGATGTTGATGTGGGTGCCGTTCCACGACACTGCGCAGTTCTTGGCCAGAATGGTGATGCCGCGCTCGCGTTCGATGGCATGGTTGTCCATCACGGTGTCCACGACCTTTTCGTGCTCGGCAAAAGTGCCGGACTGGCGCAGCAGTTGGTCAACCATGGTGGTCTTGCCATGGTCAACGTGGGCGATGATCGCAATATTGCGGATTTGTTTGCTCATGATGTTTCCAAAATGCCGCTGGCTTGTGGACGCGGCGTTCCTTCCAAAATTTGTTGAATCTCGATGGGGCTGAGAAGCCGGTCGGGAATGAGTTCCCGCGCCCGGATGTGCGCCACGCCCAGCAGTGCCGGTAGGTGGTCATTTGCCTCCAGGCCGCCCAGCGGCACATCGCCATAGACGGCGACAGCCTCCGCATCCGCCCAATCACCCCGCCGGCGCAGGCCGGACAGAAATCTGGCTGCATTATCGCCATCGAGCATGACACGCGTGTGCGCCGCCAGCAATGTATCTGCCGGCAGTGCATATTGCAGGCGTTCGGCATCAGGCGTTGCTTCGATCTGCTCGATGGTGACGGTGCGCGAGAGGTCAATGCCACCGGTCTCGATGCGGCGCAGGCTGCGCAGATGTGCGCCCGCCCCCAAGGCCGTGCCAATGTCTTCCGCCAGGGTACGCACATATGTGCCCTTGCTGCATTGAACGAGCATCTTGATGGCAACGAACGATTGCTCGTCTTCGCAGACAGCCAGTTCCAACCGATAGATGGTGACCGCGCGCGCTTCGCGCTCGACAGTGATGCCGGCACGCGCATACTCATACAGGGCCTTGCCATCGCGCTTCAAGGCGCTGTACATCGGCGGTACCTGCTGAATGTCGCCGGTGAACTGCGCGGCAACCAGGGCCAGGCGTTCAGCGGTCAGGGCAGCGCGTTCTGCAGCACCCAGCTCCCATGTCTGCACCACATCCCCTTCGGCATCGCCGGTGGTGGTGGTGGCGCCCAGGCACACCAAGGCCTCGTAAGTCTTGGGCGCATCGAGCTGCAGTTGGCTGAACTTGGTGGCCGCGCCAAAACACAGCGGCAGCACGCCGGTCGCAAGCGGATCAAGCGTACCGGTGTGGCCAGCCTTTTCAGCGCGCAGCAACCACTTCACTTTCTGCAAAGCGTCGTTACTGGACAGGCCAATGGGTTTATCGAGCAGCACCACCCCATGCACAGGGCGCCGCTGCACCCTGGTGCGAGTGGCGTTCATGCTTCAACCTTCTTCGGGGCCGCGCGACGCCACTGCCTTGGCGATCAAGGCGTTCATGTCAGCCGCACGCTCGGTGGTGCGGTCGTAGATGAAGTGCAAGGTCGGCACGGTATGGATGTGCAGGCGCTTGAACAGCCCATTGCGCAGGAAACCTGCGGCCTGGTTCAGCGCGTCCTGGGTCTGGTCCGGATCACCCACCAACAGGCTGAAGTACACCTTGGCGTGGGCATAGTCCGGCGTCACCTCTACGGCTTGCAGGGTCACCATGCCGACGCGCGGATCCTTCAACTCGCGGGCGATCAACTCCGACAGATCCCGCTGGATCTGGTCGGAGACTTTGAAGCTGCGGTTCGGTGCAGCAGATTTGCGTTTGGTTGCCATGTATAAAAAGTGAGCTGAAGGCGCTTGTCGCACAAGGGATTCAAGGTCTTCTCAACCTCCAATCCTTGCACGACTTGCGCCAGCAGCTATCGCCTTTAGAGCGTACGGGCGATTTCCTTGATCTCGAAGACTTCCAGCATGTCGCCTTCTTTGATGTCGTTGTAGTTGCGCAGCTTGATACCGCACTCGAAGCCTTCCTTGACTTCCTTGACATCGTCCTTCATGCGGCGCAGCGACTCGATCTCACCCGTGTAGATGACCACATTGTCGCGCAGCAGGCGGAAGTGCGCACTGCGGGTGACATGGCCCTGGGTGATGTACGAACCCGCCACAGTACCGATCTTGGAAGCCACGAACACGGTGCGGATCTCGGCCATACCGATGATCTCTTCGCGCTGCTCGGGCGCCAGCATGCCCGACATGGCCGCCTTCAACTCATCGACAGCGTCGTAGATGATGTTGTAGTAGCGGATGTCGACATCATTGCCTTCAGCCGTCTTGCGTGCCTGGGTGTCTGCACGCACGTTGAAGCCGATGACGATGGCCTTGGAAGCCAGTGCCAGGTTGACGTCGGATTCGGATATACCACCGACTCCGGCATACACCATCTGCACCTTGACCTCGTCGGTCGACAGCTTGAGCAGCGAAGCAGCCAGTGCCTCCTGCGAGCCCTGGGTGTCGGCCTTGATGATGATCGGCAAGGTCTGCACATTGCCTGCGCCCATCTCGGCGAACATGTTCTCCAGCTTGGCGGCTTGCTGCTTGGCCAGCTTGGTGTTGCGGAACTTGCCGGCACGGTAGGTGGCAATTTCACGGGCGCGGCGCTCATCGGGCAGCACCATGAAGTCGTCACCAGCTTGCGGCACGTCGGACAGACCCTGGATTTCGACCGGGATCGAAGGACCTGCGTCCTTGGCAGTCTTGCCGTCCTCGTCCACCATGGCGCGCACGCGGCCATAGGTCTGGCCTGCCAGCACCACGTCGCCCACCTTGAGGGTACCCGACTGCACCAGCACCGTGGCTACAGGGCCGCGGCCCTTGTCCAGCTGGGCTTCGATCACGATACCCTTGGCATTGGCGTCCACCGGAGCCTTCAGCTCCAGCACTTCGGCCTGCAGCAGCACCTGCTCCAGCAGCTCGTCGATGCCCTGGCCGGTCTTGGAGGACACGGCAACGAATGGCGAATCACCGCCGTATTCTTCAGGCACCACCTCCTCCACCACCAGCTCCTGCTTGACGCGGTCTGGATTGGCTTCGGGCTTGTCTGCCTTGGTGATGGCCACCACGATAGGAACACCAGCCGCCTTGGCGTGCTTGATGGCTTCCTTGGTCTGTGGCATCACGCCGTCGTCGGCTGCCGCCACCAGAATCACGATGTCCGTGGACTGGGCACCACGGGCACGCATGGCCGTGAAGGCCTCGTGACCCGGGGTATCCAGGAAGGTGACCACGCCGCGCGGCGTTTCCACATGGTAGGCACCGATGTGCTGGGTAATGCCGCCGGCTTCGCCCGCAGCAACCTTGGTGCGGCGGATGTAGTCCAGCAGCGAGGTCTTGCCATGGTCGACGTGACCCATCACGGTCACCACAGGTGCACGTGGCAGGGCTTCGGCTTCGGCCTGGTTCTCTTCCTCGACGGTGAATGCTTCTGGATCATCCAGTGCAGCCACGTGCGCCTTGTGGCCCATTTCCTCCACGACGATCATCGCGGTGTCCTGGTCCAGCGGCTGGTTGATGGTGACCATCTGGCCCATCTTCATCAGCGCCTTGATCACTTCGGATGCCTTGATGGCCATCTTGTGGGCCAGTTCGGCCACGGTGATCGTCTCAGGCACATGAACGTCCAGCACGCGAACTTCCACGGGCGCAGCGGCTTGGTGGTGGTCGTTGCGGCCATTGCCTCGGCGACCGCCGCCACGGGGGCCGGCGCGCCAGTTGTTGCCACGGTTGCCCACACCGCCGGAGCTGTCGCCACGGGTCTTGATTTCCTTTTTCTTGCCGTTGTCGTTCTGGTTGCTCCAGCTCGATGACAGCTTGGCCGACTTGACTTCCTTGTTGACGCCAGCGCCCGGGCCGGTCTTGGCCGCACCCGCTGTACCCGTAGTGGCAGGCTTATGCAGGGTACCCTTCTTGGCGTCAGCCGGCTTGACTTCCTTCTTCTCTTCCGAAGGCTTCTTGGCGACGAGCACCTTCTTGGGCGCATTCATCATGGCACGGATGGCCTCGGCTTCGGCCAGCGCCTTGCGGCGACGGTCGTCCAAATCTGCGGCGCGCGCAGTCTCTTCCGCAACACGGGCCTGGGACTCTTCCTCTGCCTTGCGCTTGGCATCAGCCTGCGCCTCGGCGCGAGCGGCAGCTTCTGCGGCATGCTCACGCTTTTCTTCTTCCTTGGCAGCCTTGGCTTCAGCAGCCTTGGCGACTTCGGCAGCAGCGTAGGCGGCAGCGCGCTCTTCGGCTTCACGCTCCTTGCGTTCGCGCTCTTCACGCGCAGCACGTTCCTGAGCCAGGTCAGCCTCCTGCTGGCTAATCGAATCGGCTTCGCGGCGGGCTTCTTCCTCGCGCTTGACCAGATCGGCCTTGTGCTCGGCTTCCTTTTGCTTGGCTTCGGCGTGCTTGATGGCTTCTTCCGAATTGGCTTCCACCACATCATCGCGCTTGACGAAGGTGCGCTTCTTGCGCACTTCGACCTGGATCGTGCGCGCCTTGCCCGTGGCATCGGCCTGCTTGATCTCGCTGGTCGACTTCTTGGTCAAGGTGATCTTCTTGCGGTCTGCAGAGCCATGAACAGCCTGCAAATGCGTCAGCAGCTTTTGCTTGTCTGCCTCAGTCAGTGCATCGGACGCAGCTTGCTTGGGCAGGCCTGCAGATTGCAGTTGCTCCAGCAAGGTTTCCGGCGATTTTTTGAGTTCAGCGGCGAACTCAGCAACAGTATTACTCGACATATCTTGTTCCGTGCCTCCCGACCTTATTCCTGTCCATCAAACCAGTGCTCGCGTGCCTTCAAAATCAAGGCCTTCGCGTCTTCTTCTGACTGGCCGGTCAGCTCGGTCAATTCATCAATGGCCAGATCGGCCAGGTCGTCGCGCGTGTGGATTCCACCAGCTTCCAGTTGGGTCACCAACTCAGGCGTCATCCCTTCGAGATCACGCAATTCTTGGGAAACACCGGCAACACTCTCTTCACGGGCAATGTCCATCGTCAGCAGCGCATCCTTGGCGCGCGAACGCAGTTCATTGACCGTTTCTTCGTCAAAACGCTCGATCTCCAGCATTTCCTGCAGCGGCACATAGGCCACTTCTTCCAGGCTGGAGAAGCCTTCTTCGATCAGGATGTCGGCGATTTCCTCGTCCACATCCAGCTTTTCCATGAACAGCTTGCGCGAGGTGCTGGTTTCCTCTTCCTGCTTGAGGGCAGATTCGGCAGCATCCATGATGTTGATCTTCCAACCCGTGAGGTCGGAAGCCAGGCGCACGTTCTGGCCGCCGCGGCCGATGGCAATGGCAAGGTTTTCCTCGTCCACCACCACATCCATGGCGTGCTTTTCTTCATCCACCACGATCGATGACACATTGGCAGGCGCCAGTGCACCAATCACGAACTGGGCAGGGTCCTCGGACCACAGCACGATGTCGACACGTTCGCCAGCGAGCTCGTTCGTCACCACATTGACCCGGCTGCCGCGCACGCCGACGCAGGTACCGATCGGATCGATGCGCTTGTCGTGGCTGAGCACGGCAATCTTGGCGCGGCTGCCTGGATCACGGGCGCAGCTCTTGATCTCGAGCAGGCCTTGTTCGATCTCGGGCACTTCGTTGCGGAACAGCTCCACCATGAATTCGGGGGCCGAGCGCGACAAGAGGATCGGTGCGCCACGCAAGGTCAGGTCCACGTCCATGATCATGGCGCGCACACGGTCACCATTGCGTAGATTTTCCTTCGGAATCATTTCCGCACGACGCAGTCGGCCTTCGACACGGCCCGATTCCACGATCAGGTCGCCCTTGTCCATGCGCTTGACGGTGCCCGAGAAGATCTTGTCGCCACGCGCCATGAACTCGTTGAGCAGCATTTCGCGCTCGGCGTCACGGATCTTTTGCAGGATGACCTGCTTGGCAGCCATCGCGCCGATGCGACCGATGGGCAGGGATTCGATCTGCTCTTCCAGGAAGTCGCCGATCTGTGCATCGGGCTTGCGGTCCACCGCATCCATCAGCATTTCTTCGGCTTCCGGGTTCTGCAGACCAGCGTCGTCAGGCACCACCAGCCAGCGGCGGAAGGTGTCATAGTCGCCCGTATCGCGGTCGATGGCCACACGCACATCCACTTCGCCTTCATACAACTTCTTGGTTGCCTGGGCCAGGGCAGATTCCACAGCGCCAAAAACCACATCGCGCTCAACGTTCTTTTCGCGCGCGATGGCATCCACCAGCATCAACAATTCGCGATTCATGCGACGACTCTCCTATTTCAATCTTCAAACAGAAAGTGGAGAACAGACCCACTTCCCATAGCACTCGATTCAGCCCTGCTCATCGGCAGCAGGCGCTGCAGCACGGCCTTTGAAACTGACAATGGGCGCCAGGCGCGCCTCGCGCAACTCCTCCAGCGTGAACCCCATGCTTTGCAGCGGTGCAGGCGGACGCTTCTTGCTGACACGCGCACCAGGCTTGACCGGCGGCGCATCGCTCCAGACGATCTGCCAGCCTCCAACCTCGGTACGCTCCAGCGTGCCGCGAAACTTCTTGCGATTTGCACTGATGCCGGTACCTTCGGCGGCAGCGCCAATGGCTTCCTTCAAGGTCAGGTCAATCACTTCGCCGGTAAAGCGGATGAAATCCTGCTCATGGCGCAGCGGACGATCGATGCCGGGCGAGGACACTTCCAGGCGCGTGTAATCGACTCCGTCGACTTCCAGGGCAAACTGCAACTGGCGGGTGACTTTCTCGCAATCCTCAACCGTCACAAACTGCTCTGGCACACCCTCGGGGCGGAGGTCTTCCGCAGTCCAGGGCAGATCAATGGTGATGCGCAACAGGCCACCAGCGGAGCGTTCGATCTCCACCAGGTCATAGCCCAGGCCAGTCACCGTTTGTAAGGCGATTTCTTGCAAGCTCACGTGTAATATTTATCCCGCAAATACGAAAAACCCGAGAGCCACGGAAAGTTACACATTCCGCAGCTTCGAGCCGAAAAACATGCGACCAAAAAAAACGGGCGGTTGGCACCGCCCGGTTGGTCGTGTATTACATCCATTATAGGGGCAAACCAGTAGCTTTGCAACGACTGGACACCGATTGCGTACCCGCGTGCGTTCCCTGCAATCAAGCCCGCGCGGCCAGCAGTTGGCGCACATTGGCCAGCAATGCGTGGGCTGCATCCCCGGGAGGCAGCGCAGGCGCTCCAGAAGCGGCAAAACGCTCCAGCATGCGCTGCAAGACGCCGATCTGCGGCAGCAACGGCCCCAGAAATACCGGCTGGTCGCCCTGCCCCACAAGCACCGTGGGAAACGTTGCAATATCCAGATCGCCCACCACGTCTTCCTCGTCTTCCACATCCAGCCAGGCGAACTGCATGGAAGGCAATTGCGCTGCCAGCGCATCGAACACCGGCTGGTACTCCTTGCAGGTACCACACCACTCAGCGCACAGACACACCACCAGCCAGGGTGCAGACGCAGCCTCTGTCATACAGACTTTCCCCTTCAGCAATTGCAAAGCCGTGTTTGTACCACCATTGGCAAGCCCGAATCCCAGGTATTAATTTGCAAAACTTGCCGTTGCAGGCTTGAATCATTGAAAAAAACTACCATTTTGTGCTTATTCGGTTGCACACTGGACAATGCAATGGTCAGTGAACGCAGCCAGCCAAAAATCGGGAGCACTCATTCACCATGGATAGCAAAAACTACTACCAAGTTCTCGGAGTGGAAAAAAAGGCCTCGGCGGACGATATCAAAAAGGCGTACCGCAAGCTGGCCCGCAAATACCACCCCGACATCAGCAAGGAAAAGGATGCCGACAAACGCATGGCCGAATTGAACGAGGCCAATGCCGTGCTGTCGGATGCGGAAAAGCGCGCCGAGTATGACGCCATGCTGGACGCGCCGAGCGGCTTTGCAGGCGGGGCGCGTGGCGGCAACCCTTTCCAGAATGCCGAGGGGTTCAATCCGGGCGATTTCAACTTCAGCCGCCAGCACATGGACGGCGACGCCGACTACAGCGATTTCTTCAACCAGATGTTCGGCCAGGCCCGTGCACAGCGCGGCGCTGGCGGGCCCGGCAGTGCGAGCGGCCGCATGCCCCCCATGCGCGGCGAAGACCAGCACGCCAGCATCGAGCTGGATCTGATCGACAGCTACCAGGGGGCCGAACGCATGCTGACCCTGCATGGCCGCCAGGTGGACGAGCACGGCGACGTCGTCACGAAAGAGCGCCAGTTACAGGTCAAGATCCCCAAGGGCGTGCGCGAAGGACAGATGATCCGCCTGGCCGGCCAGGGCGGCCCGGGCTACAACGGCGGCGAAGCGGGCGACCTGCTGCTGGAAGTGCATTTTCGCGCCGACAAGCGCTGGCGCACGGAAGGCAAGGATGTCTACATGCCTCTGCCGGTGGCGCCATGGGAGGCTGCGATTGGCGGCTCTGCCGAGGTGAATACGCCTGCGGGCACGCTGGAAGTGACCATTCCCGCCGGCTGGTCGGCAGGGCGAAAGCTGCGCCTCAAAGGCAAGGGGCTGCCCGCCGCAACGCCAGGTGACCTGTATCTGGAGCTGCAGTTGACCACGCCGCCAGCCGACAGCGCCGAGGCCAAGGCCGCCTACGAGGCGTTTGCCCAGGCCTTCCCTCGCTTCCAGCCCCGCCAAGGAGTCTGAATATGAACCACTACACCGCCAGCATTCACACCACTACGCTGGAAATCCTGGACGACGACGCACTGGACGCCGTCACCCTGGCCCGCGCCTGTCACCGCAGCGTGGAATGGGTGCAGGCCCGCGTCGTGGACGGTGTGCTCACCCCCAGCACCGGCACGCGCCACGCAACTGCCGTAACCAGTTGGCGCTTTGCCAGCCCCTCCATCGTGCGCGCCAGGCGCGTGGCACAGCTTGAGCGCATGTACGACGCCGACCCGCAACTGGCCGCGATGACCGTGGATCTGATGGAGGAAGTGCTGGACCTGCGCCGCAAGCTCCAAGGCTTCTGACAGTGCCGCAGGCAATAAAAAACCGCACCCTATGGTGCGGTTTTCTGTATGACAGCCGGCGGAAAATGCGCCATCCGCATGCCGCGCCTGATCGTGGCAAGCGCGGCATGCGGACGGCACAAAAACGGTTCGCCGCCGCTACGGGGCGAATTAACCGCCCTTGTGCGTACGCTTGCCTGGGTTCTTCTTGGTGCGGGTAGCCACACCGCGAGCGCGGCTCGACTTTTGACCACGGCCTGGGGTAGGCAGGCTCTTGCCATTGGGCAGCGCTGGTTGAGGGGTGAACTTGCGATCAGCTTCCGTAACGATTTTATTGCCCATGCTGGGACCTCGCGATAAAGACAAAACCCTTATTAGGCCACAGAAGCAGCGGAACAAAGAAAAACCAGAGACTAAATCCCACGCATTCGTGCGAAATTAGCCGACTAAACCACGCCAACACCTTGTTTTTCAATAGCCTCATTGCATGGCATTCACGAGGGTGCTTGTAAATTTCTTGAACCTGCTTACGATCCTGTGATCAATCAAGCCATCGAGACTTGCACAAATTCAGCCCAGGCCCCATGTTTTGGCCGCGAGAATATGGCTGTAGAGGCCCGCTTGCCTGGTTGTCTGTCCGTTTGTTTGTACCAGTGCCGCCCATTGTTTATTGCTTGAGGAGAAAGGTTTTCTATGGATGAGCGAGAACCGCAAGATTCCCAGCCCGGTCGCGCGCCGTGGCTGCCTGTGGTCACTGTGGGTCTGTCGGCCCTTGCGGCCTATGCGGTGTACCGGTGGTTCGGCAACCATTCCAGCAAGGTGGTGCCCGCCGCGCAGATCGAGCCGGTGTCCGACTTTGACGTGGAGCGCTTCGTTGGCGACTGGTATGAGATCGCGCGCATCGAAAAAGGCCTGGGCAAGCCGCTGACCCGCTCGCGCATCGAGTACGAACTGCAAGATGACGGCAGCCTGTCCATCACCATGCGGGGCTTTCATGCCGGCACCCACCGCTGGGTGGAATCCACTGGCAATGCGCGCTTTGTCGGATCCCCGCACTTTGGCGCGATGAAAGCATCTTTTCTCGGCCCGTTCTATGAGGGCTACCACATTGTCGCCATCGATCCGAACTACCAGTGGGCCATGATCATGGGCGACACCACGGATTCGTTCAAGTTGCTCTCGCGCGAGCCGGTACTGGACGGCGAAACCACCGAACTGCTGCTCTACCAGGCGGAGCTGATGGGAGTGGAGGCCGAACGCATCCATTGGGTGATGCAGGACGGCGTGAATCCGACGGGGCAATGGTAAGGGATAGAAATCCACTCTGGCGCGCATCCATAAAGCGCCAATAGCTATCAAATTAATATCAAAAAGGAGCATTTCTGCTCCTTTTTGATTTTCAGGCTTTGCACTGACCTTGCCCGGGCCTTCCGTTACACACCAACCAGCCGGGCCCCAGCCCTCTCCCGCTCCAGCAACGCCACCATGCTGCCTTCGAACTGGATTTCGCCCTTCTCCAGCACATAGGCCCGGTCGCTTACCAGTTGGGCGAAGTGCAGGTTCTGCTCGCACAGCAGGATGCTCACGCCATGCGCCTTGAGCTGCAGGATCATCTGCACCATCTGCTCCACGATGACCGGCGCCACGCCTTCCGAAGGCTCATCGAGCAGCACCAGGTAGGGGTTGCCCATCAGGGTGCGCGCCACAGTCAGCATCTGCTGCTCACCACCGCTCATCTGGCCCCCTGGGCGCTCGGGCATGGCTGCCAGATTGGGAAAGAAGGCCAGCAGGCGCTCCGCCGTCCAGTCGCTCGCCACCGTGCCGTCCGGCCAATGGCGGGCAGGCTGGCGGCCCACCTCCAGGTTCTCCAGCACCGTCAGCTCGGTGAAGATGCGGCGATCCTCGGGCACGTAGCCCAGGCCCAGGCGGGCAATCTGCCAGGCTTCATGGTGCGAGATATCGCTCCCGCAAAAACGCACCTGCCCGCTGCGCCGTGCCAAAAGACCCATGATGGCCTTGAGCGTGGTGGATTTGCCCGCACCGTTGCGCCCCATCAGCGCCACCACCTCGCCACGCCGCACGTTCAGCGACACATCAAACAGGATATGGGCCGCGCCGTACCAGGCGTTGAGCTGGCGGGCCTCCAGCAGCACATCTGCGTTTTCAGCATTCACGGCGCCGTTCATGCCGCCTCCCCGTGGGCTGCCGCCTCGTAAGTAGTGCCCTTGCCCAGGTAGACAGCCTGCACTTCGGGGTTGCTGCGCACCTCGTCCGGCGAGCCTTCGGCGATCAGGCGGCCACGCGCCAGCACGATGATGCGGTCCGCATAGGCAAACACCACATCCATGCTGTGCTCGGTGAACAGTACCGCCATGTCGCGCTCGCGCGCCAGGCGCTGCGTCAGCGCCATCAACTGGTGGCGCTCGGCCTGGGCCATGCCGGCCGTGGGCTCGTCCATCAGCAAAAGTGCCGGTTGGTGCGCCATGGCAATGGCCAGTTCCACGCTTTTCACGTCGCCATAGGCCAGTTCGCTGCAGGGGCGATCTGCCTGGGCCTGCATGCCCACCAGCGCCAGCAGGGCAAGCGCCTCGTCACGCCGGAAATCACGTGCCTTCTGCCACAACCCAAAGCTGCGGCCTGCCGCCGACAGCAGCGCCATCTGTACGTTTTCAACCACCGTCAGCGACGCAAAGGTTTCCGCAATCTGGAAGGTGCGCCCGACCCCCAGGCGCCAGATCTCGCGCGGCAGCTTGCCCACCAGCTCGGTGCCATTCAGGCGCACCGATCCGGCGTCTGCCCGCAACTGTCCACCCACCATGTTGAAGATGGTCGTCTTGCCTGCGCCATTGGGACCGATCAAGGCCAGCACTTCGCCGCGCCGCAGCGAAAAGCTGACATCGGCCACCGCCTGCACGCCGCCAAAGCGCTTGCCCAAATGGCTCACCTGCAGCAATTCCGTCATGATTTATGCATCAAAACAATATCCAGCCCTTGCCCATCAAGCGCAATCAGCTATTAAAACAATAGTTCACGGAGCCACCGGCGACAGCTCCAGGCTTGAAGCCATCAGGCGCTGGGTATAGGCCTCGCGCGGGGCGTCCAGCACCTGCATCACTTCGCCCGATTCGACAATCCGCCCGTCCTTCATTACCAGCACCTGGTGCGCCATGGCGCGAATCACCGCGACATCGTGGGTGATCAGCACATACGACAGCCTGCGCTCCTTTTGCAGCCGCTGCAGCAAGGCCAGCACCTGCTGCTGGATGGTGACATCGAGCGCACTGGTGGGCTCATCGAGCACCAGAATATCGGGATTCACGATCAATGCACGGGCAATCGCCAACCGCTGGCGCTGGCCGCCCGAGAATTCGTGCGGGTAGCGCTCAAGCAGACCAGGGAACTGCTCCTCGGTCAGGCCCACTTCTCGCAGCAATGCCAGCACCTGCTGCTGCAGATCGGCGGTGGGCATGCGGGGGTGGGCCAGTTGCAGCCCCTCGCCAACGATCTCCTGCACCGTCATGCGCGGCGACAGGGACGAGAACGGGTCCTGGAACACCACCTGCACCTTGCGGCGCAACTGCTGGTTGGCAGCCGTGTTGCGCTGCGCGGGCAATTGCCAGGGCTGCTGCTCGATGCGCAGCTCACCCGTGCTGGGCAAGAGGCCCAGAATGGCCTGGGCCAGGGTGGATTTGCCTGAGCCCGACTCGCCAATCACGCCCAGTGTCTGGCCCTGCGCCAATTGCAGGCTGGCTTCGCGCACCGCCTCGAACCGACCCTTGCGGAACCAACCCTTGAAGCCCGGCAGCGGCGTGGCATAGGCCACGGACAGGTTCTGCGCCTGCAGCACAGCCTGCGCACCCGCCTGGGGCGCGACGACATCGCGCTGCGGCGTGCTGGCCAGCAGCTTGCGTGTATAGGGATGCTGCGGCGCAGCAAATACCTCGGCCACACTGCCCTGCTCCACCAGCAGGCCTTTTTCCATCACAGCCACCCGGTCGGCAAAGTGCCGCACCAGTGGCAGGTCGTGCGTGATCATCAGCACCGCCATGCCTGTCTCGCGCTGCAGCTCGTTCAGCAGATCCAGAATCTGCCCGCGCAGGCTCACGTCCAGCGCTGTGGTGGGTTCATCGGCAATCAGCAGCTTGGGTTTGCAGGCCAGTGCCATGGCGATCATGGCGCGCTGGCGTTGCCCGCCACTCAACTGGTGCGGATAGCTGCCGGCGCGCCGCTCGGGCTCGGGGATGCCTGTGGTGGCCAGCAGTTGCACGGCCTGCGCCCAGGCCGCCTTGTCCGACAGCCCTTGCTTGAGTTGCAGCACCTCTGCAATCTGCGCGCCCATAGTCATCAGCGGGTTGAGTGCCGTCATCGGCTCCTGAAAGATCACCGCGATCTCATCGCCGCGCACGGCCTGTATCTCACGCTCTGAAATTTGCAGCAGATTGCGCGCACCCATCAAGGCCTCGCCGCGCAATTGCGCGTCACCCACCAGGCGCAGCAGCGACAGTGCCGTCACGGATTTCCCCGATCCGGATTCACCCACCAGCGCCAGCTTTTCGCCCGCATGCATCGAAAAACTCACACCCTTGACCACGTCCTGGCCACCAAAGGCCACATGCAGGTCGCGCACCTGCAACAGCGGTGCGGCCTCTGCCCGAATGGTGTCAACCATGGCGCACCTCCGCGTGTCCGGGCTGGGCAGGCAAGGAAGTCGCTACAGTTTGTGTAGCCGTCTGCGCCTTGTTGGAGGGCGCTGCCGGGGTATTGAGCTGCTTTCTCGGATCGAGTGCATCGCGCAGCGCATCGCCCATGAAGGTGAGCAAAAGCAAGGTGATCACCAGAACACCAAAGGTGGCAAGTGATATCCACCAGGCGTCAATGTTGTTCTTGCCCTGCGAGAGCAGCTCGCCCAGGCTTGGCGTGCCGGGCGGCACGCCCAGGCCCAGGAAATCCAGCGAGGTCAGCGTCAGGATTGCGGCACTCATGCGGAAAGGCAGAAAGGTCACGACCGGTGTCAGGCTGTTGGGCAGAATGTGCCGCCACATGATCTGCCAATTGGGCACGCCCAGCGCGCGAGCAGATTTGACATAGTCCAGCTGCCGGTTGCGCAGAAACTCGGCGCGCACATAGTCTGCCAACCCCAGCCAGCCAAACAGGCTCAGCAGAATCAGCAGCAGCGCCACGCTGGGCGCAAACACCGCGCTGAAGATGATCAGCAGGTACAGCTCGGGCATCGAGCCCCAGATCTCTGACAGGCGCTGCAGCAGCAAGTCGGTCTTGCCGCCGAAAAAACCCTGAATTGCGCCCGCCACCACGCCCAGCAGCACGCCAATGGCCATCAGCGCCAGGCCAAACAGCACGCTGACGCGAAAGCCGTACAGCAGCTGCGCCAGCAGGTCGCGCCCCCTGTCATCAGTGCCCAGCCAGTTGTCGCGCGACGGAGGCGAAGGATTGGGCGCCTTGGCAAAGTAATTGATGGTGGATTTACCGTAGCGGTTGATGGGGAAAATCGCCCAATTGCCATCCTTGGTCAGTTGCTGCTGGATGAAGGGATCGAGAAAATCGGTAGTGGTGTGGAAATCACCACCAAACGTGGTTTCCGGGTAATCCTTGGCCAGCGGAAAGTAGGTGTGCCCTTCGTAGCGCACGACGAGCGGCTTGTCGTTGCTGATCACCTCTGCAAACAGGCTCACCACCACCAACACCACAAAGACCACCAGGCTGTAGAACCCCAGCTTGTTGGATTTGAAGCGGCGCCAGGCACGGGCGGCGGGAGAGCGGCCCGGGGCCGCAGTGGAAACACGCTCGGTCATCGGTATGGTCTGCGGAGACTGTGCTGGCACAGCTCCCCTCCTGTCGCTGAATGGTTGGGCCTGTAGCCGACTATATCGTCATTGAAAGCACCATTGACGGCACTATTGATAGCGCCATTGGCCGACAGCAAAACGGCGCGCCTTCGGCCATGCTGTGCGCCATGCCTGCTGCCAATCCCCCCCATGCCCTGCGCACTGCGCTGCAGGGCATTGCCGTCTTTGAAGCCCTCAAGGGCGTTGCTGCACTGCTGGGCCTTCTGGGTCTCTTGAGCCTGCTGCACCACGATCTGCACCACCTCGCGCTGGAGCTGATCGGGCACTTCGGCCTGTCGCCCGAAGCCCGCTACCCGGCAGTGCTGATCAACTGGGTGGACAGGATCAATGCCAGCTCCATCCACACCCTGGTGCTGCTGGGCTCCCTCTACATCGCACTGCGCTGGCTGGAGGCCTGGGGCCTGTGGCACGACAAGGCGTGGGGCGAATGGCTGGGCGCGCTGTCTGCGGGCCTGTACATCCCATTGGAGATTCGGCACCTTCTGGCGCATCGCCACTGGCAGGGTGCGCTGGTGCTGCTGCTCAACCTCGTGCTGGTGGCCGTGCTGCTGCGCCGCCTGTATCTGCGGCGCAAGGCGTAAGGGGTGGCTGGGCATGCGCGCCTCAGTCAAACTTGACACGCGGATCCACCCACACGTAACACAGGTCGCTGACAAGCTTGGTGACCAGGCCGATCAGCGTAAAGAGGTACAGGGTGCCCAGCACCACCGGGTAATCGCGGCGGATCACGCTCTCGTAGCTGAGCAGGCCCAGCCCATCGAGCGAGAACTGCGTCTCGATCAGGAGCGAGCCGGCAAAGAACGCGCCAATGAATGCCGCAGGAAAGCCGGTCACAATGGGCAGCAATGCATTGCGGAACACGTGGCGCCATAGCACCTGTCGCTCCGACAGGCCTTTTGCGCGCGCCGTCATCACATACTGCTTGCGGATTTCCTCCAGGAAGGAATTCTTGGTGAGCATGGCGGTCACCGCAAAACTGCCCGCCACCATGGCCGTCACCGGCAAGGTGATGTGCCAGAGGTAATCGATGATGCGCGCGCCCCAGCTCAGAGCCTCCCAATTGGACGAGGTAAGCCCGCGCAGCGGAAACCATGCCAGTTGCCCGGCAAACACCACCAGAAGCAGCACGCCCAGCACAAAACCGGGAATGGCATACCCTACCAGCACGAACAGCGAGCTGACCAGATCGAAGCGTGAGCCTGCCCGCACCGCCTTGGCAATGCCCAGCGGCACGGCCACCAGATAGCTGATCAGAAAGGTCCACAGGCCCAGGCTGATGGAGACCGGCAGCTTCTCCTTGATGAGTTGCCAGACGCTCTTGTTCTGAAAGAAGCTGCGGCCCAGGTCAAACCGGGCAAACTGGCCCACCATCTGCACAAAGCGCTCGGCAGGCGGTTTGTCAAAGCCATAGAGCGCCTTGATCTCGTCGAGACGCTTCTGATCAATGCCCTGGCCGCCGCGGTAGCTCATGCCGCCGCCCTCTGCACCACCGCCAGCACCCGCCTTGGCCTCGGCCAGGTACTGCTCCACCGGGCCACCGGGTACGAACTGGATCACGACAAAGGTCAGCAGCAGCACGCCCAGCAGGGTCGGGATCATCAGCAGCAGGCGTTTGAGGATGTAGGCGAACATGCGTGCGGGGCTCCTGCGTCAGGCGTCTGCGTGGCTCACGGAATCGATATCCGTCGAAAATACTATCAAAAACATAGCTCCTTGCGCTTGCACAGTGGGCAGAAAAGGCCTTTTTATCATAGTTTTTCGGGATCGCTTCAAGGCTTGGCTGTTTCTGCCGTCAACGGTGGCAGCCGCGCCCACCAGTTGTTGATGACCCAGGTTTCCCCCGGCGCATAGGCCGGAATCTGCGGCGGCACAACCAGGCGCCAGGCGTCGTACACCATGCGGTGGCTGCCTGCGTAGTACTGCGGAATCAGGTAGTGGCCTGCAACAATGATGCGCTCAAGCGCATGGCAGGCCGGCAGCAGCTGCTCCTCGGTCTTGGCACTGCTCATCTGGGCGATCATGGCGTCGACGGCGGGGCTCTTCAAGCCGATGAAGTTGCCCGAGCCTTCCTGATCGGCAGCGGCACTGCCAAACAGCTCTGCATATTCCTGGCCCGGGTTGTTGGTGCCGGGAATGTTGAGCGTGATGATGTCAAAATCAAACTTGTCCATGCGCTGCTGGTACAGCGCGAAATCCACCACGCGCAGCTTGAGCGTGATGCCCAACTTTTCCAGGTTGCGTGTCCAGGCGCTGACCACCTTGGCGCCCCCTTCGCTGCTGTCCAGGTATTCCAGTACCAGCGGCTCACCCTTGGCATTGCGCAGCAGGCCGTCGCTGCCCACTTTCCAGCCCGCATCTGCCAACAGCTTCTGCGCCTTGCGCAGATTGCCGCGCAGGGTATGTTCGCCCCCCGCTTCGCCTGAGGCACCGTCCGTGCGGGGCGGCTCCTGGATGGGATCCAAGGTTCCCGCAGGCAAATCCTTTTCAAAAGGCTGGAGCAAGGCCAGTTCGGCTGCGCTGGGCGCGCCATGGGTCTCGCAGGCCGTGTTGCCAAACAGGCCATGCACCCGCTGGTAGGCGCCATAGAACATCTGGCGACTCATCCACTCAAAATCGTAGGCCAGTCCCAAGGCCTGCCTTACGCGCGCATCCTGCAAGAGCGGGCGGCGGGTGTTCAGAAAATAGCTTTGAAAGCCCGACGGCAGCTTGTTGGCAAAATCCCCCTTGCGCAGCTCTCCGCTGTCAAAACGCTTGCCATAGAGGCGCCGCGCCCAGTCGCCTGCGCTGAAAAAACGCATCAGGTCGAATTCGCCCGCCTTCAAGGCCTCCAGCCGTGCCGTGCTGTCCCGGTAGATCTTGATGGTGACCTTGTCGAAGTTGTTGCTGCCCACGCGCACCGGCAGATTCTTGCCCCAATAGCCCGGGTCGCGCACGTAGGTGATGTCCTTGCCGAAGTTGACCGGCCCGATCTTGTACGGGCCGCTGCCGATCGGAATGTCGGTCACGATCTGGTCAAACGGCTTGGCCTTGCCATCATCGCCCTTGCCCCAGTCGCGGCTGAAGACCGGCAGACCGCCCACCGTCAGCGGCAGATCGCGGTTGGGCTTTTTGAAGCGAAAGCGCACGGTACGGTCGTCAACCACATCGCAGCCGTCCACATCCACCAGCAGGGTTTTATACCCGGGTGATACATATTTGCTGATCAGCGTTTCATAGCTGTGTTTCACATCCTGCGCGGTGACGGGCTTGCCATTGTGAAAGCGCGCCTCCTTGCGCAGCCGGAAGGTGGCAGACAGGCCGTCTGGCGCCACCACCACATCCTCGGCCAGCAGGCCGTAGCCGGTGGCCGTTTCGTCCAGGCTGCCGGTCAGCAGGCTCTCGAACAGCATGTCGCTCAGGTAGGCCGGGGGCGAGCCCTTGATCGTGAACGGGTTGTATTTGTCGAAGGTGGAGTAACGCAGGCCGCTCACCAGCCGCAGCTCACCGCCCTTGGGGGCGTCTGGGTTGACATAGCCAAAATGCTTGAAATCCGCGCCATAGCGCGGCTCGCCCCACAGGGCATAGGCATGGTTGGCCCAGGCAGGAGCGGCAGCGGCCGCACACAATATCAGCGGAAGGCAAAAGCGCATGCGACAATTCTGCCTCAGCCGGGGGCCTTGCTGCGCATTTTGTGGCGAATGGGCGTCCGACCATTTTTTGGCCGGTCTGCATTGGATCGGTACTTATCAGGAGAAGAACAATGGGTTTTCTGACCGGCAAGAAGCTGCTGATCACGGGTGTGCTGTCCAACCGCTCCATCGCCTACGGCATTGCCAAGGCCTGCCACGAACAAGGCGCCGAGCTGGCTTTCAGCTATGTGGGTGAGCGTTTCAAGGACCGCATCACCGAATTTGCCGCCGAATTCAACTCCAGCCTGATTTTTGACTGCGATGTGGCCGATGACGCACAGATCGAAGCCATGTTCAAGGGCCTGGGCGAGGCCTGGGGCAAGTTCGACGGCTTTGTGCATTCGATCGGCTTTGCACCGCGCGAGGCGATTGCCGGCAACTTCCTCGACGGCCTCTCGCGCGAAGGCTTCCGCATTGCGCATGACATCAGCGCCTACAGCTTTCCCGCCATGGCCAAGGCTGCACTGCCTTACCTGAACGACAAGTCATCGCTGCTGACCCTGTCGTACCTGGGAGCCCTGCGCTCCATCCCCAACTACAACACCATGGGCCTGGCCAAGGCATCGCTGGAAGCATCGGTGCGCTACCTGGCCGAGGCCGTGGGCCGCACCGAAGACGGCCGCGCCATCCGTGCCAACGGCATCTCGGCCGGCCCGATCAAGACGCTGGCTGCCTCCGGCATCAAGGATTTCGGCAAGCTGCTGGGCCGCGTGGCCGATGCCGCCCCGCTGCGCCGCAACGTGACCATTGAAGACGTGGGCAACGTCGCCGCCTTCCTGCTGAGCGACCTGGCCTCGGGCGTGACCGCCGAGATCACCTACGTGGACGGCGGCTTCAGCCAGACAGCAGGCCTGTCGGCCGACCAGGTGTAAGAAGCAGCCCCCGCTTTTTCCGGATAAAAAGGGCCCCGCAAACGGTTGCGTTTGCGGGGCTTTTCTATCGGTTCGAAACCATTACCGGCGATAAAACAGATCACAATTCATCTATCGCCACGGCCTTTTGCCAGCATGTGCATGATCAGACGAATCAGCACGTCCTTTTGCGAGGGATGAGATTCGGCCACCAAAAGCGCCAAGGCCGCCAAACCAACGTCATTGATCACAGGCTGGCCCTCAGAATCCAGCAACCGCCCATTTCGATGCAGGAACTCGACAAATAAAAATGCGCCACTGCGCTTATTACCGTCCGCAAATGGATGGTTCTTGATCACAAAATACAGCAAATGGGCGGCTTTGGACTCAATGCTCGGATAAGCGGGTTCGCCGAACACGCTTTGGTCCAGATTGCCCAGTAGCGCGCCCAGTCCATCTCCCCGCTCTTTTGCAAACAGTTCGGTCGCCTCACCTCGTCGCATCAAATCGGCCTTAAGACCGGCCAGTGCCATTCGGGCTTGATCAACGGTTGGCAACCGACCGCCCGGTTGGGCAAATGGCTCGGTAAGCAAGCCTTCGTCGTAGCGTTGCAGCCATAAAAAGGCATGGGTGTAACGCGTCACGATATCCACCAGCCCGCGACCGGTTTCTACCGTCAATTCCGGTATCTGTGCCGCCTTGCGCACCAACTCCAATGCCGTGTGCAGTTCTGCAGCGTTTGCTTCCAATCTGTGACGATGGAGGGTGTAGCCTCGCGTGAGGTGTTCGCGAAGCACTCCTGTGGCCCATTGGCGAAACTGCACGCCTTGTTGCGATTTGACCCGGTATCCGACAGAGATGATGACATCCAGGTTGTAAAAGCGTACGGGCCTATCGGAATGGGCAACGTGCAAAATTTGCACATTGCTTTCTTCTGCCAACTCGCCTTCCTTGAACACATTGCGGATATGCTTGGTAATTACCGAGCGCTCGCGGCCAAAAAGCTGGGTCATCTGCTCCTGGCTGAGCCAAACGGTATCGCCCTGCACTCGCACATCGACCAGGCCTTGCGGCCCGGAGTAAATGGCAATGGGATGAATTGCATCATGCATGTCTGGTATTACATCAGAACAAAGGGATTGCACTAACCCTTTTTGAGTTGGGCCTCAATATTGGAGGCCAACTTATACGCAGCAACCGCTGACAGCTATTATTTTTATAAACCTCAGTGGTAGCGCTTGAGCCGCAGCGCATTGCCCAGCACGAACACGCTCGACATGGCCATGGCGCCTGCGGCAAACACCGGCGACAGCAGCGTGCCGTAGAACGGGTACAGCAGACCTGCAGCGACCGGAATGAGCGCCACGTTGTAGGCAAAGGCCCAGAACAGGTTCTGGTGGATATTGCGCATCGTGGCGCGCGACAGGCCGATGGCGGTGACCACACCGCGCATGTCACCGCCCATCAGCACCACATCGGCCGATTCGATGGCGATATCGGTGCCCGTGCCAATGGCCACGCCCACATCGGCCTCGGCCAGCGCAGGGGCGTCGTTGATGCCGTCGCCCACATAGGCGAGCGCACCATGCTCGGCCCGCAGGCGCTTGACGGCGTCAACCTTGCCATCAGGCAGCACTTCGGCCACCACCTCGTCAATGCCCAGCTGCCGGGCAATCGCTTCGCCAGTGCGGCGGTTGTCGCCCGTGATCATGGCCACCTTCAGCCCCATGGCATGCAGGCCATCAATGGCCGCCCGCGTGGTGGGTTTGATCGGGTCGGCCACCGCAATCATGGCAGCCAGCTGGCCGTTGATGGCCGTATACAGCGGCGTCTTGCCTTCGGCACCCAGACGTGCGGCATCTTCGGCGAATACCGAGACATCGGCTCCCAGTTGCGCCATCATGCGGTCGGCGCCCACCTCTACCCGGGCGCCGCCCACCTGGGCCCGCACCCCAAAGCCGGTCACCGATTCAAATCCGGCCAGTTGCGGCATCTGCAGGCCTTCCGCCTTGGCGGCTTGCACGATGGCCTGCGCAATCGGGTGCTCGGACTGGCTCTCGACGGCTGCCACCGCAGACAGCACCGCAGCGCGCTCAAAGCCGGGCGCCAGCACCAGGTCGGTCAGGGCAGGCTTGCCTTCGGTCAAGGTACCGGTCTTGTCAACGGCTACGACCTTGGCGTCCTTGAGCAGTTGCAGGGCTTCGCCCTTGCGCAGCAGCACGCCCAGCTGCGCAGCGCGGCCCGTGGCCACCATGATGGAAGTGGGCGTGGCCAGCCCCATGGCACACGGGCAGGCAATGATCAGCACCGCCACGGCGTTGACCAGGGCAAAACTGAGCGCAGGCGCGGGCCCTGCCAGCAGCCATACTGCAAATGTGAGCACGGCGGCAATCATCACGGCCGGCACGAACCACATGGTCACCTTGTCCACCACCGCCTGAATCGGCAGCTTGCCGCCCTGCGCCTGCTCCACCATGCGGATGATCTGCGCCAGCACCGTCCCTGCCCCCACCTTAGTAGCTTCCAGGGTCAGCGCGCCCTTCTGGTTGACAGTGCCGCCCACCACCTCGGCGCCCACCTCCTTGCGCACGGGCACCGGCTCACCGCTGATCATGGATTCATCCACAAAGCTGTCGCCTGCGGTCACCACGCCGTCGACGGGAATGCGCTCACCTGGGCGCACCTGCACGGCATCACCCTGGCGCACCTCGGCAATCGCCACCTCCACCCACTCACCACTGCGCTGCACCAGCGCAGTCTTGGCCTGCAGTTGCACCAGGCGCTTGATGGCCGCAGAGGTATTGCCCTTGGCCTTGGCCTCCATGAAGCGGCCCAGCAGGATCAGCGCAATGATGACCGCTGCCGCCTCGAAATACACATTGACCGTGCCCGCCGGCAGCCACGACGGCGCAAATGTGGCCACCACGGAGTAGAGATACGCCGCAGACGTACCCACCGCCACCAGGGAATTCATATCGGGCGCTGCGCGCAACAACGCTGGAATGCCCTTGGCGAAAAAGCGCCGCCCAGGCCCCGCCAGCGCCAGCGTCGTCAGCACAAACTGCAGCAGCCAACTGGCCTGCTGCGGCAGCCACTGGCTGACCCAATGGTGAAAGCCGGGGATCAGGTGCCCACCCATCTCCAGCACAAACACCGGCAAGGCCAGAGCCGTGGCAATGAGCAGGTCACGCTTCAAGGCCTGCAATTCATGCTGCTGGCGCTCGCTTTGCTGATCGGCGGCCGCCGTAGCGTCCTGTATCGGCCGGGCTTCATAACCTGCCTTGGCCACCGCCGCCAGCAAAGCTGGCAGCGCCACTTCGCCCGTGGCCTTGATGGATGCCCGCTCGGTGGCCAGATTCACGGTGGCGCCTTGCACGCCTGGCACGGCCTTCAAGGCACGCTCGACCCGGCCGACGCAGGACGCGCAGGTCATGCCCTCCACGGCCAGCTCAATCTGCTGCACAGGCACGGCATAGCCCGCCTTGGCGATGGCTGCAATGG
The DNA here is from genome assembly GCF_020080045.1 of Comamonas odontotermitis. Lineage (NCBI taxonomy): Bacteria > Pseudomonadati > Pseudomonadota > Betaproteobacteria > Burkholderiales > Comamonadaceae > Comamonas > Comamonas odontotermitis. The sequence goes on from NZ_CP083451.1 coordinate 2,654,392, forward strand.
CATCACCGCCCACAGCCGATGCCTGCGCGTCGGCAGCCAACTGCAGGCTGGCACGCTCGGTCGCCAGATTCACCGAGGCACTTTGCACGCCCGGCACGGCTTGGAGGGCACGCTCCACCCGCCCTACGCAGGATGCGCAAGTCATCCCTTCAATGGGCAGCTCCAGCGTGGCGGGGTTCTTCAGGATTGCTTGGGTCATGGCGTTCTCATCTTTGTTGGATCACGTTGTCCGCCACTCTAAAGATTGCCATGGTGTGAAGGTCAAGCGCAGGGTTTGCCGGTTGGCAACAACAGCCATTTTGGCCACCAACCCTTATGCAGCATACGCAATGCATTCATTTTTTATAGCAGGCGTTGCCAAACGACGGGCGGCATGGCCTGGATTGGGGGGCGAGCGCTAGCATGCAGCCATTCTTTTCATGCGGTATTCAAAGGCCCCCATGCTCCCCACGCATATTCCACCCCGATTGCGCTATTGGTTGTTTGGCTTGCTGCTCCTCATCGTCTCCGCTGCACAGGCCGCCGACAGACCCGCCCTGTGGCTGGCACAGAAGTACCCGGGAGGTCTGGATCTGCAGCAGTACTGGGTGAGCGAAAAGTACGACGGCGTGCGTGGCTACTGGGACGGAACTGCATTGTGGACGCGCCAGGGCGAGCGTATTGCCCCGCCTGCCTGGTTCACCACAGGCTGGCCCGCAACGCCAGTGGAAGGCGAGCTGTGGGCGGGGCGCGGCCGCTTTGCCGATGCCCAATCCACCGCACGCAAGGTTGTGCCCGCCGATGCCGAATGGCGCCGTATCCGCTTCATGCTGTTTGACGCGCCCGCCACGCCCGGCCCCTTTGGTGCGCGCCTCCCAGCACTCGCACAGTTTGAAAAGGCAGCGAACCAGCCCTGGGTGCAAGCCGCACCGCAATGGAAGGAAACCAGCGAAGCCAGTTTGCTGAAACGCATGGCGCGCGTCGTCAAGGAAGGCGGCGAAGGCCTGATGCTGCACAAGGCGAGTGCCCCGTACCGCAGCGGCCGGGGCGACGATGTACTCAAACTCAAACCGCAGGACGATGCCGAGGCGCAGGTGATCGGCCATATCCCCGGCAAAGGCAAATACGCAGGCCAGACCGGCGCCCTGCTGGTACGCACAACGACAGGCCTGGAATTCAGGCTGGGCAGCGGCCTCAAAGATGCGGACCGCCTGCATCCGCCCGTCACCGGCACTTGGGTCACCTACCGCTACCGGGGCTTGCACGACAGCGGCTTGCCGCGCTTTGCCAGCTATTGGCGCGTGCGCGAAGACGCAACGCCCGTTGCCCCGTGATTGATACGCTTCAAAAAGCGTCGCTAAAAGCGCTTGACTGGCAGGCGCTCTACTTCATTTTCAAGCTGAAACCCCGCAGGATTCATCTCCCCGGCCTCACCACGCCGACAAGTACCGGCAACCATAAAAAAAGCAGCAACGCAGTGCTGCTTTTTGCTTTCGAGCCGAGAGACCCGAGCGCCTGTCAGGCCTTGGGCGTACGCGGCTTGGGTGCCTTGGCAGCCCTGGTGGACTTGGCAGCGGCCTGCGGAGCCTTCTCCACAGGCGAGATCTTGCCGACGCTGGCGTCGCCTACAGGCTTTTCAGCCTTCAGCGCCTTCTTCATGGCCGCTTCCGTCTTGATCTTGCCGGATTTGGCGGGCGCACGGCCTGCCAGCATGGGGCTGGTTTTCTTGCCAGCGGCCACGGGCGCCGAGATCACCTGCGTCTGCACGGCCTGATCGCCCGCATCCAGCGCCACGCAGTCCGCGTAGTAGCGCACTTCGCCCTTGTCGTCCACCAGCTCCACGAGGCCGTGGATATCGGTCTCGAAGCCGGGGCAGAGTTTGGAGAATTCGCGCGCGAAGATGAGGTAATCGACAATCTTGCGGTTGAAGACTTCACCTGGAATCAACAGCGGAATGCCCGGTGGGTATGGCGTTACCAGACCCACGGTCACGCGGCCTTCCAGGTGGTCGATCTCGACGCGGTCCGTCTTGCGGCGGGCAATGTGCGCGTAGGCGTCCGAGGGCTTCATCGCAGGCGTCAGCTCCGACAGGTACATCTCGGTCGTCAGGCGCGCGATGTCGTACTTGGCGTAGAGCTCATGCACATGCTGGCACAGGTCACGCAAGCCCATGCGCTCGTAGACCTTGTGCTGCTGGCAGAACTCGGGAAGGATGCGCCACATCGGCTGGTTCTTCTCGTAGTCGTCCTTGAACTGCTGCAGCGCGGTCAGCATGGTGTTCCAGCGGCCCTTGGTGATGCCGATGGTGAACATGATGAAGAACGAGTACAGGCCCGTCTTCTCGACCACCACGCCGTGCTCGGCCAGGTACTTGGTCACGATCGATGCTGGAATGCCGGTCTTGTCGAACTTGCCGTCCAGGTTGAGGCCGGGCGTGACGATGGTCGACTTGATCGGATCGAGCATGTTGAAGCCGTCGGCCAGCTCGCCAAAGCCGTGCCAGCTGTTGGAGCTGGCCTTGCCGCTCTTGCTCTTCTTGCCCTTGATGATCCAGTCGTCGGCGCGGCCCATGCCCTCTTCGGCCAACTCGTGCGGGCCCCAGACCTTGAACCACCAGTCGTTCTTGCCGAACTCGTCTTCCACCTTGCGCATCGCGCGGCGGAAATCCAGGGCCTCGACAATCGACTCCTCCACCAGCGCAGTGCCGCCGGGCGGCTCCATCATGGCGGCAGCCACGTCGCAGCTGGCGATGATGCTGTACTGCGGACTGGTCGAGGTGTGCATCAGGTACGCCTCGTTGAACAGGTTGAAGTCGAGCTTCTGGGTCTGGCTGTCCTGCACCAGCACGTGCGATGCCTGGCTGATGCCGGCCAGCAGCTTGTGGATCGACTGCGTGGCATACACGACCGAGTGCTTGGGGCGCGCGCGCTTCTTGCCCATGGCGTGATAGCTGCCATAGAAGGGGTGGAAAGCCGCGTGCGGCAGCCATGCCTCGTCAAAGTGCAGGTTGTCCACATAGCCATCGAGCTTTTGCTTGATGGTTTCGGTGTTGTAGAGCACGCCGTCATAGGTGGACTGCGTGAGCGTCAGCACGCGCGGCTTGACCTTCTTGGGGTCCACGCCCTTGAGCAGCGGATTGGCGGCAATCTTGGCTTCGATGGTCTTGGGCGAGAACTCGCTCTCGTGGATCGGGCCGATGATGCCGAAGTGGTTGCGCGTGGGCTTCAGGAAGACAGGAATCGCCCCCGTCATGATGATGGAGTGCAGGATGGACTTGTGGCAGTTGCGGTCCACCACCACCACATCCCCGGGCGCCACGGTGTGGTGCCACACCATCTTGTTGGAGGTGGACGTGCCGTTGGTCACGAAGAAGCAGTGGTCGGCGTTGAAGATGCGTGCGGCATTGCGCTCGCTCTCGCCGATTGCACCGTTGTGGTCGAGCAGTTGGCCCAGCTCTTCCACCGCGTTGCAGACGTCGGCGCGCAGCATGTTCTCACCGTAGAACTGGTGGTACATCTGGCCGATGGGGCTCTTGAGGAAAGCCACGCCGCCGCTGTGGCCGGGGCAGTGCCAGCTGTAGGAGCCGTCTTCCGCGTAATCGAGCAGCGCCTTGAAGAACGGCGGCTGGATGCTCTCGAGGTAGTTCTTGGCTTCACGGATGATGTGCTTGGCCACGAACTCGGGCGTGTCCTCGAACATGTGGATGAAGCCGTGCAGCTCGCGCAGGATGTCGTTAGGCAGGTGGCGGCTGGTCTTGGTCTCGCCATAGATGTAGATCGGCACATCGGGGTTCTTGCGGCGCACTTCGGAGATGAAGTCGCGCACATTGCGCACGATCAGATCTTCGTCGCCGCCCTGCGTGAATTCCTCGTCATCCACCGACAGGATGAACGCACTGGCGCGGCTTTGCTGCTGTGCGAACTGCGAGAGATCGCCATAGCTGGTCACGCCCAGTACCTCGAAGCCCTCTTCCTCGATCGCATGGGCGAGGTCGCGGATGCTCAGACCGGAGGTGTTCTCCGAGCGGAAATCCTCGTCGATGATGACGATGGGAAAGCGAAATTTCATGGGCAGTGCCTCACAATGAACAGAGCAAACAACAGACAAGAAAAGAAACAGGCGCGAAGTGTACGGAATTTAGAACTCCGTTTTATGTAATGAATGTCAATTGCCGCAAAATTGATCAACATATCGCACAATGCAGCAACAAGTCTGAGCGAACAAGGAGGAATCGACAATGGCACTCTCAAGTATCTGGTGGCTGATGGCGGGTATTGCCGTGATTGCCGAGCTGCTGACCGGCACACTGTATCTGCTGATGGTGGCCATTGGCCTGGCTGCCGCCGCCATTGCCGCGCACCTAGGTGCTGGCGAGACAACGCAGGTAGTGGTGGCTGCGGCTGTGAGCGCGGCAACCGTCCTCGCGTGCTACCTGCGGCAAAAGCGCCTGGGCGCCCTGCACAACACCCAGGGGGACCGCAGCATTCACCTCGACATTGGCGAGCAATTGACTGTGGACCACTGGCAGCCCGACGGCACTGCCCAGGTGCGCTACCGCGGCGCGCAGTGGACTGCCGTTCTGCAGCACGGCACGCAACCCACGGCCAGCGGCCACTACCGCGTTGTGCGGCTCGATGGCAACCGGCTGATGGTGGAGCCTGCCGCCGCGTAGTGCCATCTAGTGTCACCGGCAGGGATGCCGCCCGGGCATGTCGGCGCCACGGCCAGGCGTGTCTCGATCAAAAGCAGGAAGATCGGCCGCCATCGCGCACCAGTGGTGCGGCCCTGCCTCCAAAACAATAGCATTCACCCACCCAGGTCATTGCGGCGCCGCATCAGGGCACGCATGTTTTAATCGGGCTACGGGCTCCTATTGAGGCCCACAGGCCCTCGGGCCACTGCCGCCCGCAGTCACTGCGGTCACCGCCGGAATCCATCCAGAGGAGAACACATGGAAATTGCAATCATTGCCCTTGTCATCGTGGTGATATTTGTCGCCATGTCCGTCAAGATCGTGCCCCAGCAGCATGCATGGGTCAAGGAACGCCTGGGCCGCTATGCCGGCACACTGGCGCCAGGCCCGCGCTTCATCATCCCGTTCGTCGACAAGGTCGCCTACAAGCACAGCCTGAAGGAAATTCCGCTCGACGTGCCCAGCCAGGTCTGCATCACGCGTGACAACACCCAGTTGCAGGTCGATGGCATCCTGTACTTCCAGGTGACCGACCCGATGCGCGCCAGCTACGGCTCGTCCAACTACATCATGGCCGTCACCCAGTTGGCTCAGACCTCGCTGCGTAGCGTGATCGGCAAGCTCGAACTCGACAAGACCTTTGAAGAGCGCGACATGATCAATGCGCAGGTGGTCTCGGCCATTGACGAGGCCGCGCTGAACTGGGGCGTGAAGGTGCTGCGCTATGAGATCAAGGATCTGACGCCACCGGCAGAAATCCTGCGCTCCATGCAGGCGCAGATCACGGCAGAGCGTGAAAAGCGTGCGCTGATTGCCGCCTCCGAAGGTCGCCGCCAGGAGCAGATCAATATCGCAACCGGCGAGCGCGAGGCCTTCATTGCCCGCTCCGAAGGTGAAAAACAAGCCGCCATCAACAAGGCCCAGGGCGAGGCCGCATCGATCACTGCCGTGGCCGACGCGACCGCGCAGGCACTGGAGCGCATTGCCGCCGCCATCCGCCAGCCCGGCGGCGAGCAGGCCGTGCAGTTGAAGGTGGCCGAGCAGGCTGTCACCGCCTATGGCCAGTTGGCCAGCGATGCGACCACCACCTTGGTCGTGCCCAGCAACATGACGGAAGTCTCCAGCCTGATCACCTCGGCAATGAAGATGATCCAGACCACGCAGCGCGGCAACTGACCGTCCAACCCATATGGACGGGCTTCAATGTCCGTCCATAAAGCGCAAACCGCTACTGAATCAGTAGCGGTTTTTTCTTGTCCGTGCGACGAAGGTATGCGTCCGGCGCCAGGCCCCGGTTTACGGCTTACTCCACTGGCCGCCAGCCCAGCCGGGCCGAGATCGACTGGCTGGCCGCTTTCAGCAGCGCGGTATAGCGCTCTGGCGTATTCGCATCGCAGCGCATGGTGGGAAAGGAGATCGACAGCGCCGCAATCACCTTGCCAAAGCGGTCGAACACCGGCACGGCGATGCAGCGCAGACCGGGTTCGGCTTCTTCGTTGTCTTCGGCAAGGCCGAGCTTCCACACGCGCGGCAGGATCTGCATCACCGCCTCGGCCGTGTCCAGCGTCTGCGGCGTGAAAATCTTCAGTGGCTGCAAATCCAGCAGCGCCCGCGCCTTGCTGGGCGTCATGTGGGCCAGCAGTACCTTGCCGATGGCCGTGCTGTGCAAGGGCTTGCGCCGCCCGATCCGCGATTGCATGCGCAACCCGAAATCCGATTCGATCTTGTGGATGTAGATGATGGCGTCTTCATCCAGGGCGCCCAGGTGGATGGTTTCGCGTGTCAGCTCGCCCAGGCGGCGCATGTCTTCATCAGCCTCACGCACCAGATCCGTATTCTCCAGCGCCTTGCCGCCCAGCTCAAACAGCTTGAGCGTGGCGCGGTACAGCTCCGATTCGCCGTCCTGCGCCACGTAACCCAGGGCCTTGAGCGTCTGCAGCAGCCGGTGCACGGACGATTTGGACAGCGCCAGCTGCTGGGCCAGCTCGGTCACACTCACATCACGCCTGTTGCCCAGGCACTCCAGAATGGCAAACGCCTTCTCAACGGCAGCTACGGTGTCGGATTTGTCCTGGATGGTGGTCATGGGCAGCAAAACGGGGCGGTCTATGTCTTTGAGGATGTACAGATCCCATTATCGGGCCAGCCAACCGCCATCGACAGCCAGCGTATGGCCATGCACATAGTCTGCCGCAGATGAGGCCAGGAACACGGCCGCGCCGCCCAGGTCTTCCGGCGCGCCCCAGCGGCCTGCCGGAATGCGCTGCAGTATTTCGCGCGTACGGCCCGCATCCTTGCGCAGCGCCTCGGTGTTGTTGGTTTCGATATAGCCCGGAGCAATCGCGTTCACATTGATGCCCTTGGCCGCCCACTCATTGGCCAGCAGGCGCGTGAGACCCAGCACCCCACTCTTGGCCGCCGTGTACGAAGGCACCCGGATGCCGCCCTGAAAGGACAGCAGCGACGCAATATTGATGATCTTGCCGCCGCGCCACGCCCCACCCTGCTCCACCCCACGTGCCAGCATGTGGCGCGCCACCGATTGGGACAGGAAAAACAGCGTCTTGAGGTTGGTGTCCATCACGGCATCCCAGTCTTCCTCGGAGAAATCCAGCGCATCGGCACGGCGGATGATGCCTGCGTTGTTCACCAGCACATCCACATGGCCCATGTCTGCCAGTGCCTGCTCCATCACGCCCGGGATGGCGCTGGTGGATGCCAGATCGGCCCGCACCGCCACAAACCGGCGGCCCAGCGCACGAACCTGCAGCGCGGTCTCGGTCGGCTCACTGCGATTGACACCCACGATATCGGCCCCCGCGCGCGCCAGCGCCACCGCAATGCCTGCACCGATACCGGTGTTGCACCCCGTCACCATGGCCACACGGCCACGCAGATCAAAAGGGTTGAAGGGGACAGCCGTTGGAGACATGGGGTTCCTTTTGTTTTTGTGAATGACGCCGGGATGGCGTTGCTTGCAGATCGATGGCGGCCATGGGTCTCACCAGTCATGGCCCAGAGCCGGGCAATCCTTGAGACATCTTCGGGCCCACACCATCACAGAGATAAGACAAGTATAGAAATCAAATTTATTTTCCGGAACCATGTTCTATTTTTTTCTAATTTTTTTCATTATTTTCAAAATTCCTAGGGTTTACATCATGATTTTTTATGGAATTTCTATGAAACACTGCATGCGTCAAGACTTTGTTGTCTGACAACAAACAAACCACACATAACAAAAGCGCCTGCCGCGGCGCAAGGAAAGAGACATGCACATCAAGAAAGCCATCGAGCGCGTGCCCGGCGGGCTCATGCTGATTCCCCTGCTGCTGGGCGCCTGCGTCCACACCTTTGCGCCCGATGCGGGCAAGTACTTCGGCTCGTTCACCAATGGGTTGATGACGGGCACGGTGCCGATCCTGGCCGTCTGGTTCTTCTGCATGGGCGCCACCATCAACCTCAAGGCCACTGGCGTGGTACTGAAGAAATCGGGCACCCTGGTGCTCACCAAGATCCTGGTCGCCTGGGTGGTCGCCATGATCGCGACCCGGCTGCTGCCTCCCGGCGGCATTCAGACGGGTTTGTTCACCGGCCTCTCGGTGCTTGCCCTGGTGACAGCCATGGACATGACCAATGGCGGCCTGTACGCCGCGCTGATGCAGCAGTACGGTACCCAGGAGGAAGCCGGTGCCTTTGTGCTCACCTCCATCGAATCGGGCCCACTCGTCAGCATGCTGATCCTGGGCGCCACCGGCGTGGCCGTTTTCGAGCCACGCCTTTTTGTCGGCGCAGTGCTGCCGTTTCTGATCGGTTTTGCGCTGGGCAACCTCGATGCCGAACTGCGCGAGTTCTTCGGCCGCTGTGTGCATCCCTTGATTCCGTTCTTCGGCTTTGCACTGGGCTGCTCGATTGACCTGGGCGTGATTGCCAAGAGTGGGTTCACCGGTGTGTTCGTCGGCCTGGCAGTCATCGTCATCACCGGCGTGCCGCTGATCCTGGCCGACAAGGTGATCGGCGGCGGCAACGGCACGGCAGGGCTGGCAGCTTCGTCCACTGCAGGCGCCGCGGTGGCCAATCCGCAGATCATCGGCAACATGATCCCCGAGCTCAAGCCCATGGCCGATTCGGCCACCGCCATCACCGCCACGGCCTGCCTGCTCACCGCCATCCTGGTGCCGATCCTCACCGCGATGTGGGCGCGCAAGTACGGAATGCTGCGAAATAAGGAGCAAACTGCGCAAACTGCACCTGCGCAAAACCCCAATTCACTGGTGCAGGATGGCCATTTCTGACCACCGAACACAGCCAACCCCCAAGGAAAGATCGACAGGAAAGATGAGAAAGAATGAGTAATTTGACCCTCCCCTCCCAACGCCTTGCAGGCAAGGTGGCCCTGGTGACCGCAGCTGGCCAGGGCATTGGTCGCGCCAGTGCCGAGCGGCTGGCCGCCGAAGGCGCGCGCGTGATCGCCACCGACATCCACATGCAGTCGCTCTCGGGCTCCGGCCTGGATGCACGGCAGCTTGACGTGCTGGACAACGCCCAGGTGCAGGCGCTGGCGGCCGAACTGGGGCCCATCGACATCCTGTTCAACTGCGCAGGCTTCGTACATGCGGGCTCCATCCTGGAATGCAGCGAAACCGACTGGGACTTTGCCTTCGACCTGAATGTGAAGGCCATGTACCGCACCATCCGTGCCTTTCTGCCCGGCATGCTGCAAAAGGGCGCTGGCAGCATCATCAACATGTCGTCGGCTGCCTCCAGCATCAAGGGCGTGCCCAACCGCTTTGCCTACAGCGCCTCCAAGGCTGCCGTCATCGGCATGACCAAGTCGATTGCCGCCGATTACTGCACCAAGGGCGTGCGCTGCAATGCCATCTGCCCTGGCACGGTCGATTCGCCATCGCTCGCCCAGCGCATTGCCACGCAGGCGCAGCACGAAGGCCGCTCGGTGGACGAAGTGCGCGCCGCCTTCATCGCGCGCCAGCCCATGGGCCGCGTGGGCAAGCCCGAGGAAATCGCGGCGCTGGTGGCCTACCTGGCTTCCGACGAAGCCGCCTTCACCACGGGCCAGGCGCATGTGATCGACGGCGGCTGGGCCAACTGACTACAGCTGCTCGCAACGAATGACAACGAGTGGGTAGCGGCTGCGTGACACCCCTCGCACCCCGCCCTGCATAGACTAAAGAACATTCTCAAACGGCCCAAGGGCTATGAGAACATTGTTTTGATAATGGAGACTGCATGAAACTGCTGCGCTACGGCCCTGTGGGCCAGGAAAAACCCGGATTGCTGGATGCCAGCAACACCTTGCGCGACCTGTCTGGCGTGGTGGCCGACATCCACGGCGACACCCTGAGCGATACGGCGCTCGCCAAGCTGCGCGCCATTGACCCGGCCACCCTGCCCGCCGTCGGCGGCCAGCCCCGCATTGGCCCCTGCGTAGGCCGGGTGGGCAAATTCATCTGCATCGGCCTGAACTATGCCGACCACGCCGCCGAATCAGGCGCGGCGATTCCCACCGAGCCCGTGGTGTTTGGCAAATGGACCAGCGCCATCTGCGGCCCCAACGACGACGTCGAGATTCCGCGCGGATCGACCAAAACTGACTGGGAGGTGGAACTGGGTGTGGTGATCGGCAAGCCCGCCAAATACATCACCGAGGCCGAGGCGCTCGACCATGTAGCTGGTTACTGCGTGATCAATGATGTGTCCGAACGCGAATGGCAGATAGAGCGCGGCGGCACCTGGGACAAGGGCAAGGGGTTCGACACCTTCGGCCCCATCGGCCCCTGGCTGGTGACGCGTGACGAAGTGCCCAATCCGCAGAACCTCACCATGTGGCTGGATGTGGATGGCAAGCGCTTCCAGAACGGCAACACCAAAACCATGATCTTCACCGTGGCGCAGATCATCGCCTACCTCAGCCGGTGCATGAGCCTGCAACCAGGCGATGTGATCTCGACCGGCACGCCACCCGGCGTCGGCCTGGGCATCAAGCCCACGCCCGTCTACCTGAAGGCGGGCCAGACCATGCGCCTGGGGATTGAGGGCCTGGGCGAGCAGCAGCAGACCACGGTCGCCGCCTGATCCACTGTGGCACCGAACGGCCCGCACGGCGTTGCCCTGCGGGCTTTTGCTATCTAAGCGCTGGCATCTTCGGGGCACCCGGGCCATGTGGATCATTGCTCAGGTCTTCTCGGCGATCTCGGGTTCGGTGGTTGCCAGCAGCACCTTATGCATCAACGAAAGCAATCCAAATTGAGATTCAGATAGAACTTCAACTATCAAATACCTGTTAACGCTGACGTACAAACCAACCATTGCTCATCTTTTGATACAGGAATATCCGCTAAGCTTCGCAGCTTCATTCGCCCATCATGAATGCCCATGAGCCGCCTGCTTGCACAACTTCTTGTTCCTTTGGCCCTGGCCAGCCTGTCTGCTCCCGTCTGGGCGCATGACGACGACCACCATGGACGCCGCCACCATCGCAAGGAGTACAAGGAAGAGTACTGGGACGGCCAGTGCAAGGTCGAGCGCAAGTGGAAGAAGAATGGCGAGTACAAGGAAAAGCGCAAGTGCCGCGACCGGCCCGTCGTCTACCAGCAGCCGGTGTATGTGGAGCCGCAACCGGTTGTGGTGGCCCCCCGCCCCGTGATCGCCGTTCCCAGGCCCGAAGCCATTGTGATCAGCCCGCAGATCGTGATTCGTCCCTGACGGCTGTGCGTCAAGCCACTTGAAGCATTTATGAGCCCTGGCGCCCGATGGGAAAGCGCCTCTAGCTATATAAAAAATAGCAAATCAGTTCACTGCAAAGCGCTGTCAGACACTTGTTTGACAGCGCTTTGGATTTTGTGGCACCTGCGCGCTCAGCCTTGGCCCACAATCGGCCCATGTCTTTCAACGCAAAACAATTTCCGGCCACGGGCGCCATCACCCTGGTGCAAGGCATCGAGGTCGGTCACTTCACGGACAGCCGCCGCCCCACGGGTTGCACAGCCATTCTGGCCAGAGATGGCGCGGTGGGCGGCGTGGACGTACGCGGCGCCGCCCCCGGCACGCGCGAGACTGACCTGCTGCACCCCACCAATCTGGTCGAGCGCGTGCACGCCATCGTGCTGGCCGGTGGCAGCGCCTGGGGGCTGGATGCTGCCAGCGGAGCCATGCGCTGGCTTGAAGAGCAAGGTGTGGGCCTGGACATCTCGGTGGGCCGCATTCCCCTGGTGCCTGCGGCCGTACTGTTTGATGTGCTGGTGGGCGATATGCGCGTGCGCCCCGACGCCGCCGCCGGCTATGCCGCATGCAAGGCGGCCAGCCGCGCCATGCCTACGCAAGGCAATGTGGGCGCCGGTGCGGGCGCTGCCGTAGGCAAGATCTTTGGCATCGACCGCGCCATGAAAGGCGGCATTGGCACGGCTTCTGTCACTGTCGACGGCGTGACCGTGGGCGCCATCATTGCCTGCAACGCACTGGGCGATGTGATCCACCCCGACACCGCCCAGGTGGTAGCGGGCGCGCGTACCGCAGATGGCAGGCAACTCATGGATACGCGCCGCGCCCTGCTGCGTGGCGAGCCGCCCAGGCCGTTGTTGGCGGGCACCAACACCACCATTGGCGCGGTGGCAACAGACGCCACCATCACCAAGGCCCAGGCGAGCCGCCTGGCCACCGTCGCACACGATGGCCTGGCGCGCGCCATCAACCCGGTGCACACCATGTCGGACGGCGACACGCTTTTCTGCCTGGGCACGGGTGCCACCGGCCGCAGCCCTGGCATGATGGTGCTGGCCACCATGGCCGCCGAAGCCGTGGCCCAGGCCACCTTGCAGGCTGTGCTGCACGCGCGCAGCTTACATCTGGATGCCGGAGAAAACCACAAAGCGCTGCACTTGCCCAGCGCCGCTGATTTACAGTAAGCGGTCTTCCAATACCGCTGCATGCGCAGCACCCGAACACCATGGGTGACCGATCCACCACGATGCGCCACAAGGCCTACCAACTGCGCCAGACGTTGATCACGCTGGTGCTCAATATCCGCGATGCAGTGGTGTCCGGCGGGCCCTTGGTGATCATTGCGGTGGCGCTGATCGTGGCGGCCTACTGGTGGCTCAAGCCCAATCCGCCGTCGCAAGTGACGCTCGCCACCGGCCCGGCGCAAAGCGCCTATGCCAGTTTTGGCGACCAATACCGTTCGGCACTTGCCAGCAACAAGATCATGGTGAATCTGGAGGCCAGCGAAGGCTCGTTCAGCAACCTCCAACTGCTGCGCGAAGGCAAGGCAGACCTCGCCTTTGTGCAAGGCGGAACGGCCAGCCTGACCGATGAAGACCTGGAAAGCCTCACCTCGCTGGGCGCGCTCTTTCTTGAGCCGGTCTGGCTGTTCTACCGCACCGATGCGGCGCAGCGCCTCAACAAGCGCCCGCAGTTGACCAGCATGACCCAGCTGGCCGGCTGGAAGGTGAATGTCGGCACGGCTGGCAGCGGCGTGCCCACCCTGTTCAACCAGCTGCTCGAGGCCAACCACCTCAGCCCCAGGCAGCTGACGCTGTCGCAATTGACGGAAACACCGGCCACGGTCGATTTTCTGGCGGGCAAGCTCGATGCCATGGTCTTCGTCTCCGCGCCCGAATCCCTGATGGTGCAGATGCTGCTGCAAACGCCCGGGGTGCAGTTGATGGATTTTCCGCAGAACGAGGCCTATGGCCGCAAGTTCAGGTTCTTGACGCCGGTCACGCTGCCGCGCGGCATCGTGGATCTGGCAGCGAACGTGCCGCCGCGCAATGTGCACCTCCTGGCATCCACCACCTCGCTTCTGGCGCGCGACGATACCCACCCCGCCATCAAGCAGCTGTTTGCCCAGGCGTCGCAGAACATCCACAGCAATGCAGGTTGGTTCAACCGGACGCGTGATTTTCCCAATACCAAGAGCAGCGAGTTGCCGGTGGCGCAAGAAGGCGTGCGGGCCATCAACGAGCCCTCTCCCTGGCTGCAGCGCTATCTGCCTTTCTGGCTGGCCAACCTGGTGGAGCGCATGTGGCTGGTGATGGGTGTTCTGCTGGCCTTCATGCTGCCGCTGTCACGCATCGTTCCGCCGCTCTACCAGTTCCGCGTGCGTTCGCGGGTGTTCAAGTGGTATGGACGGCTGCGCGCCGTCGAGCATGAAATGGAGCAGCCCGACCCTGACCGCGCCGGTATCCGGGCCGAGCTGGAGGAACTCGGCCGCAAGGTCGAGAAAATCACCGTTCCGCTCTCCTACGCCGACGAGCTGTACGCGCTGCGCAGCCATATCCATTGGGTGCTGCAGAAGCTGGACATGCAAAGCCGGGAGCCCGCACAAACCACACAGGGCCCAGCCAATGGGCCAGACCACTCTCCCGCCATCTGACCCTGCTGCGCCAGGCCCAGGCGCAGAGCAGCCTCCCGGTCCGACATTGCTCGCCCATTCGTAACGGTTGACGGATAACGGGCGACAACACCCGCGCCCCGATAGCCTCGGGACAAACCTTGCATTTCTTGACTTACAGCAAGGTCTCGCCACGCCCAACGCACCAGAATGCGGGTAAACCTTGACGTCAGGCAATGTGTTGCCGCGCGCATGAATGGTAGTGCGGTGCCGCACGAAATCAGCTTTATCCGTCTGGAATGTCTTTCTCAAGCCGGCTCAACTGCTAATTTTGATAGCAAAAAACCGCGTGCATTGCGCACGGCTTGGCGCAACAATGCGCCAAGGGATTGACTGTCATCAAGATTCGAGCCTAAGCCCTTGGCATAGGTCAAGTGTTATTTGTATTTACAATACTTTCACTAATTCTTGAAAATTAGAAATTCTATAAATATTCACAATGGCCTCCGACCCGCCCACCTCTTTCACCGCCCCAGCGACAGGTGCGGTGCAGCGCCCCTCCAGAGGCGGAGCGTGGCTGCAAGTGGTAGCGGCATTGCTGTGGCTGCCGCAGGCAGCGGTCATTGCCTGGAGCATTGGTGCCCTGCAACAGGGTTCGGCCTGGAATGAGGTTTGGAAGGCGATGGCCTGCTTCCTGGCCATCGGCCTGGTGCGTGCGCTGGTCGATGCTGCCGGCCTTCGCCTCGCCTTCACAGCAGCACGGCGCTATACGCAGCAGTTGCGCCAGCAGGCGCTGCAAACGCTGGCATGGCGTGCGCCCACCGACAGCCAACGCCCTTCCCCCGGCCTGGCTGCGAGCGTGCTGAACGAGCAGGCCGACCAGATCACGCCTTATTTTGCGCGCTACACCACGGCCCGCAGCAAGGTCGTGGTGGTGCCCTTGGTGATCCTTGCATGCGTGGCCTGGTTTTCATGGGTGTCGGCGCTGGTGCTTCTGGTGGCCGCACCACTGATTCCCATCTTCATGGCCCTGGTGGGCTGGCGTGCTGAGGCCGCCAGCCAGAAGCACTTGCAGGAAATGGGCAACCTCAACCAGTTTCTGCTGGACCGCCTGCAGGGCCTCGCCAGCATCCGCGGTCTGGGCGCCGTTCCTTCGGTAGCCAGCCAGCTTGCCGCCACGGCCGAGCGCCTGCGCAGCAACACCATGGCTGTCCTGAAGATTGCATTCCTGTCATCGGCAGTGCTGGAGTTGTTTTCTGCGCTGGGCGTGGCCCTGGTTGCCGTGTACGTGGGGTTCCACCTGCTGGGCCAGTTGCCGTTTGGCAGTTGGGGCGGTCAGCTCAGCCTGGCCCAGGCCATGTTTGTGCTGCTGCTCGCACCAGCCTTCTTCGAGCCGCTGCGCGAGCTGTCAGCCGTCTGGCATGACAAGGCTGCCGGCCTTGCCGCAGAGCAGGCACTGCAGGCGCTGCAAGAGCCCGGGCCCCGGTTGGTGGGAGCCAGTCACCACGACGCAGCTGCCCCAGAGGTGGATTCGAACCCAAACACCCCACACGGCCTGCACATTGCACTGCATGGCGTGGGCTTTTGCTACACCGAAGGGGGTGCGCAGGTGGTGAATGGCTTCAACGCCGACATCCAGCCTGGTGAAAAGGTGGCGCTCTGGGGCGAAAGCGGCAGTGGCAAATCAACCGTGATGGCATTGATTGCCGGGCTGGCAGAACCATCGCAAGGCTGCATCCATATCGGAGGCCTGCCCCTAGACAGCGCCAACGCTGCCGCGCTGCGCAGTCGCATGGCCTGGGTTGCCCAGAAACCGCATTTGTTTGCCACCAGCCTGCTTGGTAATATCAGCCTGGGCCGCAATCTGGATGACACCCTCTTGCGGCAAGCCGTGCACAGTGCCGCGCTGGGCGATGTGCTGGCCCAGCGCGGCAACGCCATCATCGGAGATGGCGGCCTGGGCCTCTCCGGTGGCGAAGCGTTGCGCCTGACCCTGGCCCGCGCCGCAGCCAATCCGGGCTGCCAACTGGTGCTGGCCGACGAGCCAACCGCCCATTTGGATGCCGAAACCGCGCAGTTTGTGCGCCAGGGTCTTTTGCAACTGGCTGCAGGCGGCGCCACCCTGGTGGTGGCCACACACGACCCGCTGCTGGCCGCCTGCATGGACCGGGTACTGCCCATTCAAAAGGACAGCGGCAGCACCCTCCCCTTCTGCGATGACGAAAAACGCAAGGAAGGAGCCACGGTATGACAAGCTGGAACGCCCTGCGCCCCATCGTCCAACTGTTTGTGCGCTCGGGCTACCGCCGCCAGTTGCTGACCGGCATGCTGCTGGCCGTTGCGACCGTGCTCGTGGGCATGGCGCTGCTGGGTCTGTCCGGCTGGTTTCTGACGGCCTGCTATGTAGCAGGCCTGTCCGCCGCAACCGCCCTGGTATTTGATGTGTTTGCACCGGGTGCCGGCGTGCGCCTGCTCTCGGTACTGCGCACCGCTGCCCGCTATGGCGAGCGCGTGACCACGCATGACGCCACCCTGCGCGTGCTGGCCCAGCTGCGGGTACAGCTCTTTTCGCGCTTTTCTGCCGCGGATGTAGCACTGCGCCTGCGCCAACGCCCCGCGCGCCTGCTCTACCGCCTGACCTCCGACATCGACGCGCTGGACGCCGTGTATCTGCGTCTCTTCACCCCCGCTGCAGCCCTGCTTGCCAGCACCGTTGCCACTGCACTTGCCTTGGGGCTGTTTCTGGATTGGCGCAGTGGCCTGCTGGTGGGTGCCCTGGTGCTGGCGGGCGGCATCGCCTGTATCGCCTGGTGCATGCGCCGGGGCTTTGCGACGGCCATCAGGCGCAGTTTTGCGGGGGAACATTTGCGTGCCACCGTGATTGATGCAGTCGGTGGCCAGACCGAGCTGGTGATGGCCGGCCGCCTGCACCACCAGTTGCAGCAGGTACTGGCCGCAGAGCGCCAGCAGATGGCCGCTGACATGCGCCTCAACCAGATCGAGGCCCAGGTGGGTATTGCCATTGCGATGACCGGGCACGTCGCCACGGCCGCCGCACTGCTGTCTGCGGGCTGGCTGGTGCTGCAAGGCCAGATCGGTGCACCGATTGCAGCCCTGGCCACCCTGGTGCTGCTGGCGGCCCTGGAGCCGCTCTTGAACATACGGCGCGGCGCCATGGAAGCGGGTCGCACCCTGCTGGCTGCCCGCCGCCTGGCTCCCCAATTGCAGACCACTCCCTCCCTCGCTGATCCTCTGCCACCCGCCACGGGCCTGGTGGTCGATCTGCAAGACGCCAGCGTTCAATACTGTGCCAGTGCCCTGGCGACGCTGCAACACATCGATCTGCAGGTGTGTGATGGCGAATGGCTGGTACTCGCCGGCCCGAGCGGCACGGGAAAATCCAGCCTGCTGGCCTTGATGGCAGGGGAGCTGCAGACCTCCACCGGCAAGGTACTGCGCCTGCCTGCCGCGAGCCTGCCGCAGCGCACCGAACTGTTCCATGACAGCATTGCCGGCAATCTGCGCCTTGCCTGCCCCGACGCCAGCAACAAAGCCTTGTGGGAGGCGCTGGAGGCTGCGGGCCTCGCGGCGGTGGTCGCAGCACTCCCTCAGCAATTGGCCACGCCTTTGGGCAGCCAGGGCGCCGGCCTGTCGGGCGGCGAATCGCGCCGCCTCGCCTTGGCAAGACTGCTGCTGCACCCGGCACCGCTTACGCTGCTGGATGAACCCACCGAAGGCCTGGACCGCCACACCGCAGACCAGGTGATGCAGGCCATTGCCGGTTGGCACGCTGCACGCCGCACGAGTACCCCAGGCAAACCCGCCGCCATCGTCATGGCCAGCCATCTGCAGCGCGAAGCGCGCCACGCAGACCGCATTGTGTGGGTGGATCCCGCTTGCACCACATGGCAGGATGCGCGCAAGGGAACACCCGAATTTGATGCGCTGATTGCACGGCTGCGACCGGGTTGAACACTGCCCGTTCACCACTCACCCTCATTTCATCTGGATCGATAAATACCAAGAACGGAAAGGACCATTTCATGGATATCGACATTGTCGGGCTATCAAGGTTGCAGTTTGCAATCACTGCCCTCTACCACTTCCTCTTTGTCCCATTGACCTTGGGCCTGTCGATGTTGATCGCCATCATGGAGACGGTGTACGTGATGACGCGACGCGTCATCTGGCGACAAATGACCAAGTTCTGGGGCACGCTGTTTGGCATCAACTTCGTGATGGGCGTTGCCACGGGCGTGGTGATGGAATTCCAGTTCGGCATGAACTGGAGCTACTACAGCCACTACGTGGGCGACATCTTTGGTGCGCCGCTCGCTATTGAAGGCCTGATGGCCTTCTTCCTGGAAGCCACCTTCGTCGGGCTGTTCTTCTTTGGCTGGGACAAGCTCTCCCCCGTCAAGCACTTGATCGTGACCTGGCTTACAGCCCTGGGCACCAATTTCTCCGCGCTGTGGATTCTGATCGCCAATGGCTGGATGCAGAACCCCGTGGGCGCGGTGTTCAATCCGCAGACCATGCGCATGGAAGTGAACGACTTTGGCGCCGTGCTGACCAATCCGGTAGCGCAAGCCAAGTTTGTGCACACCGTGTCGGCCGGCTACGTATGTGCTTCCATCTTCGTGCTGGGCATTGCTGCCTGGTACCTGCTCAAAGGCCGCCATGTGCAGCTTGCCAAGCGTTCGATGACCGTTGCGGCCGCCTTTGGCCTTGCCGGTGCGCTGTCGGTGGTGGTGCTGGGCGATGAGTCGGGCTACCTCTCCGGCGAACACCAGAAAATGAAGCTGGCAGCCATCGAGGCCATGTGGGAGACCGAGCCTGCACCCGCCTCCTTCACCGCCATCGGTTTTCCCGACCAGGAGGCTCGCGAGACGCACTATGCCGTGCATATCCCATGGGTGATGGGCCTGATTGGTACCCGCTCGCTCGATACCGAACTGCAGGGCATCAACGACCTGGTCAAACACGCCGAGGTGCTGATCCGCGACGGCATCAAGGCCTACGATGCGCTGGAGAAGATCCGCGAAGCGGGCTCTACCACCACCATCTCGCCAGAGTTGAAGGAGCAGTTCGAAGCCAATGGCAGCGCGCTGGGCTATGCCCTGCTGCTCAAGCGCTACGTGGATGACCCACGTCAAGCGACCGACGCGCAGATTGCCAAGGCTGCATCCGACACCATTCCGCAGGTCGCACCGCTGTTCTGGACCTTCCGCATCATGGTTGCACTGGGCATGTTCTTCATCGTGCTGACTGCCGTGTTCTTCTACCTGGCGTCGCGCCACCAACTCGACAAATACCGCTGGCTGCTGTGGGTGGCGGTGTGGTCCATCCCGCTGCCGTGGGTGGCCATTGAATGCGGCTGGTTTGTCGCCGAATTCGGCCGCCAGCCCTGGATCATCGAAGGTGTGCTGCCTACGGCCGTGGCCGCATCCAACCTGGGTGTCACCACCCTGCTGATCACAATTCTGGGCTTCGTGGCGATCTACTCGGTGCTGTTTGTCATCGAGATGAAGCTGATG
Organism: Comamonas odontotermitis; assembly: GCF_020080045.1. NCBI lineage: Bacteria > Pseudomonadati > Pseudomonadota > Betaproteobacteria > Burkholderiales > Comamonadaceae > Comamonas > Comamonas odontotermitis. Next base: position 2,673,950 of record NZ_CP083451.1, read on the forward strand.
CTCAAGGCCATCAAAAAAGGCCCCGAGCTGGAGCCCGAGCAACAGGAGCCCCAGCCGCTGAGCTATGCCTCGGTTGCCACTGCACAACCTACCTATTCAGGAAAGTAACACCATGATCTTGCATACACTTTTGGATTACGACACGCTACGTGTCATCTGGTGGGTGCTGCTGGGCGTGCTGCTGATCGGCTTTGCCGTGATGGATGGCTTTGACCTGGGTACCGGCATGCTGCTGCCTTTCCTGGGCAAGAACGATGTGGAGCGCCGCGTCATCATCAACGCGGTGGGCCCTACCTGGGAAGGCAACCAAGTCTGGTTGATTCTGGGGGGCGGCGCCATCTTTGCCGCATGGCCCCAACTGTATGCCGTATCGTTCTCGGGCTTCTACTTGGCGATGTTCGTGATTCTGATCGGTTTGATTCTGCGCCCTGTTGCCTTCAAATACCGCAGCAAGAACGAATCCAAGGCCTGGCGCAATGGCTGGGACTGGGCATTGTTCGCGGGTGGCTTCATCCCCACCCTGATCTGTGGCGTAGCGCTGGGCAACGTGCTGCAAGGCGTTCCCTTCCGCCTGACACCGGAGCTGTTCATCCACTACGACGGCAGTTTCTTCGGCCTGCTCAACCCGTTTGCCATCCTGACGGGTCTGATCTCCGTCGCCATGCTGACCATGCACGGCGCCGCCTGGCTGGGCATCAAGACCGAAGGTGCTGTTGCGCAGCGTGCCCGCACCGTGGGCTCCATTGCCGCCCTCCTGACCGCCGTGCTGTTTGCGCTAGCCGGCGTCGTGCTGTGGAAATTTGTGGATGGCTATGCCATTACCTCTGCCGTGAACACCACCGGCCCGTCCAACCCGCTGTTCAAGACCGCCGCCCACATGCCCGGCGCGTGGATGGCCAACTACAGCAAGTACCCCTGGACCATGGCCGCACCTGTGCTGGGTGTCCTGGGCTGCCTGATTGCTGCAGTGCTGATGCGCGCGCGCAAGGAAGGCTGGGCCATGATCTTCAGCGGCCTGGGCATCGCCGGAATCATCCTGACTGTGGGTGCATCCATGTTTCCGATGATCCTGCCGTCCACAGTCGATCCGCGCTTCAGTCTGACCGTCTGGGATTCTTCGTCCAGCCACATGACCTTGTTCATCATGCTGGTGTGCACCCTCATCTTCCTGCCGATCATCCTGGCCTACACCACCTGGGTGTACCGCGTACTGTGGGGCAAGGTCGATGAAAAGCAGATTCGTGAAGGCAGCGGCCACGCCTACTGAGCCTGGGCTGCGTATCAATAGAAAGGATTATTTATGTGGTATTTCGCCTGGATCCTCGGACTTCCGCTGGCCGCCGCGTTTGCCGTGCTCAACGCGATGTGGTTTGAAATGACCGAAGACCAAAAGCTGCGTGACCAGTTGATGGACGACCCGAACGCCAACTGAAGAAATGCAGCCGCCGTCCCTGCCGTAAAAGGGGCGGGCCTGATACAAAAGGCCCTGGCATCACGCCAGGGCCTTTTCATTGCTATCAATTTTTAGTATCAAGCGCAATGCAGATAAGCGCCCGCACCTGATTTCTCTTGTTTCGGACGATGAGAATCACCGAGCACCACGTAGCTCAGCCAATGAATGCTTCTGACGCCCGGCGGCGTCAAAATTACCAGGCGAGAGCCATGCTTGGAATGCTGCAGCGACTGTGGGCCAATCGCTGTCGATGATGGCGAACCACGCCGTATCGCGGCTGCGCCCCTTGTACACCACCGCCTGGCGGAAGATGCCTTCAAAACTGAAGCCCAGGCGCTGTGCCGTCTTGCGCGAAGGCGCGTTGAAGTGATCACATTTCCATTCGTAGCGCCGATAGCCCAGTTGATCGAACACATAGGCCATCAGCAGATATTGCGCCTCGGTCGAAATCGGGGTTTGCTGCAGCAGCGGCGAGAAGGTGACGCTGCCAACCTCGATCACGCCATTTTTCGGGTCGATCCGCATCAGCGCCATGGTGCCCACCGCCTTGCCGCTGGCCAGATCAATCACGGCATAGTGGCGCGGATCGGTACTCGCCTCCGCGCTTTCCAGGTAGCCGTGGTACGCCTGCGCATCGGCAAAGGGCCCTACGGTCATATAGGTCCACAAGCGCTCATCGGGGGCGCTGCTGAAGGCCGCATGCAGATCGGCGGCGTGCCGGGCGGCGCTGATCGGCTCCAGCCGGCAAAACCGGCCTTCGAGGGTGACGGGCGCGGGCAACTCGCGCGGTGCCCAGTCGGGCAGATCACAGCCAATGGTTTGGCCAAATTCGTTGGTACGGTCGGTCATGCCGGGCAGCTCCAGGGGCAAAAACAAAACCCCAGTGTGACAGCATGGTGGTTTTCAGAGTTGCTCGCTACCCTCCGGACAAATGCCCCTTTTCATGACAGCGCGCCTCAGGCGCCAGTCAATTCTGCGTGTCTTCCGAAAACAGCTTCCACTCGCTGCCCACCTTGCGCCAGTACTGGCGCAGCGACAGGGGCTCGGCCTGGTTCTTTCCCTTGAGGCGGAAATTGGCAATGCGAATCTCGCCTTGTGCATCTTTCCAGGCAAAGACTGATATGTCCTGCAGGGCAGCACCGCCTTTGAAGACCGTCGCCATGCGCTCCTGCATGGCCTGTCCGCCCGCCGAGCTTCGCCAGTCTGGCTGGTAGAGCGGCGACAGCGCCGTCTGCGCATCCGCCTGGCTCCAGCCCTGCTGCCAGCGATCCAGCACGGAGAGAAAAGCGTCGCGCTCGCGCCCCATGGCGGCGTCGGCAGCCGCGACCCAGTGCAGGCGCTCACGCACCAGCACTGGCGAGAGGCGTCCCACAGTTCGCATCAAATGCGTCAGATCGGTATTGGCTAGCACCATACAGCCGTCGCTTGCGAGCGGCAGGCGGGCAAACTGGTCTGGCGGCGTACCATGAAGCCAGATGCCGCTGCCCGAGCGCCCGACCACCTTGTCCCAGTCATTGGGGTAGTTCACCGTCAGGGCTCCCTTGCCGTAGAACTCCGGCAGCTTGGGGCCGGGAATCTGCCTGCCGATGAAATACACCCCCTCGGGCGTGCGCTGGTCTCCCTCTTCGAGTTTGCCCATGCCCAGCTTGCCGACAGAGACGTAATAGTCGCCGGTCAAGCGCGGCTTGCCGCCTTCATTGGCAAACAGATATAGCCGCGACTTGCTCGCATCAATGGCAATCGCCTGGCGCACCGAGGGCGCCAGCGCCAGAAACTCAGCAGGAATGCTGCCGGTCGCCGGCAAGGCATTGGCGCCCTGCACGCGGCGCTTGATCTCGTCCTGCAAACCGCGCAACTGCTCCATGCTGTCTGCGCCGGGAGCTGCACTGGGTTGCGGCGTATGTTTGACCCGCATGGCCCCCGCCTCCGGCAACGGCGCAGGAGACAGCGCGCCCGCATGGCCGGTCTTGTAGCGCAGCAAATCGGCATACACCAGCTGCGCAGCCTGAAAATGCGGTACATCCGAAGTCAGCCGGGATGCCTCCTGCAAAGCCACATCCAGTTTTTGCTGCTGTACCAGATCAATCACCTTCAACAAGCGCGCCTCGGCACTGGCGTGAATGGCGGCAGGCACCGATGCTGCCACCGGCACAGCGGCCAGCGCAGCGACGGTTTTGCTGCCTTTGGCGGGCTCCGAGGTCTTGGTTTTTTTCGCGCGTCGGCTTTCCTTGGCGGATGCAGCAGATTTGGCCGAAGAGCCGGTAGCCGCGCGCTGGCTCTGCGTGGCGCTGCCGGTTTTGCTTTCCGCTGCCTTTCTGGCATGCGCAACACCGAGCGCGCCGCTTGCGGCGACCGCCAGTGCTCCCATGGCCAATGGCCGCCAAAATTGCTTGCTAAAAGGCATTGCCCAGACATCCTCATCCCGCCGCCCGACCACAGGTGGCGCGCTGCGCATGATACCGCGCCGCTCTATTCCTCAGACGCTATTGGTGCGAGATGACACGCAACATCACCCACCGGTTGCTTCGCGGACGATGTGCCACTGCCCCTTCTCGTGACGCAGGCTCAAGGTCTTGCGGGTAGTGGTCTTGAGCGAGCCCGCTGCATAGTACTGGCGGAACTTGGCTGTTGCCTGATCGCCATCCAGGCTGACCTGCAGGTTCTGCACCTTCACATCGATCGACTGCTTGCCGACAATGCGTGCCCGGCGCTCCTCTTTCCAGGCCGCCAGGCTGCCTCCGCCGGCCGGCTGGAACTTGTCGCTGTATGCATCGAGATAGGCCGTCATGTCCTTTTTCTCCCAGGCTGCCGCCCAGGCATGCACGGCGCGCTCCACCTCTGCCACTGCGCTTTGGCGTGCAGCAGGCTTGGCCTCCGCGACAGCAGCGGGCTTGGCTGCTGGCTCGTCCTTGGGCTTGGCGCTTGCTGCAGGTTGTGCCGGCGCTGGAGCTGGGGCCACGGGCGCAGGCGCCGCCGGTGCTGTAACGGGAGCTGGTGCTGGTACTGGTACCGCAGGTTTGGCAACGGGCGCTGACTCTGCCTTGGCGACCACAACGGGCTCGAGCTTGGCCACAGGTTGCGGCTTGGGTGGCTGCAGAGGCTCCGGCTTTGCTTCGGGCTTGGGCTCGGGCTTTCGTTCAGACGCAATTTCGGCCTTGGGCGGTGCTTTTACCGCCGACGGTGCCGCAGCACTTCCGGCATCTGCCACCACGGTCTTTCCCCGGCTGGCGGTGCCAGGCACGATCTGGGTGATCAGGGCCAGCTTGGGACGAATGTCCTGGCGCGAACCGTCCAGCTGCAGAGCCTTGGAATAGGCCTCGCTCGCCATGCGTGCGTACAGGTCTCCCAGGTTTTCGTGGGCGGTGGAATAGCTGGGGTTGGTGCGAATCGCCTGCTCCAGTGCCTCGGCAGCCTTGCGCTCCTGCCCATCGGCGGCATACAGAACCGCCAGGTTGTTATAAGGCTCGGGCATGTTGGGATATTCGCGCGTCAGGGCCGAGAAAATCTTGATCGCCTGTGCATTCTGCTTTTGCTCGGTGGCGATCACCCCACGCAAAAAACGCATCTCCACGTCTGTCGGGTTCTGCTGCAGATGGCTATCCGCCTGCTTGGCAGCCAGATCCGCCTTCCCTTGCTCCAGCAACTGCGTTACCTCTTCAGCAGCGCGGGCCGCCAATGCAGGCAGCCCATGCAGCGCCACGCCACACCCCAGCAATAGCGCTGCCCAGTTGCGATTCCAGTACAAGCGGCGATTGGGTTGCACAGGTGGCAAGACGTGAGGCGCAGTCATCATAAGCAATGGTTCTCTCTGCAATGGCTGGAAAAGGCAGGCAAGGCTGCCGGACATCGAAATGAGCGACATTGTGAGCCACCTGCGTACGCGCGCGACCAAAGGTCGCTAATTATACATTTAGATACATGTATTTTTATCGATAGCACGGGCGCATAAGCAACGGTAGCCCAATCGTCATCAGCATAAGCCATCAGCGTTTGCGGGCAATGCGTATTTTCGGCTCCAGATCAGCACGAATGCGCTTTTCGGCGCACCTCAGGGTAAACGCCAGGCATGGCAAAAAGCTACGGCTCCGTGGTGCCGACGTTACGTAACGTTCCCCGTAACACAGCACGAAACAGCACTGACCAATCCCCATGCCTATCGACGCGGGAGAAAAACACATCAAATGAATCAATAAGTTAGAAACATCTCATTTTTCACCCCACTGTTTCCACATGTTGGCACGCCTATTGCGCTAACCCCGGACATCTGCCGTTCGGCTTTGTTTCCGGACTGGCCGCAAAACCAATTTTTAAAGGGAAACAGTACATGACCGCCGCCAACACATCGACCCTCTGCGTGACCAACGATGCCGCCAAATCCGGCGACGGTGCAAAAATGGCTTCCGCCTCGCTCACCCAAGCGTCTGCCGGTGTGCAGATCGTGCGCGGTGGCCAGTCAACGGCTGCTCAGGCAGGAGGCAAGCTGCAAATCGGCGACACCATTGTGGTTCCGGCTGGCGGCAACGCCCAGGCCGTCATCACCAACCATGACGGACAATCGCAGATCGCCACATTGGCGGCCAATACCGAAGCCACGCTGGATAGCTGCGATAGCGGCGGCGCTGCAGGCGTGGCGGCATTCACGGCGGCTTCGGGCAGCGTGGAAACCGTTCCTGCAGCTGCAGATGCGGCCTCTCCTGCTGCCAAAACAGAAGCAACCGACAGCAACGACGATGCAGGTGGCGCCGTTCTGGGCGACTTCTTGCTTGCCAGCCTGGTCGGCATTGGTGGCGGCGTGCTTGCAGGCGCACTGCTGAACAGCGGTGACGATGACGATGATTCCAAGCCCACCAACCCAGGGACCGAAGAGCCCGGCATGACTGATCCGACGGACTCGACGGATCCAACGGATACAACCAATCCTACGGATACGACCAATCCCACGGATACGACCAACCCGACGGATACGACCAACCCAACGGATACGACCAACCCAACGGATACGACCAATCCCACGGATACAACCAATCCCACGGATACGACCAACCCTACGGATACGACCAACCCTACGGATACGACCAACCCTACGGATACGACCAACCCTACGGATCCAACCCATCCTACGGATCCAACCCATCCTACCGATCCGACCCATCCTACCGATCCGACCCATCCTACCGATCCGACCCATCCTACCGATCCGACCCATCCTACCGATCCGACCCATCCTACGGACCCGACCCATCCTACCGATCCGACCCATCCTACCGATCCGACCCATCCTACCGATCCGACCCATCCTACGGACCCGACCAACCCGACGGATTCCACTGACCATGGTCTGATCACCTCGGTACAGGATTTGGTGGACAACCTGCTGGGCGGCACGGTAGCTGGCCCCGTTGGCAATCTGATCGACACCCTGGTCAACCCCAATACCGGTACGCTGGCAGCGGTAACCGGACTGCTGGAGAGCCTGACCTCCGTCAGTGGTGGCCCCCTGGGTGTACTGACCGAGTTGGTGGATGGCTTGACGCTGATCGATGGCCAGGCGCTGGAGCCACTGATCGATACGCTCAACGGCTTGCTGCAAGGTCTGAATGAACTGGGCACCGGTGGCTCCATCGGCAACGTAGTGAACAATGTGCTCGGCGGCTTGCTAGATGAAGGCGGTCTACTGGGTGGCCTCCTGGCTGGCGTAGGCTCTTTGCTGGGCGGGCTGCTGGGCGACGGCTCCGGCAATCACCCGGGCAATCCTGACTCTGGACTGGTGACTGCGATCCAGGATGTCGTGAACGACCTGTTGGGTGGCACCGTGGCAGAGCCGGTCGGTCAGTTGCTCGATGCATTGACCAACCCCACCGACGGCCTGCTGTCTGCAGTCACCGGCGCGCTTGAGAGCCTGACCACTGTGGAAGGCGGTCCTCTGGGCGTGCTCACCGAACTCGTCAACGGCCTGGCACAGATTGATGGCGAGGCCCTCCAACCTGTGATCGGTACTCTCAATCAACTGATTACAGGCCTTGGCAATGGCCTGGGTGAAGGTGGATTGGGCGGACTGGTCGGAGGCCTGCTGGGCGGACTGATCCCTGGCGGCGGCACCGGTGGCGGCAATGGCGATGGCATCGTGACCTCGGTGCAGGATGTAGTAGACGGCCTGCTGGGCGGCACCGTGGCAGAGCCGGTCAGCCAGTTGCTCGATGCACTGACCAACCCCACCGATGGCACGCTGGCCGTTGTGACTGGCGTGCTGGAAGGTCTGACCAACGTGGACGGCGGCCCCCTGGGCGTGCTGACCGAACTGGTCAATGGCTTGACGCAAGTGGACGGCCAGGCGCTGGAGCCCGTGATCGGCACCCTCAACCAATTGATCGCCGGCCTGGGCAATGGCCTGGGTGAAGGTGGTGGCGGCCTGGGCGGATTGGGTGAACTGCTGGAAGGCTTGCTGGGCGGCTTGATCCCTGGCGGCGGTACTGGTGGCGGCAATGGCGATGGCATCGTGACCTCGGTGCAAGACGTGGTGGACGGCCTGCTGGGCGGCACGGTGGCAGAGCCGGTCAGCCAGTTGCTCGATGCACTGACCAACCCCACCGATGGCACGCTGGCCGTTGTGACTGGCGTGCTGGAAGGTCTGACCAACGTGGACGGCGGCCCCCTGGGCGTACTGACCGAACTGGTCAATGGCTTGACGCAAGTGGACGGCCAGGCGCTGGAGCCCGTGATCGGCACCCTCAACCAACTGATCGCTGGCCTGGGTAGCGGCGTCGGGGGCGATGGCATCAGTGGTCTCGTCCATGGCCTGTTGGGCGGCGTCCTCGGCGGTGAAGGCGGCTTGTTGGGCGGTGTCCTCGGCGAAGGCGGGCTGCTCGGTGGCGTGATTGGCGGTGACGGTGGCCTACTGGGTGGTGTGCTCGGCGGTGACGGTGGCCTCCTCGGTGGCGTCCTTGGCGAAGGCGGCCTGGTTGGTGGCTTGCTCGGCGGTGAGGGCGGCCTGTTGGGCAGCGTCCTCGGCGGCGACGGTGGCTTGCTCGGTGGCGTGATCGGTCAAGACGGCCTGGTCGGCGGGTTGCTGGGCGGCGAAGGTGGCCTGTTGGGTGGCGTGATCGGAGGTAACGGCGGTCTGCTTGGCGGCGTCATTGGCGAAGGTGGTCTCGTGGGCGGTCTGCTCGGCGGCCTGACAGGCAATGGCGGCGGCGCTGGATCGCACGGTCTGGTTTTGTCGGTTCAGAACACTGCCGGAGACCTGCTGGACGGCACCGGTCTGGCTCCGGTTGCCAATGTGCTGGATGCCTTGGTGGAGCCAGTGATCGGCCTGGTACACGACACGGTGGCAGGTATTTCCACCGGAGGCGCAGCGGGCGATGCTGCTGGCAACCTCTCTGGTCTGCTCGATACCGTTCTGAACCCGGTTGCCGGCATTCTGCCCGGTATCACGGATGCTGCAGGTGGCACGGACGATCTCAATGTCGCCGCGCTGGCAGAGGGCTTGCTGGGTGGCGTTGGCACCACGCTCAACAACGTGCTCGGCGAGGATGGATTGGCTGGCACCCTGACAGGTGATCTGACAGGTAGCTTGACTGGTGGCCTCACGGATGGTCTGACCAGCGCCGATGGCGCAGTCAACCAGCTGCTGCAAGGGCTGCTGGGCAACAACGGTCTGACCAATGGCCCGCTGGGAGGTGTATTGGGCGGCGGCGGACTGCTGGGCTTGGGAGGCTCGGTCTCCGTTACCTCCACGGCAGCGCAGGCCTCGGCCGATCTGCATCCGGTTTCGCTGGCCATCAGCAGCCACGTCAGCGGAGCAGACGCCGTAGGCTCCAGCGGCGTGCTCAGCCAGGATCTGCAGCACCATAGCCTGGCACTGTAAGAGGCGTAGGCCCCCACCGCCACAGACCTGTGGCGGTGGGGAACAGAACTTGAGGACTAGAGGGCTTGTCACCCCTGCGAGAACATCATGATGAACGTATCGCTCTTCAGCCGCCCCGCTCCGACTGCAGCCGCCGCCATGGCTGCAGACGACCACCGCGCGCTGCGAGCGGAGCCCGTTGATCTGGCGCAACAACTGGATCTGGCTTTCCGGTTTGTTGCACAGCATGTGGTGTCGCTCCCCGACCCCTATGCCTGCTGCGTGCTGTTCTTTACCGTTGCCGCAGAAGAGTTGCCAGTCAGCAGTTTCAGCATCCGCCGCGTGACCCTGCACGCCGCCTGGCGTGAAGGCGCCACACGCGTGCGCCAATGGGCATGGGCCCACAACGCGAGCGGCGTGGAGCTGCGTATCGACTGGGCCTGCGGCATCCAGCCCGTAACGCCTCAGCAGAGCCAGTTGCGCACGGCAGACCCCACGCGCACCTGGGCGCTGGCCGACGACGAGCTGGAATACACAGAGCTGCTGACGGCCCTGGGCAAGAACACGTCGCGCAATCTGGCCGAAGTGCAAAGCCTCTGCGACCCTGTTCCCGTGACCACACATGCGCGCTGGCAGTTGCTGCTGGAAGGCGTATACATTGACCAGCAAGGCGAGCTGACAGCACTTCCCCGCCCTCGCCTGTCTCCCAGCCATCTGCGCCATGGCCCAGCAGGCCCCATGCTGTACCGTGCCACGCAGCAGTTGCTGGCCCAGCACCAAAGCGATGACGGCAGCTGGCCGGAAGCAGGAACCCTGCTGGACCATCTGGGCATCACCTACGCCTTGCTGCTGGCACACAAGAACACCCAGATGGAGTCTCTCAGGGACGACGCAGGCACCCGGGCCTGCCACCGTGCCATCGCCTATCTGATCGAGCAGATGCGTCGCTGGAGCCTGCATGACTATGCCAGCGAAATGCTGCATGCCATGAGCCTCATCGTGCTGGTGCGTTACACGGAGCAGTTCCCTGGCGCCATCGCGTCTTCGACCGTGAGCAACCTGATCACTTTGCTGTCCCAACAGTTGGGCGGCGTATCACCTGCCCTCCCAGGTGATACGCCGCCATGGGGCGGGCTGAGCCTGGAAGCCCTGCGCCGGCGCCAGCAGCAGTCAGCACCCGATGAACTGCTGCCCTTCCAGGGCTCCAGCCGCAGCTACGACGGCAAATGGCTGCACGCAAGCTGGCCCCAATTGCGCCTGATCGCCGACGACGGTGGTCGCCCCTCGCCCGCTGCCCAGCCCTGGACAGCCATCGCGGTCATGGAATGCGCGCTGCGCCAAGGGCAACCGCAATTCATGAGCGACGGCATGCAGACGCAGTTCAAAGCCAATATGCAGACCCTGTTTCGCGCCTGCTACCAACGCATCGTGTGGCCGGAAGTCGCGCTGTTTCAAGCCAGCAACCACCGCAAGCAGGCAGCCTTTTTCTCGCCTCGCTCAAGCAATGCACTGGTCAGCGACTGCCGAGTTGCCAGCCAGTTGCTCATCACCATCAACGCAGCCATGCACTTTGCAGGCGCCTGAACGCGGCGCCCCCCAAAGACAAGCTCTCCACGACTGGCAGCTGGGTACCACCCGGCACTCACGTTTATTTATTATTTATTTGTATCAATTAATAAAAAAGAATAACAAAATCCATCACCAATTTTCCAAATTCCCTCAAAGTTACGTAACTTACGCACAACTTGCTATCACTACAGAACGCAGTTGTCATTTACTAACATTCATAAAAGTGCAGATTGTCACTTTTTAATACCTATATGGCACTATTTATGGAAATTATTGGTTACATAACCTTCCGATGGTTACTCAATGTCTGCACAATACTTTGGAAACGGTTCCTGATCATTGGTTTCTCGTTGTTATCAACCCGACAGTTTTCCAGCCATGATTGAATTCCTGCTTCCTTACAAACTGGTCTCTGCAGCATCTGCTGCAGCGCCAGCGGGTGTGGCAGGGCCGTTTTCCAGGGCCATTGCCAACAGCTTTGAACGCTCTTCCAGCCACCTGCGTCAGGCAGCCTGGCTGTCGCTGCCCATCAGCCTGCTGGGCTTGCTGCCTTCAATCTTTTTGTTACAGGTGTACAACCGCGTCATCTCGCGCGGTGGCAACGCCACCTTGATCGCCATGGTGGCAGGTGTGCTGTGCTTCTTGATTCTGGAGTTGTGGTTGCGGCGCAAACGCGCTCGTGCCTTGCGCGAAGCAGGCGCCACGATTGACCGCGACCTTTCTCAATCCTTGATGCAATCCATGCTGCGCCACCCCATGCTGGCACTGGAGCAGCGCTCATCCAGCCAGTGGCTGCAGCTGTTCCGCGATATTAGCGCCTTGCGAACATGTGTGGCTGGCGGCGTCGCCTCCTCCATGCTCGACCTGCCGATGGCGCTGGTGGCCTTGATTGTGGTGGGCATCATTGCCTGGCCCGTGCTGCCGGTCATTGTGGTGGCCATGCTGATCCTGGGCGTGCTTGCCTGGTGGTGGGCCGATGAAGTGCGCAGCGGCAAGGTTGAAGAAGTGGAACAAGCCCGCCAGCTGGACCGCAGCACCGCCGAAATCTGCAACGCACGCGCCTCGCTCAAGGTACTCGGATATGACGCAGCTGCGCTGCAGGCCTGGCAGGTCGGCTACGACCGCTGGTTGGCCGAAAGCTTTCGCAAGAACGGCGAGATGGAAAACGCCAAGGAATTCACCCATGTGCTGCTTACCCTGTTCTCGGTGGCGGTCATCACCATGGGAGCCATTGCCATCAATGCGCAATGGATGACGATTGGCAGCTTGATGGCAGTCAATCTGCTGTCGAGCAAGGCACTGGGCCCCATCGCCCAATTGGCCAGCAACTGGCGCTCCCTCGCCCGTGCCAACGAATCCGCTGCACGCGTACAGGCCGTGCTGCAGGAGCCCCTGGAGAACCCATCCCAGAACATCGAATTGCCTCGCCCACGCGGTCAGTTCAGGCTCGACCAGGTCAGCTTTCAGTATCCTTCGGGCCACCAGGCGCTGAACAAGGTCTCGCTCAGCATGGGCCCTGGCGGCATCCATGCCATTGTGGGACGCAATGGTGCCGGCAAATCCACACTGGCCAAGCTGATGGCCGGGCTGTATCAGCCCACCGCCGGAGCCATCTCCATTGACGAATACGACATGGCGCAGTTCTCACGCGCCGACCTGGGCCGCTGGGTGGGATGCCTTGCCCAACAGAACTACTGGTTCAGCGGCCCGATCGTCGATGGCTTGCGCATGGTCAGCCCCGACGCAGACGACGCCAAGATCATCCGTGCCTGCCAGCTCTCGGGCGCGCACGGCTTCATCAGCCGACTGCCGCACGGCTATCAGACCGAACTGGGCGAAGGTGGCGCGGGCCTCTCTGCCGGTGAGTTGCGCAAGCTGGCCGTGGCACAGCTTTTCCTGCGCAATCCTTCGGTACTGATCCTGGACGAGCCCAGCAACGATCTGGATTTCGAAAGCGAGACTGCATTGCTGCAGGCATTGCGCCAGATCGCAGCCAAGCACACGGTTGTGGTCGTGACGCACTCGCTGCGCGTGGCCTCGCAGGCCCAACAGATCTACCATGTTCAAGGGAATGGCCAGGTCGAACACGGTACTCCGGAGCGCATGTTGCCCAAGCTGTTTGGGGTAGTAGCCCGTACCAGCGGACCCGAGCAGCACCAGCCACAGGCGGCACCAGCAGCCAATCAACCAACCGTGAGCAACGATGATGAGCGGGGCGCGATCGCACAGGAGGCCACACCATGACCCGTTCTGGCCGCCACCACGATTTGCCCGAAGTGCTGCAAAATGCCGCACCTGCCGCACCTGCCGCACCTGCCGCACCTGCCGCACCTGCTGCAACGCACGACCGCCATACGCATGCAGCAGCCCCCGATGCCGCCAACGACCACGCCCCACCAAAGCTGGCGCCGTCAATTGGCTCCCCCCTCGTCTCGCCATCTGTACCCACCCGCCCGCCACTGTTGCAGCGCCTGGCAGGTAGCCGCAAGGTGATTGCCTCTGCCGTGGGTGTGCTGGTACTGATGGGACTGTTCTACCCGGTTGAGAACGTCGTGGTCGCCAGCGGTCAGGTCATCCCGTCTGATCGCGTTCAAGCCGTTCAGCATCTGGAAGGCGGCATCGTCACCGCCGTTCATGTCAAGGAAGGCCAGACTGTTGTCCAAGGTCAGCCGCTGCTCGATATCGACCTGGGTGGTGCCAGCCTCAATCTGGAGCAACTCACCGCCCGTCGATCCACTGCACAGGCCATCAAGACCCGGCTGACAGCAGAAAGCCAGGGCCGCCGCCTCATAGCCGCAGACTTTTCCGCCGATCTGGAATCGCGCATCGTGCAAGCGGAACTGGGTGCATTTGCCGCACGCGGACTGGAATACCAGGGCAGCATGGCTGCTGCTCAGGCCATGCTGCAGCAGGCGCAAGGCGATGTAGCGCAGATCCAGGCACGCATCACGGGCCTGCAGACCGGCCTGAAGCTGTATGAACAGGAAGCCAGCATTGCCAACCAGCTTGCAGCCGAGCAACTGATTGGCCAATTGGAAGTGATCGACAAGCAGCGCGCGCTCGAACAGGCCCGCACCGACCTGGCCGCAGCCAGGCAGAATCTGGTCAGCACACGCGCCAAGGTAGAACAAGGCCAGGCCAAGCTGGTGGAAACACAGGGCGCCTTCCGTCGCAGGGCATCCGAAGAGCTGGCGCAGACCGAGCGTGAACTGCACAGCCTGTCCGAAGACCTGTCGCGGGCCCAGAACCAGCGCACCCGCACGGTAGTGCTCGCCCCTATCGATGGCGTCGTCAAGGGCCTGCGCAGCTCGGGCACCGGCTGGGTTGTCAAACCCGGTGAGCCTATTCTTGAAATCGTGCCGGACAAGGACGAAGTCATTGTGGAGGCGCGCCTCAACCCCGCAGACCGTGGCTATGTGCACGTCGGCCAGTCCACCAAGGCCAAGGTCACTGCCTACGACTACCTGCGCTATGGCTTTGTGCCTGGCAAGGTCACACTGGTGTCGGCCGATGCCGACCAGGACCCCAAGCAGCCGGACACCGCCGCGTATTTCCGCATCCAGGCCAGCCTGCAGCAGCCCTGGGTGGGGCGTGCCGACAACCGCATCACCACAGGCATGCAAGCCGAGCTGGATCTGCTGCTGGGTCGCGAGCCATTCATCTGGTATCTGCTGCGCCCCGTTCTGCACATCCAGAGCGAAGCCTTCCGGGAGCCATGACCATGACAGGTACATTGCTCCATTTCCAAAAATCCTGGCGCCGCCAGTGGTGGACAGCTGCCTGTGCTTTCGGCCTGGCTGCGGCCTCTGCGGTATCTGCCCAGACCGACGGTGTTGCAACAGCGGTAACTGCCACTGCGGTAGAAAGCACGGAGCTTGCAGCGGAGGCTTCTGCGCCACCGGTCGACGCCATACAGGGTAGCCGTGAGCTTGAACTGCTGCTTGCGCCGCAACTCAGCCCCCGGTCATTGGCAGGTGAAGCTGCGCAAAAGCAACTCTTGACCGCGCTCTACGCCATGCTGAGCGAGTACCCGGATGTGCGCAAGGCGCGCTCTGCGGTCGATGCAGCAGGCAACGACGTGAGCACCGCCAAGAATGCCCGGTGGCCGTCTCTCAAAATTGGTACTTCGTCGGGCAATGCCTCGCTCGCGCAAAGTCAGAAACGCGAATCCTACACCGCAGTCAACGCCGAAGTGCGCCTGAGCCTGCTCGATGGCGGCGCCATCGATGCGGGCATCCGGTCTGCAGAGTCCACCGAGGCTGCGCAAGGCAGCGCACTCTACAGCACCCGGCAGAATGTGCTTCTGGAAGGACTCACGGCGCTCTTGGAGCTGCACCGCTTTGACACCAAGGCTCGCATCGCAGCCGAGTCGGCAGACATTATCGGCCAGCTCGCCCGCGTGGAAGAGCGCCGCGCCGAATTGGGTGCGGTCGGCCGCAATGACCTGCGCCAGGCCGCATCACGCCGAGCCAGTGCCCTGGCCCAGCAGCATGCCTTGCAATCTCAGCGCATGGATGCACAGGCCCGCTTTGTGCGCTACTTCAACTACACGCCCAGCGTCACGGCATTGCCCCAGTTGCAGATCCCCAGCAATTGGATGCCTGTGGACGAAGCCGCTGCCCTGCAGGCATCAGAGCTGCAAAGCTCCGAACTGAAGGAAATCGCGCATGTAATCGAGCGCGCGCAGGCAGAGGTGGATCGCAGCAAGGCGCAGCGCTGGCCCACCTTGTCTGCTGTGGTGGCCCACACGCGCGACCCCAAGAGCGTGCTCTACAACGACGGCACCCGCTATGGGCTGGAGCTGAACTGGAACTTCGGCAACGGCTTCGAGCTGCGCGACCGCATTCTCAAGGCCTTGAACGAATTACAGGCCCAGCAGGCACAGCAGGAAGCCGTGCGCCGCCAGGTGCATGAAGCGGCCGCCGCCGCCTGGGGCCGCTGGCAGGCCGGGCGTGACCGCGAAATGCAACTCTCCGATGCCGTGCGCGAAGCGCGCGGCGCCTTTGAAGGCTATCGGCGCCTCTTGCAGGTCGGCCGCGGCAGCCTGTCCCAGGTGCTCGACGCCCAGCTCGACATGCAGCGCCTGATGCTGGACGAAGCCGATGCCATTTACGACCAGCGCATCAACGCATTGCGCCTGGTACGCACCACGGGCCAGCTCTTGCCGACGGAGTTGCCTCCGCACTGGCTCGACCAGCTGTTTGCACAGGGTGCCCGCCCTCTACCTCCATCCAGTTCGGGCACACCAGCTGTGCCCCCAGTACCCGGCAGCGTTGAACCCGGTACGGCACCCACCAATCCATCTCCCCCTGTTTCCACGATTTCCGTAGCAACCGCACAGCGCTTGCCGTTGCAGCTCGCACCCCGGCTCAACCCCGTGATGCTGGCTGCGCCCCTCTATCAGGACATGCGCTATGCCGTGCGCTGGTAGCCACGCCTTTTCCAATACAGCGGCCGGTGTTCGCCCATCGCCAGCCACTGTTTTCCTCCATGGGCCTTGTGAAAACTGGAGACCACTATGACGAACTTCATCAAGAACTTCTGGATGGACGAAGAAGGCGCTACTGCGATTGAGTATGGGCTGATTGCAGGATTGATTGCCGTAGCGATTATTGCGGCTGCTACCGCAGTTGGTGGCAACCTGAACAATCTCTTCTGCTCCGTCGTTACCGCGCTCAGTGGTATTCCTGGCGTCACTGCCGCTGCGGCAACTTGCACTCCCGTATGACCACCACCGGGCTCCTTTCCAGCATCCTGCTGCTATGGCTGATCGCCATAGCAGCCATGGATCTGCGCAGCCGCAAGGTACGCAACTGGATGGTACTGCTGGGCCTAGCGACAGGCGCAGTGGCACTGTTCAGCGGCGTTCAACCGTTCTGGGTAGAACCCTGGGGTGGCCTGATTGGCTCGGTCGCGGCATTTGCCGTACTGCTGCCGTTCTATGCGCTGCGCTGGATGGGGGCCGGAGATGTCAAATT
The DNA here is from genome assembly GCF_020080045.1 of Comamonas odontotermitis. Taxonomy (NCBI): domain Bacteria; kingdom Pseudomonadati; phylum Pseudomonadota; class Betaproteobacteria; order Burkholderiales; family Comamonadaceae; genus Comamonas; species Comamonas odontotermitis. The sequence continues at coordinate 2,690,793 of NZ_CP083451.1, forward strand.
CGCCGCTGTGATAGGCCTGTGGTTTGGTCTTTCGCCATACCTGCTGGTCATCTGGCTTGGCGGCAGCCTGCTCGCCGGCCTGCACGGCATGGCGGTGCTGGCATGGCGTCGCCTACAGACCAGCGGCTACGGCAACTGGCTGCAGGCCCATCTGCCTGCACCACTGGCCGCCAGCATGGTGCCTGCAACCACAGTCCCCATCACAGCTGCAGACGGAAAGCACGCCATTCAGCGCAGCATTCCCTATGCGGGCTATATGGCGATTGCCGCCATCTGGGTGGTGCTGCGCACCGGCCCCAGCCTGGCGAACTGAGGACTTCGCAATGCCCACTGCTCTCCCACACCCTCCTCCCAACCCAGGCACCCCGGGTGCTTGGCCCTGGAATCTGCGAGGCGCGCAGCCAGCGCCGCAGTTCCCAAAGCCAAGCATCTGCTGCACCACAGCAATGCAGAGCCCACCACAAGCAAATCATCAGGAGCACACACGATGAACCTCACCAAGATACTTGCTGGCTTGCTGCTGGTGCTTGCCATTGGCCTGGGGGTGGCTGCCTGGATGCTGGGCCGCCAGCCAGCCCGCCCGGTACAGACACCCAACGCATCAACCGTGCAGGCACCGGCGGCGCCATCTGCAACCTACGACGTAGTCGTGGCGGCCAAGGCAGTGCCTGCGGGCCAACGCCTGACCGCAGATGATGTGAAACTGGCCCAACTGCCTGCCGCTGTCGCCAACAGCTTTGCCAGCACGGCACCCGTGGTAGGCCGCACCACGGTCGTGGCACTGCCTGCCGATGCCCCCCTGTTCGAACAGCACCTGCTCAGCGGCCTGGCCCTGCAGATCGAAGCCGGCCAGCGCGCCGTATCGATTGCCGTCAAAGAACCCATGGCTGCAGGCAACCATGTACGCCCCGGTGATTTTGTCGACGTGTTCTTTACCCTTGACGGCAAGAACGACCAGGCAGACGTGGACACCCAGACCCGCCTGCTGATGGCCCGCAGCCGCGTGTTGGCGTATGGCGCCGCCAGCGTGGAAAACCCACCGCCCACCGCCGCACAACGCCAGGCCCAGCAAGACAGTGACAGCAGCACCCGCCGCAGCAACACAAACGCAGCACCGCCTGCCCCCGCAAATACCGCCGTGCTGGCAGTACCGCTGGAAGATGTCGAGCGCCTGACCCTGGCCGAGAAATACGGCCACCTCACCCTCGCCCTGCGCCACCCGGATGACACCACGGTGCCCAACCCAGCCTTGTTCGCCACATTGCCTACGGTACTGCAGCCGGTGGCCGGTAAATTGAAAAAGGACGAGACCCTGCAAGCTGCAGACCGATCCTTTGCGGGCCTGCGCTTCAAGGATCTGGCAGTTGGAGCGCCAGCCAGAAACGAGCGCCGCGCCTCGCAGCCCGCTACCACCAGAACGGCGTCCACCTCAGCAGTTCCTCGCACCCAGGCGGTCGAGGTGTACCAGGGCGCTGCGGTACAGACAGTGAACTATTGATTGAAAAGGAATATGCCGTGAACGCCCATCACGCCCATGCATGAAACGCAAACAGCTATTCATTGAAGAGTGATCGAGAACAACAAAGCCTGCATTGCTCCAGGCAGGAGGCCAGCAATATGACCCCTACTACGCACCCGCACGCCGCTAAGCTCCACCTGATCACCAGTTTGATCGGAGTGGGCCTGGGCACATTCGCACAACCCGCAGCGGCACAAACGCCCGCTGTTGAAGCCATGCGAGCCGATCCAGGCAGACCTGACACGCAGGGCGATCGTGGCACGCCGCTGGAATTGACTGTGGGCAAGCAACATCTGCTGCCCCATGGTGCAGCGGTGGCGCGTATTGCCGTCGGTGATCCCAATGTGCTGGACGTCAAGGTGCTGCGCGATCTGAACAGCGCCTCGCCCGGTGCAAAAGGCACTCCCGAACTCTTGCTCACGCCCAAGGCACCGGGCCAGACCACACTCGTCGTCTGGCCTGCCAAGGGCGAAGCGCAGCACTGGCTGGTGCGCGTGAACAACCCGCGACTGTTATTGGAGAGGCGCCTATCCAGCCTTCCCGAGCATGCCCAGGCAGTCGCCGTTGCCAGCGCTGGCGCCCCCAAGGGAGCGTTCCTTGAGGACCGCTCGCAGATTGAGGTGACCAGCAACACCGTACAAGTCGATGTACAGGTGGTGGAATTCAAGAAGAACGCGCTGCGCCGTGCCGGTGTGAACCTGCAAAGCGGCGGGCCCAACAACCACGGGTTCCAGTTTGGTGTGTTCACGCCGGGCAGTGGCAGCGGCGGTAGCAGCAATGGCGGCAGCAATGGCAGTGGAGGCAGCACAGGTGGATCGGGATCCGATTCCGGCACAGGCACAGGCTCGGGGTCAGGCGGAACATCAGCCATTGCCAGTGCGATGAATCTGGTGCTGGGTTTTGGCAAGGCGTTCAGCGGCGCCGGAATTACTGCGCAACTGGGTTTTCTCGAAGGCAATGGCCTGGCCCGCGTATTGGCCAAACCAACGCTGGTGGCACATACAGGCCAGAGCGCAAGTTTTCTGGCGGGTGGTGAAATCCCGATCCCGGTACCCAGCAGCGCCAGCAACAACATCTCCATTCAGTACAAGGAATTTGGCGTCAAGCTGCAACTGACGCCCACCATCCTGTCAGATGAACGCATTGCACTCAAGGTTGCGCCCGAAGCCAGCGATCTGGACTACTCCAATGGAGTCACGATCAGTGGCATCACGGTGCCTGCACTGCGCACACGCCGTGCAGACACGATGGTCGAACTGGCAGACGGCGAGAGCTTTGTCATTGGCGGACTCGTCAGCCGCAACACCATGTCCAGCGTCAGCAAGGTGCCGCTGCTGGGCGATCTGCCGATTCTGGGCGCATTCTTCAAGAACCTGAACTACACGCAGGATGAAACGGAACTGGTGATCATCGTCACCCCGCGGCTCGTTCAACCCCTGCCGGCCAATACCAATCTGGAGGCGATGCTGCCAGGCGTCAGCTCCGAACAACGCAATGCCCGCAACGTGTGGGCCCCCTACATGCTGGGCACGCCGCCGGGCAGCGCCGCATTGCCGGGCTTTTCGTACTGATGCCATGAACAGCGAATCCCTTGCCCCCACTCCGGTTGCGGCACCCGCCGCAACACCGTCACTGGCCGACTTGTTGTCAGTGCGGCCACCTGCGCAGCAGGACACAGGTGCGGATGTCGTATCCATGCCATTTCTGCGCAGCAACCCGGAGCATTTCTCCTCAATAGGCACAACATCCCCTGGCGGATCGGTGGACACACGCCAGGACGGCAGCCTGACAGCACCTGCGCCGCCCGCGGGAACATCACAACGCGTGCCATTGGTACTGGTGCATGGCAATGGCAGCGATGGTGCGTTGGTACAGACGTGGATGCACCGCGTGCTCAACGGCAGCGAGCTGTATGGAATGCGTTTCCAGGACAACCTCTTTGACGCCGTGCACCGCCAGCAACCCCAGGCGATACTGATCCAGTTCATTCCCGGCGCCATGGAACCGGCCGTGGCTATGGCATCGCAGCTGCAGACAGTCTTTCCACATATTCCGCGCGTTGCCGTGGGACGCGCCAATGATTCGCAATGCATGCTGGCGGCGCTGCGGTGCGGCGTGCAGGATTTTCTTGATATGGATGGCCCGCTGGATACCGCCCAGCAGACCATTGCGCACCTGCTCAGCCAGCCGCCGGTGATGGAGCCCAACCGCCATCAGGCGCCGGTGACGGCCCTGCTGTCGGCGCGCGCTGGCCTGGGCTGCAGCCTGGCAGCCAGCCATCTGGCCTGGTACCTCCAGCAGCATCTGGCAGCCCACATGCCGCACACGGGCCTTGCCAGCGACGACGCAGAGAGCCTGGCCTGTCTACTGATCGAAATGGGGTCTCCAGGCGGCGACTGTGCCATTTATCTGAACACCCCGGGTGAGTTCAGCTTTGGCGATGCAGTCAGCCAGCATCGGCGCATGGACAGGCGTATGGCACAAAGCGCGCTGGCTCGCCACGACAGCGGCCTGCGCCTGTTGACGCAGCCTCGCCCGATACATGCGGTAGCGGCAGCCGACGTGGATGCCCTGTTGTCACGCCTGGGCCAGTATTTTGAACATATCGTGCTCGACCTCGGCGCTGTGGCATCGCCCCAGCTTGCGATGGAAATACTGCCCAAGGCCAGTGACATCTGGCTGTTGTGCGACCAGAGCGTAGCCAGCATGGTGTGGACGACCGAACTGCTCAAGCAACTCGAAAATCACCAGATCGACCGCGATCGCCTGCAACTGATCGTGAGCAGGCATGACCCGCGCCTGGAGATGAGCGCGCAGCAGATGTCAAAGCAACTGCAATTGCCATTGCTGGGAGTCATTCCAGAGCGGCGCCGTGAGCTGGCCCAGGTCGTCAATCTGGGCGCCCTGCTGCCGCTGCAGCCCAGACGTGAGCCTTATGTACAAGCCCTTGATGGTTTGCTGCGCCGGTTGCTGGCTGCAAACCATCCAGCAACGGCTCCGCACGCATCCGCCCCATCCAGCCCCTGGGCTGCGTGGTTGCAACGTTTGAAGAAACACTGAGCAGCCCATGACACCCACTGCATTCCCTTCTACAGCAGCACCCGCGGCCGTCAGCGAGTTTGAGGGCAGCGCCCTGTTTGCCGATCTGAAGAACAGTGCCTATGAACATCTGCTCAGCCGGATCGAGGAACTGGGCGCTGAATTTGGCCGTTGGTCGCCAGCTGCGATTGCGCAGTTTGTCTCTCTGGAACTCGACAGCTACATACGCCTGCACGCCGTGCCTGTGAACGAGGTCGAAGCGCAACTGGTTGCCCACGCGCTGACCCGCGAGCTGACCGGCCTTGGCCCCTTGCAGCCGCTGCTGGAGGACCCGCGCGTGGAAGACATCCTGATCAATGGATCGGAGGTGATCTACGTATCGCGCGGCGGCATTCTGCAACGGGAGCCTTCGCACTTCAAGGACGATGAGCATGTACTGCGCATCGTGCGGCGCATTCTGGCGCCTTTGGGGCGCCGTCTGGACGAGTCCAGCCCCATGGTGGACGCACGCCTGCCCGAGGGCGGCCGTATCAATGTCATCATTGCACCCCTGGCCATCGACGGACCGTCGGTGTCCATTCGCAAGTTCCGCAAGGACCCTCTCACCCCCAAGGAGCTGGTGCGTCTGGGCACCTTCAACGAAGACATCTGTCGCATCCTGGAGATGGCAGTACAGGCGCGCTGCAATATTCTGGTGAGTGGCGGCACCAGCTCCGGCAAGACATCGCTGCTCAACGCGCTGGCGCATTTCATCCCGAGCAGCGAACGGATCGTGACCATCGAGGACACGGCCGAGCTCTCTTTGAACCACACCCATGTGGTCCGGCTGGAAAGCCGCCCGGGCAGCTTTGACGGCAGCGGCCATGTCAGCATCCGCGATCTGCTCATCAACAGCCTGCGCATGCGCCCGGACCGCATCATCGTGGGTGAAGTGCGCAGTGGTGAAGTGCTGGAATTGCTGCAAGCCATGAATACAGGGCATGACGGCTCCATGGGAACGATCCATGCCAGCTCGCCCCGCGAATGCCTGTACCGCGCAGAAATGCTGGCCGGATTCGCCGGATTTCAGGGCAGCGAGGTGAGCCTGCGCCGGCAGATCGCCAACGCCGTGGATTTCATCGTGCAGATCGGTCGCCTGTCCAACGGCAGGCGACGCCTGCTGTCATTGACCGAAGTAACGGGCATGACAGACAACGTCATCTCCATGCAGGAGCTGTACCGCTATGAGCCGCAGATGGGTGCCGATGGCCAGGAAATCGACAACTGGACATCCATGGGCATCTCTCCCCATTCGCCCAAGCTGCTGACCTGGTGGCGCTCACAGCAGCACACAGGGAGCGCGCGATGACATCCCTGGCCCCTGCCATCCTGGTGCTGGCTGCTCTGGCCTGCATTCTGCTGGCCCTGGCCTTGTGGCTGTTTGCACGCGCACGCAGTGGTGAAAATCGCAAGGCCCTGCACGAAAATCTGCAGCGCAACCTGGATATTCAGCGAGAGATGCAGGTGACTCCGCTGGCAATGCCCCTGCCCGGCAATGCGCCCGGCATGACAGCGAGCGCCAGACCCAAGGAATCTTCTGTCAGGCAGAAACTGGAAGACTTTCTGGGCTATGAGGCCTGGGGGATTGCACCACGCACCCTCATGCTGATGGCCTGCATCGGAGTCGCCCTCTCGGTGCTGACGGCATTGCATGGCGGTTTGGCCATGGGCACCTTGGTCCTGGTGGTACTGGTGCTGCTTGCCTGCTTTGGCATCGCCATGCGCCTAAGCCGCCGGCGCGCCAAGATGCTGTCACAGTTGCCCGCCTTTCTGGACAATGTGGTGCGGCTCATCTCCATCGGCAACTCTCCGCATGCCGCTTTCCAGTTTGGCTGCAACAACGTACCCGAGCCATTGGGTGGTGCGCTGCAGCATGTCAGTGCCTCACTCAACATTTCGCCAGATCTCGGGCAGGCCATGACCCAGCTGGAACGCACCTGGGGCCTGCCGGAGTTTGGTCTGCTTGCCGCAGTCTTTCGCATGAGCACTCGCTATGGCGGCCGCGCCGATGTGGTGCTGGAGCGCGTGTCGGCCTACATCCGCGACCGCCAATCCGCCGAGCGGGAACTGCGCGCCATGTCCACCGAGGTGCGGCTATCAGCCTGGATTCTGGCCCTGCTGCCCATCGTGGTGGGCACCATGATCATCGTGCTCAACGAAGGCTACTTCATGCGCATGTGGAACGATCCTACCGGGAGCAAGCTGATATTTGTCGCCGGCGGTCTGCAAGTGTGTGGTTCTTTCCTACTGTACAGGCTGGCACGTCTGAAGTGATGACCATCATGCCCCAAGCCCATCATCATTTCTGTTGCTCTGCTGTCATTGCATCTGCGATGTGTACCGGTTCGGCCAAGGAGCTCCCATGAACTCGCAACAGCTTTGGATCATGAGTCTGGCCCTCGCCTCGCTTGCCGTCGGCCTGATGGCGGCAGGACTGTTGTGGCGAATGCGGCGTTCGTCGCAAGCCCAGGCCCAGGTTGAACGGATTTTGCAGACGCGCCAGGCAGGCACAGCTGGCACACTGCCGTTCCCCATGCCCGGATTGGGCGCGGCACCGGCCTCGGCCAACAGCCGACAAGACAACGAGACCGCCTCCGTCGCTGACAGCATTCGCCCTCCCGCCTGGCTGGAGACAGGCATTGCCAAAGCCCTGTTGGCGGAAGAGGACCGAAAGCTGCTTGACCAGGCAGGCTTTGATCTGGCGCGTGGCGGCTTTTTCTACGTGGCAAGCCGGGCGATTCTCTCCATCTGTTTGCCTGCGCTGGTTTTGCTGATCTTGCAGCCTGCCGGCCTCAGGGCCCTGATATATGGATTTGTTGCATTTGCGCTCGGGTTGATGCTGCCCAAATGGATCATGCGCTCCAAAGCAGCCAAACGCCGGGAGCAAGTGGTGGAAGAGCTGCCCTTGTTCGTGGATCTTCTGAGGCTGCTGCAAGGCGTGGGCCTCAGCATCGACCAGAGCCTGCAGATTCTCGCGTCCGAATTCGGCAGCGTGCTGCGCGTCATCAGCGTCGAGCTGACGCTGGCAAACCGCCTGCACAGCTCTGGCAGGACGCGCGAGCAATCGTTACAGCGACTGTCTTACCTTGGAGCCGATGACGATATGAGTGCCGTGGTCAATTTGCTGGTGCAAGTGGATCGCCATGGCGGCGCAGTACAGGAGCCCCTCAAGGAGTTCAGCGTTCGACTGCGTGAAAAACGCCAGGCCAGCTTCAAGGAAAAGATTGGAACCATCACCGTCAAGATGACGGGAGTGATGGTACTCACCCTGCTGCCGGCCCTGCTCGTGATCACCGCAGGCCCTGGTTTTACGGCAGTCATCCGCTCACTTTCAGCCATGGGAGGCCGATAAATGCCATACAACTGCCAACCATCCCCAGCCCGCTCACGGCATCGTTACATTGTGATGGCCTGTGGCCTTCTGCTGCTGGCCGGCTGTGCCTCCAAACCGCCCCAAGGCTATGGCGTGTCGGAAGCGGGTACCGCCGCACAAGCACAACAGCAGATGGACAAAGCCGAGCAATCGACCCAGGTCGATTCGCAGCAGACCTATCTGAACCTGATCACGCAGATGCAACAGGCCAACCAGTGGTACGCATCTCTGGCGCATACCGATGCCTTTGAGCGCCAGTATGGCGCCAAGCCACAGTTGCGTTTGCTCAAGGCAGACGCCTTGCGCAACACTGGCCAGCTACCGCAGGCCCAGGGCACTTACCAAAGTTTGCTCACCCACAACGATGCCACCGTGGTTGCCCGAGCACGCCGCGGCCTGGGCCTGCTGTTTGCAAGCCAGGGGCAGCTTCCGGAGGCCATCACCCAACTTGAGCAGGCCCGCGTTCTGAACCCGATTGATGCCGACGTGCTGAGCGATCTGGCCTACGCACAAATGCTGGCAGGGCAGCTGGAGCAGGCACAGCTCCCCATCTTGCAAGCTGCGCAGCTGGCTCCCGCCAATGCCCGTGTTCAGTTGAACCTTGCCTTGTACTGGCTGGCCACCGGTGCGCATGACCAGGCGGCGCAATTACTGCAGCGGCTGCAGCAGCCGCAGGCCAAGAATGTCCCTCCCCTCATCAATGCAACGTCCATACAGACCCTGCAGCAGCAGTTGGCGAACGTGCAACAGGCAATGGCCAGGCCTTCGCCTGCTGCGTCGCAACAACAAGGTCTGGCCGCGCCCCTCGCTTCCCAGGCAACGGCAAGCGCGACCATAGAAAAACAACCATAAGGAATACAAGCCATGCCCGCTCAATATCGCCCCTCACAACGCCGTCTTCTCTCCAACGTCTGCCTGTCGGCTGCCACTGCAATGTGGCTGTCGCTCACAACAATCGGCGTACAGGCCCAGACCGGCACACTGCCCCCGTCCTCTCCCTCCCTGGAGTCAATCGAACTGACGGAGCAGGCAGCAAGCGCACGCAATACTTCCAGAACGCGCGAATCCTCCGTCGCCCTCTCTTCTGGCTACCAATACCGCAGCGATGTGGGCTATGCCACAGATAGCTTGCTGGACATGCAGCGCAATGCCCTTGGAGAGCGGGCCCGCAATATTGATGCGGAACAGGCACGCCGCAGCTACGAGCGCTACCTCAAGAGCTTTGAGACCGAAATTCCCGAGCAGTTCGATACCGGGCTGGGTGTCAAGAAGCGCTGAGGCCTCCAAGGCGTGCAGCCCCATTGCGCAGAAGAAGACGCTATGCAGCAACCCACACAGACTTCCGGCTGGCCTGACTGCCGTACCACCGTACACCGCCAAAGCGGTGTATATGCGCTGGAGTGGGCGATCATCTTTCCGGTCTTCTTCATGCTGCTGTATGCCATCATCAGCTATGGACTGGCATTTCTGGTGCGCGAGTCCATGCAGTTCGCCGCCGAGGATGGCGCCCGAGCTGCCCTGCGCTACCAGTCCACCCTGTCCACACGCCTGGCCACTGCCCAAGGCGTGGTCGTCGAAAGGCTCGGCTGGCTACCAAGTACCCTTATCCCCCCCGCAAACAGCATCAACGTCCGTGTCTGCAGAGTTGGCAATCTCGACTACTGCCCCCAGGATCTGACCTGCGGTGTTGCAGTGACCGAGCGTTGCATGGTTCGCCTCGACTTCTCGATTCCCTACGGAACCTCGCCATTGGCCCCGGGCTTGCGCATGTTCGGCATGGACGTTCTCAATCCGTCAACCCTGTCGGCCAGTGCCAGCATCCTCGTCGATCATGGAGGGATGTGACATGGCCCGCTTCACACCTCGACCATTGCGTTCACCGTTGCACCAGGCAGGAGTGGCTGCGATCGAGTTTGCCCTCATTGCCATGCTGATGCTGCTGATGCTGCTGGGCTCTCTGGTGTACTGGCGTGTACTCCAGGCGCAGCAATCGGTCTCCAGGGCTACCGGTGACGGCGCTCGCATGGTACAGAACCTGATCTATGGCTCCTTGACTGCCTACGACATTACCCATGAAGCGCAAACGCATGCGATCCAGGCTGCAGCCGCCGATGTGATCAAGCGCAGCCTGCAAAACAGTGGCATTCCGGGCAATCCTCAACAAGCAACCTCCGTTACCTTGAGTGTCAACACAACGGAAGCACGCCTCAACGTCTCTTACCAGCTACCGCCCATGTTTGGCAGCACAGGCGAACAGCCCCAACCAATCAGGCTGGGCGGATGGGCCGTGGTGGAGCCTGCGCGCCTCCAAGCCTCCTCCCTGGTCTCTTTCCAGCTGGATAGCAGGAGTACGCCATGACCGGCCATCAAAGAAAATCCCTGTCCCGCACCTCCAGAGGCCAGGGCGGCAGCATTCTCGTTCAGTTCGCGCTGATCCTGGGCGTCCTCATTGCCATTCTTGGCATCGTGGACGTGGGCTACATGTACTATGCAAAACGAGACCTGCAGCGCATCGCCGACTTGGCAGCCCTTGAAGCCGTACGCGGCCTGGACTATGGCGTGGGCGGAGCGGCAAATTGCCAGCAAAAGGGCCGCAGCAGCATTCAGGACAACTGGCCTGCGGCGCTCGCCCCTGATGAAACCAATACAAGTATCACCTGCGGCAACTGGGCCCCCCAAAAGCATGCGGCACCTCTCCATTTTGGTGCCAACGGGCCACTCAATGCCGCACATGCATTCGTGCAAGGAACTTCCCCAATCTTGCTGCCTGGCCCCTGGAACCGCACCATCAGTGCAGAGGCAGTGGCCAAGTTCAATGAACCATTGGTCAACTTTTCGGTGGGCACAACGCTTCTCAATGTGGGTTGCAACCAGCAGCTGGCGCCGTTGGTACAGCTACTGAAAATCGTTGGTGTCGGAAACCCGTGCGTCTCCGCGGGAGGTTATGAAGGCCTGGTGGGGGCAAAAATTTCTGCCAGCGGCCTGCTCAAGGCCCTTGGCCTGCCGCTGGACACCAATCTGTCCGTGGTCGATCTCAACGACCTGCTCGCCGCGAAAAAAATTGCGCTGGGCGAACTGCTCAATACTGCACTGACCCTGGGAGGCCATACCGAGTTGCTGGCCCTGAATGCCGAAATACTGCGCCTGCTGGGCTTGCAGATGGGCATTGATGCCCTGAACCTCGAGATCCCACTGGGAAGTGGCCCAAATGGGCCGGGCATTTTTGCGGGAATTCATGCGCCTGACGGCACCACAGCATCCGCTCTGGATGTGCAATTGGACGTTCTGGATGTCGTCACGGCCGCTATCGGCGTGGGCACCTCGGGCCGAGGGGTTTCCATCCCAGGCCTTGGCATACAAATACCCGGCATCCTGCCGAATCTGCTGCAGGTCAAAGCCGGTGTCATCGAACCCCCGTCTATCGGTCTAGGCGGGGTGGGTGCAACCGCCTACAACGCCCAGGTTCGGCTGTATGCAGATGTAGACACCAGCGGTGGAGTGTTGGGCGGTCTTTTGCAGCTTCTGGGTACAAGAATCAAGCTGCCCATATTCATCGACGTGACGCGCGCCAAAGCCACCGTGCAGGACATCAGTTGCAAAGTTCCGGGCAAGGACAGTACCGCAAGAATTCGGGTGGATGCGTCCATCGCCAATGCCTGTATCGGCAAAGTCGCCGGAAACCCATTTTCCACACGCACACCGATCTGCGAAACCATCCAGAACGAAGACCTGGTCAGCGTTCTAGGGCTCATCAAGATCAACAATCACGTCAATGTTGATGCCCTCCAGAACACCTACACATCGCCAGATATGAAGGCTGGCGATTCATGGCGCACGAATGGCAACACCCTGAACCTGGGAACGACATTGTCCAACCTGGTCGGTGAGCTGCTGCGGCTGGTAGGCAATTTGCTGGGCTCCCCCAATGAATCACAGTGGACACCCGCAGAAAATCTGCAAGCGGCCCAGACCATGGCGGACTACTACCTGGGCACGGGCCCTAACGCCTTGTCCGCCCTGCCCAAGGTGAACCTGGGAATCCATATTCCTGCGATTCCTGGTGCCTATGACACCGGTGCACTGGTCAATCGCCTCAGTGCAGACATCGACCGTTCGGGACAGGGATGCCTTCTTGGTATTCCTTTCCTCTGCTGGCAAACCAATGAATGGAAAACCTGGGGTGACAGCGTTGGACGCGTCGATGGCGGATTGCTGATCCCCAAATACATCGGCGGAGGCTCTTGCCTCACCAGCGCTGGCAACTCTTCCAGTGCTTTCAATCAATGTCTGAGAGACAAGCTGAGCGAGGAGCTCCTGAAGAAGCCCAGCAACAAACCCAAAAACTTCCTCCAGGTACTGCTTGCTCCTCTGCTGGATGTTCTCAAGGCAATTCTCGATCCTTTGGGGAACTTACTGGCAGGTCCTGTCCTGCGCGATCTGTTGGGAATCGAGTTGGGCCTCAATGATGTCAACGTGAAATCCGTGGGTTGCGGCAATGCGCAACTTGTCTACTGAGTAAAGAATCCTCTGGATACAAGCATGATAGAAATAGGAGAACCGAAATAGTGAATTCAAGCGATTTGGTCATCTACGTCTGGGAAGGCCAAGCCGATATTGCCGAACGCGTGGAACGCTGCATGCTCAATATGGATGTGCAGGTGGTTCGCGCCGACGGCTTGTCCACGTTCTCCAGCGTGCACGACGGCGGCAATGCAATAGCAGTCGTGAGCGTGTCGGTGCTCGAGGGTGCGCGCTTCACGCGCCAAGGCGTAGAAGGCAGCTATGGCGGCATGCCTGTGCTATGGGTCAGCTCCAGCCTGCGCGATACAAGCGCCGGCAGCTACGCCACCGAGTACTCGCATGTGCTTCCATTTGACTTCACCGGTGCAGAACTGCGCGCCATGCTGATGCGCATTCTGCGCCGCCTGCAAAGCACGCAGCGGCAAGTCCAGCGTTCGGATGACATCATCGCCGTTGCGGACTGCATGCAACGCCTGCTGCATGATGCCGACACCTTTGCCGACTGTGAGCACAGCGTGCTGATCTTTGGCGAAACCGGTACAGGCAAGGAACGCATTGCCGAGCGGTTGCATGAACGCAATGCACACTACGGCCAGGGACCATTCATTGTCGTCAACTGCGGGGCGATTCCTGACGGCCTGTTCGAGTCACTTTTCTTTGGCCACGCAAAAGGCTCGTTCACCGGCGCTGTAACCGCACACAAAGGCTTCTTTGAACAGGCCAATGGCGGCACCTTGTTTCTCGATGAAATTGCCGATCTACCGCTTTACCAGCAAGTCAAATTGCTGCGGGTGCTGGAAGAGCGCACGGTCACCCGTCTGGGCTCCGCATCACCAGTCCGGCTTGACTTCCGTCTGGTAGCGGCCACCAACAAGTCTTTGCGCAATCTGGTGCATGAAGGAAAGTTCAGGGCCGATCTGTTCTTTCGTCTGGCCGTGATCGAACTGCAAATCCCCAGTCTCGAAGAGCGTGGAGAGGCTGACAAGCTGGCTATTTTTCACTCCATATTGCGCAATGTGGTGGGTAAGGAACGAATGGAACAGCTGGGTGAGCCACCATTTTTCATCATGGACATGATTGCCCAGATGTACTTTCCCGGTAACGTACGCGAACTGCGCAATCTGACAGAGCGCATTGGCGTCGCCGCAAGGCAGACCCAGAACTGGCTGGCCAATGGTGCAACCGAGCGAATCCTGCGGCAGGCCCAGAGCCTGGCCGCAACCACCTTTCCGGCCGAGATCGAAGAGGCCGAGCCACTGATCGCGGATCGCAGCAACTGGGACCAGGAAGAGCGCAACCGTGTTATTGCAGCCTTGAATGCCAATGACTGGAAACGGCTCCAGACCGCCCAGCAGCTGGGTATCAGCCGCAAGGTGCTTTGGGAAAAAATGCGCAAATACCAGATCAGCGACGGCGAACCCGAAGTGCCGGTATCCGCGCCGGCACCACTTGGCCACTTCTAACTATCCGGCTCATGGCGCGCGCTCGTCGGTGCGCCTGCAGCCTACAAGAAAGCATACCTCCCTCGCATGCCTAGCCAACCTTTGATCGTCTTTGTGGGCGCTGTCTACCCAAGCCAATATAGCCTGCTGTGCAGTTACCTGCGCAGCCAGAAAATGGCTGACGCATGGTTCATGACAACGCCAGGCCACAAAGCCAAGCATGAAGCACAATGTGATCATCTATTGTCCTTCCAACCCGATGGCAAGATTGTTGGACCACAAAGCTACTACTACTCCAGCAAAGTGGAGCGTTCAGCCCGCATTTGCCGCGGTGTTCTTGCAGCGCTGAAGGATTTTGAAAAAAAGCAGGGACGCAAAATCGATCTGGTCGTTGCCCACTCATTGTGGGGCGCTCCCAATTGGCTCTACGGTGAAATCGACGCCGCGGTCATCAGCTATATCGAATTTCCAAGCTATCTGGCGCATGGTTGGGATGCCGCCTATCCCCCCGATGCAGCCCAACGCCAGAGTGATCGCAATACGGAAATGCTACATTTTCACCAAGTGCTGTGCAGTGATCTAACCATTGTTCCAAGTGCACATGCGCGCTCCATGTTTCCCGCTCTGTTGCAGGACCGCATTGCAGTGCAATTTGAAGGCTTTGATATTGAAGCCCCACCGCATGCGAGCACGGCGCCATCTTCCAACAAGCAGGTATTCACCATTGCCTTCTCGGCGCGCGATCTGTCCAGCGCCAAAGGACTGGAAACCTATGTAAGGCTGGTGGATCGGATGGTTCGCGAAGGGAACGTAAGCAATACGCGCTTTCTGGCCATTGGCGATCCAACGGCTGCCACCTACGGGTATGAACAGCAATGGGTGGAGCGCAAATACCAGGGAAAGGTAACGAGCTTCCGGGACCACTTGTTGAAAGTCTATCCGGCAGCCGAGGTGATCGAGTTCCCCGGGCGCCTGCCCTATGCTGAGTTTGCACAGATGCTCAGCAGTGTTGATCTGTTCCTGTATCCATTGCGGTATGGTGTAGCCAACTGGGGACTGATGGAAATCCTGGCGCGTGGCGGTTGCGTGATTGGTTCCAACTGGGGCTTCATTCCCGAGTTGATACAGAACGATGTCAACGGCCTCCTCCTGCCAGACAACGACGACAGTTGGATCACTGCCATACAACAGTTACGAGCAGATCCTGCAAGGCGCGCGCGTTACGCCCAAGCCGCCATAGAAACCGGCAAACGCTACCACATCTCTGCAGTGGCTCCTCGCTATCTCTCCTTGTTCGAGCGAGCCATGGCGCAGAAGCGAGCCCCCTTGCTCTGAGCTAAAAGCATGCCTTATGGCTCTTTATGGCTTCAGCAAGGCCAACTCTTGCGCTGTCAACCAGCGCCATTGGCCTGGCTGCAGGTCTTCCGGCAAATGCAAACCGCCAATCTGGGAACGATGCAATCCTTCCACACGATTTCCAACCGCAGCCAGCATGCGTTTGACCTGGTGGTACTTCCCCTCCGTCAAGGTCAGGCTCAAGGCATTGTCTCCCATGCTGACACAAGCCGCCGCCTTGACTGGCTTGGGATCATCATCCAGTACTACCCCTTCCAGCAATCTATCAATCTGCTGCTGTGTTACCGCATGCTTGGCAACTACCTGGTACACCTTGGGCACGTGCTTCTTCGGAGAACTCATGCGATGAATGAACTGACCATCATCACTCAGAAGCAGCATGCCCGTCGTGTCTTGATCGAGACGCCCCACCGCCTGCACACCTTGAATGGCATTCTTATTGGGGCGATTACGCAGCGGCGCTGGCAACAAGGTATAGATACTTGGATAGGACGATGGCTTTTGCGAGCATTCCGTTCCAACAGGCTTGTTCAGCAGAACGTAGCCTAACGCGTGGTACTCCCACTCAACGCCTTGAACCTTGAAGCGCAGGCCCTCCGGCTCTACTTCTGCAGTCGAATCCGTCACCTGCAACCACTCTCCGGTATCGCGACTCCATAACTGCACCCAACCTTGCTGTACCAGACCCGAACACACACGGCGAATTCCAAAGCCTTGCGAGTACAACATATCTTGCAACTGCATATCAAACCCTTTTGAACCATGCATCGAGCATAGCAAGCAATAAAAGCAAAACCCCCGCAGTCGAAGACTGAGGGGGTTTGGGAATAAAAGCCTGACGATGACCTACTTTCACACGGGAATCCGCACTATCATCGGCGCGAAGTCGTTTCACTGTCCTGTTCGGGATGGGAAGGAGTGGTACCAACTTGCTATGGTCATCAGGCATAACTTTTTGCTTTGCTGCCAGGTTTGTTAGGCAGCGCAGCGAATTCATAGAGTCTTATCAGCTAAATTTGATTGCGCTTTGGGCATAACTGCAGTTGCAGTGTCTTTGCATGCATCCCATCTAAGGGAGGGATCATCAAAGTTATAGGGTCAAGCCGCACGAGCAATTAGTATTGGTTAGCTTAACGCATTGCTGCGCTTCCACACCCAACCTATCAACGTCCTGGTCTAGAACGACTCTTTAGGGGGTCAAGCCCCCGGCAGATCTCATCTTGAGACGAGTTTCCCGCTTAGATGCTTTCAGCGGTTATCTCTTCCACACTTAGCTACTCGGCAATGCCACTGGCGTGACAACCGATACACCAGAGGTGTGTCCACTCCGGTCCTCTCGTACTAGGAGCAGGCTCTCTCAAATCTGCAGCGCCCACGGAAGATAGGGACCAAACTGTCTCACGACGTTTTAAACCCAGCTCACGTACCTCTTTAAATGGCGAACAGCCATACCCTTGGGACCGACTACAGCCCCAGGATGAGATGAGCCGACATCGAGGTGCCAAACACCGCCGTCGATATGAACTCTTGGGCGGTATCAGCCTGTTATCCCCAGAGTACCTTTTATCCGTTGAGCGATGGCCCTTCCATACAGAACCACCGGATCACTATGTCCTGCTTTCGCATCTGCTCGACTTGTCAGTCTCGCAGTTAAGCACGCTTATGCCATTGCACTATCGTCACGATGTCCGACCGTAACTAGCGTACCTTCGAACTCCTCCGTTACGCTTTGGGAGGAGACCGCCCCAGTCAAACTGCCTACCATGCACTGTCCCCGATCCAGATCATGGACCAAGGTTAGAACCTCAAACACACCAGGGTGGTATTTCAACGTCGGCTCCAGGTGAACTAGCATCCACCCTTCAAAGCCTCCCACCTATCCTACACAGATCTGTTCAAAGTCCAATACAAAGCTACAGTAAAGGTTCATGGGGTCTTTCCGTCTTTCCGCGGGGAGATTGCATCATCACAAACATTTCAACTTCGCTGAGTCTCAGGAGGAGACAGTGTGGCCATCGTTACGCCATTCGTGCAGGTCGGAACTTACCCGACAAGGAATTTCGCTACCTTAGGACCGTTATAGTTACGGCCGCCGTTTACTGGGACTTCAATCAAGAGCTTGCACCCCATCATTTAATCTTCCAGCACCGGGCAGGCGTCACACCCTATACGTCCACTTTCGTGTTTGCAGAGTGCTGTGTTTTTATTAAACAGTCGCAGCCACCTATTCTTTGCAACCGCTTTGGGCTCCATTTGTTCAACTTCACCTACTTGCGGCACACCTTCTCCCGAAGTTACGGTGTCAATTTGCCGAGTTCCTTCTCCTGAGTTCTCTCAAGCGCCTTAGAATACTCATCTCGCGCACCAGTGTCGGTTTGCGGTACGGTCGTGTGTAGCTGAAGCTTAGTGGCTTTTCCTGGAAGCTGGGTATCACTCACTTCGTCTGCAAGCAGACCCGTTATCACCCCTCATCTTAGCCCGGCGGATTTGCCTACCGAGCACGACTACAGGCTTGAACCAACATATCCAACAGTTGGCTGAGCTAACCTTCTTCGTCCCCACATCGCACTACACATCGGTACAGGAATATTGACCTGTTTCCCATCAGTTACGCATCTCTGCCTCACCTTAGGGGCCGACTCACTCTACGCCGATGAACGTTGCGTAGAAAACCTTGCGCTTACGGCGAGCGGGCTTTTCACCCGCTTTAACGCTACTCATGTCAGCATTCGCACTTCTGATACCTCCAGCATCCGTTACCAGACACCTTCTCAGGCTTACAGAACGCTCTCCTACCACGTGCAATAAATTGCACATCCGCAGCTTCGGTAACTGGCTTAGCCCCGTTACATCTTCCGCGCAGGACGACTCGATCAGTGAGCTATTACGCTTTCTTTAAATGATGGCTGCTTCTAAGCCAACATCCTGACTGTTTTAGCCTTCCCACTTCGTTTCCCACTTAGCCCGTTTTAGGGACCTTAGCTGGCGGTCTGGGTTGTTTCCCTCTTGAGTCCGGACGTTAGCACCCGGTGCTCTGTCTCCCAAGCTGTACTCTGCGGTATTCGGAGTTTGCATAGGTTTGGTAAGTCGCCATGACCCCCTAGCCTAAACAGTGCTCTACCCCCGCAGGTAATACTTGAGGCACTACCTAAATAGTTTTCGGAGAGAACCAGCTATTTCCAAGTTTGTTTAGCCTTTCACCCCTATCCACAGCTCATCCCCTAGTTTTGCAACACTAGTGGGTTCGGACCTCCAGTACCTGTTACGGCACCTTCATCCTGGCCATGGATAGATCACTTGGTTTCGGGTCTACACCCAGCGACTTGTCGCCCTATTCGGACTCGATTTCTCTACGCCTTCCCTATTCGGTTAAGCTTGCCACTGAATGTAAGTCGCTGACCCATTATACAAAAGGTACGCCGTCACCCCTAAGGGCTCCGACTTTTTGTAAGCATGCGGTTTCAGGATCTATTTCACTCCCCTCCCGGGGTTCTTTTCGCCTTTCCCTCACGGTACTTGTTCACTATCGGTCGATGATGAGTATTTAGCCTTGGAGGATGGTCCCCCCATGTTCAGACAGGGTTTCTCGTGCCCCGCCCTACTTGTCTGCAGCCTAGTACCACCAATGCGTTTTCACATACGGGGCTATCACCCACTATGGCCGGACTTTCCATTCCGTTTTGTTAACACACTGACTATCACTGCAAGGCTTCTCCGAATTCGCTCGCCACTACTATCGGAATCTCGGTTGATGTCTTTTCCTCTGGGTACTTAGATGTTTCAGTTCTCCAGGTTCGCTTCACTGAGCTATGTATTCACTCAGTGATACCTATTGCTAGGTGGGTTCCCCCATTCAGATACCTCCGGATCAATGCTTATTTGCCAGCTCCCCGAAGCTTTTCGCAGGCTATCACGTCTT